>JBEBVZ010000004.1:0-131258 GCA_040392445.1 Verticiella sediminum
TGGGGGGGGCTGGTGTCCCCCTTCCCCCCCCCCCCCCACCCGCCGCCCTTTCACTTACCTGTGCGACGCGTGCATCGAACACCGTCTGACAGACGCCGCAGCGCACCCTGCCATTGCGCAGGCGCAATTGATCGGCCACCACCCTGAACGCAGCCCCGCATTGCGGACAGCGGGTGACCAGCGGCGCCACGCGTCAGGCCCGTTGCCCGTGCAGGCAGACCCAGCCATCACGCGCCTGCCACACGGACATCTGCATCCAGGGCGCATACGCTTGCGCCACTTCTTCCGCCTGGCGCTCGAGCACGCCGGACAAGACCAGGCGCCCGCCCGGGGCAACACGCTGGCACAGCATAGGCGCCAGCACCTTGAGCGGATTGGACAAGATGTTGGCGACCACGAAATCAAACGTGCCAGCCGGCATGGCATCGGGCAACAGCGCCGTGACATCAACCTCGTTGGCCAGCGCGTTGTCGCCAGTGGACTGGACCGCCTGGGCATCGATATCGACCCCCAGCGTGCTGCCCGCGCCCAGCTTGCGCGCGGCAATCGCCAGAATGCCCGAGCCGCAACCGTAGTCGAGCACGGTAGCGCCTTCACGCATATGCTCGGCCAGCCAGGCCAGGCACAAATGGGTGGTGGGGTGGCTGCCGGTACCGAAAGCCAGCCCCGGATCCAGGCGTATGCATACGCTGCCCGCCTGGGCTTCGGGCGGAACGTCGTGCCAGCTGGGCACGATCCAGATACGATCGGCCACCTGGATGGGATCGAACTGCGACTGGGTAAGACGCACCCAGTCGGCATCCGGCACGTCGCGGATAGTCCAGGCCGGCGCCTGGGCCAGTTCGAGCACGGCGCAGGCATCGGCAATCAATGCCGTGGCATCCATATCGTCCGGCAGCAGGGCCACGACGCGGTTACGCATCCAGGCCTGCGTGTCGGGCTCCAGGCCCGGCTCGCCATATAAAGGTTGCTCGGCGTCGGTGCCGTCATCGGCATCGGCAACCGACACCGACAAGGCCCCGGCCTCGAGCAGCGCATCGGACCACGGTTCTGCCTGTTCATGTAGGCAATCGAACACTAGCTCGCGCATGGGGCTAATCCTGCAGAAAAAAGTTATTCAGGCCGTTGTGCCAGCCGCTCTTCCAGATAGTGGATGCTGGTTCCGCCTTCGCAAAAACGCGCATCCTGCATCAGTTCGCGGTGCAGTGGCACGTTGGTGGAAATGCCTTCGACCACCATTTCCGACAAGGCTACACGCATGCGGGCAATCGCCTGCTCGCGGGTATCGCCATAGCTGATGATCTTGGCGATCATCGAATCGTAGTTGGGCGGTACGAAGTAGCCGTTATACACGTGCGAATCGACACGGATACCTAGGCCACCCGGAACGTGCCAGTTGTGGATACGGCCGGGACTTGGCGTGAAACGGAAGGGATCTTCGGCGTTGATACGGCATTCGATGGCATGGCCACGGATCTGGATATCACGCTGGCGCAACTGGAACTTTTCGCCGGCGGCCACCAGGATCTGCTGCTGCACCAGGTCGATACCGGTCACCATTTCGGTAATCGTGTGCTCGACCTGGATGCGCGTGTTCATTTCAATGAAATAGAACTCGCCGTTTTCATACAGGAACTCGAAGGTGCCCGCGCCGCGATAGCCGATCTTGCGGCAGGCATCGACGCAGCGATCGCCAATACGCTCGACAAGGCGCCGTGGGATATGTGGCGCCGGTGCTTCTTCTATCACCTTCTGGTGGCGGCGCTGCATGGAGCAATCGCGTTCGCCCAGCCACACGGCATTGCGGCCCCCGTCGGCCATGATCTGGATTTCGACGTGGCGCGGGTTCTCGAGGTATTTCTCGAGATAGACCTCGGGGTTGTTGAAGGCCGCACCGGCTTCCGAACGCGTCATGACGACAGCATTGAGCAGTGCTGCCTCGGTGTGCACCACACGCATACCGCGGCCACCGCCGCCGCCCGAAGCCTTGATGATGACCGGATAACCGACCTTGCGGGCGATTTCAAGAACTCGCGTGGGATCGTCCGGCAAGGCGCCGTCCGAACCGGGAACCACCGGGATGCCGGCGGCAATCATCGCCTGCTTGGCGCTGACCTTGTCACCCATCAAGCGGATGGTTTCAGGGCGCGGGCCGATGAAGACGAAACCGCTTTTTTCCACACGCTCGGCGAAATCGGCATTTTCGGCCAGAAAACCATAGCCGGGGTGGATGGCTTCGGCGTCGGTGACCTCGGCGGCCGAAATGATGGCCGGCATATTGAGATAGCTATCCCGTGCGGGAGCCGGGCCTATGCAGACGGATTCGTCAGCCAGGCGCACGTACTTGGCGTCGCGGTCGACCTCGGAATGCACGGCAACTGTCTTGATACCCAGCTCGCGGCAAGCCCGCTGGATACGCATGGCGATTTCGCCACGATTGGCAATCAGGACTTTTTCAAACATAGGGTTCAGCCGATCACAAACAGCGGTTGGCCGTATTCGACGGGCTGGCCATTTTCCACCAGGATTTCCTTGATGGTGCCGGACTGGTCTGCCTCGATCTCGTTGAGCAGCTTCATCGCTTCGATGATGCACAGAGCATCGCCTTCCTTGACGGACTGGCCCACATCGACAAACGGCGCGGCACCCGGGTTCGGAGCGCGATAGAAGGTGCCGACCATGGGCGCCTTCACGACATGGCCCGAGATCACGGGCGGCGTATCCACCACCGGTGCGGCGGCAGGGGCGACCGGCGCCGGTGCGCCAGGCGCGGGGACCGGAGACATCTGCCAGCCGGCAGGCATGGCCTGCATCATGCCGGCCTGGGCTTGTATGCTTTTGACGATGCGTACTTTGCCTTCACCTTCGGTAATCTCGAGTTCGGCAATGCCGGACTCTGCTACCAGATCGATGAGGGTTTTGAGTTTTCTGAGGTCCATGGGTAGTTACCTTCCCGGTTATATGTTTGCTGCGCGGCGCGCGGGGCGCACGCAGTTCGTCTGTTGATCAAGAGGCCGATTGGCTTGGGCTTGATGTTGCCGTCAGGCAGGCACGTGATCCAGCGCGTATCGCAGCGCCGCTTCGTAGCCTGCCGCACCAAGCCCGGCGACAACCCCAACCGCGAGATCGGAAAAATATGAATGATGCCGAAAGGCTTCGCGCCTGTGTACATTCGACAAATGTACTTCAATAAACGGCAGTGCCACAGCCGCCAATGCATCGCGGATCGCGACACTTGTATGCGTATAGGCTGCAGGATTCAGAATAATGAAGTCCGTACCATCTTCGCGCGCAGCCTGTATCCGGTCTACCAGATGCCCTTCATGGTTGCTTTGAAAGCAGGTCAGTGCGGCATTTGCCGCCGTGGCCAGCGCCAACAGCCGAGCATCAATATCGGCCAACGTCAGCGAACCATAGATCTGCGGCTCGCGGGTGCCAAGCAGATTGAGGTTGGGGCCATGCAGAACCAGGATGTTTCGTGGCATGTAGCAAAAAATTCGTTCAAAGGCGCCGATTTTCGCGCCAAACCGGCCCCTTTGTCTACTTGAGGCTATCGTATTATCACGCCCCCCGGAACGGGAGGCGATTTTACGCGGTAACCAGCCGTAAGGTAGCCTGCAATTCATCTACCTTGATCTGGCCGGAAAATGCCTTGATCAAGCGCCCGTCGGCCCCGATGATCACGGTAAATGGTAAACCGCCCTTATCGTTTCCCAGAGTGCGCATGAGTTCGAGGCCGGCCGCACGCGCCTCGAGCAAAGGGTAGCGTACGGGCACTTTCTGAATGAAGCCAGCGATATTTTGCGCGGAATCGATGCCGATGCCGACAAATGCGATATTGGGAAACTGCCGGCTCAGTTGATCGAGATCGGGCATTTCCTTGACGCAAGGCGCGCACCAGGTGGCCCAGAAGTTGACCAGCAACGGCTTGCCCTGCCATTGCGCCATCGCCTGCGACACGCCAGCCGTATCGGGAAAGCTATGGCTAAACAGGATGGCTGTGGATTGTTTTTGCTCGGCTTGGCGGCATCCAGCCATCGCGGCTACGCTTGCGGCCAGGGCGCCCGCCAGCAGGGTTCTGCGTTTCATCTTTGCGGCTCTTCCCGTTCATCATTTAAAGGCTGCTCGTCTTTTGCCAGTAAGAGCTGCAGCGCGCGCGCGTCGCCACGCTCGGTGCGGCCATCATGCGCAGGACGCAAAGCCCCACGCAGCGCATCCTGATCGTAAATCGCCAGCACCACGGCTTCCTTGCGCCACATGAAATAAAAGGCTTCGACCGTACCGCGCCCACGGAAGTCCGGACGCTCATCGACTTCGTACTGAATATTGGCATTCAGCAGAAAAATCGCGACATCCTTGGCCGAATCGGCAAAACACTGCAAAACGATTTCGCTGTGCTCGCCCGCGGTGCCGTTCCAGACGGCCCCCGCCAGATAGGGCTGGAAGGGTTCGAGCCAGCGCATGAGCCCCAGCGCATGCTCGCGCAGCTGGCGCAAGCGTTGAGGCTGGGTATCGCTCATATATAGGGATTGATATTCACGCACCGCGTCTTCGACCTGGGCGTTGTCGGGCATGACATCGCCTCGCGGCAACGAGGACTGGCCCAGCAATTGACGCACAGCCTTGCGCTTGGCAGTGCTGTAGTCGAGCCCGTCCTCGGCGATCATGCGGGCGGCGGCGTGGGCGATTTCATCTCGCAAGCTTGGAGCAACCATTCTGGTATTGTGCCACGCACCCCGGCCCGGCGCCGGCCGGCAACGTTCTACAATGCGCGCATGCACCTACACATACTTGGCATTTGCGGCACCTTCATGGGGGGGCTTGCGCTGATCGCCCGTGCAGCTGGCCACAAGGTCACCGGCTGCGACGCAGGCGTCTATCCACCCATGAGCACCCAGCTCGAGGAACAAGGCATCGCGCTTTGCGAAGGTTTTGACGCCGGCCAACTCGCGCTGGGGGCCGACCTGTACGTTATTGGCAACGTCGTGTCGCGGGGCAATCCGCTGATGGAAGCCATCCTGGACGCCGGCCTGCCTTATGTTTCCGGCCCTCAGTGGCTGGGCGAACATGTGCTGGCGGGGCGCCATGTACTGGCGGTTGCCGGCACGCACGGCAAGACCACGACCACCGCCATGCTGGCCGCCGTCCTTGAATACGCAGGCTTGGCGCCCTCGTTCCTGATCGGTGGCGTCCCCCTGGATTTCGGCGTCTCGGCGCGCCTGAACCCGGCACCCGAGGGCTCGCGGGGCCTGTTCGTGATCGAAGCCGACGAATATGACACGGCCTTTTTCGACAAGCGTTCGAAATTCGTGCACTACCGGCCGCGCACCGCCATCCTGAACAACCTCGAATACGACCACGCCGATATCTTTCCCGACCTGGCCGCGATCGAAACCCAGTTCCATCATCTGGTGCGTACCGTTCCCGGCCAGGGCCGGATCGTGGCGCCCACCCGCACACCCGCGCTGGATCGGGTGCTGGACCGCGGTTGCTGGTCCGAAACCGTGCGTGTCGGTGCAGACAGCGACTGGACGGCCGATGCTCCGGCCGCCGACGGCAGCTTCGTCGTACGGCTCGCCGGCCAGGCGCTGGGCACCGTCAGTTGGCGGCATACCGGCGCCCACAATCGCGCAAATGCGCTGGCAGCCATTGTGGCCGCCGAACACGTCGGGGTAGACCCGGCCGTCGCCATCGCAGCGCTCAGCGGCTTCGTTGGCGTGCGCCGCCGCATGGAGCTGCGCGGCACCGTGCGCAATATTTCACTCTACGACGACTTTGCCCACCATCCCACCGCCATCGCTACGACGGTCCAGGGGCTGCGCGAGCAAATCGGCGACAGTCGCATCCTGGCCGTGCTCGAGCCGCGCTCGAACACCATGAAGCTGGGCACCATGACAGCCCGGCTGCCCGACGCGCTCGCCGCCGCCGACCTGGTGTTCTGCTATGGCGCCATCGAAGGGCGCAACGCCTTGGGCTGGGACCCGGCCCAGGCGCTGGCGCCGCTGGGCGAACGTGCCTCGGCATTCAGCGATATCGACGCGCTGGTTGCCGCGGTCAGCCGCGCGGCGCGATCGGGCGACCACATCCTGGTCATGAGCAACGGCGGCTTTGCCGGCGTCCACGACCGCATCCTGGACGCGCTGCGACAGCCCGCCCTCAACAACGCCTAGGGGCCGCCATGATTCTCTACCTGCACGGTTTTCGCTCAGCGCCCGCCTCGCACAAGGCCAATTTGCTGGCCGAACACCTGGCGGCCCAGGGCTTGGCCAAGCAATGGCTCTGCCCACAGTTGCCTGCCAGCCCGGCCGAAGCCATCGACCTGTGCCTGGAGCTGGTCGGCTCGCACCGTGACGACGAGCTCACCATCATCGGCTCGTCCCTGGGAGGCTATTACGCCACCTGGCTCGCCGAACAACTGGGTTGCAAGGCTGCGCTGCTGAACCCGGCGGTGCATGCAGACCGCGACCTCGCCAGCCAAGTGGGCGAACATACCCTGTATCACAGCCCCGAACCCTTCGTCTTCCTGCCCGAATACGTGGATGAGCTGGCAGACATCAAGGTAGAGCGCATCACCCGGCCGGAACGCTACTTCCTGCTGGCCACGACCGGCGATGAAGTGCTGGACTGGCGCGAAATGCGCGATCACTACCCCGGTGCAAAACAGCTGATCATCGACGGCAGCGACCACGGAATTTCCGATTTTTCCTGCTGGATGCCAGAAGTTCTCGGCTTTGCCGGTATTGACACCCGTGCGCCGGGAACTGCGCCCGACTCCCACTAAGACACGATCGAGCGTGCCGGAGCATCCGCCGCACGCCTGAACGAACCGAGTTTTCTCCATGCACGTTCTGTACGAAGACGATGGCGGTTTCAAGGCTGCCACCATTTTTAACGAAGCCGACGCCAGCCTGCAGGTAGAGGCGGCCAGCGGCAAACGCAGCAAAATCAAGAAATCGAACGTGGTGATGCGGTTCGCCAGTCCCGATCCGGCCACGCTGTTGCGCGAGGCCGAAATCGCCTCGACCGCGCTCGACTCCGAGTTCCTGTGGGAATGCGCGCCGCAGCAAGAGTTCGAAGTGGCCGAGCTGGCCACCGATTACTACGGCCACACACCCAGTGCGATCGAAGAATGCGCGCTGCTGCTGCACTTGCACTCCGCGCCGGTGTACTTCCACCGCCGAGGCCGGGGCCGCTATCGCCCGGCTCCTCCCGACATCCTGCAAGCCGCGCTGGCCGCGCTGGAAAAGAAAAAACGCCAGGCCGAGCAACAGCAGGCCTGGGCCGACGCCATGGTGGCGGGCGAGCTGCCCGAGCCCATTGCCCGGCAAGTCGACGCCCTGGCATTCCGGCCCGACAAGAACAGTATGGAATGGAAAGCCCTGGACCTGGCTTGTAACCAGGCCCAGGTCAGCCCCATACGGCTGCTGCTGCGCCTGGGCGCGTGGCCGCATCCGCTGGGACTGTTGCGCAAGCGCTTTTTGCTCGATCACTTCCCCCGCGGCACCGGGTTCGAGCCCATCACCCTGCCGCCGCCCAGAACCGATTTCCCCCTGGCCGATGTCAAGGCGTATTCCTTTGACGACATCACCACCACCGAGATCGACGACGCCCTGTCCGTGACCGAGCTGGCCGACGGCCGCATCCGGGTTGGGGTGCATATTGCCGCGCCCGCCCTTGCCGTCGTGCGCGACGAACCGCTGGACCAACTGGCGCGGGCACGCATGTCCACCGTCTACATGCCGGGCGACAAGATCCCCATGCAGCCGGACGAGCTCATCGAAGCCTTCTCGCTGGATGCCGGCCGGCCGGCGCCGGCGCTGTCGCTGTACACCACGATAGATACCGCCACCGGCGAGCTCAGCGACATCGAGACGCGGCTGGAAACCGTCGTCATCGTCGAGAACCTGCGCCATCCGATACTGGAACCCCAGGTCAGCGAATCGGCGCTGGAAGACGACAGCCAGCCGCTGCCCTACGCCGATCTGCTGCGCCCCTTGTGGCGCGGCGCCAAGGCCCTGCTGCGCGTGCGCGAAACCGCGCGCGGCAAGCCCGAACAGAACAACCGCGTGGAATACAGCTTCTACGTGGACGGCGATCCGACCAACCCCGACGACGCCGTAGTGCGCATCGTGCCGCGCCTGCGCAACTCGCCGCTGGATCGCATGGTGGGCGAATACATGATCCTGGCCAACAGCCAGTGGGGCAAGCTGCTCGCAGACCATGGCGTACCCGGCATCTACCGCTCGCAGCAAGCCGGACGCGTGCGCATGAGCACACACGCGTTGCCGCACGAGGCCATGGGCGTGGCCCAATATGCCTGGTGCACTTCGCCGCTGCGCCGCTATGTCGACCTGGTGAACCAGCAGCAACTGATTGCGGTAGCCGAACACGGTGTATCGGCCCGCCTGGCCGCTCCCTTCAAGCCGCGCGATGCCGATCTGTTTGCCATCATCGGCGCGTTCGAGGCCAAGTACAGCTCGTACCATGAGTTCCAGGACTCCATGGAGCGCTACTGGTGCCTGCGCTGGCTCAAGCAGGAAAACGTTACGCGCACCGATGCGGTCGTCGTGCGCGACGATCTCGTCCGACTGGCCAACATCCCGTTCTACACGCGGATTCCCGGCATGCCCATGCTCGAGCGCGGCCATGTGGTGGCGCTCGATATCGTGGGCATGGATGAGCTCGACCTGAGCCTGGAATGCCGCTATACCGGCGACGGCGCTCCCGACGCCGCCCTGGCCCCGGGCTTGTCCGATGTGCACGCCGCCGACGAAGGCGGCGCAGAAGGCGACGTGGTCCTGCCGGTGGAGATCGAGGAAGCCCCCGAGAATCCGCCACACCCCGAAGAGCCCAATGCGCCGGATGCCCCCGACGCCCAGGACACCCAAAGCGCCTCCTAAAAACTGGGGTCAGACCACGATTTGTGCTCAAAACCGTGGTCTGACCCCAGTTTCTTGCCCGCTGGAAATGAAAATCGTGGCCTGACCCCAATTTAAGGGGTTTGTCGCAAACACATCACAAGTGTGTGCGTTGCCTGGCCTGTCACGTTCCGGTCATGCCTCGCTGGCGTAATGCTTGCATCGTTCAACCATGACTATGCAACGCACTTGACAGACGCTCCTGAACAATCGCGCCGCTACCGCACCATCTGGATCTCGGACCTGCATCTGGGAACCGCGGGCTGCCAGGCCGAGCCGCTGCTGGATTTTCTTAAACAGACCGAGTCGGACACCCTTTACCTGGTGGGCGACATCATTGACGGTTGGCAGTTGCGCAAACGCTGGTTCTGGCCGCAATCGCACAACGATGTCATGCAGAAAATCCTGCGCAAGGCGCGCAAGGGCACGCGCGTGGTGTACATCCCCGGCAATCACGACTCCTTCGCCAGGCACTACGTCGATCACCATTTCGGCGGCATCGAGGTGTTGTTCGAGGCCGAGCACATGACCCTGGATGGCAAGCGCCTGTGGGTAACGCATGGCGACCTGTTCGACGGCGTGGTGCAGTACGCCCCCTGGCTGGCCTACCTGGGCGACCGGCTCTACAGCCTGGCGCTGGCCTTCAATTCCTGGTTCAACCGCGCCCGCGCCCGCATGGGGCTGGGGTACTGGTCGCTGTCGCAATATCTCAAGCACAAGGTCAAGGATGCGGTCTCATTCATCAGCGCCTTCGAGCAAGCCCTAATGGACGAGGCCAGGCGCCGAGGGTTCGACGGTGTCGTGTGCGGGCACATCCACAAGGCCGAGGTCCGCTATGTGGACGGCATCCTGTACTGCAACGATGGCGACTGGGTGGAAAGCCGCACGGCCCTGGTCGAACACTGGGATGGCAGGCTGGAAGTGATTTCCTGGATTCCGCCTGCGCCCGTCCGGGCGGCGGCGGCGGCCCACGCCGAGCCCGACACAGTCCGCAGTTCCGAAGGAGCTCTCTCGGAATGAAAATCGTCATCGTGACAGATGCCTGGAAGCCTCAGGTGAACGGCGTGGTGCGCACGCTGACGCAGACCCGGCTGGAACTTGCTCGCATGGGCCATCAGGTGGAGCTGCTCACGCCCCTGGAATTTCGCACGATAGCCTGCCCGACCTATCCGGAAATCCGCCTGTCGCTGCTGGCTCGACGCAAAGTCGCGCAACGCCTGCGGCACGCCCGTCCCGATGCCATCCACATTGCCACCGAAGGGCCACTGGGCCTGGCGGCCCGCGCCTATGCCATACGACAGGGCCTGCCCTTCACCACCGCCTATCACACGCGTTTTCCGGAATACGTGCAGGCGCGCCTTCGCATACCGCTGTCGCTGACCTACCGCTACCTGCGCTGGTTCCATGGTCCGTCGTCGGCCATCATGGTTCCCACCCCCGCGGTCAAGCGCGACCTGGTCGCCTTCGGCTTTGAGCAGGATCGCATCGTACTGTGGTCGCGCGGCGTCGACCTGGACGTGTTCAAGCCCGGGACGCCACTGCCCAACGACGCCCAGCCGCCGGTATTCCTGTGCGTGGGCCGGGTCGCCGTGGAAAAAAATATCGAAGCCTTCCTGCAGCTGGATCTGCCCGGCACCAAATGGGTGGCCGGCACCGGCCCCCTGCTGGCAGACCTGCAGCGCCGCTACCCCGATGTGCGCTTTACCGGCGTGCTCGACCAGCCCACGCTGGCCAGCCTGTACTGCGCGGCCGACGTCTTTGTTTTCCCTAGCCGCACCGACACCTTCGGCCTGGTCTTGCTGGAAGCGATGGCATGCGGCTGCCCGGTAGCGGCCTACCCCGTCACGGGCCCGATCGACGTGCTCGGCGACTCGGCCGCCGGCGTCATGGACGAGGACCTGCGCAGCGCCTGCCTCAAGGCGCTCGATATCCCCCGCAGCGCGGCGCGCGCCCACGCGCAACAGTTCTCGTGGCGGGCCTCGACCGAGACCTTCGTGGCCAACCTGAACCGGATTCCCCGCGCCGGTGGCGACACGGCAGGTGCGAGCGCAGCCACCACGACATAAAATCGCGGTGTGAATCACGCCGCTTCCCACATGGTGCCCAGGTTTGGCACCCGTTCCCATCGTTACCTGTCCATCGGGCTGGGCGTATCGCTATTGGTTCACATCAGCGTGCTGGCCCTGCACTTTCATGCGCCCGCACCGGCCAGCCGTCCGATACCCTCGTCGCTGGAAGTGGTGCTGCTCAATGCCAGCACGGATAGCGTGCCCGTGCAGGCAACCGTGCTGGCACAGGCCAATATGGATGGCGGCGGCGACAGCGAAGACGGCGTCGCCGCGCGCTCGCCGCTGCCACCCTCGCCCACCCTGCAAAGCGCTATCCCGGTATCCGCCCAGCAGGCCCGCCTGCAGGAACTCGAGGCCAAACAGCGCGAACTCATGACGCTGCTGCAAGCCCAATATGCCCAGTACGCCGAGGCTCGGACCGTCAGGGGCACGCAAACCGATGCCCTCAGTCCGGGCGTGCGCGAGCCGGCCGAGCAAACCGTGGCCCAGTTGGCCCAGCAATACGCCGCCATCTCGCAGCGCGTGGAAGACTACAATCGCCGGCCACGGCGGCATTACTTCGCACCCTCGGCCTCGGCCGTGCCGTTTGCGCACTATGTCGAGGAATGGCGCGAACGCGTGGAATCGATAGGCAACCGCTACTATCCGGATGCAGCCCGCGGCCGCGTGTATGGCTCGCTGCGGGCGACGGTATTCATCCGGGCCGATGGCAGCCTCGAGGACATGGTGTTCGATGCCCCCTCGGAGCATGCCGTCCTGAACGATGCTGCTCGCGCGATCGTCAATAGGGCGGTGCCCTTTGCGCCGTTCCCGGCATCGATCAAACGGGATACCGACGTGATTGCCATTACCCGCACCTGGCATTTCCAGAACGATGCCATCAGCACGGAGACACCTTGAATGGGCGCCAGCCTTGATTTGTATGCCGTTATCGGCAACCCCATCGCCCACAGCCGCTCGCCGCAGATCCACCAGCTGTTTGCCGTGCAAACCGGCCAGGCCTTGCGCTACGAACGGCTGCTCGCGCCGCTGGATGGCTTTGACGCAGCCCTGGACGCCTTCTTCTCGCAGGGCGGCAAAGGCCTCAATGTCACGGTGCCGTTCAAGCTCCAGGCCTTCGAGCGCGCCAGCCGCCACCTGAGCGATCGCGCGCGTGCCGCCGGGGCGGTCAACACCTTGTGGCAGGAAAACGGCGAACTGCATGGCTGCAATACCGATGGCGTTGGCCTGCTGCGCGACCTGCAACGGCTGGGCGTGCAACTGGCCGGCGCGCGCGTGCTGCTGGTGGGTGCGGGCGGCGCTGCCCGCGGAGCCGTGGGGCCCCTGCTGCAGGCCGGATGCGCCCATCTGCGCATCGTGAATCGAACCGCGCAGCGTGCCCATGAGCTGGCTGCGGCCTTCGCCCCCGAAGCCGGTGCCACCATCCTGGATGCGGCGGGCAATGCCGGCGCCACCTTGCCCGGCGGCTGGAACCTGGTCATCAATGCCACCGCCAGCGGCCTGCAGGATGCCGCGCCCGACCTGCCCGGCGAACTCTATGCGCCGGGTGCCCTGGCCTACGACATGGTCTACGGCAGCCAGCCCACGCCCTTCATGCGCGAGGCCGCTCAGGCTGGGGCAGCAACGGCCGACGGCCTGGGCATGCTGGTGGCGCAAGCCGCGGAAAGCTTTCGCATCTGGCGCGGCGTGCTGCCCGACACCGAGCCCGTGCTCGCCGCCATGCGGGCAATACTGGCCGGCGCCGCGCCAGACCGGCCCGCGACCGAGAACTAGAACATGGCCTGGTCGCCGAAAGCCTCGCTGCGCAGCTATTCCAGGCTCAAGATCGCGCTGGGAACGCTGATGGCGCTGGCCGCGCTGGTCCTGCTGGTGCAGTTCTGGTTTTTCTGCAAAGTGGTCTGGTATAGCATGCAGGCCCCCGGCAGTACGCCCATCATGCGTTCGGCCATGGCCGAACTACGTGAAACCCGGCCCGACGCCAAGTTGAACTACCAGTGGGTGGACTACGATCGCATCAGCCCGTCCCTCAAGCGCGCCGTCGTGGCTTCGGAAGACGCCTTGTTCATGCAGCACCGGGGCGTGGAATGGGACGCCATTCGCAATGCCTGGGAGCACAACCGGCAGTTGGCGGCGCGGCTCCAGGCCGCCGAGGAATCCGGCACCACCGTGCGCGGCGTCATGCGCGGCGGCTCGACGATCACCCAGCAACTGGCCAAGAATCTCTTCCTGTCGAATTCCAGAAGCTACTTTCGCAAAGGCCAGGAATTGATCATCACGTGGATGATCGAGCACGTCATGACCAAGCAGCGTATTCTCGAGCTGTACCTGAATGTGGCCGAATGGGGCGAAGGCGTTTTTGGTGCGCAGGCTGCGGCTCGGCATTATTTCGACACCGACGCCGCCAGGCTGGGCACCCGACAAGCCGCGCAACTGGCAGTCATGCTGCCCAACCCGCGCTTCTACGACGCCAAGGGCGTAACGCGCTACCTGAATTCACGCACGAATACCGTCATGGCACGCATGCGCCACGCTCACATTCCTTAACACGCATCGTGCCGCCGGAGCGCGCATTGCAGTCGTGCATCTGCGACAATCTGGCTGCACAGCGTTGATCCTGGCAACGCCACTATCACATCCAACATTCCACGAAACTACGCCATGAAACCCGTACGTAAAGCAGTTTTCCCCGTAGCCGGGCTGGGCACCCGTTTTCTTCCGGCAACCAAAGCCAGTCCGAAGGAAATGTTGCCCGTCGTCGACAAGCCACTGATCCAGTACGCTGTCGAAGAAGCCGTGGCCGCAGGCATTACCGACCTGATTTTCATTACCGGGCGCAACAAGCGTGCAATCGAGGATCACTTCGATGCCGCCCCCGAACTCGAAGCCGAACTCGCGGCCAAGAGCAAGCATGAACTTCTGGCTGCGGTGCGCAACATCCTGCCTTCGCATATCAACTGCATCTATATTCGCCAATCGGCGCCCCTGGGCCTGGGCCACGCCGTCTTGTGCGCCGCCCCGGTCGTGGGCGACGAACCATTTGCCGTGCTGCTGGCCGACGATCTTCTGGATGCCGACGTCGCCGTCACACGCCAACTGATCCACGCGGCGCATGCCCATGGCGGCAGCGTGCTGGGCGTGCAGGAAGTGCCGCACGAAGACACCAACAAGTACGGCATCGTGGCGACCGAACCCGTCGATAGCCGCACCGAAAGGGTCTTGGCCATCGTCGAGAAGCCCGCCCCCAAGGACGCCCCGTCGAATCTCGCCGTGGTGGGCCGCTATGTGCTCGAGCCGCAGATTTTCGAACACCTGCGCCGCACGCAACAAGGCGTGGGTGGCGAAATCCAGTTGACGGACGGCATCGCCGCGCTGCTGAAAGAGCGCAAGGTCTTTGCACACCGCTACGAAGGCACCCGCTACGACTGCGGCAACAAGGCTGGCTTCTTCGAGGCCACCGTTGCCATCGGCCAGAAATACCACGGACTCAAAGTGTGAAAACCGCCCGCCGCTACATAGCGCGCGAGATTTACCGCTCGTGTGTGGTGGTGGTGCTTGCGCTGGTCGGGCTGTTCACCTTTTTCTCGTTGGTGGACAAGCTCGATCGCGTCGGTGGCGACTTTCGCCTGATCCACCTGCTGTATCTCGAAGTGCTCGACCTGCCCACGCGGTTGTACGACCTGCTGCCCATAGGCCTGCTCATCGGCTCGATACTGGCCCTGGCCGGGCTGGCCCAACGCCATGAGCTGGTGATCCTGCGGGTATCCGGCGTCAGCGCCGGGGGGCTGCTGCGCATGCTGTGGCAAATTGCCCTGCCTTTGGTGGCGGGCGCCATCCTGCTGGCCGAGTTCATCGTGCCGGCCACCGAGATCAAGCTGGGCGAAGCCAACCTCACCCTGCTTGGGCGTACCGGTGGCGGACGGCTGGAAAGCGGCTACTGGTTCAAGGAACGCACCGCCGACGGCGAGCGCGTCATTAATGTCGCCACGCTGCTGGCCAATGGCAATGTGCGCGATCTTGTGGTGTATGAACTCGATCAGCACCAGAACGTGGTGGCATTGCTGCAGGCCCAGGAAGGCAGCTTCGATACCGGCGAACTGATACTGAGCCAGGTTTCGGCCAACGAGATCGCACCGGGTACGCTGCACGCGCTGGCCGATGCCAAACCCACCAGCAAAGGACCCGTCACCCTGGTCAAGCAGGACACGCGCGTGCTGCCCACCACCTTGACACCCGAGCTGCTGATGGCACGCGTGCTGACACCCGAACGCATGTCGGTCGTAAGTCTTTGGCGCTATATCGACTACCTGGACAGCAACCAGCTCAGTACCGATCGCCAGGTCGTGGCGATGTGGCGCAAAGTGATCTATCCCTTCACCCTGCTGGTGATGATAGCCATCGCGGCGCCTATCAGCGTCATGCAAACCCGCCGCGGCGGCGTGGGCGGCAAGGTCTTTGCGGGTATCCTGGCTGGCGTCACTTTCTTCATGATGAACCAGCTGGCGCTCAATGCGGGCATGCTGTATGCCTGGCCGCCCTGGGCGACCGCACTGCTGCCCAACCTGCTGGTGCTGGGTGTGGCGCTGGCGGCCCTGCTGCTGCTGGACAACCGCAACAGCCTGGTGCTGATATGGCGGCACACCTGGCCCTGGCACAGCAGTCCGGACTCATCCCGGACATGAGCCGCTTGCTACCGGGCAGGCCTGCCCGGTAGCAAGCGTCCTACCACCAGCGATGGAAATGATGTAGCGGCCCATGGCCGCTGCCCACTTGCAACCGGTCGGCGTTTTTCAGGGCTTCGGTCAGGTAGGCCTTGGCCGCGCGGGTAGCTTCCGGCACATCGCCGGTCTGGGGCAGCAAGGCCGCCAGGGCCGACGACAGGGTGCAGCCGGTACCATGGGTATTGCGGGTATTCACGCGCGGCACGGCCAGCTCTATCATGCTGTCGCCATCGTGCAGCAGGTCCAGCGCCACATCGCCCGGCAAATGCCCGCCCTTGAGCAGCACCCAGCGATGCCCATGCGTGCCCATCTGTTCGCGCAGGCGTTCGGCCACGCGCCGCATTTCCTTGACCGTCTCGACGGGCCGCTGGCCCAGCAGCACACCGGCCTCGGGCAGGTTGGGCGTCAACATCGTGGCCAGCGGCAACAGGGTTTCGCGCAAAGCGCCCACCGCGCGCTCTTCGAGCAGCGCATCGCCGCTCTTGGCAATCATGACCGGGTCGAGCACCACGTGCCCAGGCCGATACTTGGCCAGCGCATCGGCAACGGTTTCTATCACCGGCGCCTGCCCCAGCATGCCCAGCTTGACGGCATCGATGGCCACATCGTCGAACAGGGTGTCGATCTGTTGCCGGACAAAAGCCGCGGAAACCGGCGAAATACCAGTAACGCCGCGGGTATTCTGCGCCGTCAGGGCGGCAATCACCCCGCAGGCATAGGCGCCCAGCGCGCTCATGGTTTTGATATCGGCCAAAACGCCGGCCCCACCGGAGGGGTCTACCCCGGCGATGGACAGCGCGTGGCAGATCACGCGACGCGGCTCGCGGGCAGGTTCAAGTCTCATTATTGACAACGCAAAAGTGAATTCGGGAACAACCTCACACTATACGACGTGCAACCCGTTAAAATCGCCCATGTCTCGACCCGCCCCCCTAGGTGGCGGGTGTTTTTTGCCCGAACGGCGTACACGTGCATGCCGTTCCCGCGTCTGTAACAGGAACCGTGATGAACGCAGCCACCCTTTCCGATATTGAACAAGCCCGCTTCAACATGGTCGAGCAACAAGTCCGCCCTGCCGGCGTACTCGACCTGGCCGTGCTCGACTCCCTGTTCGCCGTGCGCCGCGAGCAGTTCGTGACTCCGGCCATGAAAGCGCTTGCATTCTCGGATATCGAAATTCCACTGCGCATAGATGGTGTCGACACCGGTGAAAACATGCTGGCTCCCAAGCATGAAGCCGCCCTGGTCCAGGCCCTGAACCTCAGCCACACCGAAAGCGTGCTCGAAATCGGCACCGGCTCGGGCTATCAGGCAGCGCTGCTGGCCAACCATGCCTACCAGGTCACCTCGGTGGAAATCGACCCGCGCCTGGCCGCATTTGCCAAGCAGAACCTGCAGCGCAACGGCGTGGCCAATGTCCACGTCGAAATCGGCGACGGCCACAACGGCTGGGGCTCGAATGAATACGATGCCATCCTGGTCACCGGCTCGGTGCCCGACAGCGTGCCCGACGGGCTCAAATACCAGTTGCGCATCAATGGCCGCCTGGTCATCGCGGTAGGCCGCGCCCCCGTCATGACCGTCCAGCGCATTACGCGCACCAGCGCCGCCACCTTCGAAACCGAAAACCTGTTCGAAACGGTCATTCGCCCCTTGCGCGGGATCTCGGCATCCAAGTTCAAATTCTAGGAAGCGTGCGATGAAACGAGGGTTCGCCTACCCGTTGGCAACCGGGCGCTTGCGTCAGCTGGCAACCGCGGCAATCGTCTGTGCCGGCCTCATGGCCAGCGGCACGGCCTGGTCACTGACCCTGACCGAGGCCTACCAAGCCGCCTTGGGCTCGGACCCTGTTTTCGCCGCCGCGCGCGCCAGCTACACCGCCAGCATCGAACAACTGCCCCAGGCCCGCGCCAATCTGCTGCCCTGGGTCAGCGCGACTGCCGACGCCTCGTATGCCGATACGCGCACCCGTTTCAGTAACCAGTTGCCGCGGCGCAACAACTACGTCGACAGCTACGGCTATCAACTGGTGCTCAGCCAACCCTTGTTCGACTGGAGCAGCTGGCAAACCTATGAAGCCGCCAAGCTGGGCATCACCGTCGCCGAACTCCAGCTGCAGCAAGCCTTCCAGGATCTGTTGCTGCGCGTCTCCCAAGCCTATTTCGATGTACTGGCCGCCCAGGACACGCTGACCGCCCTCGAGGCCGAAAGCCACGCGATCGCCGAACAGCTGGCCTCGGCAAAACGCAATTTCGAGCTGGGCACCACCACGATTACGGATACCTACGAAGCCCAGGCCCGCTTCGACCTGGTTCAGGCCCAGTTGCTGCAGTCCGAAAACCACTTGCGGGTCAATCGCGACGTGTTGGAAAAAATCATCGGCCAGCCGCCCGGAAATCCGGCGATATTGCCGCCCGGCACGCCAGCGCCCTCGCCCAATCCGGCCCGCATCGATGCCTGGGTGGACCGCGCCCAAACCGAAAATCTCTTGGTGGTCCAGGCCCAGGTTGGCACTGCCATCGCCGAACGCGATATCGCCATCGCGCGCTCCGGGCACTTGCCTCAGGTAAGCCTGGTCGGCACCTTCGGCCAATCCGACGGCAGGTACCGCCCCGAGGCGAACCTGGCAGCTACCGGCATCTCCGACGGCCGCGCCCGCGGCACCAGCAGCACCATAGGGGTCCAGGTGTCGATACCCGTCTATACCGGGGGCTATGTGTCTTCGCGGGTCAAGCAAAGCGTCGCGCTCGAGCAGCGCAGCCGCTACGACTACGAAAACGCCCGGCGCGTAGCGGTGCAGGCCACCCGTGAAGCTTTCCTGGGAGTCAATACCGGGTTGGCGCAGATCAAGGCCCTCGAAGCCGCGGAAGAATCCAGCCGCAAGGCGCTGGAAGCCAACCAGACCGGCTACGAAGTGGGTGTGCGCATCAACCTGGATGTGCTCAACGCGCAGCAACAGCTGTTCGCCACCCGGCGCGACCTGGCCAACGCACGCTACATTACCCTGATGGCCGGCTTGCGGCTCAAGGCGGCCGCCGGCCAGTTAAGCGAAGAAGACCTCGAAGGTGTAAACCGTTTGTTACGTTTGCCCTGAATTCTCGCAAAAATGCCACACATCATGCTAGGGGAATCCCGATCCCGGGCCGGCAAGAGCCTGGGCGCGGGGTAGGCCCCCTTACAATATCCTGCATGATTCCTCCCAGCGAAGTCGGTCGCGACCACCTGCATGTTTTCCCGGCAACTAGCTCACGTGAAAGTACGGGGCTGTTGTACGATCAGTTGCGCTGCGGCGCTGCACCATCGCCCGATCTGCTCGATCCGGCCTGGTATGCAGACCAGGCATGGCCGGTTAACGACCGTGGCGGACGCGGCTCGGCCTGGTTCGTGAAAGGGCAATTCGGCGAAGGCGTCCTGCGTCACTACCGACGCGGCGGCGCCATGGCCCACTTGAATGCCGACCGCTATCTCTGGCTGGGCATTGAACAAGCCCGGTGTACGCGTGAATATCGTTTGCTGCGCACCATGCATACGCAAGGCCTGCCGGTGCCGGCGCCGCTGGCCGCGGGATGGTGGCGGCACGGGGCCTTCTATCGCCAGGCCTTGCTGACCGAACGCATACCGGGCGCGGTGTCCCTGGCCGAACTGATGGCGCAAAATGCTGCACGCGCACCTTGGGAAGCCGCGGGTCAGGTGATTGCCCGCTTTCACCGCGCGGGGGTCTGGCATGCCGACCTGAACGCCAACAATATCCTGCGCGGGGCAGATGGGGAAATCTGGCTGATCGACTTTGACCGCTGCACGCAAGGCCAGCTGTCCGAGGGCGAACGCGAGCAGAACCTGATGCGGCTGCGCCGCTCGCTGCAGAAGCTGGGTGGCGACGCCGGTGAAGCCGGTTGGCAACGGCTCTACACGGCCTGGCTCATAGCCATGGATGAAGCGCAGACATTGCCCTCTGTGTAGCCCCGCGATGCGCGGCGACAAAAGCCTGGGCGGCCTGGGCCATGGCCTGGCAACGCTCGGAATCGGCCAGTAGCGCCAGCGCCCCGGATACCGCCGCCGCCGCATCGGCGACCCGCAGCGCCGCGCCCGCGGCCAGGGCATCGTCGGCAGCCTGCGCAAAATTGCGGGTATAGGGCCCCACGATCACCGGCACGCCGGCGGCACAGGCTTCGACCAGGTTCTGGCCGCCGAAATCCTCGAAACTGCCGCCGATGACGGCCACGTCGCTAGCCGCGTAGTATGCCGTCATCTCGCCCACGCTATCGCCCAGCAAACAACGCGTGTCCGGCGCCAGCGCCGCCACGTCGGCCAGGGCCGAGCGCCGCTGGTAGGACATCCCGCTGGCCTTCAACAGGCCCGCAACCTCGTCAAAGCGCTGAGGGTGCCTGGGAATCAGCAGGAACAGCGGATTGCCAGGCATTGCCGGCAGCGCCGCGATAGCCCGCAGGAACAAGGCTTCCTCGCCATCGCGGGTACTGGCAAACGCCAGCACCGGCCGCTGCCAGCACTCGCGCCAGCGGCGCCCGATCTGCAAAGGACCCGGCGCAAGCTCGATGTCGAACTTCAGGTTACCGATGACCCGAGGGGCCTGCGCGCCGGCTTCACGCAGACGCTCGGCATCGGCGCCGGTTTGCGCGAGCACGCTATCCAGGCCCGCAAACGCGGGCCGCATCAACCAGCGCAGGCGCATCATGCCCTTGGCCGAGCGCGCCGAAAGCCGGGCACTGACCAGCGCCAGCGGCACCCGGGCCGCATTGGCGCCAGCCACCAGATTGGGCCAGACTTCGCGTTCGACCAACACCCCGACACGAGGCAGAAAGTGCGCCAGAAAGCGTCGGGTAGCACCCGGGAAATCGTAGGGCAGCCACGCCTGCACCAATTGCCCCTGGCTTATGGCCGGCGCGAACAAGCGCTGGCTTTCAGCCCAGGCCGTGGCCGTCGTATGAGTCAGCAGCACCCGGCTGCCCTGCCCCAGCAAGGCATCGAGCAAGGGCTTGGCCGCGCGGGTTTCACCCAAGCTGACCGCGTGCACCCACACCATGCCGGTATGGGGCGGCGCGGCCCGGTAGCGGCCAAAGCGCTCGGGCGCCAGGATGCCCCAGTCGCCGCCTTCGCGCCTGGCCCGGCGCCACAGCGCCAGCCACATGAACGGAGCCGCCAGGCCCAGCAAGGCGGTATAGACCGCTCGCATCATCTCCCGGCACCGGCCTGCGGCGTTGCCGATGGCCGAGCGGATTCGAGCGCCGTGTCCACGGCCGCCAGCACTTCGGCCAGCGCAGGCGGTCGGCCACGATCGCCCAGGCTGGCGCAATAACCCGCGCCGGTCAGCGGTGTACGCACCACCGGCGTGGCGCAGTAGATACCAACCGTGGGCCGGCCCAGGGCCGCCGACAAATGCGTAATGCCACTATCGAGACCCACCATCAGGCGGGCGCCGGCCACCACTCTTGCGGTTTGCACCAGCGCCATCCGGGGCAATACCCGGGCCGATGCAATGCCTTCGATCAGGCTCAGCGAACGCGCCCGCTCTTCGTCATTGCCGGCAAACAGCAAGGGCGCGCAACCGCCGGCGTCGAGCCGGCGCAATACGGCCTGCCAGTCGGCTTGCGGCCACAGCTTGGTGTCGCGGCTGGCCGAAGGCATGATGGCGGCATAGCTTCCCGCGCCTTGCGGCCCCGGCCATAGGCTGCCGTCCTGCAGCGTGACCGGCTCGGGCTCGCCCTGCAAGACCTGCAAGGCGAAATCCGGCGGGCCTTCGGGCGTATAGCCCAGGGCCAGTCCGGCCAGGGTGCGGTAGCGCAACACGGCAGCCTGCATGGGTTCGACACGGTGTCGGTGCCCATAGAACAGCGAGGCCGCCGGTTCGCGCGCGGAATGCCAGTCCAGGCCATGCCTGGGGCCGTGCGCGCGCAGCGCCACCAGGGCTGCCGACTTCAGCAAGCCCTGCGAATCGATGACCGCGTCGTAGCGCCGGCTTTGCAGCAGGTGGATATAGGCCGCACGCTCGCGGCGCACAGGCGCCGACCACCAGGCCTTGCGCCAGCGGCGCATGGCGACGGGGATGACGCGATCGACGGCGGGATGCCAGGTGGGGATTTCGGCAAAACCTTCTTCCGCCACCCAGTCTACGGCCACGCCCGGAAAGTGGCGGGCGATGTCGGACACCGCCGGCAGGGTATGGATGAGATCCCCCATCGACGAGGTCCGCACGATGAGTACGCGAAAAGGATTCATCAACTACTTCGTGCCGGCAAATTTTTCCAGCCAGTAAGTGGTGGAAGCATCGTGGGTGCCCGGCGCCGACGGCTCGCCAGCCAGTTCACGCGCCATACCGCTGGCCATGGTCTTGCCGTATTCGACACCCCATTGATCGAAGGCGTTGATGCCCCAGATCACGCTCTGCACGAATACCTTGTGTTCGTAGAGGGCCAACAGGGCCCCCAGCGCATGCGGCGTCAGCCTGGGCAGCACGATCAGGGTGGAAGGCCTGCCACCCGAGGTGGCCTTGTGCACCGACAGCGCCTCGTCGGACGCATTGCCTGCCGGCGCTGCGTCCAGGGTATTGCCGCGCAACAGGGCCGCGCGCTGCGCCAGGCAGTTGGCCAACAGCAGGCGATGGTGTTCGGGCCAGCGATGGTCGGCGTGGCGGCAAACCAGGAAATCCACCGGCGCGCCGTCGCTACCCTGGTGCAGCCACTGGAAAAAGGTGTGCTGCGCATCGGTTCCGGGCATGCCCCACACGGCCGGGCCGGTAGCCAGCTCGACCGGGTCGCCATCCACATCCACCGATTTGCCCAGCGACTCCATTTCGAGCTGCTGCAGGTAGGACACCAGATAGAACAGCCGGGTGTCGTAGGGCACCACGCCCAGCGACCCGTAGTTCAGCACACTGCGGTTGACCACGCCGGCCAGGGCCATCTGCACCGGCGCATTGGCGGCGCAGGGTGCGTGCAGGAAATGGTTGTCCATTTCGTTGGCGCCGGCGTTCATGCCCGCCAGCACTTCCGAGCCCACCGACAAGGCCACCGGCAGGCTGATGGACGACCACAGCGAATAACGCCCGCCCACCCAGTCCCAGAAGCGGAACACGTGCGATTCCGACACGCCCCATTCGACGGCTCGCCGGGGATTGGCCGTGACCGCCACGATCTGCTGGAAGGGATCGGCGATTTCGGCATTGCGCAGCCAGGCCAGCGCGCGCTCGGCGTTATGCAGGGTCTCGGTGGTGGTAAAGGACTTGGACGACACCACGATAAGGGTGTCGTGCGGATCCAGGCCCGACAGGCCGCCTTCGATGGCATGGCCGTCGATATTGGACACGAAGCGTATCGTGCGCCAGCGGCCCATATAGCCGAAAGCATTGATGGCCAGGCGCGGCCCCCAGTCGCTGCCGCCAATACCGATGTGCACGATATTGCGCCAGCGTCTCTCGGTGTCGGCCCGCTGCACGAAGGCGCGAACCCGCTCGCGCTCGACGGCTACGGCCGGGGGCGGCGCCGGATCGCGCAGCACCGTGTGCCAGGCCGCGCGCTGCTCGGTACCGTTGACCGGCTCGCCGCCGAACAATGCCTTGCGGGCGGCGCCAAGACCGCGGTACTGCAGCAGCGCTTCGGCGGCTTTGTCCAGCTCGGGGGACAAACGTTGCGCGCTGACGTCGACTTTCAGGCCCGCGGCATCGATGACGCGCACTTGTTCGGCGGTGCTGCTGGCCGCCTTGGCGGCGGCGGCAAAATCCAGCCAGGCGGCGGTTTGGGCAAAACCTTTCAAAATGGCAGCTCCGCAGTGGGCGCGACGCGCAGAATCTGGGTACGGAAATCGTTCTGGATACGGGCCAGGGCGGCCTCGTTATCGGCTTCGAAGCGCAGCACGACCACCGGCGTGGTGTTGGACGGGCGGGCCAGGCCGAAACCATCTTCGTACTCGACGCGCACGCCGTCAATGGTAATGATTTCGCGCGCATCGCGGAACTCGCCCTGCTGCTGCAAGGCGGCCACCAGCGTGAACTGCTCGCCCTCGGCGGTTTCCAGCTTGAGCTCGGGGGTCGAAAACGCTTGCGGCAGTGCCTCGAGCACAGCGGAAGGATCGGCGCTGCGCGACAGGATCTCGAGCAGGCGCGCGCCGGTATACAGGCCATCGTCAAAGCCGAACCAGCGCTCTTTGAAGAAGGTGTGTCCGCTCATTTCGCCGGCCAGCGGCGCACCGGTTTCCTTGAGCTTGGCCTTGACCAGCGAATGGCCGGTACGCCACATCAGGGGCACGCCACCGGCTGCACGTACTTCCTGCGCCACCAGGCGGCTGCACTTGACGTCGTAGATGATGGTGGCGCCCGGATTGCGCGACAGCACATCCTTTGCATACAACATCAGTTGGCGATCGGGCCAGATGATCTGCCCGGAACGGGTGACCACGCCCAGGCGGTCGCCGTCGCCGTCAAAAGCCAGGCCCAGGTCGCAATCGTGCTCGGCGACGGCTTGGATCAGATCCTGCAGGTTGTTCGGATCGGCCGGATCGGGGTGATGATTGGGGAAGTTGCCGTCGACATCGCAAAACAGTTCGACGATTTCGCAGCCCAGTTCACGGAACAGCTGGGGCGCCACCGCGCCTGCCACGCCATTGCCGCAATCGAGCGCAATCTTCAGGGGCCGCGCAAGCTTGACGTCGCCGGTGATGCGCTGGATATAGTCGTTGACGATATCCAGTTCACGGCGCTGGCCCCGTTGGGCCGCCGGCGCGGCTTGCGCCATGGTGGCGGCCAGCGCCTGGATGGCATCGCCATGCAGGGTATCGCCCGCCAGCATCATCTTGAAGCCGTTGTAGCGCGGCGGGTTATGGCTGCCGGTGATGGCAACGCCCGAACCGGTGTTCTGGGTATGGGCGGCAAAGTACACCAAGGGAGTCGGAACCATTCCGATATCCAGCACATCGACGCCGCCGGCCAACAGGCCTTCCTGCAGCGCCTGCGACAGCTCGGGGCCGGACAAGCGGCCATCGCGGCCCACGACCACGGTCTGGACCTTGGCGGCACGCGCATGAGTTGCCAGCGCCTGGCCCAGGGCCTGCGCGAACGCGACATCGATGGTATCGGGCACGATGCCGCGGATGTCGTACGCTTTGAAAACGGCCGCCGGCCAGGATTGCTTGGAAGGATTGCCTGAGGTCACGGATTCGTCCTATGGAATAGAGACTGGGTATAGTGTTTCATTATCACCCATAGGCGGCCAGCCCGTGGCGCAAGGCCGCTACAATCTGCATCAATCCTTCCAACCTTCATGAAGCTGCCATGTCAAACGCCACATCGCCTGCCTCCTCCTCCGATCGCGCCAGCGCCCTGGCCAATTTGTCGCCGGGCCTGAAAGCCGATGTGCTGGCAGAAGCCCTGCCCTACATCCGCCGCTTCCATGGCAAGACCATCGTCATCAAGTACGGCGGCAACGCCATGACCGATGAAAACCTGCAGCGCGGCTTTGCCCACGACGTGGTCCTGCTCAAGCTGGTGGGCCTGAACCCGGTGGTCGTGCACGGCGGCGGCCCCCAGATCGACACGGCCCTCAAGCGCCTGGGCAAGCAGGGCACCTTCGTGCAAGGCATGCGCGTCACCGACGAAGAAACCATGGAAGTGGTGGAGTGGGTGCTGGGCGGCCAGGTGCAGCAAGACATTGTTACCATGATCAACCAGTATGGCGGCAAGGCCGTTGGCCTGACCGGTAAGGATGGCGCCATGATCAGCGCGCGCAAGATGCTGATGCCCGACAACACCGACCCCAGCAAGCTGCTGGACATCGGCTACGTGGGCGAAATCGCCAATGTCGATCCGGCCGTGGTCAAAGCGCTGCAGGACGACCAGTTCATCCCCGTCATTTCCCCCATAGGCGTTGGCGAAGAGGACGGCATGGCCTACAACATCAACGCCGACGTCGTCGCCGGCAAGATGGCCGAAGTGCTGGGCGCCGAAAAGCTGGTCATGATGACCAACACCCCGGGTGTGCTCGACAAGAACGGCGTACTGCTGACCGGGCTCACCTCGTCGCGTATCGACGAGCTCTTTGCCGACGGCACGATTTCCGGCGGCATGCTGCCCAAGATCTCGTCGGCCCTGACCGCCGCACGCAACGGTGTCAACACCGTGCACATCGTGGATGGCCGCGTCGAGCACTGCCTGCTGCTCGAAATCCTGACCGATCAAGGTGTAGGCACCATGATCAAGTCGGACTGAAACCCCTTATGGACCGCAAGGCGCAGATACTGCAGACGCTCGCGCAGATGCTTGAACATCCACGCGGCGAACGCATCACCACTGCGGCCTTGGCGGCCCGGATACAAGTTTCGGAAGCCGCCTTGTACCGGCACTTTGCCAGCAAGGCGCAAATGTTCGATGGGCTTATCGACTTCATCGAAACCAGCATTTTTCGCCTGCTCAACCAGATCGGCAGCGCCGACCCGGAAAGCGGCGCTGCCCAGGTCCGCAAGGCCGTGGTCTCGCTGCTCTCGTTTGCCGAGCGCAACCGTGGCCTGACCCGGATCCTGATCGGCGATGCGTTGGTCGTGGAAGACCATCGTTTGCAGGATAGGGTGAACCAGTTCTTCGACCGGGTCGAAGCCTCGATCAAGCAGATGCTGCGCAATGCCCTGGTTGCCGGCGAACTGGCGCCCACCGACGATCTCGCGGCACGCGCCAGCCTGATCCTGAGTTTCGTGCTGGGACGCTGGCAGCGCTTTGCCAAGACGGGCTGGCGAAAGATGCCAACCGAGCACCTGGACCAGCAGATCGGTATCTTGCTGCGCTAGGCCGCGGCCTACGCGGCCTGGTTGCCCATCACGGCACGCCCGGCGCATACAGGGCAATGCGGGTCGCGTTGCACCCCGACACTGCGCCAGTCCATATGCAGGGCGTCGATGCGCAGCAGCCGGCCCATCAGCACCGTGCCGGTGTGCGCCAGCACCTTGAGCGCCTCGGCCGCCTGCACACTGCCAACGATGCCCACCAGCGGCGAGAACACGCCCATGGTGGCGCAGCTGACGGCTTCGACCTCGTCGGCCGATTCCGGAAACAGGCAGGCATAGCAGGGCGAGGCGGGATCGCGCGGGTCAAACACGCTGATCTGGCCTTCGAAACGGATCGCCGCCCCCGACACCAGCGGTGTGCCATGCGCCACGCAAGCGCGGTTCAGCATGACCCTTGTGGCGAAGTTATCGGTGCAATCCAGGACCACGTCGGCGGCCGCCACTTGCTCGTGCAGCGTGGCGTCGTCCTGCAAACGCAAGGCCAGCGTGGTGATCTGGATTTCGGGGTTCAGCGCGGCCAGTGCAACCTGGGCCGAGCTGACCTTGGGCTCGCCGACCCGGGCGGTGGTGTGCGCGATCTGGCGTTGCAGGTTGGTGAGATCGACGGTGTCGTCGTCGACCAGCACCAGATGCCCCACCCCGGCCGCGGCCAGGAACATGGCGGCGGGCGAACCCAGCCCGCCCGCGCCGATGATCAGGGCACGCGCGGCCAGCAGCCGTTCCTGCCCCTCGACGCCGATCTCGTCAAGCAGCAGGTGCCGCGCATAACGCAGCAACTGCCCGTCGTTCATTTCGCACCTGGAGCCGGCACTGCCGGAGGCACGGTCTTGCCGGGCACTTGCGGCACCACCTTTTCGCGGATGCCAGCCTGGCCCGGAACAGCCGGCGTCTTGTCGGCGTCGGTATTGGGCGTTGCCTTGGCTGCCACCGCCGACTGCTGCACCGGTTTGCCCTGCAACAGGTTGATGGCCTGCTGCAGTTGGTAATCCTCGGGGCTGCCGAATTCGATGGGCTTGGGCATTTCCTGCACACCGTTGCCTTGTGCACCATTGCCCTGCACGGAAATGGTGGACTTCACTTCCGGACGCTCCTGGTCGTTCGACAAGTGGCGCACCAGGTCGGCCTCGCGAGGACGATCGAACAGATCGCCGGTAGCGGTTTCGGTGACGAGGTAATCAGGTTCGATACCGGTAGCCTGGATGGATTGTCCCTTGGGCGTGTAGTAGCGCGAGGTCGTGAGCTTGATGGCGGTTTCGCGGCTGATCGGCAGGATCACCTGCACCGAGCCCTTGCCGAAGGTACGCGTGCCCAACACCTTGGCGCGCTCGTGGTCCTGCAGGGCGCCGGCCACGATCTCGGATGCCGAAGCCGAACCGCCGTTTACCAGCACCACCATCGGCACTTTCTTGACCCAGGCCGGCAGATTGGCCAGGTAATCGGTGCCGCCGCGCAGGTAGTCAGCCGGAGTAGCCGTGTACTGCTGGTTGGAATCCGGCGTACGCCCCTTGGTGGACACGACGTCGGCCCCGGCCGGCAGGAAGGCGCCGGCCACGCCGATGGCGCCGTTGAGCAGGCCGCCCGGATCGTTGCGCAGATCCAGGATCAGGCCCTTGGGTATGCCCTTCTTGCCCAGGTCGGTCAGGTGCCGCGCGAGATCTTCGCCGGTTTTTTCCTGGAACTGCGACACGCGCACATAGGCGATGCCGGGAGTCACTTCCTTGCTGCGAACGCTGCGCACCTTGATCACGTCGCGCATGATCGTCACTACGATGGGCTTGGCCTCGCCTTCGCGCATGATGGTCAGCACGATGGGGGTTTGCGGCTTGCCGCGCATGAGTTTGACCGCATCATTGAGCGACAGCCCCTGGGTGGGGGTCTCGTCGATCTTGATGATGAGGTCGCCCGCCTTCACCCCGGCACGCGCCGCAGGCGTATCCTCGATGGGCGAAATCACGCTGACGAAGCCGTCGCGCGTACCCACCTCGATACCCAGGCCGCCGAACTCGCCCTGGGTGACGGTTTGCATCTCGCGAAACGCTTCGGCGTCGAGGTAGGATGAATGCGGATCCAGGTCGGACACCATCCCGGCGATCGCGCCATCGAGCAGCTTCTTGTCGTCGACGTCCTCGACGTAGTTGTTTTTGATGATGGCAAACACACTGGAGAACTGACGGAGTTCATCCAGCGGTAGTGGCCCCGGCCGCTGCGCAACGGCAGTCACACCCAGGCTTACCAGAAGACCCGCCATTACACCGGCGGCCACCAGGCCAAAATTGCGGAATTTCGCACTGCTCATGTTTTCCTCCGGGCAAGCATTACCGGCAATCCGGTTAACGCAGTTTTGCCCATAGAAGCGGATCGACCGGAGACCCCCGGTGTCTGAGTTCGAAGTATATGCCCGATTCCGGTTGCCCCCCGGAAGATCCGGCGGACGCCACCGTCTCGCCGCCGGCAACCGAGTCGCCTACCTCTTTCAGGATGGCTTCATTATTGCCGTAAACGGTAAGGTATTCGCTACCGTGGTCCAGAATCAACAGATTGCCGAAACCACGCAGCCAACCAGAAAATACCACGGTGCCCGCGGCCACCGCATGCACCGGGGTTTCTTCGGGGGCGCGGATGAATACGCCGCGCCAGGTACCGCCGGCGGGCCGCGATTCGCCAAAGCGGCCCGTGAGATCGCCCCGCGCAGGCAAGCGCAAGCTGCCTTTCATCGCGGCGAAGTTACCTTTGGCCGGCGCCTCGGGCGTGGTGCCGCGCCTGGCGGGGTCGAGCGACGCCACGACGGTGGGTACCACCGGAGGCGCCGCCACCGGCACGGTTTCCTGCGGCAAGACCGGGGCCGGCACTGCGGGCGCGACGGGCTCCGGGTTGCTGGCCGGGCCGCCGTCGCGTTGCTCGAATGTCGAGCGCATCGCGCTGGCGGCCTGTGCGGCATCCTGTTGCTGCGCCGCCACGCGCGCCTGCCGGGCGGCGATTTCGCGCGCGGTTTTCTCGGCCAGAAGCCGGGTTTGCTCACGTTCGCGGGCAAGGCGGGCTTCGCGCTCGCGCGCCAGCCTGGCCTCTTCGGCGCGTTTGCGAGCCGCCTCGGCAGCCTGCTTTTCCAGGGCCCGGTTGATCTCGGTGATCAAGCCGGACAACCGCTCTTCGTCGGTCGTCAGCCGCGAGGCTTCCTTGCGCTGAGCCGTCAGGCGCACGCCGACCTCATCGAGCACGCGCTGGCGTTCGGCCCGCTGGCGCACGCGCTCTTGCCGCTGGGCTTGCTGTTGCTGGGCCAGTTCGTCGAGTTCGGCACGCCGCGCCGCGGCATCGTCCTGCAGATCCTGCAGTTGTGCCAGCTCGACGCGCACCGCCTGTATCGCAGCGGTACGTGCCTGCGATACATAACCCAGGTACCCCAGCGTGCGGCCCTGGTCTTGCGGATTGTCGCCGGACAGCAGGGCGCTCCAGGGCGTAACACCGCCGCTTGCATACTGGCGGCGCAACAGGGCGGCCAGTTTTTTCTGGCTTTTTCCCATCTCGGCCTCACGGCCGACGATCTGCTTTTCCAGTTGCTCGAGTTCCGTGCCGGCCTGATCCTGGCGCGCCTTGATCTCGGCCAGCTTGCGCGTGGCGTCCGAAATCGCCTGCTCCGAAGCCTTGAGCACATCCACGGCTTCGGCGCGGTCTTTCTCGGAGTTGGCGATTTCCTTGCGGATATCCTCGATGTTTTCGCGCAGCTCTTTGCGCTCGTTGCTTACCGCTTCACGCTCGGCAAGCGTATGACTGGCCTGGCCGAAAGCCGGGGGCGCCGCAGCGCCCGCCAGCACGGCCACAACCCAAAACCAGCGCTGCGCGCCACGCATCATCAGGAGGCAGCAGCCTTGCCCTGAGCCGCCACCGCCGCCATGGCATCGGCGATTTCCTGGGCGTTGCCCAGGTAGTAATGGCGGATAGGTTTGAGGTCGGCGTCGAGCTCGTACACCAGCGGCTGGCCCGTGGGGATGTTCAGGTTGACGATCTCGTCGTCGGAAACGTTGTCCAGATGGCGAATGAGCGCGCGCAGGCTGTTGCCGTGCGCGGCGATCAGCACGCGCTTGCCGGCCTTGATGGCTGGGGCGATCGTTTCGGTCCAGTACGGTACGACGCGATCAACGGTGTCCTTGAGACATTCCGTGTTGGGCAGCGCGGCGGCATCCAGGCAGGCATAGCGCTGGTCAAAGCGCGGGTGACGCGGATCGTCGTTATCCAGCGGGTTGGGGGGGATGGCGTAGGCACGGCGCCACACCAGGACCTGTTCGTCGCCATACTGGGCGGCGGTTTCAGCCTTGTTCAAACCCTGCAGGGCGCCATAATGGCGCTCGTTCAGGCGCCACGTGGGCGTGATCGGCAGATACATGCGGTCAAGCTCGTCGAGCACGATCCACAACGTGCGAATAGCCCGCTTGAGCAGCGAGGTATAGGCCAGGTCGAAATCAAAGCCTTCCTGTCGCAGCAACTGACCGGCCTGGCGAGCTTGCTCGCGGCCGTTTTCGGTAAGATCGACGTCGGTCCAGCCGGTAAACCGGTTTTCCAGGTTCCACTGGCTTTCACCGTGGCGCATCAAGACAAGTTTGTACATGGCAGAAGGGCAAAGTAAATACGGTTGGCAACTCGTCATTCTATAATCGTTGATTACACTTTGCTCGTGGCGGGCCAGAGTCCCGGCGCGCTTTGCAGCGTAATGATTGCAAGTGTTTGTAATCCACCACCATTGATTCAGGATACTGCGTGAGTTTCTTACTGGAAAACATCATCATCATCGCCATCGCGGTGATCTCCGGCGCCATGCTCGCCTGGCCCATGCTTGGCCGTGTTCGGGGCGGCAACGGTATCGACACGCTGGTGGCAACGCAAATGGTGAACCAGCAGCATGCGGTATTCGTCGACATTCGCACCGCCGAGGAATACGCCCAGGGCCATATTCCCCAGGCGCGCAGCTTGCCCATGGACCAGATCGAGAGCCGGGCGCAAACCCTGCCCAAGAACAAGCCGCTGATCGTCGTGTGCGCCAATGGCCGCAGCTCGGGCCGCGCCGTGACGCAGTTGCAGGCCAAGGGCCTGGAAAACGTAGTTACGCTCAATGGCGGCATGGCAGCCTGGCAACAGGCCGGTCTGCCGGTCACCACGCGCTGACACTGGCAAGCATTCTTTCCACCGGTTCCGGCGCTTTGCCGGGGCTCCCCATCCTGGCGGCCAGCTGGCCGCCCCATCCGTGAGTCACCTCATGTCCGATGCACAGTCCAATTCGCAACAACCGCAGGCCACGCCGGTATTCAACCTGCAACGCGTCTACCTGAAAGACCTGTCGCTCGAGCTGCCCAACGCTCCGCAGATCTTCCTGGAAAACGAAGCTCCGCAAGTCGAGGTTGCCCTGAACATCGGCGTGCAGCGCCTGGCCGAAACCGTCTTCGAAGTCGCCGTCACCGCCACTGTCACCACCAAGGTCAAGGACCAGGTGCTGTACCTGGTCGAAGGCAAGCAGGCCGGCATTTTCGAACTGGCCAATATCCCCGACGGCCAGCTCGACCCGCTGCTGGGCATCGTCTGCCCCAACATGATCTACCCCTACCTGCGCGCCAACGTCGCCGACGCGATCACGCGCGCCTCGCTGCCCGCCCTGCACCTGGCCGAAGTCAACTTCCAGGCCATGTACGAGCAGCGCGTGGCCCAGCAACAACAGGAAGCCGGCGCGGCCGAAGAAAGCGGCCTCATCGTTCCTCCCAGCGCGCGTCACTGATCGCATCATGACGCCCACGCCACCTCGCGACGACCTGCGGGTTGCCGTGATCGGTGCCGGCAGTTGGGGCACCGCTCTGGCCGCCATGGCCAGCCGCCATCGCCCCACCCTGCTGTGGGCCCGCAATGCCGACACCGCCGCCAGCCTGGCCAGCGGCCGGGAAAACACCCGCTACCTACCGGGTGTCCAACTGCCGGCGGCGCTGGCCTACACGGCCAGCCTGGACGACGTGCGCAAGCACCTTGCGCTGGGCCGTCACGGCCTGGTCATCCTGGGCGTTCCGGTTGCCGGCCTACGCCAGGCCTGCGAACAGGTTGCGGCGCACATTCCCGAAAAAAACCTGGCCGGCATCGTCTGGACATGCAAGGGAGTGGATGCCGACAGCGGCCTGCTGCCGCATCAGGTTGTCGCCCAGGCCCTGCACCAACACCCTCATATCGCCACCGGCGTACTGTCCGGACCTTCGTTTGCGCGCGAAGTGGCCCTGGGCCTGCCTGTGGCGCTGACGATCGCCAGCACCGATAACGCGCTGCGAGAACACGTCACCGCCGCCCTGCATGGCGACAACGCCCGCATCTACGCCAGCGACGACATCGTCGGCGTGGAAACCGGCGGCGCACTGAAAAACGTCATGGCCATCGCCTGCGGCGTGTCCGACGGCCTGGGCCTGGGCACCAACGCGCGCGCCGCGCTGATTACCCGTGGCCTGGCCGAGATGACCCGCCTGGGGCTGGCGCTGGGCGCTCGGGCCGACACCTTCGCCGGCCTGACCGGGCTGGGCGACCTGGTACTGACAGCCACCGGCGATCTCTCGCGCAATCGACGCGTAGGGCTGGAACTGGGGCGCGGCCGGCAACTGGCCGACATCCTCAACGAAACACCTCATATCGCCGAAGGCGTGCGCTGCGCACGGGCAACCCTGGCGCTGGCGCGCCAGCACTCGGTGGAAATGCCGATCACCGAAGCCGTCTGCGCCGTCCTGTTCGAAGGCAAGACGCCGGCTGCCGCGGTGGCCGGCCTGCTGGCGCGCGAGCCCCGGGCCGAAGACGCGGACAGAGCCTGACACACCCAGCGCGGCGGACCTGCGCCACGACGGGGTCGGCCGTCCGCTGCTCCATCCATAGGATACTGAACCATGCCTATTTCCCATCTGCGCCGCGGCCTGATCGGCCTCGCCGTGTCCATGGCGGCCCTGGCGCATGTGCCGGCCGCGGTCGCCGCACCCGGCTGGCCGAACGCGCCCATCGAGATGATCGTGCCCTTCCCGCCCGGTTCGTCGCCCGACCTGATCGCACGCACCATTGCCGAACCCCTGGCCGCGGCCCTGGGCCAGCCCATCATCGTCAACAACAAAGCCGGCGCGGGCGGCAACATCGGCACGCGCATGGCAACCCAGGCCAGGCCGGATGGCAACACTATCCTCTTCACGATCAACGGCCCGCTGGTAACCGCACCCAGGCTATACCAGAAAACCCTGGGCTACGACCCCGTCAAGGACCTGGCCCCGGTCAGTCTGGTGGCGACCAGCCCCAACGTGCTGGTCGTCAATCCCAAACTGGGCGTGAACAGCGTGCAGGAACTGATCGCCCTGGCTCGCAAGGAACCCGAGCGCCTGAACTACGGTTCGGTGGGGGCCGGCAGCGCGTCGCACCTGGCCATGGAAATGCTCAAGTCCGAAGCCGGCATAAAACTGCTGCACGTACCGTATGCGGGCTTTCCGCAGGTGATCACCGCCATCATTGCCGGTGATGTGCACGCCGGCTTCATGGTGCCCGCCATCGCCATGCCCCAGGTCAAGGAAGGCAAAGCCCGGGCCATCGCCATTTCCAGCCGGCACGCCAATCCCCTTTTGCCCGGCATTCCCACCGTCGCCGAGCAGGGCCTGCCCGACTTCGAGGCGATTTCCTGGCAGGCCATTCTGGTGCCCACCGGCACCCCCGACGCCATCGTGCAGCGGCTTAACCGCGAACTGGACACCATCATCAAGAGCGAGCGCGTGCGCACGCTGCTCGACGCCCAGTACTTCACGCCCGTAGGTGGCGCACCTGAAGCGCTGCGCCAGCAGATGGAATCGGAGACGAAACGCTGGACAGCGGTGATCGACGCCCTGCAGTTGTCGCTGGACTAGCCTGGACGGCCGAGCCGGCCAGGCTATGCGGTTACGCCGGCAGCGGCTCGCGGCACGCGATGACGCCATCGCGCTGCAAACGTTCGATGTCATCGGGCGACTTGCCCAACGCGGCCAGGATGGCGGCCGTATCGGCTCCCAGGCTGGGCGCACCGGCCTTGCTGGCGCCCGAGCCCTGCCCCTCGCCGACGGCAAACCCCAATCCTGCCGTACGGGCGCTGCCATTCGTACCTGCGCCATACTGGGTAAACGGCAGCGTGACCAGCGGCTGCGCCTCGACCTCGGCCAGGAATTCGCCCGGCGTGCGCACCCGTGCGGCTGGAATCCCGTGCTGGTTCAAGAGTTGCTCCATTTCGGCGGCCGAGCGCCCTGCGAAGGCCTCGCGCAAAAGCACCCGGACAGGTTCGGCATCGCGCGCCACCACAAACCCGCCATTGACCCGACTGAAAGCCTCGACGTCGAGCACCGCGGCGTCATCGCACAGGTGCTCGAAGCCCAGCAAGGCAGCCAGGCTGCGAAACTGCGCAGGCGTATTGGCGGCAACCGACAGCCAGCCGTCGGAACATGGATAGATATCCGCCGCCGGACTGCCGGAATGCCCCCGGTTGCCCAGCCTGCCCGGCGTCTTGCCCTCGGACAGAAAGGCTGTCGCCACCGGATACATGAGCGCCAGCGAAGCTTGCACCATGGAGGCGTCAATGTATTCCCCTTTGCCGTGGCGCAGGCGCCCCATCAAGGCCGCCATCACCGACATGGCGGCAACCAGCCCGGTACCAACGTCGATCACCGGAAAGCCGACCTTGACCGGCTCGCCCTCGTCACCACTCAGCATGGTCATCCCGGTCAGGGCCTGGACCACGTGATCGTAGGCCCCTCTCCCGGCCCATTCCCCCTGCTGTCCATAGGCCGAAATCGAACAATAGACCAGGTCCGGCTTGATCGCTTTCAAGCTGGCATAGTCAAGACCGTGGCGAGCCACCACACCGGGGCGAAAATTCTCGACGAAGGCATCGCACGACAGCGCCAGTTCACGCACCAGCGCAGCCCCTTCGGGCCGGCGGATATCCACCGCGAGTGAGCGCTTGCCCGCATTGAAGGCCGCAAAGCCCGACGGGGCATCCGCGGTGGGATCGCCAGACGGCGAGGCGCGCAGCACATCGCCGCCGAACGGCGATTCGATCTTGATGACCTCGGCGCCAAGCTGGGCCAGATAGAACGACGCCATGGGCCCGGCAATGACGTGGGAAAGATCAAGAATACGCAAACCGCTCAGGGGTGCCGTGCTGGAATTCGAAAGCATATTGTGTGTTCCATAGTGTGTTGTCGTATCGGGCCGCTACGCGCTGGCAAGGATGCACCCTGGCAGGGGGGCCGGGTGCGGCGTCGGGCTCAGGTTCTAGCTGCCGTCCAGCATCGCAGCCAGTTCGCCCCACTTGCGGTTCTCGTCCAGGACGAAGGCATCGAACTGCGCCGGGCTGGCGCTGGGCGCAGGCACCGATCCGCCGGCGATGAACTGCTTGCGTAACTCGTCATCGTCCAGTGCCGCCAGGGTGGCCTTGTGCAGCTTGGCGATCGTGTCGGCGGGTGTGTTCTTTGGCACCCACAGGCCAAACCATGAATCCTGCACCAACAAAGCTTCTCCGGTTTTCTCGAATAGCGTCGGCACCTCGGGCAAGGCCTGCAGCCGCTTTTCGCTGGTCACGGCCAGGGCGCGCACACGCCCGCCATCCAGCTGGGGAATCGCCGTGCCGGCTATCGGAAACGCAAACGCGGTATCGCCGCGCACCAAGGAAGCCGTGATTTCGACCGAGCCGCGCAACGGGATATGCGTGGCCTCGAGGCCTCGCAGCCGCAACAGGCTCGCCCCGGCGATATGCGCCGACGTGCCCACGCCGCCCGAGCTGTAGTTCAGTTGACCCGGGCGCTCGGCGATGAGACGCAAAAGGTCTTCCAGCGTCCTGGCCGACGAATCCGCGCCCACCATCAGCACGGCGGGTGAAGTCACCAGCCGGGACACGCCGCTGAAGTCGGCTATCGGGTCGAACAGGGCCGTGGGCTGCAGATGCTTCTGCACGAGATGGCTATTCGTGCCGAGCAGGATGGTGTAGCCATCCGGCGGCGCCCGGTTGACGGATTGCGCAGCAACCACCCCAGCTGCCCCTACCCGATTTTCCACCACCACGGGCACGCCCAGTGCCGCGCTGAACCTGGGGGCAAACTGCCGGGCCTGGACGTCCGGGCCACCGCCGGCCGCATAGGGCACGATCAAGGTCACGGCTCTTTCAGGAAACTCACCCGCCATGGCTGCCGGCGCCGCGGTGGCCAGGCCCAGCAATAGCGTGCCAAGTAGTGCGCTGATTCTTGTCATGTTTTGTCTGCCTCTCGTGGATGTGGGTACATCTTAGGCATAACCGACGTATTCCTATTATTGATATATTTTCATATGCTGATAACCTTTTGGAATAAAGATGCCGGACTTGCAAAGACTGCTCGAGGCACGCTTGCGCTTTGGCCACATGAGAATGCTGGTGGAACTCGAACGCACTGGCAGCGTGCGCCAGGCGGCGCAGGCCATGCATGTCACGCAACCGGCCATCAGCAAAGCCTTGAAAGAGCTCGAGCGAACATTGGGTGTACAGCTCTACCAGCGCATGCCGCATGGCCTGGTAGCCACGCCCGAGGGCAGCGTGGCTACCAGGTGGGCAGTGGCTATCCTGCACGAACTCAAGTCGCTATCCGAGCAAACCGAGGCGATCGCACAGAACCGCAGATTGCTGGTGCGCATCGGCACGGTTCCGTTTCTGTCGACCACACTTTTACCCATCGCGCTGGATGAACTGCGCAGCCAGGGCACGCAGTTAAGGATGCATCATGTGGAGGGCCGGGTCCCCGACCTGCTGGAGCTCCTCGCATCCGGGCAACTGGATGCCGTCCTCTGCCCCTATGGCCCGGATACGCGGGTCAAGGCCGCCGAGCAGGACCTGCTCTACGACAATCTCTACAACGAGGAACTCGCCATCTTCGCGGCCGCCGACCACCCGCTGGCAAAGCGCAAGCGCCTGAACTGGCACGATCTGGATCATGCCGACTGGATACTGCCCGCCCAACCTTCGCTGTTGCGCCAGCTCTTTGACGAAACCCTCGCCAGGCAAGATGTTTCCCCTGCGCTGCCGCAGATGGAGACCACCAGCCTTGCCACCATCATCTCTACCGTCACCATGGGCTTGGGCCTGGGCATATGCCCGACGACGGCATTGCGCAGCGCAGAACAACAAGACCAGTTGCGCAGGCTGGCGCTGCCGCACAAGATTTTGCTGCCGGTAGCCTTTATCTATCGCAATACGGCCGCGAACCAGCCGCCCATCCAGGCCTTGCGCAGCGCGCTGCATGCCGGCCTGCACCGATTCGCCAGGGATTTCGCGCCCGGCGCCGGCCAGTCCGCCTAGCGTGCTGGCGCGGCAATACGTTCAGGCGACGGCCATTTTTTTATGCTGCTTTTCGGGCAACATGAATGCGGCCAGCCCCAGCAGCGGCAGGAACGAACACACCTTGTACACAAATTCGATACTGGTGGCGTCCGCCAGGCTGCCCAGCACGGCCGCTCCGACACCGGCCATGCCAAAGGCCAAGCCAAAGAACAGGCCCGAGATCATGCCCGTCTTACCCGGGACCAGTTCCTGGGCATAGACCAGGATGGCGGAAAACGCCGAGGCAATAATCAGGCCGATGATGAACACCAGCGCAATCGTCCAGAACAGATTGGCATAGGGCAGCAACAGCGCGAATGGCGCGGTGCCCAGGATAGAGCCCCAGATGACCCGCTTGCGGCCTATGCGGTCGCCCACCGGGCCGCCGACCACTGTGCCGATGGCCACGGCGAACAGGAAGACAAACAGGCAGTACTGGGCACTCTGGATAGACAGCCCGAAACGGTGCATCAGATAAAAAGTCAGATAGCTGTTCAAGCCGGCCAGATAGAAATACTTCGAGAAGATCAGCACGAGCAGCACGGCCAATGCGCCCTGGACCTGGCGGCGGCTCAGGCCCGTATCGCTACGGCCCAGCGTGGAGCGGCCGCGAGCGGTATTCAGGTTGGCGGCATACCAGCGGCTTACCCGGGTCAGGATCAGCATGGCAGCCAGGGCGGCCAGCGAGACCCACGCCACACTGCCTTGGCCGAAAGGAACAATGATGAGCGCGGCCAGCAGCGGGCCCAATGATGACCCGACGTTGCCACCCACCTGGAAAATGGATTGCGCCAAGCCATGCTGGCCCGCCGACGCCATGCGCGCCACGCGTGATGATTCGGGATGAAAAACCGAAGAGCCCATGCCGATCAGCATCGCCGCCACCACGACGCTCTCGAAATTCCAGGCCTGCGAGAGCAGCAGCAGCCCGATCAAGGTGAAGCCCATGCCGACCGGCAAGGAGTAGGGCTTGGGCCGCCTATCGGTGAAGGCCCCGATCAGCGGTTGCAGCAGCGACGACGAAAACTGGAAAGCCAGGGTGATGACACCGATCTGCGCGAAACTGAGCGAAAAATTGCCTTTGAGCACCGGGTACAGGGCCAGCAACACCGACTGCATCATGTCGTTGAGCAGGTGCGAGACGCTGATGGCGCCCAGGATGCGGTAGGCGACACCGCCATCCTTGCCAGAGACCGCCGCTGGCGATGCGCCGGCCCCATCGACGTGCTTGAGGGACGGCTGTGCCGGCGCGTCTGTGCTGGATTCAGGATGGATGGTCGCGCTGGCTGGGTTCATGGTCGGGGCCGCACAAGGCGTGGCAATGAAACGATAGGCTGAATTTTCTATTTTCAGCCGCTGAAGCTCAAAATATAGGCGCGAGGCAATTGACTGTCATTAGAATATTAGACATTCATCATCGAATTTCGGCCATGCCATGAATCCGTCCATAGCGTTACTCGAGAAAGCGGACCGCGACGTGGTTGTCGCGCAATCCGAATACCCGGATGGCTATGTCGGGGTCAGCCATACGCACGAGCGCGTGCAGTTGCTGCATGCCATCAGCGGCATCATGCAGCTGGAAGCCGACGAGGGCACCTGGATAGTGCCACCGGGCTTTGCCCTATGGATTCCCGCGGGCGTGCGCCATCTGTTGCGAACCACCCGCGTGACGACACGCAGCCTGTACTTTCGCGTGCCTGCCTTGCGCCCGGCGCCCCAGGCCTGCCAGGTGGTTGAGGTGTCCCCCCTGTTGCGCCAGCTTATCGACGCGGCAGCACAACTGCCCGTCCTGTACGATGTCCGCCAGCGCGATGGCGCCTTGATGCGCCTGCTGGTGCTCGAAGCCAGCCAGTCGCCCCCTGCGCCCTTTCACCTGCCCATGCCACGCGATGCCGCGCTGGCGGCAATGTGCAGCGCCTTTTTCGCCGCGCCCATGCAGACGGTCACGCCCGCGCAGTGGGCGGCAGCCTTGCATGTCAGCGAGCGTACTTTTTATCGCCGCTTCGTGGCCGGCACGGGCATGAACTTTATCGAGTGGCGGCGCAAAGCCTGTGTCTTCGTGGCGATATCGCGCCTGTCGCGCGGCGATAGCGTCACCAGCATCGCGCTGGACATGGGCTATGAAAGCCCCTCGGCGTTCTCCGCCATGTTCAGCAAGGCGACAGGACAGCCACCCAGCGCGTATGCGCGGCGCGCGCCGGCCTGATCCGGTGAGCTCAAGCGTGCGGCCTCGTTATCTTGAAAAATAGTTGCGTCGAGGGCGCGGCTCGCCAGGGATTTTCGCCTACGCCGGCCAGCCCACCTAGACGCCGCCGGCATAGCCCTGCTGGCGCCAGGCCTCGAATACGGTAACGGCCACAGCATTCGACAAGTTCAGGCTGCGCTGGCCGGGCTGCATGGGCAGGCGCAAGCGCTGCGACGGATCGAACCGTTCGCGCACCTCGGGCGCCAGGCCAGCGGTCTCGCTGCCAAAGACGAAGACATCGCCGGGCTGGAAGCTGACGCCGCCCAGCAGTTGCGAGCCCCGCGTGGTCATGGCGAACACACGCTCGAAAGGCGTGCCGGTACTGGCCAGCGCCTCGTCCAGCGTATCGTGCACTTTCACCGCGGCCCATTCGTGGTAATCCAGCCCCGCGCGACGCAGGCGCGTGTCATCGAGCTCGAAGCCCAAGGGGCGAACCAGGTGCAGCTGCACGCCGGTATTGGCGGCCAGCCGGATGGCATTGCCGGTATTGGGCGGGATTTCGGGCGATACCAGTACTACGTGGAACAAGCAGATCTCCGGGAAGTGAGTGCGCGGCCGGGAAGATATATCGCAGGCAGGCAGATTATTTCATAGCGGCATGGGCTTGGAGCTGGCTGCCGCCGTAGGCAAATCCATCGTCCGCCAGAGCGTCCAGTATCTGCTGACGTATCCAGCGCCCGGCAGGATCGTTCTCCATGCTCTTGTGCCAGTAGATGTAGTACTCGATCGCGGGTACGGTAAAAGGCAGCTCAAACCAGTCGTGCCGATCCAGCACCTGGATGTTCTGCGCGTACTTGAACGGCATGGTCAGCAAGAGGTCGGTGCCGGCGAGTATTTCGATGGCGGCACCGGGCCGCTGCACGCGCACGACAACCCGGCGCTGGCGCCCGCCACGATTCAGGACGGTGTCCTCCAGGGTGTGGCCGGTGCGCCGGGAACTGACCGCAATATGCGAGCAGGCCATGTAGGCATCGAACGCCAGCGCGCCGTCGCGGGCAGCCGGATGCCCCGGACGCGCCAGCACTATCATGCGATCCGTGCCGGCCAGGGTACGCGCGATGGGTTCGTCCAGGTTCAGCGGCAACTCGATGGCGCAGTCCAGCTTGCCGGTAGCCAACTCGTCGCCAAGGCGATCCGGATCGAGCGCCAGGCAATTGATCTGCGACTGCGGCGAAAGCGCGAACAGGCGATTGACCAGCGGGGGCAGCACCGTGATTTCCAGAAGATCGCGTATGCCGATATTGAAGCGGCGCGGCATCGTGGCGGGATCGAAGGCCGGCGCGCTGTTGATCGCCGCTTGCAAATGCGAGAGGCCTGCATGGACCGGACCCATGAGGTTGCGCGTGAAGGGCGTGGGCGCGATGGTCGTGCCATGCCGTATGAACAGTGGATCGCCCAGGATGCCGCGCAAGCGGCGCAAAGCGTGACTGACAGCCGGCTGGGTAACGTTCAGGCGGCGGCTGGCCCGGGTGATGCTGCCCTCGACATAAACCGCCTGCAAGACAACGAAGAGATTCAGATCCATCCTGCCGATATGCATGGTGCTTATACTGGTTGATGCACGGAATTCACTTTTATCATGGCTTCGTGCTGCCTACACTTGTTCCTTCTCTTACCCTGGAAGCAGTCATGACGAATGCGGTATTGCAAGCTGGCAAGAAGGTTGTGGTGTCCGAGTTTGGCGAAACCCCGGTGGATGCGCTAGAGCACCATATGTCCCTGGAAGACATGGCCGCGCCCGATCCCGCAGCCCTGCAGCCCGACGAGGTAATCCTGCAGATCAAAAGCGCCGCGGTATCGTGGGTGGATTTACTGATGACCAGCGGTCAGTACCAGCATATGGCCAAGCCGCCCTATTCCCCTGGCATGGAATACAGCGGCATCGTGGCCTGGGCCGGTTCGGCGGTGGATGCCGCCCAGGCCAAGGTTGGCGACCGCGTCTTCGTGGATTTCTTCAAGGTCGGCCAGCGCGCCGGCGGCAAATACCAGAACGCGGCAGGCTTCGCTTCGTATGCCGTGGTGCCTGCCACGGCCCTGCTCAAGATCCCGGATGGCTATTCCTTTGACGAGGCCTGCAATGTGCTGGGCAACTACGAGACCGCCTACCATTGCCTGATCGCGCGCGGCCAGTTGCAGGCCGGAGAAACGATACTGATCAACGGCGCGTCCGGCTCAACAGGCCTGGCCGCCGTGCAAGTGGCCAAGCTGCTGGGGGCAACCGTGATCGCCACCGGCCGCTCCGACGACAAGCTTGCCCAGGTCAAGGCCATGGGCGCCGATCATGTGATCAATAGCAAGGCCACCGACGGCGTCTCGGGTGTGCGCCGCTTCCGTGACGAGGTCAAGGCACTGACACAGGGGCAAGGGGTCGACGTGGTCTACGACGCCGTGGGTGGCGAGACTTCGCTGGAAAGCATGCACAGCATGGCCTTTGGCGGGCGCTTTCTGATCGTGGGCTGGACCTCCACGCCGTTCGTGGCGCGCGGCAAGGGCCTGCGCGGCTCGCCCAACGCCAATCAGCTGCCTACCAATATCATCCAGATGAAGAGCCTGTCGGTGCTCGGTTGTCCGGCGGTCATCGCAGTGGGCAAGAACCCCGCCCTGCGTCCGCCGCGGGTCGCCCAGATCATGCAATGGATAGGCGAAGGCCGGATCCGGCCGCATATTTCACATACTTTCGCGCTGGCTGACTACAAGAAGGCCATGCTTGCGCGCTGGCATGGCGAGGTATTGGGCGGGTGCGTACTTCACCCCTGAGCGTTCGCAACAGTATGCCCATGCTGGGCGCAGATACAAAAAAAGGCCGGTGCTCAGCACCAGCCTTTTCTCGATTTGGCTCAAGACAGCCTCTCTACCTTAGCACCAGCCCTGACCCAGCAGAGCGTCGGCTACTTTGACGAAGCCGGCGATATTGGCGCCGTCGACGTAATTGACGGAACCGTCTTCGAGCTGTCCATACTGCACGCAAGCGGCATGGATGGCTTTCATGACGGCGCGCAGGCGCTGATCGACCTCTTCGCGCGTCCAGGACAGGCGAAGCGCGTTCTGCGACATCTCAAAGCCCGAAGTTGCCACGCCACCGGCGTTGCTGGCCTTGCCCGGAGCAAACACCACGCCCGAGCTCAGGAAGAGTTCGGTGGCAGCCAGGGTGCAAGGCATGTTGGCGCCTTCGGCGACACACACCACGCCGTTGTCGATCAGCTTGCGCGCATCGACTTCGTCGAGCTCGTTCTGCGTCGCGCACGGCAGGGCCACGTCGACCGGCACGCTCCAGGGTCGGGCGCCCGGCAGGTACTGCAGGCCCAGTTGGGCGGCATACTCGCGCACCGGCAGGTTCTGCACATTGCGCAGATCCATCAGCAGGCGCAGCTTGGCCAGGTCAAAGCCGTCCTCGTCGACCACCGCGCCTTGCGAGTCGGACACGGTCACCACCTTGGCGCCCAGCGAAATCAGTTTTTCGATGGCGTACTGGGCGACATTGCCCGAACCCGAAACCGCAACGCGCTGGCCTTCGAAGGACATGCCGCGACGCTCCAGCATTTCCTCGGCGAAGTACACCAGGCCATAGCCGGTGGATTCCGGACGAATCAGGCTGCCGCCAAACGACGGGCCTTTGCCGGTGAATACCGAACCTGCCGTGTTGGTCAGGCGCTTGTACATGCCGGCCATATAGCCCACTTCACGCGCGCCCACGCCGATGTCGCCAGCCGGCACATCGGTGTCGGGGCCCACGTGGCGATACAGTTCGGTCACCAGGGATTGGCAGAAGCGACGGATTTCGCCGTCGGACTTGCCCTTGGGATCGAAGTCCGAGCCGCCCTTGCCGCCGCCCATGGGCAGGGTGGTGAGCGCGTTCTTGAAGGTCTGCTCGAAGGCCAGGAACTTCAGGATCGAAGCATTGACCGACGGATGAAAACGCATGCCGCCCTTGTATGGGCCGATGGCTGCGCTGTGCTGCACGCGGAATGCGCGGTTCACTCGGGTACGGCCGGCGTCATCCGTCCACGAAACGCGGAACTGGATGATGCGGTCGGCTTCGACCAAGGTTTCCAGCAGCGCCGCGTCACGGTAGCGCGGGTTCTGCTGGATGAAGGGCCAAAGGCTTTGCATCACCTCTGCTACAGCCTGCTGGAACTCGGGCTGCCCCGGGTTGCGGCTGCCCACATATTCCATGAATCGTTCCAGGCTTTCGTATTGCACAAACTTCCCCTCTGTTAGGTATAGACGGATTGTGTTGTTGAATAGGCGCGTACCCGGGAAGAGCGTGATCAGGCCTGCTCGCCCCGGGTGCTCAACATGCGCTGCACGTAGCGAGCAATCATGTCGACCTCGAAGTTCACCCGGCTGCCCACGCGCAGTTGCCTGAGCGTGGTGACCGAGACAGTGTGTGGAATCAGGTTGATGCTGGCGTCGCAACCCTGCGGGCCATCCTGCACCTGATTCACGGTAAGGCTCACGCCGTTGATGGCGATCGAGCCCTTGTATGCCAGGTACTTGCCGAACTCGGCAGGCACCCGTACCACCAGGAGGTGCGATTCGCCCACCGGCTCGAAGCGCACGACCTGGCCAATGCCATCGACATGCCCGGACAGCAGGTGTCCGCCCAGGGCATCGCCCATGCACAGGGCCTTCTCCAGGTTGACATCGCCGGGGGCATCCAGGCCCACGGTAAGGCGCAGGCTTTCGTGAGAGATATCAACCGAGAACATGCTGCCCTCGATCTGCGTGGCGGTCATGCAGGCGCCCTGCATGGCAATGGAGTCCCCCGGGCGCACGCCCGTCAGGTCCAGTCCGGCACTATCCACATGCAGGCGAAGACCAGAATACTCGCCAACATTTTGCGGTTCGACACGGACGATGCGTCCGACAGCAGCAACGATGCCAGTAAACATGCAATATTCCCTGGATAAGGTTTAAGAGGGTTTTCGGGTATCAGCGCGTCAGGCGCGGCGTTCGGCCAAAGCCCAGGCAACCGTGCCCGCGTCGACATATTCAAGCTCGCTGCCGGCCGGTACGCCACGCGCCAGGCGGGTGACCGTCAGGCCGCGCGCACGCAATGCTTCGGCCAGATAATGTGCCGTCACGTCGCCCTCGGCGGTAAAGCTGGTGGCCAGAATCACTTCGCGCACCGTGCCATCGCTGACGCGTTCCAGCACCTGGCCAAATCCCACCTCTTGCGACCCGACCCCCGCCAATGGCGAGAGCCGGCCCATCAGCACGTAGTACAGGCCGTGATAGCCATGGCTGGCCTCGATGACGTTCTGGTCGGCTGGCGTCTCGACGATGCACAGCAGGCCCGTATCGCGACGCGGGCTGGCGCACATGCCGCAGAGGTCTTCTTCGGTAAAGGTGTTGCAACGCCGGCAATGGCGCAATTGCTGGAGCGCATTGGCCAGTGCCCCGGAGAGGGCCTGCGCACCCGCCTGGTCGTGCTGCAGCAGGTGATAGGCCATGCGCCGCGCCGATTTCACGCCAACGCCAGGCAATCGCCGCAGCGCGGAGATCAACGCCGAGAGCGGCGCCGGGTCGTGGACGTGATCCATGTTGTGCTGGAGATCAGAAAGGCAGCTTCATGCCCGGAGGCAGGGGCATGCCCGCCGTGACCGAAGCCATTTTTTCCTGCGACGTAGCGTCGGCCTTGCGCAATGCGTCGTTGAAAGCGGCCGCGACCAGGTCTTCGAGCATGTCCTTGTCATCGGCCAGCAGGCTGGGGTCGATGACCACGCGCTTGACGTCGTGGCGGCAGCTCATGCTGACCTTCACCAAGCCGCCGCCCGAGGCGCCTTCGACCACGATCTCGGCCAGGGCTTCCTGGGCTTTCTTGACGTTTTCCTGCATCTGCTGCGCCTGGCGCATCAAGCCGGCGATTTGTCCTTTCATCATGTGTGCAATCCTCAGTACGTTTCTAGACGGGCTTGATCGAGCCCGGAATGACTTCGCCGCCAAACTGCGTTACCAGGGCCTGGACGAAAGGATCGGCGTCGATCGCTTCCTCGGCTTCGCGCTGCCGGGCCTGGCGTTCCGTCTGGGCCACCGCATGAGCGGTTTCCGAGCCGGTTTCCCCGACTTCCATGCGCAACTGCACAGGCTGGCCAAAATATCCCGCCAACGCCCCGCGCAATCTATCGGCGGACGGCCCCTGAGCCAGGGTTCGCGTGGCAACCTTCAGGACTATGGTACTGCCTTCGATACCCACCCATTCCGCCTGGCGCGCGAGTTCGGCTGCCATGCCGCGCAAGGGCAGGCGCGTGGCCAGCACCGGCCAGGGCTCGGTAAGCTCGAGCGCGGCGCCGCTGGCTGCGGCCTCGGGCGCAAACGCGGCATCGTCGCCACGGGCCGCAGGCCGCTGCCGGGCGGCCGGCACAGCGACGGGCGCAGGCGCGGTCGACGGGGCAACCGGTGCGGATTCCCAATCGGGCGGCGCCGGATTTTCCGATTCAAAATAAGACGACGGCGCAAGCTGCGGTGCCGACGGTGCCACGGCGGCGCGGGGAGCCTCTGCGACTTCCCACGGAGGGCCCTTGTCGGACTGCGTCGGCGCGCCGGCCTGGACAGGCTGCACGGATTGTACCGGCAGCGGTGCGATCGTTGCCGGGTCGGGTGCAAGCCTGGCCCGGGCAGGTTCGGGCGCAGACACCGGGGGTGCCGGCACGATCGGCTCGGCGGGGGGATGCGCGGCAGGCGGAGCGGCCACCGGCCGGCCCGCCGTTGCCGGCTTGCGTACGCCACCGCGTTGCAGGGCGGCGGCTGCGGCACGCGCCGCAGCCAGGCCGCTGAGCCTGGCCGCATCGGGTGTCGCGCCCGCTGCGGGCGCTGAACTCTCGGTGCCCGTACGCGCCGCACCGGCGGCGTCGGCACGACGCACAGGCGCCGCTGCTGAGGCACCGGCATCCGGCATAGGCATCGACACCACGTCGTCCGGCTCGCCGGCGAAGGCCAGCATGCGCAGGCAGGCCATGACGAATCCGGCGTACTCGTCGGGCGCCAGGGCAAGTTCAGGGCGGCTATGCAGGGCGATGGAATAAAAGAGCTGGACCGCGTCGCCCGACAGCAGGCCGGCCAGGCGGCGGATATCGTCGGCCAGCAGCGCATCGTCGGCGGGCAGGCCCGGAATACGCTGCGCCATGGCGATCTGCGACAACAGGCCGGCGAGATCGCCCAGGGCGGCGGCATACGACAGGCTGCGCGCAGCCAGTTCGTCGGCAACCGCCACCATGCCCGGGCCATCGTTTGCGGCCAACGCATCGAGCAGGCGCACCAGGTAGCGCTGGTCGATAGCCCCCAGCATGCCGCGCACGGCGTCTTCCGACACGTTGGCGCCGCTATAGGCAATGGCCTGGTCGGTCAGTGACAGCGCATCGCGCATGGAACCGCGGGCAGCCTGCCCGATCAGGCGCAACGCCGGCAGCTCGGCTGGCACGCCTTCGGCCTGCAGCACCTGCTCGAGGTGGCCCATGATGGCATCGGGCGGCATTTGCTTGAGGTTGAATTGCAGGCAGCGCGACAGCACCGTCACCGGAATTTTTTGCGGGTCGGTGGTAGCCAGGATGAATTTGACATGCGGCGGCGGCTCTTCCAGCGTTTTCAGCATGGCGTTGAACGCGTGGCCGGTAAGCATGTGCACTTCATCGATCATGTAGACCTTGAAGCGGCCCGCCGAGGGCGCATAGACCGCCTGCTCGAGCAGCTTGGTCATTTCCTCGACCCCGCGGTTCGAGGCGGCATCGAGTTCGAGATAATCGGGGTAGCGGTCGGCGTCGATGCCAGTACATGCCGGGCAGACATTGCAGGGCGTGGCGGTAATGCCTTCCTGGCAGTTCAGGGCCTTGGCCAGTATGCGCGACAGCGTGGTCTTGCCTACACCCCGGGTGCCGGTAAACAACCAGGCGTGATGCAGACGCTGCGTGGTAAGCGCCTGGCTCAGCGCGCGTACGACGTGGTCTTGGCCCACCAGGGTATCGAAGGATCGCGGCCGCCATTTGCGAGCCAGCACGAGATATGTCATGGCGGCATTTTAGGGCAAGTGGGGCGCAGCAGGGCCGGGGTGCGCAAAGGAAGCGGCGACACGCGTACGGCAGGCCTGGGCAGACAGAAAATACCAGGGAAAACAGGAGGCGGGCCTGACTTCGGCACTGCCGGTTAACGACTATGGCTGCTTCGTTCCCGACCTGACCAGGTTCACCGTTCCGACATGCGAAGGGGCCCGCCAGCCGATATTCTAGCAGCTTGCGCGCCCCGGCTCCCGCCAGGGCCTGGGCGGGAGCCGCCGCCCTATGACAACACCCGTCCCGCCCGGCTTTTCGCGCCTGCGCCCGCCTGCAGGCGCCGACTACAATGGCATCTTTGCAGGAGAGCCGCAGTGAGCCATTACAGCCATCACGTATTTTTCTGTCTGAACCAGCGCGACCCCGGCGCCGACCGCCCAAGCTGCGCCAACTGTAATGCGCAGGGCATGCAGGAATACGCCAAGAAGCGGGTCAAGGAACTTGGCTTGGCGGGTGCCGGCAAGGTTCGCATCAACAAAGCCGGCTGCCTGGACCGCTGCGAAGAGGGTCCGGTCATGGTGATTTATCCCGAAGCCACCTGGTATACCTACTTTGACCAGAGCGATATCGACGAAATCATCGATTCCCACCTGCTGCGCGGGGAACCTGTGCAGCGTTTGATGATCTGAGCACCATGGCATCACAACCCGACACACTGATATTCCAGGGCGCGGCAGGCGCCATTGCCTGCGCCGCCGACTGGCCGCAAGAGCCGCCCAAAGGCTGGGCGTTGCTGCTGCACCCCCACCCCTTGTTTGGCGGCGCACGCGACAACAAGGTCGTCACGACCATGTCGCGCGCCTGCGTGCAGGCCGGCCTGCTGACCATACGCCCCGATTTTCGCGGCGTGGGCGAATCCGCCGGCACTTATGACAAGGGCCAGGGCGAAGCCGAGGACATGCTGGCGCTGATTGCCCAGTTTGCGCAGCGCTATCCCGAGCTTGCCAGCCTGCCCTTCGTGCTGGGCGGCTTCTCGTTCGGCAGCGCGGTGGCCAGCCAGGTGCATGCCCGCGGGCAGGACGCCGGCCTCGCCATTGCCGCCTTGCTGCTGGTTGGTACCGCGGTCGAACGCTTCGAGGTGGCGCCTGTGCCGTCCGACACCCTCGTCGTACATGGCGAGCAGGACGATACCGTGGCCCTGGCCAATGTGTTCGACTGGGCCCGTCCGCAGGACGTCCCCGTCGTAGTCATACCCGGCGCCAGCCATTTCTTTCACGGCAAGCTGGTGCTGCTCAAGCAGCTGGTGCAGGCTCACCTGCATCACAAGCTCAACCCGTAGCAGTCGCTTGCAAATACCCGTCATACAAACAGGCGGTGCGACACGTGACGCGTCGAGCGCTGCCTATAATGGCTACCGTTGCGCTTCCCGTACCGGTCGGGCGTACAAATGCCCGGCTCCCGCCCGCTGTTCATTTCCCGCTCCAGGCATCACTCTTTCCGATTTGTCCGAACCATGACGACTTCTTCCCTGCTATTCGCATCGTGGCAGCGCCGGACGGCGGCTGCCGCCATTTCCGCCTGCCTGCTGGCCGGCGCGCCGCTGGCGCTTGCGCAAACCGCACCGGCCGCACCCGCCACGCCAGTGGTTGCGACAGTCCCGCAAACCATCACCATGGCTTCCCAGCTGTCTACCGTGCCTATCCCCAATGTGGCGGCACGCGCCTGGATCTCGATCGACGTGACCAGCGGCCAGGTGATCGCGGCATCCGACCCCGACACGCAGGTGGAGCCCGCCTCGCTGACCAAGGTGATGACCGCCTACCTCGCCTTCAAGGCGCTGGATGAAAAGCGCCTGACGCTGGATCAGCAGGTTCCGGTTTCCGAGCACGCCTGGCGCACCGGCGGCTCGCGCATGTTCATCGAACCCCTCAAGCCCGTTACCGTGGGCGAACTGCTGCAGGGCGTGATCGTGCAATCGGGCAATGACGCCTCGGTGGCCATCGCCGAAGCCGTTGCCGGCAGCGAGCCGGCGTTCGCCGCGCTGATGAACGAAGAAGCCAAGCGCCTGGGTATGAACAGCACCCACTTCGTCAACGCGACCGGCCTGCCCGACCCCACCCATGTGACCACCGTGCGCGACCTGGCCACACTGGCCACGCATATCGCCGCCGACTTCCCCAACCACTACCGCTACTACCAGCAGCGCGAGTTCACCTACAACAACATCACCCAGCCCAACCGCAACCGCCTGCTGTGGCTGGACCCCACTGTCGACGGCATGAAGACCGGCCACACCGACTCGGCAGGCTATTGCCTGATCTCGTCGGCGCTGCGTGGCGACCGCCGCGTCGTCACCGTGGTCGTGGGCGCCGCCAGCGAAACCGTGCGGGCCCAGGAAAGCCTGAAGCTGCTGAACTGGAGCTTCCAGAACTTCGATACGGTCAAGCTGTACGACGCCAACCAGTCGGCTGTCGATGCACGCGTCTGGAAGGGCGAAACCGAACAGGCCGCGCTGGGTTCGCCCCGCCCCATCTGGGTGACCGTGCCCCGCGGGCAGGCGCAACAGATCAAGCCCATGGCTGAACGCACCGACCCGCTGATCGCCCCGCTCGAGCAGGGCCAGCAGGTAGGCACGCTCAAGCTGCTGCTGGGCGACAAGCTGGTGCAGCAGGTGCCGCTCACGGTACTGGCCGCGGTACCCGAGGCCAGCTTCATAGGCCGGATGATCGACGCCATCCGCCTGCAATTCCAATAATGGGCTCGGCGGCGGCCGTTTTGCATGGCCGCCGCCACTAGCTTTAAGCTTGGGGTTTTACCCCCGGGCAGGTAACCATCATGTCTGAGTCCGAAGAAACATCTCTTATCGAGTATCCCAGCGACTTTCCCATCAAGGTCATGGGCAAGCAGCACCCGGAATTCGCGCAACGCCTTACCGAGGTCGTCCTGCAATTCGACCCCGGGTTCGACGCGGCTACCGTTGAAATGCGCCCCAGCAAGAACGGCAACTATATCGGCCTGACCTTTACCGTTCGCGCCACCTCGCGCGAACAGCTTGACGCCCTGTATCGTGCGCTGTCGTCGCACGAGATGGTGGCGATGGTGCTCTAAAGGCCAGCCCTCATGGATAGCCGCTGGCTGACGCCGCGCCCGGCCCCGTATCTTCCCGTATGGCAAGCCATGCAGGCATTCACGCAGGCCCGCGCGGCGGCGACCCCCGATGAAATCTGGCTGACCGAGCACCTGCCCGTGTACACCCTGGGCCAGGCCGGCAAGCCCGAGCACCTGCTCGATACCGGCGCCATCCCGGTGGTTCCCTCCGATCGCGGCGGCCAGGTCACCTACCACGGGCCCGGCCAGGTCGTGGCCTATGTGCTGCTGGATCTGAAGCGCGCAGGGTATTTCGTCAAAGAGTATGTGCACCGCGTGGAAGACGCCGTCATCGCCACGCTGGCCGAGCTGGGGGTGGCCGATGCCCGGCGCGAACCCGGAGCACCCGGCGTCTACGTGCCCATGGCCGACGACGGCGCGCGACTGGCCAAGATCGCCGCGCTGGGCATCAAGGTCAGGAACGGTTGCACCTATCACGGCGTTGCGCTGAACGTGGCCATGGATTTGGCCCCCTTCAGTGGCATCAACCCTTGCGGCTATGCCGGGCTGCGCACCGTGGACCTGGCCGCCTGCGGGGTAAATACCAGCGTCACCGAAGCGGGCAGGCTGCTGGCGGCCCAGCTGAGCCGCCACCTGGGCGCGTGAGCGGCGCCTCAGTCGTCGCGCAGCGCCACGAAAATCAGTACCGCCAGGATGGTGATGAAAAAGCGGAATGCGCTTTCCAGGCCGTTCCATTGCTGCGACATCCACATCCCGAACCATTCGCCGCCGATGGACATGAAGCCCACCTGCCACAGCAAGAAACCCAGTATCAAGCCGGCCACCGCCGCATTCTTGCTGCGGTTGAACAGCGCCGGCTCGGCCCGCAGGCGCGACCACATGCGCCAGGCGCCCAGCCAGCACAGCAAGGCCACCAGCACCTCGATGGCGATGATGACGATATAGGCCGCATGATGCAGCGTGCTCGAGGTCACGGCACGGTAATGGATGCCCGAATCCGGGAATATCGTGTCCATGGCCAGCACATGCTGCACAAAGGCAAAGTTGGTGCCGTAGTCGGTGATATTGCCAAACGCGGCCAGCGTGGCAAAGAAGGCCACCGACACGACCGCCAGCGTCTTGGCCAGGCGCACCACCGGAAGATTATCGCTATCGTTCACGTCAACTCCAGTTACATGGAGCTGGCATTTCAACACGAAGCCGCACACCCGGCCATGCCCAGGGGCTGGCAGCGCAAGCCTGGGCGCAGGGCCAATGTTGCCTTATCGCAACGATGCGCCATGGCTGCGGCCTGCTGCAAAGCCGCGCGGATACCCCGGCGGCGCGTTTTGCCCGGCAACCACCCCGGCGCCGACGCGGGTATACCCGGCCAGATACGCCACCAAGGGCTAAAATGGGCCCTCTTCCTCATTTACAGCCGGCCGGGCCAGACGCCCGGCGGCGCGGAAACTCCATGACATCCCTTGCCGATCAAACCGCCAACGAAACCCGCGAAAGCCGTGGGTCGGCGGTGTACGACGCAACGCAAAAGCAGAAATCTCAGGCCAAGACGGCGCGCATCCCCATCAAGATCGTCGCCGCCGAAAAGCTCAAGAAGCCTGACTGGATCCGCGTGAGGGCTCCGTCCCCCGGCTCGCGCTTCTACGAGATCAAGCAGATCCTGCGCGAACACAAGCTGCATACCGTTTGCGAAGAAGCGTCCTGCCCCAACATCGGCGAATGCTTTGGCAAGGGAACGGCCACCTTCATGATCATGGGCGACAAGTGCACGCGCCGCTGCCCTTTCTGTGATGTGGGCCATGGCCGGCCCGACCCGCTGGATGTGAATGAACCCGAAAACCTGGCGCGCACCATTGCCGCGCTCAAGTTGTCCTATGTGGTGATCACCTCGGTAGACCGCGACGACCTGCGCGATGGCGGCGCCGGCCACTTCGTGGAGTGCATACGCAGGACCCGCGAACTGTCGCCCGCTACCCGCATCGAAGTGCTGGTGCCCGATTTCCGCGGTCGGCTGGACCGGGCCCTGGAAATCCTCAACGGCGGGCCGCCCGACGTCATGAACCACAACCTCGAAACCGTGCCCCGCCTGTACAAGCAAGCGCGTCCGGGTTCCAGCTACGAACACTCCCTCAAGCTGCTGCAGGAATTCAAGAAGCTGCATCCCGGGGTGCCCACCAAGTCCGGCCTGATGCTGGGGCTGGGTGAAACCGATGAAGAAATACTGCAGGTGATGCGCGACCTGCGCGAACACAACGTCGATATGCTCACTATCGGCCAGTACCTGCAGCCCTCGGAACACCACCTGCCAGTGTTGCGCTACGCGCATCCGGATGTCTTTGCCATGCTGGAGCGCGAAGCCTACGCCATGGGCTTCTCACACGCGGCTGTGGGCGCCATGGTGCGCTCGTCGTACCACGCCGACGAACAAGCCCACAAGGCCGGCGTGGCCTAAGGCCAGGTCAGAGCAGAACCGGCTTGACCTCTCTCCTCTCGGTCGGATGCAGGTCGGACCGCGCTTGACACGGCCTGACCTGACCGATCATCCGGCCCTGGCTTCGGATTGCACCGCGTCGGGCTGGCGGGCCATCTCCAGCAGCCAGTTCCGGAACACCTGCAGCGCCAGCGATGCTTCGCGCTCTTGCGGGCATACCAGGTAATAGGCCAGAGGCGACGGCACGGCCGGCCCGAAAGGACACACCAGGGTGCCCGCGGCCAGTTCGTCACGGATCAGCAATTCGGGCAGCACCGCGGCGCCCAGGCCCGCCGCCGCCGCTTGCGCCACCATGGAAAAGAGTTCGAATTTGGGCCCCTGGATGGCACCGCGCAGCGCAATGCCCGCGCCGTGAGCCCAGTCGGCCCAGGCGTAGGGCCGCGTCGACTGGTGCAGCAGGGTAAGGTGCTGCAGATCGTCCGGCGTCCTGAGCTGGCTCTGCGCCAGCGCCGGGCTGCACACCACGACCGTACTTTCGCCCATCAGGAAATCGCATTGCGCGCCAGGCCAGTCAGGCGCGCCGAAATGAATGGCGGCATCCAGCCCGCTCCCATCAAAGTCGAACGGCACCAGCCGGGTGACAAGATTGATGGTGACGTCCGGATGCCGGCGCGAAAAATCACCCAAGCGGGGAATCAGCCACTTCGAGGCCAGCGTTGGCACCACGGCCAGTTGGACGCTCCCCGTGGGCTCGGGGCCCGCCATCGCTTCGAGCACGCCGGCTTCCAGGGTTTCCATCGCGGGTAGCACGCGCGCGGCAAAACGCTGCCCCGCCGGTGTCAGCGACAAACCGCCGCGGCTGCGCTCGAACAGGCGCGCGCCCAGGAAGGCCTCGAGCGCATTGATCTGGTGGCTGATCGCACTTTGCGTCAGGTTCAGTTCGCGCCCGGCCTGGGTAAAGCTCAGGCTGCGGAACGAGGCCTCGAACGCCAGCAACATCATGGTCGAGGGGATACGACGCCGCACTGCATGATTCCTTTTGATGACCCCATGAAATTCCATCGCTTGTCCTGCCCGGACTGCTGGCGAATACTTGCCGGTGTACTCACCTGGCAAGATGGAACCATGACGAATCTGTTTACCTTCCTCGCCACGCTGCAGAGCGAGGCCTGGGCCGAAAAAATGTTCAACACCCTTGAGGTGGACGCCGGACTTGGGCGCCCGCCCTGTGGGCAGGTGTCGCGTGCCGAGCTTGCCCAGGCCCTGAACATGATTCTTTTCGATGACCTGGTGCAGCGCGTGCCGGCAGCGCAAGCCTACACTGATGACGCGATTGCCGCCGGTGGGCGCATCAACTTCGACCATGGCGCGCTGCGCACCGTGCTGTGGGCCAGTGGCGCGCTGCCCCCGGGCGAAGCCGCCTTCACCCGCATTCTACGGCCTCTGGGCTACCGCCTGAACGGCCACTACCCGCTCAAGCGGCTGAACATGACCGGCCGCTCGTGGTGCCACGCCGACTTTCCCGAAAACATCGCACAGTTCTTCGTCTCCGAGCTTCATCCCGAAGCGTTCTCCGGCGAGTTCCAGCAGGCCGTCACCCGGGTGCTCGGCACCTCGACCGACCCGCTGTCGGCCGCCGACATCGGCCTGCTCGAGCAGCTCGATCGCGATCAACAGCTACCCCGCGAATCCGGCCTGCGGCTGCTGCCCCGCCTGGTGGCGTGCTTCAAGCGCCAGCACGAGGTCTTCACCCTGGCCGACTACGAGATCCTGGCGCGCGAATCGGCCGAAATGGCCTGGATCGCCACCGAAGGCAATGTGTTCAATCACGCCACCGACAGGGTGGCAGATGTCGAAACGTTGGCCGAGGGCCAGAAGCGCCTGGGTCGGCCCATGAAAGACCTGATCGAAGTGTCGCAATCGGGACGCGTGCGGCAAACGGCTTTTCGCGCCGCCGATGTCGAGCGCCGCTTTTTGCACAACGGCGCACTGGTCACCCGCAAAGTCCCCGGCTCGTTCTACGAATTCATCTCGCGCGACCTGGTCAGCCAGGCTGACGGCGCCCCGCGCCTGGATCTGCAGTTCGATGCCGGCAATGCGACCGGCATCTTCGGCATGACCACCCAACAGGCGCAGGCGGCAACCGCCTGAAGCAAGCCTGGCCCTGGCAAAAACCGGGGTCAGACCACGGTTTCACGCCCCCCGTCTGGCAGGCCGCCCATGGCGGCCTCGTCCACGCTGTACACACGAAACCGTGGTCTGACCCGGTTTTGTGACCCCCGGCTAGCTATTTCGCAGCAGCTGGCTGCTCTCAGATGAAAGTATCTGCCGTCGGATAGGTGCCAGGCACCAGGATGCGCCTATCCACCCGCTTGATGTCGGTTTGGCCGCACAGCGCCATGCTGGTGTCCAGTTCCTTGGCGATGATCTGCAAGGCCTTGGTGACGCCGGGCTGGCCCATGGCGCCCAGCCCGTACAGGAAAGAGCGGCCGATCAAGGTGCCCTTGGCCCCCAGCGCCACCGCCTTGAGCACGTCCTGGCCCGAACGTATCCCGCCGTCCATCCAGACCTCGATCTTCGAGCCTGCCGCTTCCACGATGGAGGGCAGCACGTTGATCGACGACAGCGCGCCATCGAGCTGGCGCCCGCCGTGGTTGCTGACGACCAGCGCATCGGCGCCGCTATCGGCGGCCAGGCGCGCGTCCTCGGCGTCGAGCACGCCCTTGAGAATGACCTTGCCGCCCCAGCGCTTTTTCAGCCATTCAATGTCGGCCCAGCTCAGCTTGGGGTCGAACTGCTCGGCGGTCCAGACCGACAGCGAGGACATATCGCTGACCCCTTTTGCGTGCCCGACGATGTTGCCAAAGCTGCGGCGCTTGGTGCGCAGCATGTTCATGCACCAGGTGGGCTTGGTCGCCAGGTTCAGCAGGTTGCGCAAAGTGGGCTTGGGCGGCGCGGTCAGCCCGTTCTTGATATCTTTGTGGCGCTGCCCCAGTATCTGCAGATCCAGGGTAATCATCAGCGCCGAGCAGCCCGCGGCCTGGGCGCGATCGATCAGGTTTTCCACGAAGCTGCGGTCACGCATCACATAGAGCTGGAACCAGAACGGCGCGCTGGTATTGGCGGCCACATCCTCCATCGAGCAAATGCTCATGGTGGATAGCGTAAACGGCACACCGAAGGCCTCGGCCGCCTTGGCTGCCAGGATCTCGCCATCGGCGTGCTGCATGCCGGTCAGCCCGGTGGGCGCCAGTGCCACCGGCATCGCGGTATCGATGCCCGCCATGCGCGTGCGCAGCGTGCGGTTGGTCATGTCCACCGCCACGCGCTGGCGCAGCTTGATCTTCTGGAAATCGCTTTCGTTGGCGCGATAGGTGGATTCCGTCCATGCGCCGGAATCGGCATAGTCGTAGAACATGCGTGGGACACGGCGCTGGGCCAGCACACGCAGGTCTTCTATGGAAGTGACGATGGAATCGGGATATACGGACACGAAAGGCAGCCAGATAGGGATTGAGCGGAAATACTGCGGCACACAGCCAAGGCATGGCGCGAGCAAGCCGGCCAGTGCGCCATGAATGGTAGCAATAATTTGCCACGGGGGCTGCCTGTCCCGGGCAGGTGCCGCCCCTGCCGGCGACACCTGCGGCCTGTGCAGCCTCAGCGCTGCATAGGCCGCATACCGCAATACCAGTGCCTCAGCCGCCGCCGTTCAAGTTGATTTTCTGGCCATTGACATAACCCCCGGCATCCGACACCAGGAAGGCGACGACACCAGCGACGTCTTCCGGCGTACTGACGCGGCCGAAAGGCGACTTGGCATCCAGTTCATGGATGTCCTTAACGCCAAACCTGGCCTGCGACAGGCGCGAGCCCATCTCGGTCACGGTCAGGCCCGGCGCGACGATGTTGGTGCGGATGCCGTGCGCCCTTTCCTCCTTGGACAGCGTCAGCGCCAGCGCCTCGGCCGCGGCCTTGCCCATTGAATAGGGCGCGCCATTGGCGCTGGGCTGCAGCGTGGCCACGCTCGAGATCATGATGATGTCGCCGCGCTTTTCCTTGCGCATATGGGGCAACACCAGCTTGGAGAGAAAGTGCGGCGCAAAGGCGTGCACGCGCAGGACACGCTCGAGTTCACGCGGATCGGTATCGGCCACCGCAAGCCCACGGCTGGCGATACCGGCGTTGTTGACCAGGATGCCGATGGATCCGAAGTCGCGCACGACGGCCTCCACCATCGCGGCATCCTCTTCGAAGTTCTCGACCGAGGCGGCATAGGCATGCGCCCTGCGGCCGCGCTCGCGGATGCTGGCCACGACCTCGTCGGCGGCTTCTTTATTGCGGCCATAGTTGACCGCCACGTCGGCGCCCGCATCGGCCAGGGCCAGTGCGATGGCACGCCCGATACCCCGGCTTGCCCCGGTTACCAGCGCCACCCGGCCGTTCAGGGAAGCGGAACCTTGCACAGAATTCACCACGATGTGTACTCCTCTGGATGGAGACCCATTGTTGACCATGTGCGAGCAAGCTTCCTCGTCCGAATGAGGGATTTTTCAGCGTCCGGGCAATGCAACGCCGCCAGGCTAGCGATAGGCAGGCGCCTTGGCCGGCGTATAGAGCACCACGATATCGGCGCCGGCCTTGCCGGCGGCAAGCTGCTCGGGGTAGTCGTCGGGGGTGTAGAACAGGCTTTCCCAGCGGTCCAGTTCCTGGGTGCCGTGGCAGAGCGAGCCGGCCAGCACCATGACGAAGGTGCCATCGGCCGCGGCCTGCGCGATATCCGACACCGACGCACCCGGCGGCACCAGGAGGCGGGCGGCGCCCAGGCCGTCCGGCGCCATGGGGATGGCCCACTCTTTGACTTCGGCCGGCAACTGCGCAAGGGCCTGCGGCGTGCTGGGCGTCAGCGGCTCGCTCGTGGCATGGCGCTTGGGTCCGCGCACCATCTGCTCGCGCCCGCCGTCCACGGGAATCATGCCGCTTTCACAGACCGGACGTATCGTGAAGTACTGGATACCGTCTTCGCCCGCCACCAAGGGGCCATAGCCGGTATAGGCGCCCGCATAGTGGATGGTGACGTGATCCAGCGCAGCCGCCCCCAGCTTGCCATGGCCACAGACAAACACCTGGAACTGGTTCTGCCGGTGAAAATGCGGCACCAGGGTCGAACCCGGCGCCTGCTCGATCAGGGAAATCGTGGGGGACAACTGCGGATGCTCTCCGGTCGACATCCATTCGCCCTTGTATACCGGGGCGGCTCCTGCGGGAACCTGGCGCCGGTGCGCGTCACCCTGGGATTTTGTTCCGTATGCCAACATTTTCGTCTCCGTTGCTATGGGTAGCCTGGATCCTGTCAACAGGACCTAGGCCATCATATCGCCAAGCCGATGAAACTCGCCTTGCCGAATCGACAACGGCAAGACAGCCGGCCTCTGATACGCTGCAGCCTATACATATAAATAGAAACCTCGATTGCCGCAACATGGCAACGCACCAGGAGACACACATGCCCAGCTATTGTCCCGCTACCAGGCAGGGCCAGCCATGAACATCATCGCCGGCACCTCCCGCGCTCCCCACCGCAAGCCCGACCACGACGTCATCATCGCCGGCAGCGGCTTTGGCGGCATAGGCATGGGCGTGCGCCTGAAAGCCCAGGGCTGCAGCAACTTCCTGATCCTGGAAAAAGCCGCGCGGCCCGGCGGCACCTGGCGCGACAACCACTATCCGGGCGCGGGCTGCGACATCCCGTCCCACCTGTATTCCTATTCGTTCGCACAGAACCCAGATTGGTCCCGGGTGTACTCGCTGCAGCCCGAAATTCTCGCTTATATCGAAGGGGTCGTACAAGACCACCAGCTGCAAGCGCATATCCGCTACAGCACCGAGGTGCAAAGCGCCGCCTGGGACGATGCCGCCGGCTGCTGGGAACTGCGCCTGGCTGGCGGCGCCACGCTGACCGCCAGGGTTTTCATCGGCGCCTGGGGACAACTGAATCGCCCCTCGACACCAGGCTTCGCGGGCCGCGAGCAGTTCCAGGGCCAGAGTTTTCACTCGGCCAACTGGCAGCACGGCATAGACCTGCGCGGCAAGCGCGTCGCCACCGTGGGCAACGGCGCCAGCGCCATCCAGTTCATCCCGCAAGTCGCGGCCAACGCAGCCAGCCTCGCGGTATTCCAGCGCTCGCCCAGCTACGTCGTGCCGCGACTGGACCGGGCCTACACGACTGAAGAACGCGCGCTGTTTCGCCAACAGCCCTCGCGCCTGCAAGAAAGCCGGGACACCATGTACAGCGAGCGCGAGGCCCGATTCGCCAAGGTACGCCTGGGCTCGGAAAACGCCGGCGAGACACGCGCCATCGCCATCGACTACCTGCATGCGCAGATCAGCGACCCGGCCCTGCGCGCCAAGCTGACCCCCGACTACCCCATAGGATGCAAGCGCATCCTGGTGTCGGACGATTTCTATGCAGCCATGGCCCGCCCCAATGTTGAGCTGGTCACCGATGCCATTGTGCGGATCGAACCCACCGGCATCCGCACCGACGCGGGCCTGCACGAAGCCGACGTCATCATCTATGCCACCGGCTTCGAAACCCATTCCTTCCTGGGCCTGCAAGACGTCATCGGCCGCCAGGGCTGTTCGCTGCGCGAGACCTGGCAGGACGGCGCCAGCGCCTGGCTGGGCATGGGCATTCCCGGTTTCCCGAATTTCTTCATGCTCTATGGGCCCAATACCAACCTGGGCCACAACTCCATCATCGCCATGCTGGAAGCCCAGATCGACTACATATGCCGCTGTATCCGGCACCTGGATCAAGATCCCGGCGCGCAGCTGGAAGTGCGCCCGCAAACCATGGCCGACTATGACCAGTGGCTGCAGCAGGCCCTGGCCGGCTCCAGCTGGAGCGGGAACTGCACCAGTTGGTACAAGAACGCGCAGGGCAGGATAGTGAACAACTGGCCAGGTACGGTGCAGGAATACCGGCGCATGGTCGGCGAAGCGCAACTCACCACGACCTCCGAGGCACAAGGCTACGCATGCCAATAAACCATGAAGTGGCCGCCGTCACCGGCCTGGCCGAAATACATTACTCGCGCGAGGCTTCCCAGCGCAGCAGCCTGTCGCTACAGCTTGAAGCGGGCCTGGCCGCCATCCACGATGCCGGCCTGCAACCCGCCGATATCGACGGTGTCATCCCGATGTCCAACGGATCGGCGATCGCAGAAGATTTCATCGCCAACTTCGGCATCCCCGACCTGCGCTTCTCGGCCACCGTGCCCATGGGCGGAGCCAGCGCGGTGGCGTCGCTGCAGCTTGCCCAGGCCGTGGTCGGGGCCGGCATCTGCCGCCATGTCCTGATCACGGTGGGCCGCGATGGCCGCGGCGGCGACATCAGCACCCGCCTGCAGGCGGCGCCGCAATTTCGCACGGTGGCCGAGTTCGAGCTGCCCCTGGGCTCATTTGCGCCGGTGCAGCTGTATGCGGCCATGGCGCGGCGCCACATGGATGCCTTTGGCACCACCAGTGAAGATTTCGGCGAAATCGCGGTCAGCGCACGCCGCCATGCCATGCGCAATCCGCACGCCATCATGCGCAAGGAAATCACCCTCGCCGATCACCAGAACTCCAGGATGATCTCCGACCCCTTCCGGCTGCTCGATTGCAGCCTGGAGAACAGCGGCGCCGCCGCCGTGGTGGTCAGCGCCCTGGCGCCCGCGCGCGACCTTCGCCATCCCCCGGCCATCATCATGGCCACAGCCGAAGGCCATCCAGATTCCCCCGCCTGCATCACCCAGCGCCCGGACATGATGCGCCTGGGCATTGCCAAGGCGGCAGCCAGGGTATTTGACACGGCCGGCGTCAAGCCCGCCGATATCCAGCTGGCACAGATCTATGACTGCTTTACCTACATCGTCCTGTGCCAGCTCGAGGACCTGGGCTTTTGCGCCAAAGGCGAAGGCGGGCAGTTCGTGCGCAACGGCAATATTTCCCTGGGCGGCAAACTGCCCATCAATACCCATGGCGGTGCGCTTTCGCAGGCGCACATGGTGGGAATGAACCATATCGTCGAGCTTGCGCGCCAATTGCGGGGCCAGGCCGGTGAAAACCAGGTGCAAGGCGCACAACTGGGCCTGGTGACAGGCTACGGCGACATGGGCGACGGCTCGGTCGCCATCATGAGAAGAGGATAAGCATGAGCGCGATTCGATCCCTGGAAGCCCAGCCCTATTGGGACGCCTTGTGTGAACGCCGCCTGGTAATACAGCAATGCGAAAGCTGCGGCAAGCACCGTCACTATCCGCAGCCCATGTGCCCACATTGCCATTCGCTGCGCGTGCAATGGACCCAGGCATCCGGCAAGGGCAGCATACACAGCTGGACCGTCACCCACAGCACCAAGCTGGCAGGCTTTACCGACAAGGTGCCCTACACCATCGCCACCATAGACCTCGAAGAAGGGGTGCGCATGGCGGCGCCGCTGCGGCACGACCCCGGCCTGGCGCTGCATATCGGCCTGCCGGTGGAACTGATATTCGAAGAACCGCGCGACGACCTGGTCCTGCCAGCGTTCGTACCCGCACAAAAGCAGGAGACAACATGATTTCAGGAAAACGGCCCGCACTGGCCATCGCGGCCGGCGCCCTGGCACTGGCCAGTGTTGCCGCGCACGCAGCCGAAGACGCCCAGGCCTATCCCAGCCGCTTGGTGAAGATCGTCATGCCCTTCCCGCCTGGCGGCATGGGCGACACCCTGGCGCGGCTGATGGCCAAAGAGCTGTCGAACGAATGGAAGCAGACCGTCATCGTGGACAACCGCCCGGGCGCATCGGGCATGATAGGCAACCGCGAGGTCGCCAACGCCGCCCCGGATGGCTACACCCTGCTGATCGGCATTTCGCAAACGGTCCAGGCGCCGGCGCTCTACAAGGACATCCCCTACGATGTCAGCAAGGACTTCACGCCCATTTCCAAGCTGACGCATGCGGTTTCCATCTTTGCCGCGCCGGCCAACTCCAAGATCCAGTCGCTGCAGGACTATGTGAAGCTGGCTCGCGAAGAGGATGGCAAGATCAGTTTCGGTTCCTACGGCGCCGGCACCTCTTCTCATATCTACGGCGAAATCTTCAACAAACGCAACAACATCAACGCCGTGCATGTGGCCTACAAGGGCGCGGCCCCCCTGCTTACCGATGTGTTGGGCGGCCACGTATCGGTGACGTTTGCCGACCTGGCGACATCGCTGCCCTACATCCAGGCCGGCAAGCTCAATGTCTACGCGGTGTCCGGCGAGAAGCGGGCACCCACCCTGCCTGATGTACCAACATTCAAGGAGCTGGGCTACCCCAGCCTGGCCGTGAGCGGTTGGTATGGCATGTTCGGCCCCGCCGACATGCCCCCCGATATCGCCAGGAAAATCAGCGATACCGCCGCCAAGGTCATCCAATCGCCCGAAGTGAAAAAGCAACTGATCAGCTGGGGCCTGGACCCGGTAGGCTCGAGTGGCGAGGAATTCGCCGCCGTCATCAAATCCGACCTTGCCATGTGGCAATCCATCATCGGCGAAACCGGCATCAAGGTCGAGTAGGCGCCAGTAGAACAACCTGAGGGCGGCCCCGCGCCGCCCGACACCAAGTGAGCGTGCCATGTTGCCAACGCAAGACGAATTGCCCCTTCCTCAACGCGCAGCCTGCCTGACCGTGGGCGCGATGTTCCTGCAACAGGTTGGCGCGCACCGCCAGCGTATTGCATTGCAAGACCAGCACAGAACGCTTACCTACGGCGAACTCAACCAGCGCGTGAACCGGCTCGCGAACGCGTTGGCCGGGCTGGGCGTGGCCAGCGGCGATCGCGTGGCGGTACTGGCCGAGAACCGGATCGAATACATAGAGCTGGAGATGGCCGCGGCCAAGCTGGGCTGTATCCTGGCCTGCCAGAACTGGCGCCAGTCCGACAGCGAGCTCGAGCACTGCATCCGGCTGGTGTCGCCCAAGGTCGTCTTTTGTTCCGGGCGCCATGCGGCCACCCTGGCGCGCATCGATCACGGCGTAGCCTGCGTGCAGAACCTGGACACCGAATACGAAGCCCTGTTGGCCGCTGCGCACGAAGGCGAGCCCGAGTTGCCGTCCGACCCCGAAGTCGGCCTGATCATCCTGTATACCAGCGGCACCACCGGCATGCCCAAGGGCGCGCTGATCAGCCAGCGCGCCATGATTGCGCGCGCTGCGATAGGCCGCATGGACAGCACGATCGAACCCGACGATACCTTTGTCGCCTGGGCGCCGCTGTTCCACATGGTTTCCACCGATGCGGTCTACGCCACGCTCGCCAGCGGCGGCAAAGTGATCGTGATGGACGGACTGGATGTCGCCGAGCTCGTGCGCATCTGCGCCCGCGAACCCCTGGGCCACCTGGTGCTGATGCCCGGCATGATAGACAGGGTGATCGCCGAGCTTGAACAGACCGGGCTAAAACCCAAGGGCGCGCGCTCCATCGGTTGCATGGCCGATCTGGTTCCGCTGGACCAGATCGCCCGGGTGACCGAATTGTTCCAGGCTCCCTTCAAGAACTCGTTCGGATCCACCGAAACGGGCAGCGCGCCGGCCAGCCGCGGCATGATTCCGATAGGCGTCGTCCCCACCAGCCTGGCCAAGCAACAAAGCTCATACTGCGTGGTACGCCTGGTCGACGAAGACGGCACCGACGTGCCCAATGGCATGCCGGGCGAACTGGCGTTTCGCGGCCCCAGCCTCTTCAGCGGCTACTGGGGGAATGCACAAGCCAACGCAAAGGATTTTCGCCAGGGCTGGTTCCATATGGGCGACGTGTTTGTGCGCAATCCTGACGGCACACTGGATTTCGTTGACCGGCGCAAATACCTGATCAAGTCCGGCGGGGAAAACATCTACCCCGCCGAGATCGAGCGCGTGCTGCTGGCCTACTCGAAAGTCGGCGAAGCCGTGGTCGTGCGCCGGCCCGATGCGCGCTGGGGCGAAGTGCCGGTGGCCTTTGTCGCAAAGGCCGACGCGGCCCTGACGGCCGACGAAGTGATTGCGCAATGCCGGGGGAAGATCGCTTCGTACAAGATTCCGAAAGAAGTGGTCTTCATCGGATACGACGACTTTCCCCGCAGCACCACCGGCAAGGTCAAGCGCTACGAACTTGAGGCTCGTCTGAAACCCTGAGCACCTGCCGCAGCCACAGGGCCGCATCGTCCAGCAGGTGATCGGCCTCGGGTATCACACGCCCCATGGTCAGGAAGCCATGGATCTGGCCCGGGTAGTGGCGATGTGCGACATCAACCCCGGCCTGCTGCAGGCGGCGGGCATAGGCATCGCCCTCGTCGCGCAGCGGATCGTAGCCGGCGGTCATGACATAGGCCTGCGGCAGGCCGCCCAGGTCTTCGGCCACCATCGGCGACGCCCGCCAATCGGACGCATCGTCGTCGCCCAGGTAGTGGCTCTTGAACCACTGCATGGTTTTCTTGGTCAGGGGTACATCCACGATTTCCTCGTAAGAAGGATAGTCGCGGCTCATATCCGTGGCGGGATAGATCAGCAATTGGCCCTGCAGGTTCAGGCGCGCTTCGCGGCCCATCAACGACACCACCGCCGACAGGTTGCCACCCGCGCTGTCGCCCCCCACCACCACCCTATCGGGGTCTATGCCCAGGGTCTGGGCATGGGTAAGTATCCAGTCCAGGGCGCCATAGGCGTCATCCACCGCCGCGGGAAACATGTGTTCGGGGGCCAGGCGGTAATCCACCGAAATCACCACCACCCGCGCGTTGCGGGCCAGGGTGCGGCACACCACGTCATGCGTATCCAGGTCGCCGAACACCCAGCCGCCGCCATGATAGAAAACCAATGCCGGGGCAGCCACGGTATCCACACCTTGTTCCCGATAGACCCGGATCGGAATCGCGCCATGCGAGGTCTGGGCGGCCACGTTCCTGACCTCGGCCACCGGCGGCGCATCGGGATTGACGGCGTGGCGTCCGTCCCGGTAGACCTGGCGGGCTTCCTGGGCGCTGAGCATTTCGTAGCCCGGGCGGCCCGATGCCGCTATCAATGCCAATACGCGTTGTGCACTCTCATCCATTGGTGACGACATACCTTGCCCTTATGTTTTTGTATTCAGAACCCGACCTACCCAAGGTGGAACTCGATCGCGCGCAAGTCGGATGAAGCCGGAAGTACCGGTGCCGAGGCCGCCGGCAGAGTGGCGCCCCGCCCCTGAGTTTGCCCGCCGGATTCCTGATCCGCAATCAGGTGATCTACCAATGACTTCACCGCCGCCGGCAGCGAACCGGCATCGCGCACGCAGATCGAGATCGAACGGTCTGCCCAGGACTCGACCAGGGCGCACATATCGACGCGCTCGCTTTGGTGCCCCAGGCTCGCACGCGGCAACACCGCTATGCCCAGCCCGGCCTGCACCAGGCGGATGACGCCATCCAGACTGCCCACGCTGGCCCGTTCGCGCAGGGCAACGCCCAATGCACGAGCTTGCTGCCGCAGGCGTTCCTGGACGGCTATGTCGGCAGCCAAACCGATAAAGTGTTCGTGGACCAGATCGGCCAGGCGCAGGCCATGGCTGCTGCCTGCAAGCCTGTGGCCGACGGGCAGCACGGCAACCAGGCGATCGCGCCTGCCCGCCATCAGATCTACACCCACGTCCTGCACCTGGCCTGCCAGAATGCCGATGTCGATGGCGCCGGCCTGGATAGCGCGCAGGATATCGGCGTTGCCCCCCTCGCCGATCAGCAGCTCGACGTCGGGATTCTGTTGGGTGAAGCTTGCCAGCACCGGCGGCAGAAAGCCGGTGATGGCCGATGCGTGCGCATGCACATGGATGGCGCTGCGCCCGGGGCTATTCAACGTGGCCAGCTCATCGAAGGTGCGATCCAGCACCTCGAATACGATATTGGCGCGCTGGGCCAGCACCTGGCCCGCCACTGTGGGCTGCACGCCCCGGCCGTGCCGATGCAGCAGCGCGACGCCCAGGCGCGACTCCAGGTCGGCGATACGCCGGCTGACGGCAGACACCGCCATATGCTCGCGCTCGGCGGCACGCGTCAAACTGCTTTCCTCGACGATGGATTTGAAAAGCCGCAGGGTGACAAGATCTGGCCCCGGCCTGGACCCAATATGCATGACTGAACCCGCCTCACGATGCGGCTGCCTGGCACCATGGCAGTCCGGTCAAGCCGCCAGGATTCCTGGCCAGGGGATGGGGCATGGCAACCATGCCTGGCCCCGGAAATGGTGGCCACTACTTTATCGTAATCCCGAGGGGGTTTGGACAGACGTTTTTCGCAAGCCGACACCCGGCACGGCAACCCCACGCCAGAGCGGTTCAGTTACCATGCCACGAACTGGGGCGGGCGCACGCAAAGGGGTGCCTGCGAGGCTTTTGTGTCGGAGTCGTTGCACATGAAGATTTGTATCTACGGCCTGGGCGCCATAGGCGGGCTCATCGCCGCGCGCTTGGCCTCGGGCGGAGAAGACGTCAGCGCGATTGCGCGCGGAGCCACATTGAATGCGGTCCAGCGCGACGGCCTGCGCCTGATCGAGAACACCGTCCACGGCGAGCATGAAATCGTGCTCAATATCCAGGCCTGCGAGCAGCCCGCGCAACTGGGCGTGCAGGACGTTGTCATCCTGGCGGTGAAAGCCACCGGCCTGGCCGATGTCGCACGGGAAATCGCCCCCTTGCTGGGCCCCAACACCACCGTGCTGTCGGCCATGAATGGCGTGCCATGGTGGTTCTTCCATGGTTTGTCCGCGGCGCCCCGCAATCTGAAGCTGACAAGCGCCGATCCGGACGGCAGCATTGCCCGGGCCATCGCGGCAAGCGCCGTCGTGGGCTGCGTCGTCCATCTGTCGGCCAGCATGCCGCAGCCCGGCGTCGTGCGCCATATCGCCGGCAACCGGCTCATCGTGGGCGAACCCACGGGCGGCGCGGCCACGCCACGCGCCATGCTCATCATCGACGCCCTGCGCAAGGGCGGCTTCGATGTCGACGAAACCGACACGATCCAGCAGGACATCTGGTTCAAGCTGTGGGGCAATATGACGCTCAACCCGGTCTCGGCCATCACCGGCGCCACCAGCGACAGGATCCTGGACGACGACTACGTGCGGCATTTCATGTCGCGCTGCATGCAGGAAGCCGCCGACGTGGGCGAACGCATAGGGCTTCCCATCGATAGCGACCCGGTAAGCCGCCATGCGCTGACGCGCAAGCTGGGCAGCTTTCGGACCTCGATGCTGCAGGACGTTGAGGCCGGCAAGGCGGTGGAACTGGACGCCATGGTCGCCACCGTCCTGGAAATTGCGCAACAGGTGCAGGTAGCCACGCCCAATATCGAATCCCTCTTCGGGCTGGCGCGCCTGCATGCCTCTGTGCGTGGCCTATACCACGGCGCAACGGTGGCGGACAAACCGAAACATCTGGATGCGAATCGCACGGGGGCACGATAAACTCACAGCATCGGTTGGTCGGCACACGCCGGCCGGCACTGCCCCATGACGCTTTCGGAGAGTCCCGCTTGGCACACACTCACGACCATGAATGCACCCGCAGTATCGACCACCTGGTCGAGGGCATACAGCGCTTTCGTACGCGCTATTTCGAGAAAAATCCCGAATTCATGCGCAATCTGGTCGAGATCGGCCAGTCGCCGGCTTCCCTGATCATTTCGTGCAGCGATTCGCGCGTCGACCCGGCCCTGCTCGCGGGCGCCAAGCCGGGCGAGCTCTTTACAGTGCGCAACGTGGCCAACCTGGTCCCGCCCTTCGAGCCGGGCGCATCCCTGCACGGCACGGGCGCGGCCATCGAATACGCGGTGCGCGATCTGAAGGTGGATCACGTCATCGTGCTGGGGCACGCGCATTGCGGCGGCATCAAGGCCATGCTCAATGCCGCTGGCGGCGAATGGCCCGACCGCGATTTCGTCGGCGACTGGGTGTCGATGGCCCTGGGCGCATGCGATCACTATGTTGACGACCCCACGGCCGAGTCCGGCCGCAGCAAGGTCTCGCTGGAACGACTGAAAGCCAATCCCGCCCTGGTCGAGCGCGCCGCGATTGCCGGATCCTTGAACAACCTCATGACCTATCCCTGGTTGCGCGAGCGCGTCGAGGCCGGCACACTGGTGTTGCATGGCTGGTGGTTCGACCTCGATACCGGCGACCTCTGGAAAACCGAACCGGGGAAACTGCAGCTGTTCCCCGTGGTGTGACCCGCCAGGCCGCGCGGGGGGCGCCGAGCCGGGCGCCCCCCGCAAGCCGGGCTTAAAGATCTTCGCGCTCGACCCACTTCACGACCGACTGCGGCGTGTATTGCTCGAAGCCCTCCAGCAAGGCCTCGCCGCTGTCCGCGCTAAGCAGCATGGAACGGTGCCCGGTGCGCAGGAATCCATTGGCCACGGTTTCGTCCAGGAAACGCTCCAGGGTGTCGTAGTAGCCCGCGATGTTCAGCAGCCCGCAGGGCTTGGCGTGCAGGCCCAATTGGCTCCAGGTCCAGATTTCGAAAATTTCCTCTAGCGTACCGATGCCGCCGGGCAGGGCCACGAAGGCATCCGACAAATCGGCCATGCGCGCCTTGCGCTCATGCATGGAGCTGGTCACGATCAACTCGGTCAAACCACTGTGCGCGACTTCGCGGTCCACCAGCGATTGCGGTATGACGCCTACGACCTGGCCGCCTTCGGCCAGCACGGCATCGGCGACGGCGCCCATGATGCCGATGCTGGCGCCGCCATACACCATCCGGATCCCGCGCTGGGCCAGCATGCGCCCAAAGGCGCGCGCCTGATCGAGATACTCGGGGCGGTTGCCGGGATTGGAGCCACAATAAATGCAGAGACTACGAATGTTCATGAAACTTTCCTGACGGGATTACGCACAGACCAGCCAGGATAGTAGCGTCCCGGCGGCGTGCGCCCAAGGCCCAGGGTACACGGCTAAAATCGCGGGGTCGCCCTGGCCGGTCGGCAACACCAGCAGCTCCCTGGCCGATAGGGCTTTTCCGTGGTGGTTTGCATATGCCGTTTCCCGGTTTTTCCTGTCTGCGCATCAGCCAGTCCGCACGCCTGTTGGTCGCCACGCTGGCCTTGGCGGCCGGCTCGGTGCAAGCACAATCGGACGCCGCCCTGCGCCTGCCTGCCGATATGGCGCAGCGCGTGGCCGCCTGCACAGCCTGTCACGGCAGCGAAGGCCGAGCCGGGAGCGACGGCTACTACCCCCGCATCGCGGGAAAACCCGCCGACTACCTTTACCACCAGCTGCTGAATTTTCGTGACGGCCGGCGCCAATATGCCCCCATGACCTGGCTGCTGGAAACCCTGCCCGACGACTACCTGCGCGATATTGCGACCTATTTCGCCGCCCAGCACCCACCCTATGCCAGGCTCGCGCCCGGCAAAGCCCCGGCTACCACCCTGCAACGCGGCGAACAACTGGTGCGTGAAGGCGATGCCAGCCGCGGCACGCCTGCTTGCGTGGCCTGCCACGGCAGCGACCTGGCCGGCCTGGCGCCGGCCATACCCGGCTTGCTGGGACTGCCGCGCGACTATATTTCGGCGCAACTGGGGGCCTGGCAAGGCGGCACGCGCAGCAGCCCCGCGCCAGACTGCATGGCCAAGGTGATAGCGGGCGTTCCGCCCGAAGATATCGCCGCGGTGGCGGCCTGGCTGTCGGCCCAGGCCGTTCCAGCCGACTACGCGCCGCGGCAACTGCCCGACGCGACCCTTCCCCTGGCCTGTCAAGGCGTACCCCAACCCGTGGCAACGAGCCAGGAGGCAAAATGAGCTCGCTGAACACGACACGGCACCCCGCCAAGACCTGGGCCCTGCGCATTGCCTTGGCTATCGTGGCGCTTGCCGCACTGCTGGCAGCCCTGGGCTACTGGCTGGGCACCACCGACGATGCCATGCCGCCGGCCACCACCAGCGATTTCGCCGACCCCGCGCTGATACAGCGCGGGGCCTATCTGGCACGTGCAGGCAACTGCGCTGCCTGCCATACCGCACGCGGCGGCGAAGCCTATGCGGGTGGCAAGGCCGTGCCCACGCCATTCGGCACCTTGTATGGCCCCAACATCAGCCCCGACGACCAGACCGGTATCGGCAACTGGAGCGCGGACGACTTCTGGCGCGCCCTGCACAACGGCAAATCCCGCAATGGCGAACTGCTGTACCCGGCCTTTCCCTACCCCAACTATGCCGCGGTCACGCGCGCCGATTCCGATGCCCTGTATGCCTACTTGCGCAGCGTACCTGCGGTGACGAAGGAAAACATTCCCGACACTTTGCGCTTTCCCTACAACCAGCGCATGGCCATCGCCTTCTGGCGCGCCCTGTATTTCCGTCCCGAGGTGCACCAGGACATCCCCGACCAGGGCAAGCTCTGGAATCGCGGCGCCTACCTCGTCAACGGCCTGACGCATTGCGCGGCGTGCCACACGCCACGCAACGCGCTGGGCGCTACGCGAGGCGATGCTCCACTGGCGGGCGGCATGATCCCCATGCTGGAATGGTATGCTCCCCCGCTGACCGCCAACCATCCCCAGGGGATGGGCGACTGGACTGCCGGCCAGATTGCCGCGCTTCTGAAAACCGGCATCAGCGAACGCGGCACGGCCAGCGGCCCGATGGCCGAAGTCGTCTTCCAGAGCTTGCAGTACCTGTCCGACGAAGACACCCAGGCTATCGCGCTGTACCTGAAAACGCTGCCGGCCAGCGATGCGCTGGCCCAGAGCAGCGGCGGCGGCAGCCGTACCACGGGTGCCGCCGGCATGATGGCGCAGGGAGCCAAGATCTATGAAGCCCAGTGCCTGGATTGCCATGGCGCCAGCGGCGAAGGCAAGCATCCGGCATATCCACGGCTGGCCGGCAATCTGTCGGTGATCGCGCCCGACACGGCCAATGCGATTCGCGCTGTGCTCAATGGCGGTTTTGCGCCCGGCACCGTCGGCAATCCCCAGCCTTACGGCATGCCGCCCTTTCGCCAGAGCCTGAGCGACGGCGACGTAGCAGCGGTGGTCACCTATATACGTGGTAGTTGGGGCAACCAGGCCGGCCCTGTACCGCCAACCGATGTACGGCGTTACCGTACCATTTCGCTGAACTGACAAAAGCAAGGGCCGGGGTGCACGCACTGCACCCCGGCACAACACTGTGATAACCCTGGAAAACATCTGCAAGACGTATGCGCTGCCCAATGCGCCTGCCTTTCAGGCGCTGGACAACGTCAACCTGCAAATCGAGCAGGGTGAAATCTTCGGCATCATCGGACGCTCCGGCGCCGGCAAAAGCACCCTGATCCGCACCTTGAACCTGCTCGAGCGCCCCAGCAGCGGGCGCGTCAGGATAGACGGCGAAGACATTACCGATCTGGACGGGGCGGCGCTGCGCGCCGTGCGGCAGCGCATAGGCATGGTGTTCCAGCACTTCAACCTGCTGAACGCGCGTACCGTCTTCGAGAACGTGCGATTTCCGCTGCGCCTGACTCACGCCTATACCCAGAACGAGATGCGCGCCCGTGTCGACGAGGTGCTGGCCCTGGTGGGCCTGACGGACCAGCGGGACAAATACCCGCGCCAGTTGTCCGGCGGCCAGCGCCAGCGCGTCGGCATAGCGCGCGCCCTGGCCAACCGCCCCAAACTGCTGCTGTGCGACGAGGCCACCTCGGCGCTGGACCCGGAGACCACGCAGTCCATCCTGCAACTGCTGCGCCAGATCAACCAGGAACTGGGGCTGACCATCGTTCTGATCACGCACGGCATGGACGTGATACGCGCCATCTGCAACCGCGTCGCCATCATCGAGCGCGGCAGCATCGTCGAAACCGGCGACGTGGCGCAGATCTTTCGCGAGCCGCAGCACGCCGTCACACGGGCCCTGCTCGACCCGCTGGGCATACACTTTGGCACACCCGCCACCCCGGGGAGCATCGCATGATGGGCAATATCTACTGGCCCGAAATCCTGGAAGCCACCTGGCAAACGCTGGTCATGACCGGCGTGTCGCTGTTCTTCACCGTGCTGATCGGCCTGCCCCTGGGCATCGTGCTGTTTCTGACCGGCAAAGGCCAGTGGCTGGAAAACCGCTACGCCTACGGCGTGCTGTCGGTGATCACCAACGTACTGCGCTCGGTGCCCTTCATCATCCTGCTGATCGTGATGATCCCCATTACCCTGTGGATGGTGGGCACCTCGCTGGGGGTACGCGGCACCATCCCGCCCCTGGTGATGGGCGCCGCGCCCTTCTTTGCCCGGCTTACCGAGAATGTGCTGCGCGAGATCGATCGCGGCATCATCGAAGCCTGCCACGCCATGGGCGCCAATACGCGCCAGATCATGCTTTGGGCCATGCTGCCCGAGGCCCTGACGGGAATCATCGCGGCCGTCACCGTCACCGCCATCATGCTGGTCGGCTATTCGGCCATGTCCGGCGTCATCGGCGGCGGCGGCCTGGGCGACCTGGCGGTGCGCTTTGGCTATCAGCGCTTCCAGACCGACGTCATGGTGGTGACCGTGGCGATTCTGGTCGGCCTGGTGCAACTGCTGCAAATGATGGGCGACAAGTTCGTGGAAAAGCTCAACCGGAAATAAGCTCATTGCCGCCGGCAGGTAGCCAACGGCTAGAATCCATCCCATGCGCGGCGGCATCGTCCGGCGCTCCGTTACAAGGAACCCAAGTATGTTCAAACACGCCCTGAATTTCCTGTTGGCGGCTACGCTTTCAGCCGCTGCCGTGGCCGCACATGCCGAAAAGCTGTCGGTGGCCGCCACCCCGGTACCGCACGCCGAACTGCTCGAGTTCGTCAAGCCGGCCCTGGCCAAGGAAGGTGTCGAGCTCGACGTCAAAGTCTTCACCGACTACGTCCAGCCCAATCTGCAGGTTGCGCAAAAGCAGCTCGATGCCAATTTCTTCCAGCACAAGCCCTATCTGGACGAATTCAACCGCGCGCGCGGCACCGACCTGGTATCGGTGGCCCTGGTTCACGTCGAACCCTTCGGCGCCTATTCGCGCAAGGTGAAGTCGCTGGCCGAGCTACCTGAAGGCGCGACGGTCGCCATCCCCAACGATCCGTCCAATGGCGGGCGCGCACTGCTGCTGCTGGCCAAGCAAGGCCTGATCACGCTCAAGAACCCGGAAAACATCGTCTCCACGGCGCGCGATGTGGTGGAAAATCCGAAAAAACTCAAGTTCCGTGAACTGGAAGCCGCCACCCTGCCGCGCGTGCTCGACCAGGTCGACCTGGCGCTGATCAACACCAACTACGCACTGGAAGCCGGACTGAACCCCACCCAGGACGCCCTCTTCATCGAAGGTGCGGATTCGCCCTACGCCAACATCCTGGTCACCCGCAAGGACAACGCCGAATCGGCCAGCGTGCAAAAGCTGGTGAAAGCGCTGCAATCCGACGATGTCCGCAAGTTCATCCAGGAAAAGTACAAGGGCGCCATCGTTCCCGCTTTCTGATCGGGTGACGCCGCCATGGCAGCCCGCTGGGGCCATGGCCTGTTTTTACTCGGACCCCGGCCGGGTTACGATGCTCGCTCCCGAACTTTCCCAGGCCCGAGCATCGTGAACCCATCCGCCAATCGCCCGTTTCGCATCGCCGTCATTCCTGGCGACGGTATCGGCCAGGAAGTCATGCCGCAAGGTTTGCGCGTACTCGAGGCCGCCGCCAGCCGCTTCGATCTGGCCCTGGAATTTCGTCACTTCGACTGGGCGCACTGCGACTATTACCTGCAAACCGGCAGCATGATGCCGCCCGACTGGAAGGCGCTGCTGGCTGACTGCGATGCCATCTATTTCGGCGCGGTAGGCTGGCCCGACAAGGTGCCCGACCATATCTCGCTGTGGGGTTCGCTGCTGAAATTTCGCCGCGAGTTCGACCAATATGTGAACCTGCGCCCCGTGCGTCTTTTCGAAGGCGTGCCTTGCCCGCTGGCCGGCCGCAAGCCCGGCGATATCGATTTCTATGTAGTGCGCGAAAACACCGAGGGCGAATACACCGCCGTCGGCGGCCGCATGTTTGAAGGCACCGAGCGCGAGGTGGTGCTGCAGCAGGCGGTCTTTACGCGTACCGGCACCGACCGCGTCCTGCGTTTTGCCTTTGACATGGCGCAGCGCCGGGCCCGCAAGCATGTCACGGTGGCCACCAAATCCAACGGCATCGCCATCAGCATGCCCTACTGGGACGAACGGGCCGACGCCATTGCCCGGGAATATCCCGACGTGGCCAGCGACAAGCAGCATATCGACATCCTGACGGCAAGGTTCGTACTTCAGCCCGACCGCTTTGACGTGGTGGTGGCATCGAACCTGTTCGGCGATATCTTGTCGGACCTGGGCCCTGCTTGCGCCGGCACGATAGGCCTGGCGCCGTCGGGCAACCTGAATCCCGAGCGCAACTTCCCGTCGCTGTTCGAACCCGTGCACGGTTCGGCGCCAGACATCGCCGGCAAGGACATCGCCAACCCCGTGGCCATGATCTGGTCGGGCGCGATGATGCTGGACTTCCTGGGGCGGGGCACATCAGAGCAAGCGCTGGGGCAACGCTACCAGGCCGCGCACGACGCCATCGTTACCGCTATCGAGCAAACGCTGGCGCAAGGCCCGCGCACGCCCGATCTGGGCGGCCATGCCAGCACCCAGGACATGGGCGAGGCCATTGCCGGGCTGGTGGCCGGCGCCGGGCGGTAAACCTCAGGACTTCAGGGCGTTTTCGATATCGGCGTAGAAAACGCCCTGGTCGACATCGCCCAGGTAGCGCTTGACGATCTTGCCTTCGCGGTTGATCAGGAAGGAAGTCGGCGTGAGCTGGACATCGCCAAAGGCCTTGGCGATATCGCCCATGCTGTCCAGCGCGACGGTGAACGGCAGTTGGCGGGTTTCGACAAAATTCAGCACATAGTTGGCTGGGTCGTACTTCATGGCCACGGCCACGACCTCGTAGCCCTGCGGGCCGTACTTCTGGAAGGAGTCGACGACCATGGGCATTTTCTTGACACAGGTAACGCAGCTGGTCGCCCAGAATTTCACCAGCACCACCTTGCCATGCAGGCTGTCGGTGGTGATTTTTTCGCCCTTGAGCGATGTGAACGTTACCTGGGGCGCCTGCGCTGCGGGCGCCAGCATGAACCAGCCGCCCACCGCCACCGCGAGGGCCAGGATGGCGCCCACGACCAGGCGGGCGGCGCCGCGTTCGCGGCCAGGGTTCGAGAATGATGTCTTCATGATCTGCTCGGGGCGCCTTGCGGCGCACATACTGTCATCAGGGTGCCAACGGAATCGGGATCACCTGCGCCCCGCCGCCCGCAGGCAACGAGGAGGATTGAGGGCTGGCCGAGGTGGTATACGACGAACTTGCAGGCGCCGCTGCGGCCGCCGGTGCCTGCCCACCAGTCTCAGACCCGAAAGACTTCGAAGAAGTTCGCGTGGCTTCTTCGTCGCTGATGTACTCGTAGATCTTCACGACCTTGCCCACGCCCTTGAGGCCGGCTGCCACGCGCGCCGCCGTGTCGCCTTCGGCCTGCGAGACCCTGCCCTGCAGATACACCACGTTGCGATGCGTGGTGATCACGAGGGCGTTGGACGGCAGGCCATTGGTGCCAATGAAGGCAGCCCTTACCTGGCTGGAAATCAGGCTATCGTTGGCCGAAGACGAAAAGGTCTGGGGCAGGCCTATCGTGAGCTGGTTGTTGACTTCCTGGACGTTTTCGACAGCCGCCGCCAACCGACCCACATGGTTGCGGGTTGCCTCATCGGGCACGGTACCCACCAGCAGCACCTTGCGGTTGTACGAGGACGGCGTAACCTGCACCTTGTCGCCATGATGCGCCGACACTTCGCCGCGGACCCGAGCGTCTATCGTCTTGTCTTCAAGCTGTATGCCCGCCGTGCGGCGATCGGTCGCCACCGCGGTCGTGCCGACCACGGCGCCGCCCATCAGGACCGGCACGCAGCCGGCCAGGCTGGCCGCCACCATCAGGGCCGCAAGCGGGCGCATGCCCGCGCGCGCCACGCCATACCAAAAACCGCAAACTGTCGGCGAAGGCGAATACATCAATGGTCTCCAAGAAGTTGCGCGTCTATGCCGTCGCACAACATGTGCACCAGCAAGCCGTGAACTTCCTGAATACGCATGGTGCGGTCGTGCGGCACGCACAGGTGAAAATCGTGATGGCTGAGCATGCTGCCGATCTGGCCGCCGCCCTTGCCGGTCAGGGCGATAACCACCATGTCGCGCTCTTGCGCGGCTTCGACGGCGCGCACGATGCTGGGTGAATTGCCGCTGGTGGAAATGGCCACCAGGACGTCGCCGGGCTGGCCCAGCGCAGTCACCTGGCGCCAGAAGACATCCTGGTAGCCATAGTCGTTGGCAACGGCCGTAAGAATGGCGGTATCGGTATTGAGCGCCACGGCTGCCAGCGGCAGGCGTTCGCGCTCGAAGCGTCCGACCAGTTCGGCCACGAAATGCTGGGCGTCGGCAGCCGAGCCGCCGTTGCCGCAGGCAAGAATTTTGCCATTGCCGGACAGCGCCATGAAAAGGGCTTCCGCAGCGGCGGCAGCCGGGCCGGTCATGTCGTGCACGCATTGCTCGTACAACGCAATGGCGTCACGGAAATGGGATGCGAAACGGGCAGAGAGATCCATGAGGTGAATTATCTCACGCTCGCGTTCAGCCGTCCTCGCCAAAGGCATTGCGCACCCAGCGGCAGGCCTGGCCATCGTAGGCCACGACATCGAACCGGCAGGACGGCGCCGGCCCACGCCAACTGGTCTGCAGGAAATATCGGGCGGTGCGCAGGAGCCGGGCGCGCTTGTGATGGCCCACGCTGGCCAGGGCGCCGCCAAAGCGCTGGCTGCTGCGCGAGCGCACCTCGACGAACACCAGCACTGCGCCATCCCGCATCAGAAGATCGATTTCACCGGCCTTGCAGCGCAGATTGCAGGCCAGCAATTCCAGCCCGGCCGCCTGCAGGTGGCGCAAGGCCTGCTCTTCGGCCCGCGTACCCTGGTGCTGGCTGGGCGACACAGCGGCCGGCTGCAAGGCCATGCCGGCCGCCGGCGCGGTTCGTCGGCGCCGGCGGCGGCGCGCACGCTGCTGGGCCGCGAGCGCCAATGCGAAAGCCAGTTCGTCGGCGGCATCCACAGCCGGTTATGCTTTGGCCATGACGACGCAATCCAAACCCGACAGCGCTGGCGCCGACGCCGGCCTGCAATCCGCCTGGCAACGCCAGGCCGCCCAGGCCAGCGCCCAGCAATGGCCCCAGGCGACGCTATATGTAGTAGCCACCCCCATAGGGAACCTGGCCGACCTGAGCCTGCGCGCCCTGCACGCCCTGCAACTGGCCGATGTGATCGCGGCCGAAGATACGCGCACCACCCGCCCCTTGCTGGACGCCTGGGGCATCACGACCCCCCTGATGGCCGCGCACCGGCACAACGAAGCCCAGGCGGCCCAGGCCATCGTGCAACGCCTGGCGCAAGGCGAGCGCGTGGCCCTGGTGTCGGATGCCGGCGCGCCCGCCGTCAGCGACCCCGGATCGCGGGTCGTACGCGCTGTGCGCGAGGCGGGATACCGGGTGATCCCCATGCCCGGCGCCAGCGCCGTCATCACCGCCCTGATGGGCAGCGGCGTCACTTCGGACGAAAACCCGGCTTTCGTCTTTGCGGGCTTTCCGCCGCCCAAAACCACCGGACGCCTGGCCTGGCTGCGGCAGTGGTGCGTGCTGCCCGCCCCCATCGTCATGTTCGAATCACCGCACCGCCTGGCGGCCACGCTGCGCGACCTGCTGGAAGTCTGCGGCCCGGCCCGCACGGTTACCGTCGCCCGGGAACTGACCAAGCGCTTCGAAGAAATCGCCACGCTGGCCCTGGCCGACGCCGGCGCCTGGCTGCAGGCCCAGCCCCAGCGCGCGCAAGGCGAATTCGTGCTGATCGTGCAGGCGCCGCCCGCCACGCCGGATACCGGCGTCACCGCCGAAGCCGACGACGTGCTGCGCGCCCTGCTGGAAAAGCTTAGCGTGCGCGATGCCGCCCGCATCGCTGCCCGGATTACGGGGGCCCCCCGGGACGCCCTGTACAACCGCGCGCTGGCCTTGCGCGGTGAGGCCGAGCCAGAGGAAGAGTAGCGCCAGGGCGCGACCGGGACCCATGAAAAACCAGCCGGCATGGCATGCTCCTGTCATCACAGCCTGGCATGATGCCTTTCGCGGTGCACGCTGTCATCGGTACTGCGTACGAAATCACACACCGGGACAGGCACCTGGAATTGCCCCAAGGAGATAGCCATGCGCTTGCGCGATGCCCTGGATCTGCTGTTGCTGGCCGCGCTGTGGGGCGCGTCCTTCCTGTTCATGCGGGTGGCCGCGCCCGAGTTCGGCGCCTTTGCGCTGGCGGCTCTGCGGGTCGGGATCGCCGCCGCGCTGCTCGTGCCCGTGGTACTGGCTCAACGCAGCGGCATGCAGCTGATACGCAACGGCAAGCGGCTTGCCGTGCTGGGGCTGCTTACCGCGGCGCTGCCTTTCCTGTGCTTTAGCTACGCGGCGCTCAGCCTGCCCACCGGCGTGTCGGCTCTTCTCAATGCCACGACCCCGCTATGGGGCGCCATCATTGCCTGGGCCTGGCTGCGCGAACGCCCTTCCCGCGCCCGCTCGGCGGGTCTGGTCATTGGTTTCGCCGGCGCCCTCATCCTGTTCTGGACGCCCTTGCCCGACACCGGCAGCTCGCTGGTCTACCTGGCCTTTCTTGCAGCCCTGGCCGCGCCGCTATGCTATGGCCTGGCCGCCAGCTACGCGCAGCGCTACCTTGCACACACCTCGCCGGTCGTGAATGCCGCCGGCAGCCTGGGGGCGGCCGCCGTCATGTTGTTCGTGCCCGCCTGGCAAACCTGGCCCAGCCACCCTGTGTCCGGGCAAGCCTGGCTCTGCGTCGTGCTGCTTGCCGCGCTCAGCACCGCTTTTGCCTACATCCTGTTTTTTCGCCTGCTCAATCGCATCGGGCCTGTGCGCGCGGTCACAGTCACCTATCTGGTTCCCCTGTTTGGCATCAGTTGGGGGGCCCTGCTGCTGCAGGAAGCCATTACGCCCAACATGATCCTGGCCGGCTGCGTCATCCTGCTGGGCACCGCCTTTGCTACCGGCATTCTCCCCATGCGGCGCCTTGCCGCCCCCAACCGCAGCGACTCCGGATCCTGAAAAACGCAGCCCCGTCCATTTTCCCGGCAAGTTCTCGCCTAAACTTTGTTTTTTACCGTACGGGCGATTTCCTGCCCGCAAAATCATGAATCATCTGCTTGCTTCGGTCGACCTCGGCTCCAATAGTTTTCGCTTGGTCATCGGCCGCGTCGTACACGACGCCGGGGTCACCCAGCTGTATCAGGTTGATCGCATGAAAGAAACCGTCAGGCTGGCGGCCGGGCTCGACGCCAACCGCGATGTCGACGAAGAAACCATGGCAAAGGCGGTGGCCGTGCTCGAGCGCTTTGGCGAGCGCCTGCGCAGCTTTCACCCCGACCGGGTGCGAGCCGTCGCCACCAATACTTTCCGGGTGGCGCGCAACGTGCGCGAGCTGCTGGCGCGTGCCGAACAGGCGCTGGGCTTTCCCATCGAAGTCATTGCCGGGCGCGAAGAGGCCCGGCTCATTTTCGCCGGAGTCGCCCACTCGTTGCCGGCGTCCCCCGACAAGCGCCTGATCGTCGACATCGGCGGCGGCTCCACCGAATTCATCATCGGCACCGGCTTCGAGCCCGAGCTGATGGAATCGCTGCACATGGGCTGCGTCAGCTACAGCCGCCGTTTCTTTCCCGATGGCAAGATCGACGCCGACAACCTGAATCGCGCCGAACTGGCTGCCCGTCGCGAAATCGAGACGATCTCGCAGCGCTATCGCAGCGCGGGCTGGAAATTCGCCTACGGTTCGTCGGGAACCGCCAAGGCGCTGGCCGCCATTCTGCTGGCCACCGGCCTTTGCGCCGGCGGCATCACGCGCGAGGGTCTCAACAGCCTGAAGGATCGATTGATACGCGCCGGCTCGGTCGATTCGGCCAAACTGCAGGACATCAAGCTTGACCGCGCCGCCGTCCTGCCCGGTGGGCTGGCCATCATGCTGGCGATTTTCAACGAGCTTGGCGTCGAGACCATGCATACCGCCGACGGCGCTCTCCGGGTGGGGGTGCTGCACGACCTGCTCGGGCGCGAGGCCGCCCACGACAAACGCAGCGACACCGTCAGGCAGTTCATGTCGCGCTACGAGGTGGAGCTGGCCCAGGCCGCCCGAGTGCGCAAGACGGCGCTGGCCTTTTACAACGGGCTTGGCCCCACCATCACCAAAAAACGGCCGGCCAGCGTACAAGACGGCGAAGCCACCGAAATCTCGCAGCTGCTGGGATGGGCTGCCGATCTGCACGAGACCGGCCTATCCATTGCGCACAGCGGCTACCACCGCCATACCGCCTACATCCTGGGCAACGCCGATATGCCCGGGTTCTCAAAATCCGAGCAGCAGTTGCTTGCCATGTTCGGCCTGGGCCACCATGGCAAGCTGAATCGTCCCGAACTTCAGTTGCCCAACGAGGACTACTGGCGCGCCCTGCTGTGCCTGCGCCTGGCCGCGGTACTGTTCCGGCGCCGCGAGGATTTCGAGCCCTGCCCGCTGGCGCTGAGCGTGAACGGCAAGCAGTTCAGCGCCAGCGTGTCGCAAGCCTGGCTCGCAGACCATCCCCTTACCGACTACTCGCTGCGCTCCGAACAGGACGAATGGCGCAAAGCGGGGTTCGAGCTGGAATTCAGCGAAACCTGAATCCTCAGGCGGCCACCAGGCCGAAATGCCGACGATAGCGGGCATCCATGCTGTTCACGGACAGCAGCATGGGAAAGTCTGCGGTATGGAAGTCCGGATCCCATGCGGGTTCGCCGCACACCCGGGCTCCCAGCTTCAGGTAGCCCTTGATCAGGGGCGGAACCCGCACTCGGCCCATGCCCTCGCCCAGGCGCTCTATCGGCAGCCTGTGCAAGGGCGCCACCCGCATGGCCGACGCCGTATCCAGGTGGCCGGCAACGCTGCGGTAGACCTCGGCGGCGGCCGCGCCGTCGTCACGCAGGCTGACACTGGCGCAGCCCAGCACATATTGGTAGCTGCCGCGGCGCAGGAATTCGGCCAGCCCTGACCACAGCAGCATGATGGCGGCCCCATTGCGGTGGTCGGCATGCGTGCACGAGCGCCCGAACTCGACCAGGCCGGCGCGTATGGGCGCCAGGCCCGCCAGATCGAACTCGGATTCCGAATAATAGGCGCCGGCCTGGCGCGCTGCGCCAGGCGTCAGGATGCGATAGGTGCCGACGACCCGGCCGGTATCCAGTTCGCGCACCAGCAGGTGCTCGCACCAGGCGTCGAAACGATCTTCATCAAGACCATCGCGAGCACCCGGAAAGACAACGCCCAGGTCCTCGGTAAATACCTGGTAGCGCAGCCGCTGGGCCTGCTCGACTTCCTGCGCCGAGGTTGCCAGGCCAACGGCCAGTGCGCACGATGGGCTGGTGCTGGATGAATGGGTGGGCGGTACACGGGCGGCGTCAACACGCGCGAACTCGAGCATGATGCAAACTCCTGAACGACACGGGAAATGAACCACTAGTGTCGAGCGGGAAGATTGCAGCACCTTGACGGCCAGATGACAGCACCGTGAATCTGCGCCGGGGCGCTAGGCCTGTGCACAGACCCTAAAGATATTCCGGGTTGATGACCGCGCGCACGACAACCTGCGAATCGTCATCGCGTTCGCGCCGCGCCAGCCACCACAGGCCGGACTTTCGAACGGTCCAGGGGCCCGACACGCCGGCCAGCAGCAGCCCGACCACCGCCCCCAAAGTGGGCTGGTGGCCAACCACGAGCACACTGGCCCCGGTCTGCGGCCAGCCCACGGACTCGAGAATGCTCTCGGGGCTGGCACCCGGCGCCAGTCCCGGGACGATATCGTACTTGCGCTCCAGGGCATCGGCTGTCTGCCTAGCCCGCTTGGCGGGGCTGACCAGCACCCGCAAGTCGGCGGGCGCATGCTTGTTCAGCCACCTGGCCGTCAGCTGGGCCTGCTTGTGGCCGCGCGAGGTAAGCTTGCGCGCCATATCGTCGCAACCATCCTCAGCCTCGGCGTGGCGCCACAGGATCAGGTTCATCGAAACTCCTCCGTAAATCGGCCGGCTTTTCATGCCGGCCACCGGGCAAGAAAAGCCGGCAGGTTAGAATCCTAGCGCTTGGCCCGCATCCTTGCACAGCGTAAACCGCAATGTGCGCTATTTTTGATATCCGCTATGACCATCAGGCTGACTCCGGCCGATTTCGACTACGCCCTGCCCCCCGAGCTGATTGCCCAGCATCCTGCGCCCGAACGCGCCGCCAGCCGACTGCTTCGGCTTGATGGCGCGGGCACGCTGCACGACTTGCAATTTGTCGACCTGATCGACCAGCTGCGCGAACACGACTTGCTGGTTTTCAACGACACGCGCGTGATCAAGGCCCGCTTGCTGGGCCATAAGCACAGCGGCGGCAAGGTCGAAGTGCTTATCGAGCGCATAGTAGACGAAACCCGAGCTCTGGCGCATGTACGCGCCAGCAAATCGCCCAAGGCCGGCACCGGACTGCGCTTGGCCGACGCTTTTGACGTGACCGTCACAGGTCGCGCGGGCGATCTGTTCGAACTGGCGTTTCCCGGCCCCGTGCTGGACTTCCTGGATGCCCATGGCGCCACGCCCCTGCCGCCCTATATTACCCATGCGGCGCAGGACCATGACGACGAGCGTTACCAAACGGTATACGCCCGCGAACCTGGCGCGGTTGCCGCCCCTACGGCCGGCCTGCACTTTGACGACGCCATGTTTGCCGCGCTGCAAGCGCGCGGCGTACTCCGCGCCTTCGTCACCCTGCACGTAGGGGCCGGCACCTTCATGCCCGTCAGGGTTGAAAGCCTGGAAGAGCACATCATGCACAGCGAGCTGTTCACCGTGCCGCAAGCTACGGTCGACGCCATCGCGGCGACCCGCCAGGCGGGCGGACGCGTGATTGCCGTGGGCACCACCAGCGTGCGCGCCCTGGAATCAGCCGCCGCCGTGGTGGGCGCCGAAAACGGCCGGCTCAATGGGCCGGCCCAGGGCGACACCCGGCTCTTCATCACGCCTGGCTATCGCTTCCAGCTTATCGATGCGCTGGTCACCAACTTTCATTTGCCCCAATCGACGCTGCTGATGCTGATTTCTGCCTTTGCCGGCATGGAACCGATACGCCGCGCCTATGCGCACGCCGTGGCGCAGAAGTACCGTTTCTTCAGCTACGGCGACGCAATGCTGATCGAAGCACCCAATTCTTCTTCGCAATGACCCCTATCGCTTCCTCTTCCCAGCCCGGCTTGACGTTCGACCTGCTCGCCACCGACGGCGCCGCCCGGCGCGCCAGCATCACCCTGAACCACGGCACCGTACAGACGCCGATGTTCATGCCGGTAGGCACCTATGGCACGGTCAAGGCCATGACGCCCGGCGAACTCAAGGAAATCGGCTCGCAAGTCATCCTGGGCAATACCTTTCACCTGTGGCTGCGCCCCGGCACCGACATCATGACCGCCCATGGCGGCCTGCATGGCTTCATGCAATGGCCCGGCCCCATCCTGACCGACTCGGGCGGCTTCCAGGTGTTCAGCCTGCAGGGCATGCGCAAGATCACCGAGGAAGGCGTGAAGTTCGCCTCGCCCATAGACGGCTCGCGCATGTTCCTCACGCCCGAGGAATCCATGCGCATCCAGCACTCGCTGAACTCCGACATTGCCATGGTGTTCGACGAATGCACCCCCTATCAGATAGAAGGACGCCCCGCGACGGCCGAAGAGGCTGCGAGCTCGATGCGCATGTCGCTGCGCTGGGCCCGGCGTTCGCGCGAAAGCTTTGATGCCCTGCAGAACCCCAATGCCCTGTTCGGCATTGTGCAGGGCGGCATGTTCGAGAACCTGCGCGACGAATCGCTGGCCGGCCTGACCGACATCGGCTTTCACGGCTACGCCATCGGCGGCCTGTCGGTAGGCGAGCCCAAGGAAGACATGCTGCGCATCTTGCGCCATGTCACGCCCAAGCTGCCGGTGAATGCCCCGCGCTACCTGATGGGCGTGGGTACACCCGAAGACCTGGTGGAAGGCGTGGCCAACGGCATCGACATGTTCGATTGCGTCATGCCCACCCGCAACGCCCGCAACGGCTGGCTGTTCACGCGCTACGGCGACATCAAGATCCGTAACGCGCGCTATCGCGCCGACCTGGCCCCGCTGGACGAAAGCTGCTCGTGCTCGACCTGCAGCCAGTTCTCGCGCTCTTACCTGCATCACCTGCAACGCTCCAACGAAATCCTCGGCGCGCGCCTGAACACCCTGCACAACCTGCATTTCTACCTGCAGATCATGAAGGAAATGCGCGAAGCGATCGAAACCGGCACCTTCGCCGCCTGGCGCGCCCAGTTCGCCGCCGACCGCGCCCGCGGCATATAGAGCGCTCTGGGCCTGCGCAACGCCGGATCGCGCCGCCCCGATAAATCGTACGAACCACGTGCATCGGGCCGGCCCCTGTCAACAAAGGCCGGCCCGATACGCATAACCGTGGCCAGGCCACGGGGCGGGATCATCAGTACTGCATGTTCACGCTAAGCACGGCCGAGCGCCCCAGGCCCAGCGTCGCATAGTGCGCCGGGTAGGATTTGTCGTAGTATGTTTCGTTGAACAGGTTGAATACGTTCAACTGCACGTTCCAGTTGCGGTTGATTTCGTAGGCAGCCATCGCATCTACACGCCAGTAGGACGGGATATACGTGGTGTTGGTGGTATTGCCGTACTGCTTGCCAACGTAGTACACGCCCCCGCCCACGGTTGCCTTGGGCGTCACGTTGTAGGTCGACCACAGGCTCAGGCTATGGCGCGGCGTGTTCGGAAACTCGTTGCCTTCATCGGTGCCGGCCGGGCCGCCGTCGGTGATTTCGCTGTCCATCAAGGTATAGCCACCGAACACCTGCCACTTGCGGGTCAGGTTGCCCGCGAAGGCCAGTTCCAGCCCGTTGACTTCACGATTGCCAGCCATGGCGTAATCGCCGGACGGCAGCGTGATGCGGGCATTGGTGGTTTCGGTGCGGAAGATCGCAGCGCTCAGGTTCAGGCTGCTGTCCAGCACGGCCCACTTGGTGCCGATTTCATAGGTCTTGTTCTTTTCCGGAGCCATGTCGGCCGCATTCAGGCCGACGCCGCCGCGACCGGGGACGATGGATTGCGATTCACTGCCCTCGCCCAGCGAGGCATTGGCCGGCGTGGACGACGTGCCGAAGGACGCATAGACGCTGCCATTGGGGGCAGGCTTGTAGACCAGGCCCAATTGGTAGTTGACCAGCGTATCGTCGCGCTCTACCTGCGTGGAGTTGTTCGCAGGCGTATTGGTGAAACGGGTGGAGTAATCGTCAACACGCAAGCCCAGGTTGGCTTGCCATTGCGGATGAAACTCGATGGTGTCGAAGGCGTAGATCGATTTCGTAATGGTGCGCGACTTGGTATTTGCGCCCGCGGCCTCGCCGTTCAGGGTGTTCACCCAAGGATCATGGGGATTGGGCCAGTACAGGCTGGTGCAGTTGTAGTTGGACGCCGCGCCTACGCCGTTGGCGCAGGATGCCCCGTTGCCGCGGTTGACGTTCAGGCTGTCCTTTTTGCTGCTTTCCCGCGAGAACTCGAGACCCGTTGCGAACCGGTGCTTGAGCGAGCCCGTTTGCAGGCTGCCGGTCAACTCGGTCTGGTTGGCGATGGTATTGACGTCGCTGACACGGGTATTGGCACGCCGCCAGACCAGGCCGTTCAGCACATTGCCCTGGCTGTCGTCGGGCTGCGTCACCACATATTCCTGGTCGTTGTAGGTGTAGCGCGTCTTGTTGCTCACGGTCAGGTCAGGCGTCAGGTCGTGCTCGAGCGCAATGGTCGCCATATCTGACCGGGTTTCCCGATAGTCGCTGGTCAGGCCGTAGAAATTGTGGCGATCGACATCGGCGGGGCCGGTCTCGGTCACGCCCATGAAGCTGCCGTCGCGCTTGATCTTCGTGCTCGGATATGCGTAGGGGATGCCGCTATCGGGGGTATCGTCGGTACTCAGGTGGTAGTAGCTCAGCGTCAGGCGCGTGGGCGTGTTCAGGCCGAAGGTGATCGTGGGTGCAATCCCCCAGCGCTTGTTGTCGACCACGTCGCGTCCGGCCACATCGTCCTTGTGATACATGGCATTCAGGCGGAACGCGGTGGTGTCGGACAACTTGCGGTTGGTGTCCAGCGTGCCCCGATAGTAGTTGTCGGTGCCCAGGCCCAGGCTGGCATTGTTGAAGTTATCGGCCTTGGCCGTCTTGCTGATCAGGTTGATGCTGCCGCCGGCGCCGCCACGACCGCCAAAAGCGCCGTCCGAACCCCGGATGACTTCGACCTGCTCCAGGTTGAACACTTCGCGCGATGAGGCGCCAATATCGCGCATACCGTCGACAAAAGTGCTGGACTGGGCATCAAAGCCGCGGATGAACGGGCGGTCGCCCAGAGGGTTGCCACCCTCGCCCGAACCAAAGGTGATCCCAGGGGTATTGCGCAAGACCTGCGTCAGCGACGATGCCGCCTGGCTCTGTATCACTGCCTGCGGGATGACCTGCACCGACTTGGCGGTGTCCAGCAAGGGTGCCGTGAACTTGGACGACGCCGATTGCTCTACCGCGAACGCAGGCGCTTCCCCATGTACTTCCACCGGCGCAAGGGTGCTGACGGGCGCTTGCTGCGCGCTGGCGCCCATCGGCATCAAGAAAAGGGCCGGCGTAGCCAGGGCGCCGGCCAATGTAGCGGCCAGGGGCGTGAAAGACGAAGAACGGGCTGTATCTTGCGCTGACATGAGGGATGTTTTTATGGATTAGTAGTGGTTATGACAATCATTATCAATTAGATTGTCAAAAAAACGTCAAACTACGCCTCTTGCATCAAAAAGTAAAGTGAAGTGCCGCGCTCACTGTTGCGTTCAGTCGACAATATCCCTGGCGAAAAAACACCAAAACCGGGGTCGGACTACGGGTTGCGCGTCTGATGAACTGGCCTCGGTTTTTGCCCGCCGGCCCTTGTGGGGCGGGCATAACCCGCTACAATCGACCGTTTGAATTCATCTCTTTTTACTGGATAACGTGATGAGCCTTACCGATATCTCCGTTTCCGTGGTGGCCCAGGCTGCCGGCGGCGAGAACGCCTTGATGGGCATGCTGCCCATCATCCTGATGTTCGTGATCCTGTATTTCCTCATGATCCGTCCGCAGATGAAAAAGCAGAAAGAGCACCGCAATATGGTGACTGCCTTGTCCAAGGGCGATGAAGTCATCACTTCGGGCGGCATCGTAGGCAAGGTCACCGACGTCAAGGAAAACTACATCACCGTGGAAATCGCCAACGATGGCGGCCGCGCGGTGGAAGTCACCATGCAGAAGGCCTCGGTCCAGACCTTGCTGCCCAAGGGAACCATCAAGGCGCTGTAAGCCACCAACACGTATACGGCGAGCCTCGGGCTCGCCGTTTCGGTTGACACGTGGACGCTCCGCCCCGGGTTTCGGGGCGACCCGGCAATCCGGCGCCCAGGCGTTCCGGCATCGCCTGTCGTTCTTTCGCGCCGCGAGGCACGCCTAGCAGGAACTGATCTGTGAATCGTTATCCCCTTTGGAAGTACCTCACGGTAGTGATCGCGCTCATTGTGGGCCTGATCTACACGCTACCGAACTTCTTCGGCGAATCCCCAGCCGTCCAAATTTCCAGCGTCAAAACCTCTGTTCGCGTCGACGCGTCCATGATGAGCCGCGTCGAACAGATATTGACCGAGTCGGGCATCACCCACACCGGCATCCAGTTCGACCAGAACGGCCCCGTGGGCAGCGTACGTGTGCGCCTGGCAGATACCGATACGCAACTGCGTGCTCGCGACCTGATCGAGCGCAGCCTGAACACCAACCCCGCCGACCCCGGCTATGTGGTGGCTCTGAACCTGCTGTCGGCCTCGCCCAGTTGGCTTACCGCAATGGGTGCCAACCCCATGTACCTGGGGCTGGACCTGCGCGGCGGCGTGCACTTTCTGCTGCAAGTCGACATGCAGGGCGCCCTCACCAAACGCTATGACACCCTGGCCAGCGACGTGCGTAGCGCCTTGCGCAGCGGCAATGTGCGAACCGAGTCCGTCGAGCGGGTAGGCAACTCGGTCAGCATCACGCTGGCGGACAGCGCCACGGCAAGCCGCGCCATCGACGTACTGCGCAGCCAGGTGCCCGACCTGCAGGTTGCCTCGCGCGAAGACGGCGGCAAGACCGTGCTCACCGGCTCGCTCAGCGAAGCCGCCATCCGCACGGCCCAGGAAAATGCGCTGCGCCAGAACATTTCCACCCTGCATAACCGGATCAACGAGCTGGGCGTAGCCGAACCCGTCATCCAGCAGCAAGGGCTCGATCGCATCGTCGTGCAGTTGCCCGGCGTGCAGGACGTTGCCAAGGCCAAGGAAATCCTCGGCCGCACGGCCACCCTGGAAATCCGCCTGGTGGACGATTCGCCCGCTTCGCAGGCCGCCCTGGCCAGCGGCACCGTACCCTTTGGCCTCGAGCGTTATACCGACAGCGACGGGCGCCCCTTGCTGGTGCGCCGCCAGGTCATCCTGACCGGTGAAAACCTGCAGGATGCCCAGGCCGGCTTCGACGACAACCAGCAGGCCGCCGTGCACCTGACGCTGGATGCCAAGGGCAGCCGCATCTTTCGCGACATCACGCGCGACAACATAGGCCGCCGCATGGCTATCCTGTTGTTCGAGAAGGGTGTGGGCGAAGTTGTCACCGCCCCCGTGATCCGCTCGGAAATCGGCGGTGGCCGGGTGCAGATCTCCGGCAGCATGACCACGGTGGAAGCCAATGACGTGGCCCTGCTGCTGCGCGCCGGCAGCCTGGCCGCGCCCATGGAAATCGTGGAAGAACGCACGATCGGCCCCAGCCTGGGCGCCGACAACGTCAAGCAGGGTTTCGATGCCACGCTGTGGGGCTTTGTCGCCGTTGCCGTGTTCATGATCGCGTACTACGCCCTCTTTGGCGTGTTCTCGACACTGGGCCTGGCATTCAACGTGTTGCTGCTGATTGCCCTCCTGTCGATGCTGCAGGCCACGCTTACCTTGCCGGGTATCGCGGCCATCGCACTGACACTGGGCATGGCCATCGATGCGAACGTGCTGATCAACGAGCGAATACGCGAAGAACTGCGCAATGGGGCCAGCCCGCAACAGGCCATCAGCGAAGGCTTTGAGCGCGCCTGGGGCACCATCCTGGACTCCAACGTCACTTCGCTGATCGTCGGCTTGACCCTGCTGGCCTTCGGGTCGGGTCCGGTGCGCGGCTTTGCCGTGGTCCACACCTTGGGCATCCTGACTTCAATGTTCTCGTCGGTGGTTGGCGTGCGCGCCCTCGCCAATCTCTGGTATGGCCGACGGCGCAAACTGCAGAAGATTTCGATCGGCGCCATCTGGATCCCCAAAAAGGACTGATCATGGAATTTTTCCGCATACACAAAACCATCCCGTTCATGCGGCACAAGTTGGCTCTCAACTTGTTCAGCCTGATCGTGTTCCTGGCCGCCATCTTCTTTATCGTCACCCGCGGCTTTCACCTGTCCATCGAGTTCACCGGCGGCACCGTCATGGAGGTGAACTATCCGCAGGCCGCGCAGCTCGATGTCGTGCGCGATGTCGTCTCGGGCATGGGCTACACCGACTTCCAGGTGCAGAACTTTGGCACCTCGCGCGATGTCATGATCCGCCTGCCCGCCAATGCGGGCCAGGATGCCGCGCAGCAAAGCCAGCTGGTGATGGCCCAACTGCAAAAGGCGGACGCCAGCGCCCAATTGCGCCGGGTCGAGTTCGTCGGACCGCAGATCGGCAAGGAACTGGCCTACGACGGCCTGCTGGCGCTGCTGTTCGTGGTGGTGGGCATCATTATTTACCTGGCCATCCGCTTCGAGTGGAAGTTTGCCGTGGCCGGCGCCATTGCCAACCTTCACGACGTGGTGATCATTCTTGGCTTCTTCGCGTTTTTCCAGTGGGAATTCTCGCTGCCCGTGCTGGCAGGCGTGTTGGCCGTGCTGGGCTATTCGGTGAACGAATCGGTGGTGATCATGGATCGTATCCGTGAAAACTTCCGTCGCCAGCGACGCTCCAGCGTGGAAGAAGTCATCAACAGCGCCATTACGCAAACCATTTCGCGCACCATCATCACCCACGGCTCGACACAGCTGATGGTGGTGTCCATCCTGCTTTTCGGCGGCCCTACCTTGCACTACTTTGCCCTGGCGCTGACCATCGGCATCTGGTTCGGCATCTATTCCTCGGTGTTCGTGGCTGCCTCCCTGGCGATGTGGATGGGCGTCAAGCGCGAAGACCTGGTCAAGCCTGTGAAGAAGGAAGAAGACGCCGTGGTGGAAGCGCCCTAAAGCGCTCTTGTACCAACCTGCCCGGCAGCATCGGCAGGGCAACACCTTCGGCGAAAAAGGCCCGGCTCAGCCGGGCCTTTTTGCATCCGGCGGCGCCAGCGTCACGAAGACCAGAGTGGCCACGATATAGAAAACGCCGGTAATCGCCAGGCCGGGGGCCAGGCCCACCACCGTGAACAAGGCGCCAACGAACAACGGCCCCAGCATCTGCCCGAATTTGTCGGCGGCACGCAGCACGCTGGTGGCGCCCCCCGGCCCGTACTGCTGGACCCGGCCCAGGCCCAGCATCCAGGCGGTTTGCGCCGCACCACTCCAGCAACTGCCCAGCGCCAGCAGGAATACCGCCAGCGTCACCGCAAACAGGCTGCTGTCGATATACAGGTAAGCCATACCTGCCCCGCCCAACAAGCCGCCCAAGACAATGAAAGGCTTTTTGTTGCGGGAACCATCCACCAACCGGCCCACCAGCGGCCCCAGGTAAATCATGCACAAACCATAGAGCATGAGCACGCGTCCCGTACCCGAGGCGCTCACGCCCTGGGCCTGCAGATACAGCGGCAGGGCAAAGTACAGCAGCCCCACCTGGGCTATCGAAAAAGGCACGACGCTGCCGGCCAGCAAAGCGCCGAAGTCTCGGCTGAACAATAGGTTTCGCAAGCCGACCGCCTGAACCGCGCCACGCGGCGCCTGCGGCACCTTGCTGGCGGCATCGTCCGGCCCAAGAGCCAGGGCCGCGGCCGGGCGTGACAATGCCGCCATCCGGCGCCGAGCCAGCAGCATGCCGAGCAGCGGCAAGGCCACCAGCACCGCGCTCGCCACGAAAACCGGCCGGTAGCCCGCCTGATCCGCCAACATGGCTCCCACCGCCGACCCCGACAAATGCCCGGCGAACAGGCCGGCGAAAAGCCAGGCCATATTGCGACCCCGGAATCGCGGCGAGCTGCCGGCAACCACCAGGCCCTGCAGCCCCATCCACGCCAGGCCATAGCCTGCACCCACCCCGCTTCGGGCCAGCACAAAGGCCTCCAGCGAAGCTGCGCCAGCCGACAGCAACGAGCTGACGGCCACCAGCAAAAGGCCGCCCAGAACCGGCACACGCCATCCGCTCCTGTCGGTCAGGCGCCCCGCCAGCAAGGCGCCGCCCAGGCCGCACAACATTTCGGCCGACAGGGGCAAGGCCATCAGGATGCCCGGCGGCAACGATAGCCAGCCGGCCGGCAGGGTAGCCGCATACAGCGGCAAAAAGCTGAGCGGCAGCGCCCACGAGAAGAGAAAACCGAACATGAAGGGGCGCGCCAGGCGGGCCACGTCCTCGGCGCTCGTGGACCTAAGGGCCTGAGCGCCTTCACCCCGGCTGCCGACCTCGGCCCCAAGGCCAGCCATACTGGCGCTTTTGCGCAAGGTGCTATCGATCAGCAGCGTCAGCAATAAATACATCTCGAACACCGCAACCGCCGACACCAGCGCCACCGTTCCCGCATCCAGCACCCGGGCACGCACGCCGGCCGCCAGCACATCCGGATCCAGCCGGATCTCCAGCGCGCCCACCTGCCCCCTGCCCGCCACAGTCAGCGGCAAGAACATATGTAACTCTTCCGGGACGACAGCTGCCCGCCCGATGCCCGCCGGCGCATCCTGCGAGCGGACGGTATCCGCCGTCGCCAGCACCTGCGACGCCGCATCGAGCAGGCTCACGCTGCTGATAGCGGGCAGGCTCTGCTCCAGGCGGGCCAGCACCTGGTCCACCCCGTTCAGCCGGCGGATATCGATGCCCATGTCCAATACCTTGTTGAGATCGGACTGCATGCGCTCGGCCAGCAGCATCACGTTGGCGCGGGTGGAGTCCAGCCAGGCCGTGCGAAACGACGACACGGTCTCGACCGCATAGACAGCCTGCGCCAGCATCAGCGCCGTCAGGGGCAGCAGCAGCCGGGCCCGTCCGCCTGGCCGCGTCAGTGCCTCGAAAGGCAGCAGCCAGCCCAGCACGATCAACAAAAAGAGCGCGGCGGCGCCGGTGGTCAGGCCCAGCACGAGCAGGCTGTGCCGCAGGAAAGCGCTTTCCCGCTGCACCTGTATGGAGTTGTCCACCGCCAGCACCAATGCGCCATCGGCAGACTGCGTCCGCCCCTGCAGGGGTACCGCAACCAGCACCCTGCCCTGGTCGGACAACAGGACGGCGCCACTGGCAAGACGCCCTATGCCGGAATCGCGTGGTGGCGTCAGTTGCGGCTGGACGACGGCATCCACCAGGCCAGGTGCAATCGCCAGTCCCTGGCCCACCATCGCCAGCACAACGCCATCGGGCATGAGCACCGCGGCGCCGGCCAGGTCCGGCAGGCTTGCCAGGCTTTGCTGCAGCTGGCGCTCCAGGCCAAAATACTGGGCCAGCGGTTTACCCAAGCGCAGGCCGGTATCGATTTTCGAGGCGGTATCGCGGGCAAGCAGTTCGACACGCTCGGCCGTGGTCGTGGTGGCAAGACGGCGAAACGCCGCCTGGCTCAATACCGCGGTCAGGGCTTGCGCCAATACAAGAATAAGCAAGCACGCGCCAATTATTTCGGCGATGATCACACGGCGCCTGGCTCTGCCCTGCTGCTCAGGCCCCAGTTTCATACAAAATTTTTCCCGTTGTTAGCATGAGCTACGGGAAAATATAATCCAGGATCAGGCTCGACTGTTTTTTTATGATCGCCACTTCGCTCAGAACCCGCGTGTTCATGCTGATCGCCGCCATCGTGGCCTTGTTGGCGGCCTTTCTCATGCTGATCACCCAGCGCGGCGTCACCGCTACCGTCTATGGCGCCGAGGAACGCTCGGCCGCCAACATCCTCAATCTGGTCGGGGTCGATATCGAAAGCCGCTATCGCCACCTGCTGCGCGAAAAAATCGCCAGCGTGCGCGGCTATCGCGACCAACTCGAGAGCTATGGGGACACCGTCCAGGCCACGCTGGCGGCCTTTGCCGCCATGGCGGGCGACAGCCCGCAAGAGCAGGCCCGGGCGCAACGCATGGCGCTGGACTGGATCAATACCCTGCCCACCCCGGACGGCATGCAAGTGATGGTGTACGACCACTCGTTGCGCGTGCTGGCCCACCCTTTGCCGGTTTTTGTCGGCACCGACCTGTCGGGCTTGCGCGACATCAAGGGCCGCACGCTGGCCAGCGATGTGTACCGGCAGCCTGACCCGCTGTTCGGCGTCTATCGCTGGCCGCACGCCCAGACCGGGGAACTCGATACCCACTTCGGTTACTTTCGCCGCTTTCCCGCCTGGCAATGGGTGGTGGCGGTCAGCAACAATGCCAGCGCCGTCGAGCACGAGGTCAACGACAAGCGCAACAACATCGTGATGGCGGTCGCCGACACCCTCAACCACCTGACGCTGGCCCAATCGGGTTTTCTGTTCGTGTTTTCCGGCAATGGCGACACCGTCATCCCGGCACCGGCGCGCGCCAGCTCGCTGATCGACAGCCTCGATGACGCTACGGGAAAATCGCTGCAGACAACATTGATGGCGCTGGCCCGCCGCCCCACGCCCACACGGATATCGTTCACGCCCCAGGGCGGCCAAGCCTGGGAATTGGGCGCCACCTATGTCAAACCCCTGGATTGGTATGTGGCCGCGGCGGTTCCCCGCAGCGATCTGCTGCAGCCCGCCCAGAACCTGTTGCAGCAACAAGGTGCCGCGTTCCTGGCAATCCTGGCCGTCGCGCTGCTGCTGGCCTGGCTGTTTGCCTCGCGCCTGATCCGCCCGCTGAATATTCTTACCCATTATGCGCGCCAGTTGCCCGAGCGCGACCTCACCCTGCAGCATCCAGTACCCGACGCCGTGGCCGAACTGCCCGCCCGGTATCGCGACGAGGTCGGCCGGCTGGCCAGCAACTTCCTGTATATGGAAGAGCAGTTGCGCGGCAATGTGCTGCGCCTGATGGCGGCGACCTCGGCGCGCGAACGCATAGAAAGCGAACTTTCCATCGCCCGCGACATCCAGCTCGGGTTGCTGCCCATCGCGCTCGAACCGCATGTGCTGCGCCAGGTCGATCTGTTCGCCACCATGACCGCGGCCAAGGAAGTCGGCGGCGATCTCTACGATTACTTCATGATGGGCGAGGACCGTCTGTGCTTTGCCATCGGCGACGTGTCCGGCAAGGGCGTGCCGGCGGCGCTTTTCATGGCCATCACCCGCACCCTGATCCGCTCGGCGGCCAACCAGGAAAGCGAGGCCGGACGGCTGATGGAAGTCATCAACACCCGCCTGACCGACCACAACCCGAACATGATGTTCGTGACCCTGTTCATCGGCATCCTCGATCTGCGCACCGGCGAGCTGCAATACGCCAACGGCGGCCACCCCCCGCCCTGGCTGGTGTCCGCCGACGGGGTCAGCCTGCTTGCCGGGCGTAGCGGCCCCGCCTGCGGTGTCGCCGAAAGCTTGCCCTATGCCGACTTCAACTGCACGCTGGCCCCCGGCACCATACTGGTGGGCTACACCGACGGCGTGACCGAAGCCGACAACCCCGCCGGCGCCTTCTACGGCGACGAGCGCGGCGTCGAGCTGCTGCGCGGCCTGCCCGCCAACTGCGGCAGCGAGCAAACCGCCCGCGCCCTGCACGACGACGTCCTGGCTTTCGCCCAGGGCGCCGAACAGGCCGACGACATCACCCTGATCGTGATACGCCGGCTGGCTCCTACCGAGACTCCGTCATGAAGCCCAGCTTTTCCAGGCTATTGAAAGCAGCTCTCGCCTGCTCCACCCTGGTGTTTGCCAGCCTGGCAGGCAACGTCGCCCAAGGCCAAGCCCTGGCTGACAGCGCCGCGCCGCCCCAAGCCACCCCGGCAGCCCGGGTCTTTGCCGTTACCCCGGCGCGGCAAGCCGATGGCAGCCGCTGGCGCCTGGCCTACCTGCAGGGCGGCGACTACGCCGACTACCCCGTGATTCTTGCCGCCATCGTGCGCGGCCTGATGTCACTGGGATGGCTGCCCGAGCTGGATCTGCCGGACCCCGCCACCACCAGCTCGAAAGCGCTGTGGCAGTTCCTGGCCCACAATGCGCGCAGCGATTACCTGGAATTCGTCGTCGACGGTTTCTATTCACCCGGCAACTTCGATGCTTCGCTGCGTTCGCCGACACGCCAGGCGCTCACCGAGCGCTTGCGCGATGCCCAAGATATCGACCTGATGATCGCCATGGGCACCTGGGCCGGCCAGGATCTCGCCCACGATGCCATTACCGTGCCCACCATCGTGGCCTCCACCAGCGACCCCATCGCTTCGGGCATCGTCAAAAGCGCCGAAGACAGTGGGCATACACACCTGCACGCCAAGGTCGAACCCAACCGCTACCAGCGGCAGATCCAGCTTTTTCACGACATCGTCGCCTTCAAGACCCTGGGCGTGGTGTACGAAGACAGCCCCGAAGGCCGCACCTTTGGCGGCGTAGCGGCGGTGGAAGAGATGGCACGCGAGCTGGGCTTCAGGGTCAAGGCCTGCCATGCGCCCTTCAACAATGTGTCGCCCGAAGAAGCCGTGCGAGGCGCACAAAACTGCTATGCCAGCATCGCCCCCGAGGTCGACGCGGTGTACCTTACCGTTCATCGCGGCATTACCGGCGTCTCGCTGGGCAATATCGTCAACTCGCTGCTCAAGGCCCAGGTGCCCAGCTTTTCCATGCTGGGTTCGGCCGATGTCAGGCGGGGCATACTCATGAGCATGGCCCAGGCCGACTACGCGCCGGTTGGGCTCTTTCACGCTGAAGTCATCGCCCGCATCTTCAATGGCGCCAGCCCGCGCGAACTCAGCCAGATCTGGCTGTCGCCGGCCGAAATCGCCATCAACCTGAAGACGGCCGAGCTCATCGGGTTCGACCCGCCCATCGATATCCTGCTGGCCTCGGACGAGGTATACGACACGATCGGCGGCGCCACGCCCTAGGTTTTCGTTTTTCAGCTGGCAGACGGCGCCCAATGACGCGGATGCACCACCCTGCGCTGGCGGGCCAGCGTGCTCAGACGCTGACCTGACGGGCCGGCCAGGCCCTGCCAGGTTTCAAGCATGCGGTCGGCGCCCGTGCGGCGATTGGCCCAGACCCAGCGGGCATAGGCCAGGTGCCGCTGCTCGTCGGCGCGCAGCCCGGCCTGGGCGACCGCGATCACCTCGCCGACCAGGCCATGCACGCTGGCATCGTCCAAGGCATGCGTGATCGCGGCCGAACGCAAGCTCAAGAGGCGCTGCCAACCCCAGGCGTCCACCAGTTGCCGGGCCTGTGCCAGGTTGTTCAGCAGACCCGCCTGCAAAGCCGAAGGCGCCATCACGACCGATGCCGCATCGCCCTTCCCCAATTCGTCGAGCAAGCCCGCATCGGGAAAATTCGCCCCCGGCACGCGGCCTTCGATATAGCCTTGCGTGCCAACGCGCGCCATCAGTTGCTCGATGCCATCGCGCTTGTCCAGGCACGCCAGCAGTTCCTTCAGTGACGGCAGCGTTCCGAAACGAAAACGAAAGCGCGCATCCAAAAATGGGCTGAACTGCAGATATTCGAAATGGGCCGCCGAAGGCTGCAAGGACAGCGCCTGGCCGGTATCGCAGGCCGTCGCCCGCGCCTGCGGCATGGCCAGGAAATCCAGCAGCGACGGGTCGGCGTGAACACGCGCCGTATGCGCCTGCCCTTTGTAATCGTGGGTGCAGACCAGCGGCACGGTATGCATGACGGTACCGGCACCATACGCCCAGCGAAAATAGGCCCCCAGATCGTCGAACGGCACGTCGGGTGGGCTGGACAGGCGCGCGTCGCAGGCAAACCGGCTTGCGGCGAACATGCGCGGCCAGATGCTCAGGCGGTTTTCCTTCAAACCGGTGATCTGCCCGCCTTCCAACGGGCTATTGGCAAACAGCGCAATGAAGGCCGGCGCCAGCGCCAGCATCACATTGAGCGCATTGGCCGCCTCGCCCAGCGTGACCGAGGTCGTGGGACCATTCTGCGCCTTGGCATCGATGCCGACCTGGTGCTGCCAGCCCCGGTAGTCCACCCAGTAATCATAGATGGGCTTGGGCGCACGCGCCCTGCGATAAAACGCGGTGTCCAGCGGGCAATCGGGGTGCTCGGCCGCATTCAGCAACACCGCCTGGTCCGACTCCAGGGCGTCGATGACATCCGCAAGCTCGGCCAGCACGGTGGATTCCAGCACGGCCAGCCCACCGGGGCCCCCGGCAACCGGGCCCAATGCGCTTTCCAGGTGGTTGAAGGCGTTGTCCAGGCCGCTTTCGCAGCCTTCGCACAGAACGGCAACGGCCCGCCCCGCCATGGTATGTATGCTGGGAGCCAGGCCCCGGCCGCGCTTGATGCCGGCCAGGGCGTCGAAATAGTTTTCCACGGTATGGCTGCGGCCGGTATCGCGATGCGCGACCACCATTTCCATTTCCAGGCCAAGCTTTTCCATACCGACTCCGCGCGGTGCCCAGGCACCATGCAACAAAGGGTTTCATTGTTGCCCAGAGCAGGTAACAACTCAATGGCTTTCAGCCCAGGCCAGCAGATTCCAGCCGCCTGACGATGTCGATCAGGCGCGGCCTGACTTCATCGAGCAGGAAACTGCGCGACAGGGTTACCGCCGGCCCCCCGCAATTGATTGCCATCAGCGGCAAGCCATTGCCCGGGTTCACGGCCTTGGCAATACCATTGACCGTGGCTTGCCACTCGCCGAACGAGCAGGCCACGCCCAGGCTGGCCTGGTCTTCCAACGCCTGCTGTATGCCCTGGCGGGTCTGGGGCCAGGCGGCCTGGTCCTGCGCCTGGATTTCCTCCATCAGATCCTGGCGCTCGGCCTGACCGACGGCCACGAGCCAGGCGCGGCCTATGGCCGACGTGGCCAGGGGCAGCCTGGAGCCCACATCCACGCTCAAGGTAATGGCCGCCGCGCTGCGGCAGCTTTCCACATACAGGATGGACAGCCGGTCGCGTATGCCCAGCGACACCATGGCGCCGGAAAAATCCGCCAGTTCCTGCATCAGCGGACGCGCGGCCTTGCGGATGTCCATACGCGCCAGCATTGCCCCCCCCAGGGCCAGCGCCGCGGTCCCCAGCTGATACCTGCCCGTATCCTGGACTTGCACCAGGTAGCCCAGCTTGGTCAGGGTGAAAGTCAGGCGCGAGACCGTGGACTTGGGCAGCCCGGACATCCGGGCCAGTTCCTGGTTGCCCAGTGCGCCATTGCCGGCGCGAAAACAGGACAGCAGTTCCAGCCCGCGGGCCAAGGCGGTCACGAATTGGCGTTCCTGGCCTTGCGGCTCGGCGCTTGCCGCCAGTCCGTCATGGTCCTCGAAAATGTTGTTGTGCTTGCTCATATTGGCCCAGGCGTCGCCGCCAGCCGAACCGGGCCGGCGGAAACAGACTTTGATGCGGATGAATCGCCCGCGGATCAAATAATTCCACCAGATCGGAAAGCTTTGATACGATGGCTGTTTGCTGCGGAATCTAATTCCGCAGTGCAGAATATACAGAATAATAACGCCAATACCAGCCTACAGCGAACAACGGGGAGACACCCTTATGCAAAGCGTGCATTACGAAGTCCACGGCCAGACCGCCGTGATCCGCCATGCCCTCATCGAAGGCAAGCGCCGCGGCGCGAAGAATGTGGCGGTCATCATGTGCATCGGCGGCGACCAGGACGCCGCCGGCCTGTTCGACGTCTGCTAAGCCTCTTTCGTCCCGCGCGCCTGACGCACGGGACGACATTCGCCGCCCGCAAAGCTACCGGAACCGTTCACCTGCAGGTTGATCCATGTCGACACGACACTACGCGCAATGGCCGCCGCACCTGGCCACCAGCGTCCCGATTCCCCAAACCCATCTTTACCGCAACGTAGAAGTTTCCGCGCTGCGCTACCCCGATAAGCCCTACATCATTTTCTACGACACGCCGGTGACGTTCGCCCAGTTCCAGGACGAATCCGAACGCATCGCCGGCTATCTGCAGCGCGAATGCGGCGTGAAAAAGGGCGACAGGGTCTTGCTGTACATGCAGAACAGCCCACAGTTCGTCCTGGCGTTCTATGGCATTTTGCGCGCCGACGCGGTGGTGGTACCGGTCAACCCCATGAACCTCACCGGCGAGCTCGCCCACTATGTGGCCGATAGCGGCGCCAGGGTCGCCTTTGCCGCCCAAGACTTGTACGAGCGGATCCAGCCCCATCTGGGCCAGGGCCTGGAGCACATCGTCGTCACCACCTACAGCGACTATCTGCAACGCCCCACCGATCTGCCCGTGCCCGAGTTCGTCGCGGAACCGCGGCGCCTGTTCAACGATCCTGGCGCCGTGGCCTGGCGCGACGTATTGGCCGGCGCCCATCGGCCAGGCCCGATCACGGCCGGGCCCGACGACCTGTGCGTGCTGCCCTATACATCGGGCACCACGGGCCTGCCCAAGGGTTGCATGCATACGCACCGCAGCACCATGTACAACGCGGTTTCGGGGCCGGTCTGGAACGGCTCCAACCAAGGCACGGTCGCCATATCGGTGCTGCCGATGTTCCACGTGACCGGCCTGCAAGTGGGCATGAACCAGCCCATGTACACCGGCGGAACCATCGTGGTGCTGCCCCGCTGGGACCGCGACACCGCCGCCGCCTGCATACAAAAATACGGCATCAGCATGCTCACGCTGATCACCGCCATGGTGGTCGACTTCATGGCCAACCCCAAGCTCGATGAATACAAGCTGGACAGCCTGCGCCGCATTGGCGGCGGCGGCGCGGCCATGCCCAAGGCAGTGGCGAACGCCCTGCACCAACGTTTTGGCCTGGCGTATGTGGAAGGCTACGGCATGACGGAAACCATTTCCGCCACCCACTTGAACACCGCCCACAACCCCAAGGCCCAATGTTTGGGCATTCCGGCATTCGATGTCGATTCCCGTGTGGTCGACCCCGAAACGCTGCAGGAACTCGAGCCCGGCGTCACTGGCGAGATCATTGTCCACGGCCCGCAGGTCATGCAAGGCTATTGGAACGCGCCCAAGGCCAACACCGAGGCCTTCGTTGAAATCGACGGCAAGCGCTTCTTGCGCACCGGCGACCTGGCCATCACCGACGACGATGGTTATTTTTATTTTGTCGATCGTCTCAAGCGCATGATCAACGCCGCCGGCTACAAGGTCTGGCCGGCCGAAGTCGAAGCCATGCTGTACCAGCACCCGGCCATTCGCGAAGTCTGCGTCATCGGCACGCGCGACGCCAGGCGCGGGGAAACCGTCAAGGCCGTGGTGGTGCTGCGCGACGAGCTGGCCGGCAGCATCACCGAACAGGACATCATTGCCTGGGCGCATGACAACATGGCGGCCTACAAAAGCCCGCGTCTGGTCGCCTTCGTCGACAGCCTGCCCAAATCCGGTAGCGGAAAAGTGCAGTGGCGAGAACTGCAGGAACAGGAAAACCAACAGCCCGCCTGACACCAGTTGGGCACGGGCCACCCCATCATTCGAGGAGACAAACCGCATGGATCTTGAATACAAACCGGAAGACCTGGCTTTTCGCGAGCAGGTACGCAGTTTTCTACAGGAAAACCTGCCCCCCGAACTTCAGCAGAAAGTGCTGGCACGCAAGCGCCTTACCAAGGACGAGACCGTACGCTGGCACAAGATACTGAACAAGCAGGGCTGGGTTGCGCCAGGCTGGCCGCTGGAATACGGCGGCACCGGCTGGACGGGCCTGCAACGCCACATCTGGAGCGAGGAATGCGCCCTGGCCGGCGCGCCAGCCGTGCTGGGCTTTGGCATCAACCTGCTGGCGCCGGTCTTGATGGGTTTTGCCAGCGAAGAGCAAAAACGCCACTACCTGCCGCGCATCCTGAATGCCGACGACTGGTGGTGCCAGGGCTATTCCGAACCCGGTGCGGGCTCTGACCTGGCCTCGCTCAAGACCCGGGCCGTGCGCCAGGGCGACCACTACATCGTCAACGGGCAAAAAACCTGGACCACCCTGGGCCAGCACGCCAACATGATCTTCTGCCTGGTGCGCACCGGCACCGAAGGCCCCAAGCAGGTCGGCATTTCCTTTTTGCTGATCGACATGAAGACGCCCGGCATCTCCGTGCGCCCCATCATCACCCTGGATGAAGACCACGAAGTCAACGAAGTGTTCTTCGACAATGTGAAAGTGCCGCTCGAGAACCTGGTGGGTGAAGAAAACAAGGGCTGGACATATGCCAAGTTCCTGTTGGGCCATGAACGCACCGGCATCGCCGCCATCGGTCCGTCCAAGCGCGAACTCAAGCGCCTCAAGCACTATGCCCAGCGCCAGCAAAAGAATGGCCTGCCCCTGCTGAGCGACCCCGCCTTCAGCCGCAAGGTCGCCACGATAGAAATCGAGCTCATGGCACTGGAAATGACGGCGCTCAGCCTGGTGGCCGACGGCGCCAGCAAGAAAATCGGGCCCGAATCGTCATTGCTGAAAGTGAAGGGCACCGAAATCTCGCAAGGCATCAGCGAACTCTTCGTCGAAGCCGCCGGCCCTGCCGCCCTGGCCTTCGACAAACCCTACCTGGAAGGCCGCAGCGCGCACAGCGTTACCGGCGACGACGACGCCGCGGCCCTCGCAGCGCACTATTTCAACCTGCGCAAGATCACGATTTTCGGTGGATCCAACGAGATCCAGAAAAACGTGATTTCGAAAATGATACTTGGGCTGTAAGGAGACCTCCAATGGATTTCAGACTCACCGAAGAGCAACAGCAATTCGCCGGTTCGCTGCGGCGCTGGATCGAGGACAACTACAGCTTCGAGCAGCGCAACACCATCATTCATTCGCCAGCGGGCGTATCCGATAGCGCATGGCAGGCACTGACCGAGCTGGGCGCCACGGCCTTGCCGATACCCGCCGATGCCGACGGTCTGGACGGCACCCCCACCGACATGCTGGTGGTCATGCAGGAACTGGGCCGCGGTCTGGTGGTGGAACCCTACTTCGCCACCGTGCTGGGGGCCGAGTTCCTCAAGCGTTGCGGCGGCCACCCCATCCTCGCCCAGGTTGCCAACGGGCGGGCCAAACTGGCCTGCGCACTGCAGGAAGCACAAAGCCGGCACGACCTGTTCGATGTCCTGGCCACGGCCAGCGCCACACCCGACGGCGGCTATATCCTGAACGGCAAGAAAACCGCCGTCATCCATGGCGCGCAAGCCGACGCGCTGATCGTCCTGGCGCGCACGGCCCATACCCAGCGCAGCATCGACGGCCTGTCCCTCTTCCTGGTGCGCGCCGATGCCGCCGGCCTGGCCCGCACCGACTACCGTAGCTTCGACGGCCAGCGCGCGGCCGACGTCACACTGGACAATGTCCAGGTAGCGGCGGCGGATGTGCTGGGCCAGGCCGGTGCCGCCTGGGACGTACTCGAAGCCGTGGCCGACCATGGCGTGGCGCTGCTTTGCGCCGAAGCCCTGGGCCTGATGGACGCCACCAACACCGCCACCCTCGAGTACCTGAAGACGCGGCAGCAGTTCGGCGTACCCATTGGCACATTTCAGGTGCTGCAGCACCGCATGGCCGATATGTACATGCATCTCGAGCAGGCCCGCTCGATCACCACCCTGGCCATCGCCAAGCTCGCCGCCACCAATCCCGTTGAACGCCGCCAGAAAGTGTCGGCCGCCAAGGTGCGCGTGGGCGAGGCCATGAAATATATCGGCCAACACAGCATCCAGCTGCACGGCGGCATGGGCATGACCAACGAAATGCCCGTCTCGCATTATTTCAAACGAATGACGGCGATCGAGCTCACCTTGGGCGACACCGACCATCACCTGGCGCGCTTCATCGCGCAACCGTCCTTCATGCCCAGCAGTTCTCCGGCACCCGCCACGGTCTAGTCCCCCCAGACCCGCAAGCGGCAATCTGCCCGGCCCCTATACCCCTGGGGCCGGGCTTTCGCACGTCCCGCCCAACCCTGCAAGCAGCACCAACGGCACGCTGGAAATTCCATCCAAGACCTTAGGGTTTCCTTGTATTAGAAAATTCGGTATGTGTGATAGAGTGATTTCCGCGGTTAGAAAACGCCGCGTACCGCATTCCATTACAGCGTAAGGCTTGTCGCCTTTCGCTGCTTTGCGAAGGACGAAGCCCATGAAGTTGCAGGTGCATCCACGCGTTATCGACTTTCCGGTATGCAACCACCCTGACGCCGTGGCCAGACGGCCAAACCGTCGAAAATGGTGCGCTGCGCAAGGAGACCAGCCATGAGCTCCTATGCCTGGCGGCGGCTACTGGCCCTCGTTCCCACCCTGTTCTTTGCCAGCGTCATCGTCTTTCTGTCGGTGCGGCTCATCCCCGGCGACATCATCGACCTCATGCTCAGCCAGAACAGTGTCTCGGCCGACGCCATGTCGCGCGAGCAACTGGTGCATGCGCTGGGGCTGGATCGCCCAATGTGGACGCAATATCTCAGCTGGAGCGGCGGCATCCTGTTCCAGGGTGATTTCGGCACCTCGCTCTGGACGGGCACCCCCGTTCTCGAAACCCTGATCGAACGCATGCCCGTCACGTTCGAGCTCGCCCTGCTGGCACTCATCGTGGCCCTGTCGGTGGCCCTGCCCATCGGCATCTATTCCGCCATCCGGCAAGACACCCCAACCGACTACATCACGCGCTCATTCTCGATCCTGATGCTGGCCGTGCCCAGTTTCTGGCTGGCCACCATGGTTATGGTGCTGCCTTCGGTCTGGTGGGGCTGGACGCCCGAAATACGCTATGTACCCTTCTTTCGCGACCCTATCCAGAACCTGCAGCAGATGATCCTGCCCGCCATCATCCTGGGTACGTCGCTGTCAGCCATCACCATGCGCATGACGCGCACCATGATGCTCGAAGTCCTGCGCCAGGACTACATCCGTACTGCATGGGCCAAGGGCCTGGGCGAGCGCCGCATCGTCATTCGCCATGCCTTGCGCAACGCGCTGATCCCGGTCGTCACCCTGATCGGCCTGCAAGCCCCCCTGTTGCTGGGCGGCGCCGTCATCCTCGAACAGATCTTCGTCATTCCCGGCATCGGCATGCTCTTGCTCGACGCCGTCAGCACCCGCGACTACCCCATCGTGACCGGGGTCTTCCTGGTGGTGGGCCTGGTCGTCATGCTGGTCAATCTACTTGTCGACCTCAGCTATGGCTGGCTCGATCCGAAAGTGAGGTATCGCTGATGAGTGCCGTCCTTCCCCACGCCCCCGCGCGCGCCGCCACCTGGAGCATCCCGGGCTGGCAGTTCACCCGTCGCCTTTTCCGTGAAAAGCCGCTGGGTGCCTTTGGCGCGGTCGTCTTCGTGCTGTTCATTTTCTGCGGCGTTTTCGCCGACTTTCTGGCGCCCTACGGACTGAACCAGATCAGCCCGCTGAACCGCCTGAAGGCGCCGTCCCTGGCCTATCCCTTCGGCACCGACTACCTGGGCCGGGACATGCTGTCGCGCACACTGTACGGCGCCCAGCTGTCGGTCATCATCGGGGTGGCCGCGGCCCTGCTCGCCACCGTGATCTCGGTGGTGCTGGGCACGCTCAGCGGCTACGCCGGCGGGCGCAGCGATATGGTCACGCAGCGCTTCGTCGACTCCTGGATGAGCTTTCCCGACCTGGTCATCCTGATCGTGATCGTGTCCGTCTTCGGCCCCGGCATGACCCAGATCGTGCTGGCGCTGGGCCTGCTGATGGGCATAGGCGGCTCGCGCATCATCCGCAGCGCGGTGGTGTCGGTGCGCGAGAACATGTATGTGCACGCCGCCGGGTCCCTGGGAGCCTCCACCACGCGCATCCTGTGGCACCACATTCTGCCCAACATCATGCCGCCCATCATCATCCTCTTCACGACTCGCGTGGGCGCGGCCATCCTGGCCGAATCGGGCTTGTCCTTCCTGGGCCTGGGCGTGCCGCCGCCCGCGCCCACCTGGGGCGGCATGCTGTCCGGAACCGGCCGCAGCTATATGTTCCAGGCCCCTTGGCTGGCGGTCGTGCCGGGCATTTGCCTGACCATCGTTGTGTATTCGATCAACGTGTTTGGCGACGCCCTGCGCGACCTGCTCGACCCACGCATGCGAGGCACCCGCTAGCACCCACAAGTATTGCCGCTGTACCCATAACAACATCAGGAGACACACATGATCGCAAACCGCATCAAAGCGGCAATGCGTGCATTGCCTCTGGCATTGGCACTTATCGGTGGCGCTGCTACCTGCACGGCTGCAGCCGCGGAAGAACCGAAATACGGCGGTACGCTGGAAGTCATCAACTACTACCCCACCCTCAATGCCTTGTCGTGGGATCCGGGCGACTGGGTGTGGAAGATGAACCACGATACCGGCACCATCTACGAACTCCTGTTCGTGGGCGATATTGCCCAGTCCAAGCGCCTGGGCGGCAAGCAGCTGTTCGAAGCCGATGCCTGGCTGGCCACCGACGCCATCAAGGGCGAACTGGCCGAAAGCTGGGAAATCAAGGACGACCCCCTGCGCGTGGAAATCAAGCTGCGCAAGGGCGTGCGCTTTCCCGCCAAGGAAGGCGTCATGGCCGCGCGCGACCTGGTCGCACAAGACGTGGTCTACAGTTTCCAGCGCACCAGCACCACCGCGCGCAAGGTGCCGAACTACTTCGACTATATCGAAAAGGTGGAAGCCAAGGACGACCACACCGTGGTGTTCTACTTCAACAAGTTCAATTCCGAATGGGACTACCGCTTCGGCTACGGCTACTACGCGCAGATCTACCCCAAGGAAGTTGTCGACAAGGGCATTTCCGACTGGCGCAACGCCAATGGCACCGGCCCCTTCAACATTGCCGAATATGTGCAGGGCAATGCTGCAACCTACAAGAAAAACCCCGATTACTGGGGCAAGGCCACGGTAGACGGCAAGTCCTATCAACTGCCCTTTATCGACTCCTTCGTCTATCGCACGGTAAAGGACGAAAGCACGCAGCACTCGCTCTTGCGCAGCGGCAAGGTCGATATCCTGGAAAACATCCGCTGGAGCGCGGTCGAGGAACTCAAGAAGAACGCCCCCGACCTGCAATGGCGGCGCTCGCTCATGTACACCGGCTACCTGCTGGCCTTGCGCACCGACGCCAAGCCGTTTGACGACGTGCGCGTGCGCCGCGCCTTGAACATGGCGATCAACAAAAAGGAAATCATCGACGCCCTGTACGAAGGCAATGCCGAGATGCTGGCCTTCCCCATGCACCCCGAGTACGAGGGCTACTACGAGCCGCTCAGCGCCATGCCCGACTCCATCAAGGAGCTTTTCACCTACAACCCCGACAAGGCCAAGAAGCTGCTGGCCGAAGCCGGCTACCCCAAGGGCTTCAGCTTCAAGGCCCAGGTTTGCGCCTGCAATGCGCCGCACATGGAAATGATGCCGCTGCTGGTGGCCTACCTCGAGCAGGTTGGCGTGAAGATGGAAATCGTCCCCATGGAATATGCGGCCTTTTTCGCCGCCATGAACGCCTCGACCCATACCGCGGGCTACATGATGTCCAAGGGCCACAGCAACCCCACCACGGCCTTGCGCAACAGCTTCACCAAGGGCGACCCCTGGAACGCGGCCAAATGGCAGAACGACGAGTTTGAAGCCGGCATGCAACAGGTATTCCTCGACCGCGAGGAAACCGACCGCATGAAAACCATGCAAAAGCTGACCCGCATGGCCCTGGACGACGCGCCCTACGTCTACCTGCCCACGCCGTACTACTACCGAGCCTGGTGGCCGTGGGTGAAGAACTATGGTGGCGAGTTGCGTGTCGGCGCGGTGCGCCCCGGCCCGATCTACGCCCAGATCTGGATAGACCAGGATCTGAAAAAGAAAATGGGGTACTGACCATGCAAACCCCGCTGCTCCAGGTAAAGAACCTCACAACCCGCTTTCGCACCGAGCGCGGCACCGTCAACGCGGTGGACGGCGTGTCATTTGACCTGGCGGCGGGCGAAACGCTTGCCATCGTAGGCGAATCGGGTTCGGGCAAAAGCGTCACCGCGCTGTCGCTGCTGCGCCTGATCCCCTCGCCCGCGGGCAAGATAGAAAGCGGCGAAATCGTGCTGGAAGGCGAAGACCTGCTGGGCCTGGACGACGCCGGTATCCGGCGCGTGCGCGGCAACAAGGTGGCGATGATCTTCCAGGAGCCCATGTCGTCGCTCAACCCCGCGATGATGGCCGGCATGCAGGTGGCCGAGCCCATCAACCTGCATCACAAAGTTCCCTGGCCGGACGCCATCCGGCAGGCCCAGGCCCTGTTCAGCGAAGTGCGCATCCCCGATGCCGAAAAGCGTGTCTTCGATTATCCCCACCAGTTTTCGGGTGGCATGCGCCAGCGCGTGATGATCGCCATGGCGCTGGCGTGCAACCCGCGCCTGATCATTGCCGATGAGCCCACCACGGCCCTGGATGTCACCGTGCAGGCGCAGGTGCTCGACATCCTGAAGGAACTCACCCATAAAACCGATTCGGCGCTGATCCTGATCACGCACGACCTGGGCGTGGTCGCGCGCTACGCCGACCGCGTGGCGGTCATGTATGGCGGGCGCATCGTCGAAATCGCGCCCGCGCGCAAGCTCTACAAGCAACCCCGTCATCCCTACACGCTGGGCCTGATGGCGTCCGTGCCCCGGCTCGACGCCGATACCACCCAGCGGCTGGCCCCCATCGATGGCCAGCCGCCCAACCTGGCCGCCCTGCCGCCCGGCTGCTCGTTCGCACCGCGCTGCCGCTACGCCATGGCGCGGTGCCGTGTGGAAAAGCCCGAACTCCTGCCGGTTGACGATGACCATTTGAAGGCCTGCTTCGCCGATGTTGCACACTGAACCCCACACCCCCCCCCTGCCCGCCGCAGGCACCGACGACATCCTGCGCGTCGAAAACCTTGCCGTTCACTTTCCCATCACCAAAGGCGTTTTGTTCTCCCGCCAGGTCGCTGCGGTCAAGGCCGTCGATGGCGTGTCGTTCTCGGTAAAACGCGGCGAAACCCTGGGCCTGGTTGGCGAAAGCGGCTGTGGCAAGTCCACCACCGGCCTGGCCGTGCTGGGCCTGTCGCCCATCACCCGTGGCCGGGTGCTGTTCAACGGCGAAGACATCAAGAACTTCGACAAGGCCCAGGTCCATGGTTTCCGGCGCAAGGCGCAGATGGTCTACCAGGATCCCTATGGCTCGCTGAACCCGCGCATGAAAGTGCGCGACATCGTCGGCGAACCCCTGAAAATCCACGGCATGGCCAAGGACAAGGCCGCCTACCGGCGCCGCGTGGCCGAACTGCTCGACCTGGTCGGTCTGCTGCCCGACATGGCCGACCGCTATCCGCACGAATTCTCGGGCGGGCAACGCCAACGCATAGGCATTGCGCGCGCCATCGCCCTCGAACCCGACCTGATCGTGTGCGACGAGTCGGTCTCGGCGCTGGACGTCTCCATCCAGGCGCAGGTCGTGAACCTCTTCATGGACCTGCAAAAGCGCCTGGGCCTTACCTATATCTTCATTGCCCACGACCTGGCCGTGGTGCGGCATATCAGCAACCGGGTCGTGGTGATGTACCTGGGGCAGGTGGTCGAGGTCGCCGGTCGCGATGAGCTCTATGCATCGCCCATGCACCCCTACACGGTGGCCCTGCTGTCGGCCATTCCAGTGGCCGATCCCGAGGTCGAGGCCAGCCGCGCCCGCGTGAAAATCACAGGCGAAGTTCCCAGCGCGCTGAACCCGCCATCGGGCTGCCGCTTTCATCCGCGTTGTCCGCGCGCCATGGATATTTGTAAATCGACCGAACCGACGTTGACAGCCATGCCCGGCGAGCGCATGGTTGCGTGTCATCTACACACATCCGCAGTAATGGCATAGGAGACCCTGCATGAACGCGGCTACACCCGCCTTGTCGGAACAAGAAGAAAAGAAACGCTTTGCCTTTCCCGGCGCTCGCCCCCCAGACCGGCAGCGCCGGGTCGACTCCGGCGGGGTTGGCTTGGCCGTACACGAGTGGGGCGACGCCAGCGCCCCACCGGTCATTCTGGTGCACGGCTCGTTCGACTTTGCACGCACCTTCGATGTCTTTGCCCCGCTGCTGGCGGATGCCGGCTATCGGGTCGTTTCCTACGACCAGCGCGGCCACGGCGACTCCGATCACGCCGACCTCTATAGCTGGATGGCCGACGAGCGCGACATGATGGCCGTGGTCAACGCCACCACCCAGGCGCCGTGCCTGGCGGTTGGCCACAGCAAGGGCGGCTCGATGCTGGCCCACACCATCCAGGCGCTGCCGCATCGCTTCACCCGCTTTGCCGCCATCGACGGCCTGCCTTTTCGCAGCCCGCACCCCGATAGCGCCATGCACGAGCGCAAGCCCATGTCAGCCGACCGTATCACCGACTGGCTGGACCACCGCCACCGCACCGCCGATGCCATCCGCAAGCCTGGCACCCTGGAAGAACTGGCCCGGCGCCGCGCCCGCATGAACCCGCGCCTGAACCATGACTGGCTGTGCTATCTGGCCACCCAGGGCGCGCGCCGCGATCCCGACGGCTGGCGCTGGAAGATAGACCCGAGCTTGCGCATGGGCGGCTTCGGCCCGTACCGCTCGCGCTGGATGACGGATCGCCTGCCTGGATTTCCCATCCCCATGCTGGCCATTTTCGGCACGATTTCCGAACCCATGGGCTGGGACGTGACCCCTGAAGAGCTGGCACCCTACCTGCCCGCCACCACCCGGGTCGAAGTCCTGCAGGACACCGGCCACTTCATCCATATCGAACACCCTCAGCGCACCGCGTCCCTCGTCGTCGACTTCCTCAAACATGATTGAGTATCTGCAACACAACCGCATCAAGCTGGCGCTGCACACCCTGCGCCAGGGCAGTGGCACCCCCCTCCTGTTGCTGCACGGCCTGGCCGAGCACTCGCCGGCCAGCCTGCCCGCCGAATACGCCAGCTGGCCAGGGCCCGTGTATGCGCTGGACTTCACCGGGCACGGGAATTCGCAGGTGCCGCGAGGCGGTGGCTATACCTGCGAGCTGCTGATGGCCGACGCCGATATCGCGCTGCGCCACCTGCAAAGGGCAACCATCGTTGGCCGTGGCCTGGGCGGCTATATCGCGCTCTTGCTGGCCGGCGCTCGCCCCGGGGCGGTGCGCGGCGCGATCCTGCTCGACGGCCCGGGGCTGGCCGGTGGCGGCACCCACTCCAAGAATCCCTATATCCCGGTCGTGGACACCAGCCAGTTGGCGCCGCCCGACCCCTTCGCCATCGCCGACCTGGCCACGGATGCCCGGCCACCCAGCTATGCCAGCAGCTTTGCCCTGCTGGCCGACGTCCGTTCCGACCTCGATCATCCCATTGCGGTCTGCACTTGCGAGCAGCCGGAATGGCTGACCGGCGTCATCAGCGCGCTGAGCCTCGAGAAAACGACGCTCTCTGAAGCCTTGCAACACTATGCCGCGCAGGAGACGCCTGCCTCACCATGAAGGTCGCCGTTGCAGACGTTGGCGTGCCCCCCGACAGGCCGCTGACGGAAAAGGAGTACCGGCTCCAGGTGCTGCGCGATCTGCGCCGCAACTACACCGCCAATCTGGCGCATGGGATGTTGGGCATGACCGGCTTTCGCCTGGTCAGCGCCCCCACCTTCGTGCCAGCCTATATCTTTCTGCTGTCCGGCTCGCAACGCGCAGTGGGCATCGCCCTCGCCGCCCAGTTCGTGGGCATGGCCATGTCCTCGATCTGGGGCGCCACCATCATCGAGCATCGGCGCCTGGTGATGCCGGTGGTGTACTGCGTGGGCTGGCTCATGCGCCTGCAGATCCTGGCCCTGGCGCTGTCTGCCTTCTTTCTGGAAGGCTACCCGGCGCTGATCGCGGCCTGTATTTTCCTCGGCCTGTTCGGCTTTTTCAGCGGCATGCAGGGGGTCAGCTTCCACTTCCTGATGTCCAAGGTGATTCCCATGAACAAGCGTGGCCGGCTTACCGGCATGCGCAACTTCCTGGGTGGGCTCACCGCGGCCGGCGTGGCCTACCTGGGCGGTAAGTACCTGGTGGGCGGCAACCTGTTTGGCAACGGCTATGCCACGACCTTCCTGGCTGCCTTCCTGCTGACCAGCCTGGGCATCACCGCCCTCACCTTCGTGCGCGAGCCGCCTTCGCCCGAAGTCCGGGCCGCCCATCCGCTCTGGAAGCGGCTGCACGACCTGCCCGATCTTTTGCGCTCGGACCGGGCCTTTACCCGCTTTTTCCTCGCGCGGGCCCTGGCCGCACTAGGGACGGTGGCGGTTCCCTTCTATGCCATCTATGCCGGCACTTACATCAAGTTGTCGGGCACGACGCTGGGCTATCTGTCGCTGGCCTTCCTGCTGGCGCAGACGGTCAGCAACCTGCTGTGGGGAAGGCTCGCCGACCAGCGCGGCAACCGCATCGTCTTCCTGCTGAGCGTGGCCCTGTGGATGGCGGCCACCGTGCAGCTCATCAATGCGCAGACGCTGCCGGCTTTCATGCTGGCCTTCTGCGGCCTGGGCGCGGGCTTTGGCGGCTTTCAGATCGCATCCCAGAACCTGGTTCTGGAATTCGGCAAGCGCCATGAACTGCCCATGCGCATCGCCGTATCCGATACCGCCTGCTACGCCATGATGGCCTTGGGCCCCATTGTGGGCGGTTTCATCGCCCAGGGCGGCGGCTTTCTCTATGTGTTCTGGATAGCCATTGCCGTGAAATGCCTCGCACTCATGGCCATCCTGCGCGTGCAAGACCCCAGGCGCAATTCGGCCGATGCGCACGAGAGTCAGCAATCATCCCTATAAAAACAGACGGAAGAGACACCATGACCCATCAGACCTATCCGGAATTCAGCACCCGATACCCCTTGCTGCTGACCACCCTGATGAAGCGGCCGGTACGCATGTATCCCGACGAAATCGGCGTGGTGTATCGCAACCAGATATCCGGCGAATACTTTCGCTTTACCTGGATGCAATGGTATGAACGGGTCTGCAAGCTGGCCAACGCCTTGCAGAACACCCTGGGTGTGCAGGCCGGCGCGCCGCCCGAGCCTGGCGACCGGATAGGCACCATGGCCTTCAACACCCACCGTCACCTCGAGCTGTACTACGCCGTACCGGGCATAGGCGCCACCCTGCACCCCATCAACATCCGCCTGTCGCCCGAACACATCATCTACACCATCCGGCATGCCGAAGACAAGATCATCTTCGTCGACGACGCGGTCATGCCCCTGCTGGAAGCCATCTACGACAAGATCAGCGACGTCGTTCAGACCTTCGTCTACATGTCGGACAAGCCCGGCCTGCCCAATACGAAAGTCAAGAACCTGATCTCGTACGAAGACCTGCTGGCGCGCGAAAGCGCCCAGCACGAATGGGCCTATCTATCGGAAGATACCAACGCCACGCTGTGCTACACCACCGGCACCACCGGCCAGCCCAAGGGCGCCACCTTCACGCATCGCCAGCTGTACCTGATGACCCTGCACATACTGGCGGCCGGCAACATGGCCAACACGCCCGCCTACGCCAGCGTCGATCGCCTGGGCGAGAACGCCGTGCCCATGCTCAACACTCCCATGTTCCACATCCATGGCTGGGGCGCCCCGTTCTTTACCGTGTTCAATGCCCAGAAGGTGGTGCTGCCCGGCATGTTCACCGTGGAAGGATTCTGCGAGCTGGTGCAAACCGAAAAGGTGACATCGGTGGGTATTGTGCCAACCATTGCCGCCATGCTGCTGGAATATCCAAAACTGCACGACTACGACCTGAGCAGCCTGTCGCGCATAGGCGTGGGCGGCGGCGCCCTGCCCCTGGGACTGAAAATCAAGCTCGAGAAACTGATGCCCAGTTTCCAGATCTCGTCGGGCTATGGCATGACCGAGACGGCGCCCGCGGCGGTCGGCGCTTTCGTCAAGAAGAACATGGTGGGCTGGAACAAGCAGCAGATCGACGAAGTGCTGGTCAAGACCGGTTTGCCGGTACCGGGCCTGGAAGTCGAAGTGGTCGATGGCGATGGCAAGCCGGTGACGCGCGACGGCCGCACCATAGGCGAGATCGTCGTGCGCGGCCCATGGATCACCGAGCAGTACTACAAGAATCCCGAAAAAACAGCCGAAGTCTGGTACGACGGCTGGTTCCATACCGGCGATATCGCCACCGTGGATGCGGACGGCTTCATCGTGATTGCCGATCGCATCAAGGATGTCATTCGCAGTGGCGCCGAGATGGTACCCACGGTGCTGCTGGAAAACCTGATCTCGATGGCCGACTTCGTGCTCGAAGCCACCGTGGTGGGGGTACCCGACGAACTGTGGGGCGAAAAGCCCATGGCCCTGGTGCATGTACGGCCCGGTTTCGAAGCCAAGGAAGAAGATGTCGTCGAGTTCCTGATCCAGCATGGCGTGGAAACAGGCAAAATCACGAAATGGATGTTGCCCAAGCTGGTTGCCTTCACCGGCGAAATCCCCAAGACCAGCGTGGGCAAGTTCAACAAGAAGGCCGTGCGCGACCAGATCGAGAAATTTGCCGCCATGGCCAAGGATGTGTCCAACCTTTCCACTACCGCGAGCACCGATGCAAGCTGATGTACCGACGAATACCGCCAGCCTTTCCCCGTCAGACCCTGTGCCGGCGGGGTTCACCCCTTACGAGCTGCGCAGCCCCTACTTCAACTCCATCGGGCCGATTTTTGTGCGTCCTGCCCAGGATGGCGGCATGATACTGGGGCTGAGGGTGGCTGGAAAACACCTGAACCTGGGCGGAGTCACCCATGGTGGCATGCTGCTGACACTGGCCGACGGCGCCATGAGTGCCAGCCTTGCGGCCGCGCGCGTACCCAGGCAACGCAACGTCACGGTCAGCCTGTCCAGCGAGTTCCTGGATGGCGCTCGGCCCGGCGACTGGCTGGAAGCTCATGTTTCCTTGCGCAAGGTGGGGGGCAGGCTGGCTTTCGTCGACTGCGACCTGATGGTCGGTGAGCGCTGCGTCTTGCACGCCAGCGCCGTATTCTCGGTAAGTTCGCGCCCCAACCAGCAGGGCGATTCGGACGGCTAGCACGCTGGCTGCCGGCACTCGCCGGCAACCAATCGTTAGCGGGCAACTATCAGTACGAGTTCATCCTGGCCAGGCGCTCGGCATGAAAGCCGGTGTCGCCAAACAATTCCTGCGCCACCCGTGCCCGCTTCATGAACAGGCCGACATCGAAGGCGTCGGTCATGCCCATGCCGCCATGCATCTGGACCGCTTCCTGCACAGCCAGGTTGGCGGTCTTGCTGGCATGCGCCTTGGCGAGCGAGACCGCCGAAGCAGCCTTGGCAGGAGCCTCATCGAGCGCCTGCAAGGCAGCCAGCACAACCGCACGGCTGAACTCGATATCGCAGAACAAGGCCGCCGCCCGGTGCTGCAGGGCCTGGAACTCGCCTATCGTCTTGCCGAACTGCTGGCGCTCTTTCAGGTATGCCGCCGTGCGATCGAAGGACTCCTGGGCAATGCCCAACAGTTCCGCGGCCACCAGGGCGCGGCCTGCGTCCAGCGCGGCTTCCAGCACGGGCCAACCCTGGCCGACTTCGCCCAGCACGGCATCGGCCGCCACACTGACGTTGTTGAAGCGGATGCGCGCGGCATTGTGCACATCGACCATGGCCACGCGCTCGACCTCGACGCCGGGAGCCTTGCGATCCACGATGAAAAGGGTGATGCCGTCAGTGTCGTTGCCGGCGCCCGAGGTTCTGGCCGCCACCAGCAGCATGTCTGCCGCATGGCCATCCAGCACGAAGGTCTTGGCGCCGTTCAGCGTGTAGCCCTGCCCGCTTTGGGTTGCAGCCAGCTCGACGTGGGTGGGGCGATGTTTGGCGAGCTCATCGCTGGCCAGCGTCAGCAACAGCTTGCCGCTGGCAGCCTGCGGCAGAAGTTGCTGCTTTTGCGCTTCGCTGGCTGCGGCAACCAGTGCCGCCACGGCCACTGCGCTACTGGCCAGGAAGGGCGACGGCGTCAGGTTGCGGCCGATTTCTTCCATGAGCAGGCCGGCTTCGACATAGCCCAGCCCCAGGCCGCCATGGGCTTCGGGAACCAGCATCCCGGTAAAACCCATGTCGGCAAAACGTTCCCACAACTGCCGGGAAAAACCCGTTTCGTCGCGGTTGTCGCGCAAGGCGCGCAGGTGCGCTACCGGCGCATTTTCAGACAAAAAATCGCGTGCGCTGTCGCGCAGCATATTTTGCTCTTCTGTTAATACCAATGCCATGGCTTTGATTCCTAGCGAAGATGTATGCAAGATGCCGGCGCTCAGGCGCCTGGCAACGCCAGAATGCGTTTGGCGACGATGTTGAGCTGCACCTCGCTGGTGCCGCCTTCTATCGAGTTGGCCTTGGTGCGCAGCCAGCTGCGCGCGGAATCGCCATCGTTGGAGCGTTCGCTTTCCCATTCCAGGGCGTCGCTGCCGCGCGCGCTCATGATGAGTTCATGCCGGCGCTTGTTCAGCTCGGCGCCGTAGTACTTCAGCACCGACGACATGGCCGGATTGCCCTGTCCCGCGCGCGCCAGGTCCATGACACGCTGCAGCCCCAAGGCAAAGGCCGCCTCGTCGATCTCGAACAAGGCAATCTGCGCACGCAGCATGGCGTCGTCCAGCTTGCCGTTCTCGTCGCGGCCGATGGCATCCACAGCGACCTTGTGCAGCGTGATGACACCATTGCGGGTGCCGATGCTGCTGATCATTTCGCGCTCGTGGGTCAGCAGGTACTTGGCCACCGTCCAGCCGTCGTTCAGCGTTCCCACCAGGTTGTGCTTCTCGGCGCGCACATCGTCAAAGAAGGTTTCGCAGAACGGCGACTTGCCCGAAATCAGCGTAATAGGCCGCGTGCTGACGCCCGGAGTCTGCATGTCGAACAGCACGAAGCTGATGCCCGTGTGCTTTTTTGCCGCCGGATCGGTGCGCACCAGGCAGAAGATCCAGTCGGCATGGTCGGCGTACGAGGTCCAGATTTTCTGGCCGTTGATGACGAAATGGTCGCCGCAGTCTTCCGCCCGGGTTTGCAGGGCAGCCAGGTCCGAGCCGGCATTGGGCTCGGAATAGCCCTGGCACCAGCGGATTTCGCCGCGCGCGATCTTGGGCAGGTGCTCGAGTTTTTGCTCTTCGGTGCCGAACTTCAGCAAGGCCGGCCCGAGCATCCAGATGCCAAAGCTGTTCAATGGCGAGCGGCAGCCCAGAGCCTGCATTTCCTGGGCCAGAATCTTGCCCTGCTCGGGGCTCAGGCCACCGCCGCCGTACTGTGTCGGCCAGGTGGGCACCGTCCAGCCGCGCTCGCCCATACGCTGCAGCCACTGCTGCTGCGCCTTGCTGGAAAATTTCACATTGCGCCCGCCCCAGCAGACATCGTCCTCGCTGCGCATGGGTTCGCGCATTTCTGGAGGGCAGTTTTCTTGCAGCCAGGCACGCGTCTGCTCGCGGAATTCGCGAAGGTCTGACATGGTGAAATCCTTAATCTGATCGGTTTGATGAGTGACGCAGGCCATGCGCGCGCACGCCTGCCGGCCCAAAGGGCGGCAGGCGTCGCCAAGCGCGGGCTTAGATCGTGACGCCGCCGTCGACCACCAGCGCCTGGCCGGTCATGAACGTGGAAGCCGGCGAAGCCAGGTAGACGGCAGCCCCGGCGATCTCGTCGGGCTCGCCGATACGGCGCAGCGGGGTGGTGGCGGTGCGCTCTTTCAGGCGCTCGGCGTCTTCCCACAGGGCGCGCGCGAAATCGGTCTTGATCAGGCCCGGGGCGATGCAGTTGACACGGATATTGTGCGGGCCGTATTCCACCGCCAAGTTGCGCGCCAGTTGGAAATCAGCGGCTTTGGAGATGTTGTAGGCGCCGATGATGGGAGATCCGCGCAGCCCGCCGATGGACGACACGATGATGATGGAGCCCTCTTTGCGCTCTATCATCTGCGGCACGGCAAAATTGATCAGCCAGTGGTTGGAAATGATGTTGTTTTCGAGGATCTTGCGGAACTGGTCGTCCTGGATCCCGGCCAACGGGCCATAGTAGGGGTTGGACGCCGCATTGCACACAACGATGTCGATCTTGCCCAGCTGCTGGTTGGTTTCGTCGACCAGGTTCTTGAGGTCTTCCTTGGACGAGATATTGGCCGGCACAGAAATCGCCGTGCCCGCGCCGTGCTTGTCGTTGATGGCCTTGGCAACTTCGGCGCAGGGCTCGGCCTTGCGCGATGAGATCACCACCTTGGCACCCTGCTCGGCCATGCGCTCGGCGATGGCTTTGCCGATACCGCGCGACGAGCCGGTGATAACGGCGACTTTTCCGGTCAATGAAAACAGCGACATTCTTTTTGTCTCCTGGATGCAGTAGCAAAACCAGATGCATCCGCGGTGACGGACGCACCAACTTTTCTAATACTTGAACTACCTGGGTTTTTTTATCGGTATGATGCAGAATTTATAACATACCCATTTTTTTACGGCACGACCGAAAGCATTTATTTCGCTTGCTGCTTTCCGTGCCATATTTTCGGCACACTTTTTGGTGCAGGACCCCGGATGGCACAATCTTCGTCGCAAACCACGCGTTTCCAGGCAAAACGCGAGGCTCTGCTGGATGCCGCAGCGCGGTTGTTCAATGAAGTTGGCGTCAAAGGCGCCACGCTGGCCGATATTGCCAACAGCGTTGGCCTGATTACCACCAGCGTCACCTATTACTACCGGCGCAAAGAGCAGCTTGCCAGCGCCTGCTTTCTGCGCGCGATCGAGGCTTTTGGCACGCTGGCGGCCCAGGCCTGCCAGGAATCCACGATTGCCGAGCGCGTACGGGTCTATTTCCGGCTGCACGCCGAAAGGCTGGCCGGCGCCGAGCGCGGCGAATTGCCCAATCTCGTCCAGTTCAACGACCTGCGCGCGCTGCCGGAACCGCATTTCGAGGAAGTCTCGCTAGCGTATACCGAAATGTTCCGTCAGGTGCGCAAGGTGCTCACGGGGCCTGAAACATCCAGCCTGAGCCGCGCCGAGCTCAATGCCCGCACCCATTACCTGCTGTCGCTATCGCACTGGATGCGCACCTGGCTCTATCGCTACGAACCGCAAGACTACTGGCGCCTGGCGGACCAGGTCAGCAATATCGTGGTGTACGGCCTGGCCTCCAGCACCTCGCAGTGGCGGGCGCACGAGACCGGGATTCCCCTGGCGCAAATCGGCGACGACCCGGACAGCACCGCCGACGCCTTTCTGCGCGCGGCGTCCGAGCTGGTCAATGAACAAGGTTACCGGGGCGCCTCGGTGGACAAGATATCGGCCCGGCTCAATGTCACCAAGGGCGCTTTCTATCACCACAATGCCAACAAGGAAGACCTGGTCCTGCAATGCTTCGAGCGCACCTTCGGCCTGATCCGGCGCGCCCTGGAACAAGCCGACAGCCGCGGCGGCAGTGGCTGGCAGCGCACGGTCTCGGCCGTGCAGGCGATGGCTTGCTTCCAGCTATCCGAGCACGGCCCCATGCTGCGCCTGGGGGCCACCAGCGCGCTATCAGACCTGTCGCGCCGGGCCGGCGTCAGCGCCACGGTACGGCGCCTGACCCAAAGGGTGGCCCACGACATCGTGGACGGCATGGTCGACGGCTCGATCCGGCCGCTGGATCCCCTCGTTGCCGCCCAGATCGCCACCGGCGCCATCAATGGCGTCTCCGAGCTCCAGGAATGGGTGCCGAATGCCAACAGCGACAACGTGGCCGAACTGTATGTCAAGCCGCTATTCCTGGGGGTTTTATGCGCGTCCAGCCGGGTGGATCAGGGCATGGGGGCAGAGAGCCATGCCCGCACCTGATTTCTAAATAATATTTACTTATGAATATAAGTAATTTTATATATTTGAGTAGTATTGCTAAGGTAGACCCCATTCAGCACAGGCAAGATGTAGCATTTTGCATCGCCGCCAGCCGCAAGCTGCGCGGGGAAAACGCCATTCATGCCATGTGTTCATCTTCTCGCTCGACCAGAGGTAAGAAATGAAATTGCGCTCTCTTTTCCCCGTGGTGGCCGCAGCCGTGCTCGCAACCGCGGGCTTTGCCGCCCATGCCGACCAACTGGCCGATATCAAGCAGAAGGGTGAACTGGTCGTGGGCGTGCTGGGCACCGACGAGCCGGCCACTTTCGTCGACCCGAAAACGCGCCAGATCATAGGCTACGAAGTGGACCTGGCCAACGCCATTGCCGCCAAGATCGGCGTCAAGCCGGTCATGAAGCAGATCGCGGTGGCCGCCCGTATTCCCGAACTGCAGCAAGGCCACGTCGACCTGATCGCCGCCGGCCTCACCCACAACAAGGAACGCGAAGCGCTGATCGACTTCTCGGTCACGACCTTCGTCACCGGCCAGAAAGTGCTGGTGCGCGCCGACAGCGGCATCACCGAACTGCCGCAGTTGGCAGGCAAGAAAATAGTCACCCTGCGCGGCGGCACGCAAGAGCCCAACGTGCGCAAGGCCATCCCTTCCGTCGAAGTCGTCACCTTCGACACGAGCCAGCAGGCCTTCCAGGCCATGCAGCAAGGCAAGGGAGCAGGCTATGTCGACGACGAGGCCGCCCTGTTGCGCGTCTATGCCAAGCTTGGCCCCGCCCAGAAAGACTATGTCGTGCTCAAGGAAAACCTCAGCACCGAAGCCTTGGCGCTGGGCATCAAAAAGGGCGAAACGAGCCTGAAGGCAGTCGTGGACGAAACCCTGCGCGAGCTGGAAAAATCCGGCGAAGCCGAGAAAATCTTCTTCAAATGGTATGGCCCGGATACGAAATCGGGCTTCACCACCCGCACGTTCAAGCTGGAAAGCGACCAGATCGCTGAATAAACCGGCAACACGCTTGGCATGCAGGGGCCGGCATAACGCCGGCCTGACCCTTTTCCCTTTCAGGCAGACCCATTTTGACTACACGCTTGTTCCTGTGCGCGGTTTTGTCCACCAGTGCGGCTTTTTTTGCGGTGCCGGCCCAGGCCGATCAACTGGCCGATATCCAGAAAAAAGGCGAATTGATCATCGGCGTGCTGGGTACGGCCGAGCCCTATAGCTTCGTCGATCCGAAAACCCGCGAACTGGTGGGCTACGAGATCGACCTGGGTCGGGCCGTGGCCGAAAAACTCGGCGTCAAGCCGGTTTTCAAGCAACTCGCCGTCGCCGCGCGCATTCCCGAGCTCCAGCAAGGTCATGTCGACATTCTGGCCGCAGCCCTGGCGCGCACCCCGGAACGCGAAGCGCTGATCGACTTCTCGGCGGGCACCTTCGTGACCGGCCAGAAGGTACTCGTCAAGAACGACGCCGGCATCGATAGCGTGGCGCAACTGGACGGCAAGAAGGTCGTTACCGTCAAGGGCGGCACCCAGGAAGCCAATATCCGCAAGGCCGTACCCACGGTGGATGTGGTCAGCTTCGAAAACGCGCCGCAGGCCTTCCTGGCCTTGCAGCAGGGCAAGGGTGCGGGCTACGTGGACGATGAATCCGCGCTGGTCGACAGCCTGGGCAAGCTGGGCGGCAAGGCCCAGGACTACAAAATCCTGCCGCAGAACATCAGCACCACCACCGTTGCGATCGGCATCAAAAAGGGCGAAGCCGGCCTGCTCAAGGCCGTGGACGACGCCTTGGCAGGACTGGAATCATCGGGCGGCGCCGAAAAACTTTTCTTCAAATGGTATGGCCCCGATACCAAGCATCAATACCAAAGCCGAAACTTCACGATTGCCTCTGGCAACTAAGCTGAAAACCTGGCTTTGAAGCCGCTGAACCCAGCGGCTTTTTTGCATTTCAGGCCAAAGGCAAGCTGGCGCTATATCATGGCCACGGCCCGTCACCACGTTCCCTTTCTATGCCCGATTTTGATTTTTCCTTACTGCTGAGTGGCCAATACCACGACATGCTCATCAATGGCTTGCTGCTATCGCTCAAGCTGCTGGCCGTGTCGCTGGTGTTGTCGCTGCCGCTGGGCGTGATCGTTGCCCTGATGCGGATGTCGAGCATTGCGCCCGTGCGTTGGCTGGCATTCATGTATGTCGAGATCAACCGCAATATCCCGCTGCTGGCGCACATGCTGTTCTGGTACTTCGGCGCCCCCGAGTTCCTGCCCGATGCGGCGCGAAAATGGCTCTATGCGGGCAATATCGAGGCCACCAGCGCCATCATCGCCCTGACGCTCTATACCGCCGCCTACATGGCCGAGGACATACGCAGCGGCATACGCGCTATTCCCGTGGTCCAGTTCGAGGCCAGCAAGGCCCTGGGCTTCGGCTTTCTGGACACCATGCGCCTGGTAATCCTGCCGCAGGCTTTTCGCGTCACGGTTCCGCCGCTGATTTCGCAAACCCTCAATCTCTGGAAAGGCACCAGCATCGCCACGGTGATAGGCGTGGCCGAACTGATGTACCAGGCCTCGCAGGTCGAAAGCGCAACGTTCCGCAGCTTCGAAGCATTCAGCTTCGCGACGGCGGCCTACCTGACCGTGTCGTTGATCATCACCGGTCTGGCCACCTGGGTGCAGCACCGCTACCCGGCTCGCGCCCTCTAGGCCAGGAGACCACGAATGCTTGAAATCATCGATACCTACTGGCTTTATTTCCTGGTCGGCCAGTATCCTCACGGCCCGCTGGGCGGCCTGGCCCTGACCGTCGTGCTGGCAACCCTGGGCCTGGTCCTGGCCTTTCCGCTGGGCATGGTGCTGGCCATGGCCCGCATCAGCCCGTTTCGCCTGATACGCTGGCCGGTTACCGCGCTGGTGTTCGTCGTGCGCGGCACGCCTTTGCTGATGGTGGTGTTCTGGGCCTACTTCTTCCTGCCCAGCGTCACCGGCCATAAAACCGACCAGTTCACGACCATGCTGATCACGCTGGTGATCTTCGATGCGGCCTATCTGGCCGAGATCATCCGCGCCGGCATCATGGGCCTGCCCAAGGGGCAGATGGAGAGCTCGCGCTCGCTGGGCCTGGGCTACTTTTCCGCCATGCGCTGGGTGATACTGCCCCAGGCCCTGGTCAGCATGCTGCCTTCGCTGGTGAACCAGTTTGTTTCCACCATCAAGGAAACCTCGCTGGGCTACATCATCGGGCTGGCCGAAGTCTCGTTCATTACCTCGCAGATCAATACCCAGGTCATGACTCGCCCCGCCGAAATCTACGCCATTCTGGGCCTGACCTATTTCGTACTCTGCTTCGGGCTGTCCCGATTCGCATACTGGCTGGAACGTCGCCTGGCGCGGCGCCCCGGCATTTCTTCATCAAAGGTTGCCGTATGATCGAATTTGATCAGGTCAACAAGTGGTACGACAAATACCACGCTCTCGTCGACATTACCGAGACCATCGCCAGCGGCGAAGTCGTAGTGGTGTGCGGGCCGTCCGGTTCGGGCAAGTCCACGCTGATTCGCACCCTGAACCGGCTCGAACCCATCCAGTCCGGCACGATCCGGATCAATGGCCAGGACATCCATGCAAAAGGGCTGAACATCAATGATTTTCGCTCACGCATAGGCTTTGTCTTCCAGCAGTTCAACCTGTTTCCTCATTTGTCCGCCCTGGACAATTGCACGCTCGCCCCCATGCGCTTGCGCAAGCTCACGCGCAAGCAGGCCCGGGAACAGGCCATGGCGCTGCTCGAGCGCGTCGGCCTGGCGCACAAGGCCGACGCCCTGCCCTCCGAACTGTCGGGCGGCCAGCAGCAACGCGTCGCGATTGCGCGCGCCCTGGCCATGCACCCGCCGCTGATGCTGTTCGATGAGCCCACCAGCGCGCTCGACCCCGAAATGGTGGGCGAGGTCTTGCTGGTGATGCGCGACCTGGCGCGTGAAGGCATGACCATGGTGTGCGTCACGCACGAAATGGGCTTTGCGCGCGAAGTCGCCGACCGCGTGCTGTTCATGGACGCGGGCCAAGTCCTCGAGCGCGCCACGCCTGCCGAGTTCTTTGGCAACCCGCAGCACCCACGCACCCGGCAGTTTCTGGCCGATATCCGAACTCCGTTTGCCTGAGCGGCCCCGGGCTTGCTGGCCCGGTGGCACTTCCGGCCTTATCCAGAACGATCATGACTCCAGACACCTCTCTTTCCGACACGGCACGCGCAAGCCTGCCCATCATCGACATCTCGGCCCTGGTCGCGCGCGAATCCGGCTCGGCAGACACCGGCGTCGAAGCGGTGGCCCGCGCCATTCGCCAGGCCTGCGAAGCCCATGGCTTTTTCTACATCACCGGACATGGCGTGAGCCCCGAGCTGATCCAGCGCCTGGATCAGCTCAGCCGGGAATTCTTCCACCTGGATGAGGCCACCAAGATGCAGTGGCGCATGGCCCTGGGCGGCCGGGCCTGGCGCGGCTACTTCCCGCTGGGCGGCGAGCTGACTTCAGGGCGCCCGGACTGGAAGGAAGGCCTGTACCTGGGCACCGAACTGCCCGACGATCACCCCTTGGTAAAAGCCGGCACGCCCATCCATGGCCGCAACCTGTTTCCGGCCATCGAGGGCATGCGCGAAACCATACTGGCCTACCTCGATGCCGTCACCCGATTGGGCCATACGCTGATGGCGGGCATCGCGCTCAGCCTGGGCCTGCCGGCCGGCTACTTTGCCGAACGCTATACGGCCGACCCGCTGATCCTGTTCCGTATCTTCAACTACCCCTCGCAGGACGTGCCGGCAGACCTCGATGTGCAATGGGGCGTGGGCGAACATACCGACTATGGACTGCTCACCATCCTGCTGCAGGACCACATCGGCGGCCTGCAGGTCAAGACCCGCGAAGGCTGGATAGCGGCGCCGCCCCTGGCCGGCAGCTTTATCTGCAATATCGGCGACATGCTCGACCGCATGACGGGCGGCCTGTACCGCTCGACCCCCCACCGGGTATCGCGCAACACCTCGGGCTTCGATCGACTGTCCTTTCCCGTTTTCTTCGACCCTAACTTCTTTGCGCGGGTCCAACCCATAGCGGGACTGCCCAAGGTGGACGATCAGGACGATAGCGCGGCGCGCTGGGACAAGGCCAACGTGCACGCCTTCAACGGAACCTATGGGGATTACCTGCTGGACAAGGTATCCAAGGTGTTTCCCCAATTGCGCAGCGAAGTGCTTTAAAGGGCCATCGAGGCGCGTCGTGGCAAGCAAGCGGGGTGTCCGGTATGATCCTGGCATGATATTTTGCAACATGCCTCTGGCATCTTTCGGCAACATCGCCGTATGACGCCCACATGCTGGATCATTGCCGGCCCCAACGGAGCCGGCAAAACCACGTTTGCGCTGGAATACCTGCCCAACGTTGCCGACTGCAAGCGCTTCATCAACGCCGATCTGATTGCCGCCGGGCTGTCGCCCTTGGCGCCCGAACTCGAACAACTGGCGGCCAGCCGGCTGTTCCTGCAGGAAATGCAGGCCTGCATCCAGCATCGCGAAAACTTCGCCTTCGAGACCACTTTGTCCGGGCGCAGCTACCTGCGTATCGTGCACCGCCTGAAAAGCGAGGGCTGGCAGGTCGAACTCATTTACCTGGCCCTGCCCAGCGTGGAAATGTCCCATTTGCGGGTAGCCGAAAGAGTCGCCCACGGCGGGCACAACGTGCCAGGCAAGGATATCCAGCGGCGCTTCCCGCGCAGCTTGCGCAACTTGCTGCTTGATTTCAGCTATGCTGTGGATGGCTGTCAATGTTTCATGAACAGCGGAACCAGCCCGGAACCAGTTTTCGAGCAGCAAGGTAGCCAACGCCACATATTGCACGAGGCCTTCTACCAGGACTTGCTCCGGCAGGCAGGATTATGAACATGGATATCACACCTTCCACTCCTTCAGTCAAGAACCGGGCCATGCTTGCCGTGCTTCAGCAGGCAATTGCCAAAACCCTGGACAAGAAACAGCGGTTGGGCCAATACGCCGTGGTCTGGGCAGACGGCCGCCCTCTGCTCACAGGGCCGGACGCCCCCATCCTGACTCCTCACGAGGCGCTGCGCTCCCCCAAGAGCGCGGGATGACCCGGGTCATCGGCTTTGCAGGCTGGAGCGGCGCGGGCAAGACCACGCTGCTCACTCGGTTGATCCCTGCACTGAAGGCCCGGGGTTTCAGCGTGTCCACGCTCAAGCACGCTCATCATGCTTTTGATATCGATACCCCGGGCAAGGACTCCTACCAGCATCGCATGGCGGGCGCCGCCGAAGTGCTGGTGGCGTCGGGCAAGCGGTGGGCCCTGATGCGCGAACTGCGCGATGAACCCGAACCCCGGCTGGCCGACCTGCTGACGCGCTTGAGCCCGGTGGATCTCATCCTGGTCGAAGGCTTCAAACACGATACCCACATCAAGATCGAAGTGCACCGCCAAGCCAACGCCAAGCCCTGGCTGTTCGCGCAAGACCTCAATATCGCCGCCATTGCCAGCGATTGCGCGCCGGAATCGGCCTTGCCGCGTGTGCACATCGACGATATCGAAGGGGTCGCCGACCTGGTCGGCGAGCTGTCCTGGCCCCTGGCCAGGACACTGGAACACCTTTCGGCCAGCCACGCGGCGCAAGCCTGAACCGCCCCGAGGCAGCCACTACCCCCGGTAGCACACCCCAGACGGCCTACTTATTGGCGTTGGGGAAGAACAATTGCTCGCCGCCTATCTTGTAGTTGGCGATTGCGCCTTGCCCGGCGGGCGAGATGACCCAATCCACGAACTTCTGTGCCTCGGCCACCTTCACGTGAGGGTGCTTGGCGGGGTTCACCACGATCACGCCATACTGGTTGAAGAGCTTGTTGTCGCCCTCGACCAGAATGGCCAAGTTGCCCCGGTTCTTGAAGTTCAGCCAGGTGCCGCGATCGGACAAGACATAGTCACCGGTTGACGAGGCCATGTTCAGCGCCGGACCCATGCCGCAACCGCAGGCCTTGTAGCCCGAGCCCTGCTTGTCTTCCAGGCCGGCGGCTTTCCAGAAACGCAGTTCGGCCGAATGCGTACCGCTCTTGTCGCCTCGCGACACGAAACCGGCATTGGCCGCGGCCAGCTTCTTCATCGCATCGACAATACTGTTGCCCTTGACGCCGGCCGGATCCGAGGCGGGCCCGATCAGGACGAAATCGTTGTACATGACCGGAAAGCGCTTGATGCCATACCCTTCAGCCACGAATTTTTCCTCGGCGGCCTGATCGTGCACGAACAGTACATCCGCGTCGCCGCGACGGCCCATATCCAGTGCCTGGCCGGTGCCTTGCGCCACCACCTTGATGTCGATGCCGCTGGCCGCCTTGAACTCCGGCAACAGATGCGAGAACAGACCGGACTGCTCGGTGGACGTCGTCGACGCCATCACGATGGACTGCGCGGATGCCGTTGCAGAACCGACAGCCAGTACCGCCGCCACGGCCCACGACGCGGCCCGCAACGGGCGCAATGATTTAAACCAGTTCATATCAACTCTCCTTGGACAAACAAACGCGCTGCTTCGGGCAGCGGCCCGTCAAAAAAACTGGCAACCGGCAGATCCGCCAGGATCCTTCCGTGCTCCAGGTACACCACCCGGCTGGCCAGGCGTTTGACCTGGGCCAGGTTATGGCTGCTGAATACCATCGTGATCCGGCGCTCTTGCCTGGGTTGGGCAAACTCGTCCATCAGGGCTTCCACTTCGCGCTTGGCGTGGGGGTCCAGGCTGGCCGTGGGCTCGTCCAGCAAGAGCACTTCCGGCCCGCAAGCCCAGGCCCGGGCCAGCGCCAGGCGCTGCTGCTGCCCACCGGACAAGGCCCGTGCGTTGCGCCCGGCGAGGTCGGCCAGCTCGACCCGCGCCAGCGCCTGCAGGGCAAGCGCCCGGGCTGCGCGCCAGCGCTTGCCGCGCAGCCATAGCCCGATCGCGATATTGTTCTGGGCCGAAGCCCTAAGCATGTAGGGCCGCTGGAACAGCATGGCCTGGCGCTCAGGCTCGATGCGGCGCACGCTGCCACCGCTGGGCTCGAGCAAGCCATGCAACAGCCGCAACAGCGTGCTTTTGCCACTGCCGTTGGCGCCCACCAGGGCTACGCGCTCGCCGGCGTCGATGCGCAGCGTGGCCTTGGACAGCGCGCATACCTGGCCATAGTGCACATCCACCCCCAGCAAGTCGAACAAGGCCGTCATGCAGCAACCCGCTGCATAGTGCCCAGCAGCCTGGTTGCGCCCTCGTCACGCCGCTCGCGCCAGCGCCGCAGTAAGGCAATCAGGATATTGAGCACCAGCACGATCGCCAGCAGCACCATCCCCAGCGCGATCGCCAGCGGCAGGTCGCCCTTGCTGGTTTCCAGTGCAATGGCGGTGGTCATGACACGCGTATGGCCATCGATATTGCCGCCCACCACCATGACCGCCCCCACCTCGGAGACCGCCCGGCCAAAGGCCGTGATCAGGATGGTCAGCAGGGTGAATCGCTCGTCCCAGGCCATCAGCAGGCTGCGCAGCATGGTGCCCGCGCCGAGCGAGCGCAACTGTTCGCCATGATGGCTCTCGGCATCCGCTATGGTCTGGCGCGTGAGCGCCGTCACCATGGGCAGCACCAGCATCGCCTGGGCCAGCACCATGGCCTTGAACGAGAACAGCCAGCCCAGAAAGCCCAGAGGGCCGGAGCGCGACAGCAGAAGATAGATCAACAGCCCGACCAGCACGGAAGGCAGGGCCAGGGAAGTATTGAGCAGCGTCAGCACTACGCCTCGCCCCGAAAAGCGGGCGACCCCCAGCCACGACCCCATGAAGAGTCCAAGGCTGCATGCCAGCAGGCACGCACAGGCGCTCACGGCCAGTGAACGCCCAACGATGGCGAGCAGCACGGGATCGAAAGCCGTAATGAGGTTGAGCGCGGTAACCGCGCTGGCCGAAAGCGTGTTCATCGTAAAGTATCTTTACAGTGAGCCAAGCGTACCCGAGGGGTAGGCCAGGAGCGATATGAACTCCCATGCATAGGGGCTTACCAGTACTTGCCGGCAGCCATGCCACTGTGCAGTCCAGCACGTATCGTGCATACTTCGCGGCGTGTATCAAATCGAACTGTCCTATACGCTGGGCGTCAGTCGCGCCGCAGCCAACAACATCCGCAACCCCTTGATGGATCTGCTCGACTCCGTGCGCGAGCATGGCTCGATATCGGCTGCCGCCAAGGCCCTGGATTTGTCGTACCGCCATGTATGGGGCGAGCTCAAGAAATGGGAACAGCAGCTTGGACAGTCGCTGATCATCTGGGAAAAAGGACAGCCCGCGCGCCTGAGTGAATTCGGCGACAAGCTGTTGTGGGCCGAACGCCAGGCCCAAGCACGCCTGGCGCCGCAGATAGAAGCCCTGCACGCCGACCTGGAGCGCACCTTCGCCGTGGCCTTTGACGAGGCCGCGCACGTGGTGTCTCTTTATGCGAGCCACGACGACGCCCTGGCCACGCTGCGCGAACACGCGGTCGCCAGCGCCAAGCTGCACCTGGACATCCGCTTTACCGGCAGCGTCGACGCCATCAGCGCCCTGAACGAAGGGCGTTGCGTGATGGCGGGCTTTCATACGCCGCATCAGCCGGCTTCCAATTCGCTGGCTGCGCGTACCTATAAGCCGTTGCTCAAACCAGGGCTGCACAAGATCATCGGTTTCGCACAGCGCAGCCAGGGCCTGATCGTTGCCCGTGGCAACCCCCTGCGGCTGGCTTCGCTGCACGACCTGCAGCGCCCCGATGTGCGTTTCGTCAATCGTGCGCTGGGCACCGGCACCCGGGTCCTGCTCGACGATATGCTGGCCAGGGACGGCATTGCCGCCTCGACCCTGACCGGCTACGCCCGCACCGAACCTTCTCATTCGGCGGTGGCAAATGCCGTGGCGTCGGGCAGCGCCGACGCAGGCCTGGGCATCGAGGTAGCCGCGCGCGCCAAGAACCTGGATTTCGTGCCGCTGGTCCAGGAAGATTATTTCCTGGTCTGCCTGAAATCCGCGCTGGAGCTTCCCTCGACACAGGCCCTGCTGGGCATCCTGGCCAGCCCCGCCTGGCAAGCCAAGCTGGCAGGCATGCCAGGCTATGCGCCGTCACGCAGCGGCGAGGTGCTGGCCATGAGCCAGGTGCTGCCCTGGTGGCATTTCCCCCGCAAGAAAAAGCGCCGGCAGGAAAGCTAGGGCAGCCTGCACACTCCGTACCACCCCTGCGGCTCGCAAAAAACGAAAAACCGGGGTCAGGCCACGATATTCCGCCTAGTGGAATACCGTGGCCTGACCCCGGTTTAGTGCAGGGCCGGGCAGCCTGCTTACTGCGCTGGGCGATCTGCTGGTTGGCCCTGCAGCTTGTGGTTGATACCCGCCAATTCGGACTGCAGCAGCAGCCGTTCAGGCGAGGAATAGCAAAGAAAATGCTTGTTCGTGGCCCGCCCGATGGCGCACAGGCCCAGGCGCTGCGCCAGCTCGTAGCCCATCTGCGTGATGCCGCTGCGCGACACCACGATAGGCACCCCCATCTGGGCCGACTTCATCACCATCTCGCTGGTGAGCCGCCCGGTGGTATAGAAGACCTTGTCGCCGCCGGCCTGGTCGTCGGGCGCTTGCAGCCACATCCAGCCGGCGATGGTATCGATGGCATTGTGGCGCCCTACGTCTTCCACGAACATCAACATCTCTTCGCCGCGAAACAGCGCGCAACCATGCACCGAGCCCGCCGACTTATAGGTGGTTTCCTGTACCCGGATGGCATTGAGCAGGCCATACAGCTGGCCTTGGGTAAGGCTGGCACCCGCTTCCAGCTGCATCTCGTCGAGCTCGTCCATGAGCCCGCCAAACACACTGCCCTGGCCGCAACCCGTGGTGACGATACGCTGGGCGGTACGCGCTTCGATATCCTCGATGCCATTGCGTGTCTGGACCGCCGCCGCGTTGACTTCCCAGTCGACGGTGATCGCTTCGATATCGTCTATCGAGCGGATCAACCGCTGGTTGCGCAAGTACCCCAACACCAGCAGCTCGGGGCTAGCCCCCAGGGTCATCAGCGTCACCAGTTCGCGCTTGTCAACATACACCGTCAGCGGCCTCTCGGCCGGAATCGAGATGACATCGCGTTCGCCATGCTCATTGATGACCTGGACCTCGCGCGTCAGCGGCGCGCGGGCCTGCGTCATGTAGGGCAAAACCTGAACGCTCATTTAGGCGCCGCCGGTGCCGCGGGGG
>JBEBVZ010000005.1:0-122332 GCA_040392445.1 Verticiella sediminum
GGCAGCGCTGTGCTCGGCTGCGGTGGACTGGACTGGACTGGACTGGACTGGGCTGGGCTGGGCTGGGCTGCGCAAGCCGCCGCCCGCCGTGTTCAATCCGGCCGAGTAGCGGGATAATGCCGGCATGAGACTCTTTCCCCTATTTGCAGATCTGGCTGGCCGGGCCGTGCTGGTGGTGGGCGGCGGCGCTGTCGCGGCTCGCAAGATCCACGCCCTGCTCGAGGCCGGTGCGCAGGTCAGCGCCGGAGCCCTGCGGTTCCAGCCCGAATTGCTGGCCCTGGCCGATGCCGGCCGCATCACGCTGATAACCGGCGCTTTTGAGCCCGCCTGGCTGGACGGCATGTGGCTGGTGATTGCCGCCACCGACGATCGCGCGGTGAATAGCGAGGTATCCGAGGCCGCAGCGGCGCGCCGCATGTTGGCCAATGTGGTCGACGACCCGGAACTCTCGAGCTTTCAGGTTCCCTCCGTCGTGGACCGCGCTCCCCTGGTAGTGGCGATTTCCTCGTCCGGCGCGGCACCCGTTCTGGCTCGCCGCGTGCGTGAGCGTATCGAGTCGTTGTTCGACCATTCCCTGGGGGCGCTGGCCCGCCTGGCCCAGCAATATCGCCACGACATCCGCCGCCAGCATGCCGATATGGGCGCGCGCCGGCGTTTTTACGATTGGCTGTTCGACGGCCCGGTGGCAGCCCTGCTCAAGGCAGGCAAGACGGATGAAGCGCAAGCGGTGCTGGCAGCCGCGTTGAGCGGCCCCCAGCCGGCTTTGCCGGGTCGGCTGGTGTTCGTGGGGGCGGGCCCGGGGCCGGCGGCTCTGCTGACCCTCCAGGGTTTGCGTGCCCTGAACGAGGCCGATGTCATTGTTTACCAGGACGGGGTCAGCGCCGAAGTATTGGCCCTGGCGCGTCGTGATGCCGAACTCGAAAGCTGGAGCCCGCCAGCCGGCAATGCTGCCGGCAGCGGGCCGGCCTTGCTGGAACATTTGGCGGCCTACGCCCGGGAAGGCCGTTGCGTGGTGCACCTGCAGCCCGGCGATGCCCTGTTGTTGGCCGGTGCGGGCGCTGGGCTGCAGGCAATGCTGGGCGGGGCGACTTACGAGGTGGTGCCCGGGATCGTGTCTGGCGTGCGGGGTGGTTTGTCGTGATCCCGGGGCGTAGGGCAGTCGCCAACCGGAGTGCGGCCGATTAGCGCCAGGTAGCGACGACGCCGGGAAAGACCGGAGCACCGCTGACCTGGAGCTCGGCGGCGGCGGGCGGCGGGGCGATCATGCCGGCGAGCGGGACGGGAAATCGGCACAAGGGGCCGGCGTCGGTGTCGACGAAGAGCTGCCGCTCCACGAAATGCCGGGTTTGTGACAGGGCGCCGGGCTCGCGTACCAGCATCGCAGGAACATCGGCCGCCGCCAGCCTGGCCATCAGCGGTTGGCTGTCCCAATCCAGTACCTGGCTGGCCAGGTGGTGATTGATGGCCTTGGCGGCGACGCGCCGGGCCGGGCTGGCGGTGAATTCGGCGCCGGCATACCGGCCCATATCCAGGGTCGCGCACAGATTGGCCCAGAAATGGTCCTCGAGGGCGGCGATGCTGATATAGGCGTGATCGCGGCAGGCGAAAACGCCATAGGCGGCGCGCGCCAACGCGGCGCGTTGCGCGGCCAGGCTGGTGTGGCCGCCTTCGCGGATGGCGGCCAGCCGCGGATTCATCCAGTGCAGCGGGCCTTCGGCCAGGGCCACGTCCAGATGCTGGCCCTGGCCGGTGCGCTCGCGCTGGAACAAGGCGGCCAGCAGGGCCGACAACGCATAGCTCGCGCCGCACAGGTCGGCCACGGGAACGCCCAGGCCGGTGTGGGGCGCACCGTCAGGGTCGCCCGCCAGGCTCAGCACGCCGGCTGCGGCCAGGTAGTTGGCATCATGCCCCGGCAATGGCGCATCCGGGCCGTCCTGGCCATAGCCGCTCAGGGATACATAGATCAGGCCGGGGTGGTCGGCCTGCAGGCTGGCGTAATCCAGCCCATACTTGGCCAGCACGCCCGGTCGATACGATTCCACCAGCACATCGGCGCGACCCAGCCATTGCCGCACTGCGGCCCGGCCCGAGGCTTCGCGCAGATCCAGCATGAAGCGCTGCTTACCGCGGTTGACCGCGGTGAAGATGGCCGGTGCGAGCCGGCCCAGCTTGTCGCCATGTGGCGGGCGCTCGATACGGATCACGGTGGCGCCCAGTTCGACCAGGTTCTGCGTGAAGAACGGGCCGGGCAGCAATTCGCTGAAGTCGAGCACCACCACACCGTCCAGCGGCGGGGGCGTCATGCGGCGCTCCGGCCGCGCGCCACGATCACGGCATCCAGGGGGTAAGCCCCTTCGCCTTCGCGGCCCACCCACACCGGGTTCAGGTCCATTTCGTCGATGGCGGCGGCGTTTGCGACGACAAAATCGGACACTTTTATCAGCAGCTCGCGCAGCGCGGCGATGTCGCGGGGCGCCTGGCCGCGCGCCCCTGCCAGCAGGGGATAGCAGCGCACTTCGCGCAGCATGGCGTCGGCGTGTGCGGGTGTCAGCGGCAGCATGCGGCGGGCGACGTCATGGAAAATCTCGACATAGATGCCGCCCAGGCCAAATGTCAAAACATGGCCAAGGACCGGGTCGCGGGACACCCCTACCAAGACTTCCAGGCCATCCGCGGGCGCCATCGGTTCGAGCAACACGCCTTCGATCGCAACGCCGGGGCAGGCATGCGTCACATTGGCATGGATGGTGTCCCAGGCCAGGCCGACCGCTTGCGGGCCATCCAGGTTCAGCATCACGCCGCCTACGTCGGATTTGTGCTGGATGGCCGGGCTGACGACCTTGGCGACCAGCGGGCGGCCGATGCGCTCGGCGGCATGCATGGCTTGTTCGCGGCTCTGCGCCACCACCGACAGGGGCATGGGAATACCGCTGTCACGCAGCCAGCGCTTGGCCACGGCTTCGGTCAAGGCGGTCGCGGCCTCGTTGGACGGCGCGGGCAGATTCAGAAGGGCGGGCGTAAAGCTGGCGTCGTGGCTGGCGCGCCAGGCGCCATGGTCCGCCCAGCGCCGCAGGGCTTTGACGGCCTTGCTGACGCTGCGAATGGGCGCCACCCCGGCATCCCGCAACACGGCATAGCCGCCGCCGGTGCGCTCGCTCATCCAGATCGGCAGGATCGCCACCGGGCTTTGCCGCTGGACGGCGGCGATGCGGCGGCTGATCTGTTCGGTGACCTCGCCGTAGTCCAGCGCCATGGGTAGCACCACCAGTGCAACGTTCGGGTCGCGGCATACCGCCAGCAGGGTTTTTTCCACGATGGAAAAATCGGCCAATACGGCGGTGGTGGTGTCGATGGGATTGACGATGGAAGCGTAGCTGGGCAGGTGTTCACGCAGCACGGCGGTGGTGGCGTCGCTGAATGGCACCAGCGTCAGGCCGGCCAGGCCGATGGCGTCGGCGGTCAGGGCCGTGGTGCCGCCGGACGAGCAGTACACGGCCAGGCCGGATTGGCCGGGTTGGGGCATGGCGCGCGCCAGCAGCCAGGCGGTGTCGATCAGCTCATCGATATCGTCGACTTCTATGATGCCCAACTGGCGAAAGACGGCGCTGTTGATATCGGCCGAGCCGGTAATCGAGGCCGTATGCGACTGCGCAGCCTTCTGCCCATATTCCGAGCGCCCGACCTTGAAGGCCACTACGGGCTTGCCGCGGCGGGTGGCGTGTTGCACTGCCTGCACGAACCGTGGCCCGTCGTTGATCCCCTCGAGCAAGGTGGCGATCACCTTGATGTCGGGGGCGTCGGCCATGTAGCGGATGAAGTCGGCCACCTGCAGATCGAGCTCGTTGCCGGTCGAAGCCCACAGGCCTATGCCCACCCCGCGATCCATGGCCTGCATCACGTTGCGCCCCAGGCCGCCACCCTGGGTGACCAGGCCCACGGGCCCCGCGCGCAGGTCGTTGCGAAAAGATGGCGAAAAGGTGAAGCCCAGCCTATCGTTCACATTGCACAGGCCCGGACAGTTTGGCCCGTAGATGCGCATGCCGGTTTCAGCCACCACCTTGCGCAGGCGTTCGGCATATTCCAGGCCTTCGCCGCCTCCTTCGCCAAACCCCGACGTGAAAACGATGGCAAAGCCCACTCCCATGGCGCCGCAATCTTCCAGCGCCGGCACGGCCACTGCCGCCGGCACCGCCACCACGACGACGTCGGGCGCAACCGGAAGATCCTTTACGCTCTGGTAGCAGGGGCGCTCGCCGATGTGCTCGCGCTGGGGGTTCACCAGGTAGACGTCACCATCAAAATTGGAATGTTCTATCAAATTGGCCAGCGTGCGCCCGCCTATGCTGCTGGGATTGTCCGAGGCGCCGATCAGGGCCACGCTGCGCGGGCGGATCAGGCGCGACAAATCCTGCACGATATCTTGCATTGTTTCCTGCATGGTGGTCTCCAGGCTCAGACGATGGCGGACATGCCAAGGATTTCGCGGCCTACGATCAGGGTCTGGATTTCGGTCGTACCTTCGGGAATCATGCCGCCCCGGGTGTCGCGAAAGATGCGTTCGATGGGATAGTCGGCGGAATAGCCCAGTCCGCCATGCACCTGCAAAGCCATGCTGGCGACCTCATGCGCCGTTTCAGTGGCATACAGCTTGGCGATCGAGCATTCCATGCGGGCGGGCGCGCCGCTTTGCAGGGCGTAGGCGGCTCGATAGCCCAGCGCGCGGGCGGCATGCACGCGCACCGTCATGTCCACGATGTGCTTCTGGATCAGCTGGAAGCTGCCGATGACCTGGCCAAACTGCTTGCGGGTCTTGGCATATTCCACCGAAAGATCCAGCGCCGCCTGGGCTGCGCCCACGGCGCCCATGGCAATGTTCAGGCGCGCCGGATCCAGGCCGGACAGGACTTTGCTGAACGCCTGACCTTCTTCGCCCAGCAGGTTCTCGCGTGGAATCTTCACGTCCTGGAAGCCCAGCTCGGCCGTGCCGGTGCAGCGCAGCACCATGGTGTCCAGCGCACGCACCTCGTAGGGTGAAACCGCGCGCTCGACCAGGAAGAGCGACAGGCGGCCGTCGCAATCGGGGCTGAAAGTGCGCGCCACGACGATGCCGAAGTCGGCGAACGCGCCATTGGTGATCCACAACTTTCGCCCGTTCAGCACATAGTGGTCGCCGCGCAGTTCAGCCCGGGTCTGGATGCCGGCCACGTTCGAGCCGGTATCGGGCTCGGTGATACCCATGAAGGGACGGCGCTCGCCATTCATCAGGGGGGTCAGAAAGCGGGATTTCTGTTCCGGTGTGCCTAGCGCGGCCAGGCGCTTGATGGCGCCGTTGGTGATGTTGAGAATGGTGCGCAGCGACATCCAGGTGTAGCCGGCTTCCTCCATCATCATCGCCCAGGTCGGATAGTCGATCTCCAGTCCGCCGTCGGCTTCGGTCAGCATGCCGCCGATATAGCCGAAATCGCGCAGCCCTTTCAGGACTTCGAAAGGAAAGCTGCGATCACCCTCGTGCTGGCGGATGACCGGCGCTACATTTTCCCGCATGAAGCGCCGGATGTTTTCCCGCAGTAGTGTTTGATCGGCGTCCAGTTCGAACTGCATGTTGTCTCCTTACCCTGTTGGGGGTGTTCAGGTGGGTGCCGCACGGGTCGCGGCCCGCGTGGCTTTTTTCTTGGGAGGTGCCGCTGCTGCGCCATCGGTGCGTTGCGGCGAAAACAGCATTTCCTTGACTTCCAGCAGCGCTGCCAGATAGCGCTCGCGATTTTCTTGCATGCGCTCGGTCGGGCCTGCCAGCGACAACGCTACCGGCTCGCCGCCGATCAGGCCGCCTACCGCGATCGCGCCCACGCCTTGAACGCCTTCGCCTATGGTTTCGGCCCAGCCCTGTTCTCGCACGCGCGCGACTTCGGCTTCAAGCGTAGCGGGATCGGTGATGCTGGTGGCGGTGAGCTTGCGCAGCGGCTTGATGCGCATGTGCCGGCTGGCTTCCTGGGGGGAGATCGTGGCGAGCAGCGCTTTGCCCATGGCCGAACCATGCAGGGCGATTTTCTCGCCGATTTTCAGGATATAGCGCAGGTGGTAGCGGCCTTCGTTGAACCCCGCCACGCGTACGAAGCCGGGTTCCAGGCGGCCGCATAGTGCGGTCTCGCCGGTTTTTTCCGTCAGCAGCTCGATCGCTTCGGAACTGACTTGCAGCAGTGGGTCGTTGGCGGCAATCAGGCGAGCGTTGGCCAGCAGCCGGGCGGTGGGATAGAAGCGCTTGGAGCGCACGGTGCGGGTGACGTAGCCAGCCTGGTAGAGGCTATTCAGAAGGTCAGCGCAGCTGCTGTCGGGCACGCCGATGAAGCGCGCCACTTCGGAGTTGGACAACTCGCGCTGTTCACGCGCGAAAACTTCAAAGATGGCCATGGCACGAGCGACGGCAGGAATGTTTGCGGCCAAGATGGTCTCCGGTATTTCGTGAAGTGATAACGGGCACGATTTTGCCTTATGTAAGCCAGACTGCCGGAAACCCTGGTTTTTTTACCGTTTGCGGATTCGATTAACCACGATATACTGAAATCTATCACGTAATACCGTGATTCTCAAGAAGCGTAAAACGCACACCCACCGAGGAGACAACCTTGAACTGGACACACACTGCCTTGACGCTGGCGTTGGCGGGCGCCTGCCAACTGAGCGCCGCCGCCACGTTCCCCGACCATGCCATTACCTGGGTCGTGCCCTATACGCCGGGGGGCGTTACCGACCATACCTCGCGCATGATCGGCAAGCTGATGTCAGACCAGTTGGGCCAGCCGGTGGTCATCGACAATCGGCCGGGCGCCGGCGGCCAGACGGGCACCGACGCTGTGACCCGCGCCGAGCCGGACGGCTACACCGTGCTGTACGGCACCCAGGGCACGCTGGCGACCAGCCCCGCGCTGTACACCACCAGCGTCAAGTACAAGCCGCTTGAGGATTTCGTCGCAGTCCACGGCATGCTGGCTTCACCCATGGTGGTGGTGGTCAATGCCAACAGCCCGCACAAAACGCTGCAGGATCTGGTGGCCTATGCGAAGAAGAACCCGGGCAAGGTGAACATGGCCTCGGCCGGTATCGGTACGGGTACTCACCTGGGCGGTGAACTGTTCCAGACCGCGGCCGGCATCAAGTTCACGCATGTGCCCTACAAGGGCAGCGGCCCGGCCATGAACGACCTGCGCGGTGGCTCGGTGGATGTGCTCTTTGATTACGTGATCAGTTCCACCCCGCATATCCAGGCCGGCGGGATTCGCCCGCTGGCCATCACCGGTTCCGAGCGAATCACGGCCTTGCCCGATGTGCCCACCATGGCCGAGTCCGGCTTCGACTCGGCAACTACCACCAGCTGGTCCGGCATCTTTGTGCCCGCAGGCACCCCGCCCGCCACGGTGAAAAAGCTGGCCGACGCGATGGCGACCGCGCTGGATTCCGAGGAAGTGAAGAACTACGCCACCACTTTCGGCAGCACGCGCATGGTGGGTCTGTCTCAGGAAAAATTCACCCAGTTCCTGAAGGACGAGATGGTGCGTTGGAAGGGCGTGGTCGATCGCTCTGGCGCAAAACTGGACTGACCGAGAGGTATCCATCCCCAGGGCCGGGCGGCTTGCAAGCGGGGCGCCCGGCAGCTTAATCAGGAAGCATGTTGTCATGAATGAACTTCAACCGGCCCAACCGGGCATGTATGCGCGCGGCAGCGGCGAAACGCTGGATCTGCTGTTCCTGCAGTGCGGCGAGTGCGGCGCACTGTCGTTTCCATCCAATGCCTATGGCTGCCATCGTTGCGGCGCCGCCAGCGAACAAGGCCATGTGGTGCGCCGCCCAGGCGTTGCCACGTTGCGCCAGGCGCTGACGGTGCACCAGAACCTAGAGCCCACCTTGACGGCGCCCTATGTCGTGGGCGAGCTGGAGCTGGCCGACGGCATCGTGGAAGAAGGGGTGCTGGCAGTCCAGGACGAAGCGGCGGTTGCCGTGGGGATGACCCTGCACGCGGTCGCCGTGCCTCACCCGCAGGATGCGCAGCGTTTCGTCTGCCGGTTTGTACCGACAAAAAGCGTCCGGGAGGCTGCGTAATGAGCAGGATACTGCAAGCCAATCCCGTGTATGTGGTGGGCATCGGCATGAACCCCTATACCTTTCCCACCGACGTGCCCTATGTGCCGCTGGGGCTGGCGGCCGTGCGCGAGGCACTGCGCGATGCGGGCCTGCAGTGGCCGCAGGTGAGCTCGGCCTACGTCGGCACCGGAGCCATCGGCATGGCCGCCGGCCGTGTCATGCTGCGGCACCTGGGTTCCACCGGGATACCGGTCATGCAGGTGGAAAGTGCGTCGGCCTCGGGCTCGGCGGCATTTCGCCTGGCCTGCCTGGATGTGGCCAGCGGAGAATCGGACATCGCCCTGGCGGTCGGGGTGGACAAATTTGGCGACGCGCGGCGCGCAGCGAACAAGGACGGATTGGCCAAGCTGAGCCCGACCGCGACCATTCCGGCAGTGAAGTTTGCCCTGATGGCGCGAGAGTATCTGTCGCGCCACAAGCTGCCAGTGGAAGCGATGGCGCGGGTGGCGGTGAAGAACCACGCCAATGCCGCCCGTAACCCCTATGCGCAGTTTCGCAAGCCGCGCACGCTGGAGCAGGTGCTGGCTTCGCCCCGGGTGGCGGGCGACCTTACCGTGCAGCAATGTTGCCCCCGGGGCGATGGTGCGGCCGCCGTGATCGTGGCGTCCGGCGCGGCGCTGGATCGCCTGGGCTATCCCAAGAGCCGCGCGGTCAGGGTACTGGCGTCGGTCGCGTCCAGCGAAGGACTGGGGTCTGAGCACGAGAATTCCGCCGTCGAGATGGTGCGGCTTTCGACCCAGGCGGCGTATGCCCAGGCGGGGATCGCCGCGTCCGACCTGGATCTGGTCGAGCTGCATGAGGCGTTTTCGATCGAAGAGCTGATCTACACCGAGGCCATGGGCATTTGTGCGCCCGGCGAGGGGGCCAGCTACCTGGCCGATGGCGCGTCCGCTATCGGCGGGCGCTGCGCGGTGAATGCCTCGGGCGGCTTGCTGGGCATGGGGCATCCCATCGGGCCCACCGGCGTGGGCCAGATCGCCGAGATCACGCGCCAGATCCGCGGCGAGGCCCAGGGCCGCCAGCACCCCCGTGCGCGGCTGGGCCTGGCCCACATGATAGGGCTGGGGTCGGTGGCTTTCGCCCATGTCCTGGCCGGCTGGCGCGATGCCGCCTGAAACTTGACGCAATGGACTACGCAATGATGCAGATTGGAACGTTGACCTACGAGGTGCAGGGCCAGGTGGCGGTGATCACCCTGAATCGACCAGAGCGCATGAATACGCTGGGCGGCACCATGAAGGCGGATCTGGCCACAGCCTTCTTCGAATACGCACGCGATGACGAGAACGTGCGCTGCGTGGTGCTTACCGGCACCGGCGAGCGGGCTTTTTGTGCTGGCGCGGATATCAAGGAAAGGGCGGCCAACACGCCTTTGCCCGCCGACTATTTTGTGCGTCAGCAGCGTACGCACGAGCTATTCAGCGGCATTGCCGCTTTCGAGAAGCCGGTGATCGCGGCCCTCAACGGCGTGGCCCTGGGCGGCGGACTGGAGCTGGCGCTGTGCGCCGATATCAGGCTGGCGGCGGAACACGCGCGCCTGGGCCTGCCCGAGGTCAAGCTGGGGGTGATACCCGCGGCTGGCGGCACGCAGCGCCTGACGCGGGTGGTGGGGGCGGCGGTGGCCAAGGAACTGGTGTTTACCTCGGCCATGCTGTCGGCCGAGCAGGCGCTGGGCCTGCGGCTGGTGAACCGCGTGGTGCCGGGCGCCGCCCTGCAGCAAGCCGCGCTGGACATGGCCACGCAGATTGCCGCCCAGCCGCCTCTGGCGGTGCGGTTTGCCAAGCAGGCCATCGAGCTGGGCGAAGAGGTGGACATTCATTCGGCGTTGCAGTTCGAGCGTTTTGCCGCGTCGATGATCATGGATAGCGAAGATCGCAAGGAAGGCATGCGGGCTTTTGTCGAGAAGCGCGCACCGATGTTTCGCGGACGTTGATACTCAAAGAAGAAGGATGTGAGATGGAGCTGAATCTGAACGGCAAGGTGGCCATGGTGACTGGCGGCGGCCAAGGCGTGGGCCGGCGCATATGCCTGGATTTTGCCGCCGAAGGCGTCACCGTGCTGGTGAACGATTTGTTTGCCGAGCGCGCGGACCAGGTCGTCGCGCAAATCCGCCAGGCCGGTGGCAAGGCGGTTGCCATGGTGGCTGACATTACCAACTACGAGGCCCTCGAAGCCGCCCTGCAGGCCGCGCTGGCCCAGGTGGACGAGCCAGCGGTGGATATCCTGGTGAACAATGCCGGGGTGACTCCGGAGCGCCGGGCCAAGGGTGGGATTCCGCCGGCCTTCCTGGACATGCCCATGGACGACTGGCGCAAGGTGGTGGATCTGAACGTCTATGGCGTGATGTATTGCTCGCGTGCGGTGCTGCCGGGCATGCGCGAGAAGGGCGGGGGCAAGATCGTGAGCATCATGTCCGAAGCCGGGCGTGTAGGCGAGGCCGGGCTGGCGGTGTATTCGGGCGCCAAGGCCGCGATCCTGGGCTTTTCCAAGGCGATCGCTCGCGAGCACGGGCGAGATCGGATCAATGTGAACGTGGTTGCCCTGGGCGCGGTATCGCACGAGGGTATCGCCAACGGCGCCTTGCATCCGGACTCCACCCCCGAGAACGACGAACGCCTCAAGAAGATGCTGCGCGCCTATCCGATCTCACGCGGGCTGGGCCGTTTATGCCGTCCGGAGGACGTTTCGGGCGCCGTGCTGTACCTGTCCTCGGACAAGGCTGCCTTCATTACCGGCCAGAGCCTGGGGGTCAGCGGCGGCTACGCCATGATCTGATCGCAAACCGGGGTCTGGCCCCGGTTTTGCGATCAGCCGCGTTCGTAGGTCACGAAGTCGTAGGGGTAGCCGTTTTCTTCGGGCTGTGGATCGCGGCGTGTTTCGTGCCAACCGGCGGGTAGCTCGGGGAACCAGGTGTCGCCTTGCACATCGGCATGGATTTCGGTGGCGACTATGGCGTCGGCAACGGGCAGGGCCATGGCAAAAATGGCTTCGCCGCCGATGACGAAGGCTTCCTGGGCGTCGGCGGCCTCGCAGGCCGAGCGGGCCTGATCCAGGCTGGCGACGACGGTGGCGCCGGGAGCGGCGTAGCCGGCGTTGCGGCTGATGACGATGTTCAGGCGCCCAGGCAGTGGCCGGCCCAGGGATTCCCAGGTTTTGCGGCCCATGATGATGGGCTTGCCTAGGGTGGTGCGCTTGAAATGGGCCAGATCGGCCGGCAGGCGCCAGGGCAGGGTGTTGTCGCGGCCAATGACGCGATTGCTGGCATAGGCCACGATAAGGGAAAGTCTGGTCATTGCGTCGATGTTGCTGTGCCCGCGGGGGCGATGGCGGTTTATACCGCGACGTCGCCCTTGATGTGCGGGTGGCACTGGTAGCCCACGATTTCGAAGTCTTCGTATTCGTAGTCGAACAGGCTGGCCGGCTTGCGCTTGATGTTAAGGCGCGGGTAAGGGTAGGGTTCGCGCGAGAGCTGCAGTTGCACCTGCTCGAAGTGGTTCTGGTAGATGTGGCAGTCGCCGCCGGTCCAGATGAAGTCGCCCACTTCCAGGTCGCACTGCTGCGCCACCATGTGCGTGAGCAGGGCGTAGCTGGCGATATTGAAGGGCACGCCCAGGAAAATATCCGCGCTGCGCTGATACAGCTGGCACGACAGCTTGCCGTCGGCCACATAGAACTGGAACAGGGCATGGCAGGGCGGCAGCGCCATTTGCGGGATCTCGCCCACATTCCAGGCCGACACGATCAGGCGGCGCGAATCCGGGTTGTTGCGGATCTGTTCGACGATCTGGCTGATCTGGTCGATGTGCCCGCCGTCGGGCGTGGGCCAGGCGCGCCATTGCACGCCATAGATCGGCCCCAGGCTGCCGTCTTCGCGGGCCCACTCGTTCCAGATGGAAACGCCGCGTTCCTGCAGCCAGCGCACGTTGTTGTCGCCGCGCAAGAACCACAGCAATTCGATGAAAATGCTCTTGGTGTGCAGCTTTTTCGTCGTCACCATGGGGAAACCCTGCGCCAGGTCGAAGCGCATCTGGTGACCAAACACCGAACGCGTGCCGGTGCCGGTGCGGTCGGTCTTGGTGGCGCCGTGTTCGTACACATGGCGCATGAAGTCTTCGTATTGGTGCATGGGGTATGGCAAGGAATAACGGTATTTCTGGAGCTGTCGGGATGACGACCGCAATCAAGGGATTGTATATCCAGCCGTTTATATTGCGATCTCTGACGTTTGCCAGGCCCGCTCAAATGATGTTTAAGCCCTTTTAGCGGTTGTTGCTTACAAAATACTTACAGTATCCTGTACCTTCTTTTTTTTGTCACATACCTGTGTGCCTGCATTGGCCAGGTGTCTTTTTTTTCCGGGAACTGCCGCATGCATACCTCCGTGATCGATCCGGGTGAACTTGCTCAATTATTGGCCACCAGCGAACTGCGCATATTCGATGTGCGCCATGACCTGGTACAGGCCGACGCCGGCTGGAAGGCCTACCAGCAATCGCGCATCCCTGGAGCCGTCTTCCTGGACATGGAGCACGAGTTGGCGGGCGCGCGCACGTCGACCAACGGGCGTCATCCCTTGCCGGCGCGCGAGGTGTTTCACGATCTGATGGTGCAGGCCGGGGTCGGCGCCGATACGCAGGTCGTGGCCTACGACGCCCAGGGCGGTGCGATGGCATCGCGTTTGTGGTGGATGCTGCGCTGGCTGGGGTTTGCCAACGTGGCGGTGCTCAACGGCGGCTGGCAGGCATGGCAGCAGGCAGGCCTGCCGCTGGACTCAACGGTGCTGGACGACAGGGTTTTGCCGGGCGCGGCGGCTCGTCCGCTGGTGTTGAGCAATTCGTTGGCGGGCTCGGTGTCCACCAGCGAGGTCGTGCATAACCTGGCGAAACCGGAGTTCGTGGTCGTCGATGCCCGCGCGCAGGCGCGGTATCGGGGCGAAGTCGAGCCCATGGACCCGGTGGCCGGCCACATTCCGGGCGCGCTGAACCGTCCCCATCTGGTCAACCTGGACAGCAGCGGCAAGTTCAAGCAGCCTTCGGTCTTGCGCGATGAATTTACCGCGCTGCTGGGCCAGACCGCACCCTCGGCCGTGGTGCATCAGTGCGGCTCGGGCATTACCGCCTGCCATAACCTGGTCGCCATGGAATACGCCGGGCTGACCGGCTCGCGCCTGTACCCAGGTTCCTGGAGCGAATGGTGTAGCGACCCGGTGCGCCCGGTGGCCTGAGCCGCCGATCAGAACGGTCCGCCCCGGTATTGCGCCAGGGGGGCTGCCCAGGCGGGGTGGCCCAGGCCGTGCCGGTTTCTGCATCCTAAGGGTCTGTTAACGCTCTGGCGGCGCGAGCGTTAACAGACCTTAATGCGCGCCCGCCGCCGCTTCGTTGGCGTCTGCGCTGACACGTTGGGGCCGGGCAAACCACACCATGCCGATCAGCAAAATGAAGATGCCGGTCGAGGCATAGAAGATGTCCGTGGCCGACATCGTGGCCGCCTGCTGGTCGATCATATTGTTCAGCGTGGCCAGGGCCTGTTCCCACGAAAAACCGCTGGCCTGCAAGCCCGCCAGCGCCTGGTCCGCCACTGGATTGCCGGGGTAGATATTCTCGGTAAGCCGGGCGTGGTGCAGGATGGTGCGGTCTTCCCAGGTGGTGGTCACCATAGAAACGCCGAAGGCGCCCACCGTCATCCGCACGAAGTTAGAGAGTCCCGCCGCATTGGGGATTTTGTCCGGCGACAGGCCCGACATGGTGATGGACACCAGGGGCACGAAGAACGCGGCCATGGCGGCGCCCTGGATGATGGTGGGGATCACGATGGTGCGCATATCGACCTGGGTATTGAAGCCCGAGCGCAGGTAGCTGACCGCCGCAAAGATCAGGAAGGCGATGCTCACCAGGACGCGGGGGTCTTTCGTGGCCAGCATTTTGCCGACGATGGGCGTCAGGATAATGGCCAGGATGCCGACTGGGGCGGTCACCAGGCCCGCATCGGTGGCGGTGTAGCCCATGGTGGTCTGCAGCCACAGCGGCAACAGCACCACCGTGCCGAAGAAGACCCCGTAGGCCACCGACAAGGTCACCACGCCGGTGGTGAAGTTACGGTTGGCGAAAAGGCGAAGATCGACGATGGGGTGCTTTTCGGTCAGTTCCCAGATCAGGAAGAAGACGAAGCTGATGACCGCGGCCACTGCCAGCAGCCAGATCTGCGTGCTTTCGAACCACCCCAGCTCCTTGCCCATGTCCAGCATGGTCTGCAGCGACGCCACCCAGATGATCAGCAGGGCCAGGCCGACGCCGTCCACCGGTATCTTCACCGTGGGCGATTCGCGATGCCGGAAAATCTTGAAGCTGGACCAGGCTGCCAGCAGCCCCACGGGAATGTTGATATAGAAGATCCAGGGCCAGGAATAGTTGTCGGAAATCCAGCCACCCAGCAGCGGCCCGGCAACCGGCGCCACCAGGGTCGTCATCGACCACAGGGCCAGCGCCATGCCGGCTTTGGCCTTGGGATAGCTGCCCAACATCAGGGTTTGCGACAGCGGGATCATGGGGCCGGCCACCAGCCCTTGCAGCACCCGAAAGAACACCAACGCTTCCAGGCTGGGGGCAAGACCGCACATCCAGGATGTCAGCACGAACAGCAGCACCGACGATACGAACAGCTTGACCTGGCCGATACGCTGGGTAAGCCAGCCGGTCAGCGGCAGCGAGATGGCGTTGGCCACTGCAAACGAGGTAATGACCCAGGTTCCCTGGGTGGTGCTGGCGCCCAGGTCGCCCGCGATGGCCGGAATCGACACGTTGGCGATGGATGAGTCCAGCACGTTCATGAAGACTGCGGACGACAGGGCAATGGTGCCCAGCGCGCGCTGCATGCCTTGCAGCGGCGGGTATTCCAGCTGAGGCGCGGTTGCCATGTTCAGCTGGCGTTGCGGCTGGCGGCCAGCCGGCGCGGCATCGATGCCGGTTTCTTGCCGGCGCTTGCACCGGCGCGCGATTGCGGCTTGCCGCTGGCCAGGGGCGGCCTATCCTTGGCGGGCAGGGCTGTGGCCGCCGGCGCCGCCACGACAGGATAGAGGTTGGCCGCGATCGTGGCGGCAATCATGTCCGATGCGGCACGATTGGTGGTCTGGTCGAATGCCGCGGTGGCATAGGCGCTATTGTTGTGCAAGGGGCCGGCCAGGGCATGGCCGCTGGTATCGGAAATATCCACGGTGGCCTGGATGGACAAGCCCAGGCGCAGGGGGTGCGCGCGCAGTTCCTCGGGATCCAGGGCGATGCGTACCGGCACGCGCTGGACCACCTTGATCCAGTTGCCGCTGGCGTTTTGCGCGGGCAGCAGGGCAAACGCACTGCCCGTTCCCGCGCTCAGGCCGGCAACCGTGCCGTGGTAGGTGACTTTCTTGCCATACATGTCGGCATGCAGGCGCACCGGCTGGCCTATGCGCATCTGGCCGATCTGGACTTCCTTGAAGTTGGCGTCCACCCAGACGCGATCGAGCGGCACTACAGACATCAGGGCCGTGCCGGCGGCAATGCGTTGCCCAAGCTGGGCGGTGCGCCGCGCGATATAACCCGAGACGGGGGCCGGTAGGCTGGTGCGCGCCAGGTCCAGATAAGCCTCGCGCACGCTGGCGGCCGCGAGTTTCACGCTGGGATGCTCGGCCACCGTGGTATTGGCGGTCAGGGCAGAATTGCTCTCTAGATTGGCCTGCGCGGCTTTGGTGGCCGCATCAGCGGCGGCAACCGCCGCCTGGCCATTCTTGACAGCCGCCCGCGCATGCAGCAACTCTTCGCCGCTGATGCCGCCCGCGCGTCCCAGGCCTTCCCGGCGGCTCAGGTCGTTTTGCAGGCGCGCAAGTTCGGTGCGAGCATGCTGTGCCTGAGCCTGGCGCGCCTCGATATCGGCTTGCAGGCCGTGGTTCTGCGCGTACAGCGTGCTGACCTGGCGCACGGTCTGGGCCAGCGTGGCCTGGGCCTGCTCAAGGGCGACTTCGGCATCGGCCCGATCCAGTTCGGCCAGCGCAACCCCGGCTTCCACATAGTCGGTATCGTCGGCATGAATGGCGACGACGGTACCGGCGACCTGCGGTGTGATCTGCACCAGGTCGCCGTGGACGTAGGCATCGTCGGTGCTCTGGAAGTGCCGCGCCACCAGCGCCCACCAGGTGCCGTAAGCAATTGCCGCTACGAGAAAGATCAAGGTGGCAATCAGCAGTAGCCGCTTGCGGGGTGATCGCGATGCGTCCGGGGCGGGGGTGGGCATGGCAATTTCTGGCATCGTTGGGTTGTGCGTGGAAGGTGGCGGGGATGACGGACGTTCACTCATTGGGTGCTCCGTTGGCCAGCATGCGGCGTATCAACAAGAGAAAGCCGCCGAGCTCTTCGGGGGAAATGTCTTTCAGATGCAGGTTCTGGGCATCGGCCAGGGCGTAGGGTATGCGCTGGGCCTGGGCGCGGCCTTCTTCGGTGAGCTCGAGCTTGACCATCCGGCGGTCGTGATCGCAGCGCAACCGGCGCAGCAGCCCCTTGGCTTCAAGGCGATCCAGGGCGCGGGTCATGGCGCCCGTGTCCATGCCGGCGCAGCGCGCCAGCTCGACCGGGTTATCGGCCCAGCCCTTGGCGATCAGCGCCAGGGGCCGCCATTGCATGGCGGTCAGGTCCAGCGGCGCCATTTCCTTGTCCACCGTGCGCTGCAGCGACTGGTAGAGCTGCTTGACGAGATAGGCGAGGCTGTCTTCGGCGACCAGGTGGTCGCCTTGGTAATGGGCGATGTTTTCCGGGGTGCCGGATGCGGTGGGCGGCGTCATGAAACCATGGTAGCTGACTAGGCAGCTATTTGTCAGCCACCTTTTTTATTCCATCATGGCCTGCCACTGCATTCAGGTGGCCATGGCTTTTCGATTCCACGGCATTTTCATGAGCAAGCGGGCCAGTCCGCAAAAGCCGGAGACTCCCGCAAACACCAGCCCGGTTCCGACCAGGCCTGGCAGCATATGGAACCACGGCGAGACCGTGGCCCCCAGTACGGTACCGAGCACAACCATGGAACCCGCCGCGATCTGGACTTGACGTTGCAACTCCAGTGGTTGAGAGGCATCGACCACAACGGCAAGCCCGGCCTTCTTCCAGGCATCCAGGCCGCCTTCGAGCACATAGGCTTCGCGTGGCGCGTGGGTGCTCAGCGTTTGCGCGTGCATTTTCGTGCGGTTGCCGGAGCGGCAATGAAAGATAAGCGCCTTCGCGTCCTTGAAGGCCGCGGCATCCCCGGCTAACCGAGACATCGGTATATGGCGGGCCTGTGCAATGCGCTCACGGGCATGTTCGTCCGCGGAGCGAATGTCCACGAGTATGGCTCCCTGATCCAGGTATTCACGGACAGCCTGAGGAGAAAGTGGCTTCAGAGACATTTGATGTGATTCCTGGCAACGGTCATGGACAGAAAATTTCCTTGAGCGTGGTCACGAGCCGGGCCACGTCCGGGTTGTCGATGCGGTAGTGCAGGGTCTGCGCCTCGCGCCTGAATGTGACCAAGCCTTCTTCCCGCATCTTGGCCAAGTGCTGGGATAGCGCGGACTGGCTCAAGTCGACGTATTCATTGAGGATGCCGACGGACATTTCGCCGTGTTCAATCAACAGGCACAGCACCAGCAGCCGGTGCTCGTTGCCGACGGCACGCAGCAAGGCGGCCGCTTTCGACGTCCCTTCCTGCATGAATAGAGGGTTTTTATTGCTTGATGTCATGCCGTATATTAAATTAGATTTTACTAATTTAGTAGTATCTAAATAATAGACGAACGATGGCGCACTGATTTTGTGGGCCATCGGCCGATATCGTTGCCCACCCGAACGCGAACGCGCAATCCAGGATTGCGCGTTCGCGTTCGGGGACTTTGCCTATCGGACGGACTAACCCGCGACCAGGTCGCGGATCTGCTGCAGCGCGGCAGGGTCTTCCAGCGTGGTCAGATCGCCCGGGTCGCGGCCCTCGCAGACGGCTTGCACCGCGCGGCGCAGCAGCTTGCCGCTGCGTGTTTTGGGCAGGACCGAGACAAAGCGCACCCGATCCGGTCGCGCCAGCGCGCCCAGCGAGTTGCTGACTGCCTGCATGACTTCGCCTTCCAGCTGCAGCATGGCGGCGGCGTCCTGCATGACCTCGGCATACCTGGGAATGGCAAAGGCCATGGCGACCTGGCCCTTGAGTTCGTTGGCGACGCCGACGACGGCCACTTCGGCGATGCCGGGGTGGCCGGCAATGCTTTCCTCGATTTCGCGCGTGCCCAGGCGATGGCCGGCCACATTGATGACGTCGTCCGTGCGACCCAGGATGAAGAAAAAGCCGTCCTTGTCGCGGATGCCCCAGTCGAAGGTGTTGTAGACCTGCCGGCCCGGCACGCTGGACCAGTAGGTTTTGACGAAGCGCTCGTCGTCGCGCCAGATGGTTTGCATGCAGCCCGGCGGCAAGGGGCCTTCGATGGCGACTATGCCTTTCTGGTTGGCCCCGGTCAGTTCCTGTCCGGTCTGGTCGTCGAACAGCTTGACCTGGTAGCCATAGACCGCCTTGCCGGGCGAGCCGAACTTGCCGACGCTGGGTTCGACGCCATTGCAAAGGGTAAGAATCGGCCAGCCGGTTTCGGTTTGCCAGTAGTTGTCGATGATGGGCTTGCCCAGCCCCTGGCTGATCCACTGCGCAGTGGGTTCATCCAGCGGTTCGCCGGCAAGAAAGAGGGCCCGCAGGCTGGACAGGTCGTATTTGGTGAGCAGGGCGGGATCCTGTTTTTTCAGCACGCGCACCGCGGTGGGTGCGCTGAACATGACGGTGACCTTGTACTTTTCGACCAATTGCCACCAGATGCCGCCATCGGGGCGGGTGGGCAAGCCTTCGTACATGAGCGTAGCCATGCCGCCAATCAGCGGTCCGTAGATGATGTAGCTGTGCCCCACGACCCAGCCGATGTCGCTGGTGCAAAAGAAGGTTTCGCCCGGCTTGCCGCAGAAAATGTATTTCATGCTGCTGGCCAGCGCCACGGCATAGCCGCCGGTATCGCGCTGCACGCCCTTGGGCTTGCCGGTGGTGCCCGAGGTGTACAGGATGTAGCTGGGGTCGGTGGCCTCTGCCCACACGCAATCCACCTGGGCGTCGTGGTGCCGCTGCCGCAGGTCGGCCCAGAGCAGGTCGCGGCCGGGCTCCAGCGTCATGGGCGCGAGCCCGCGGTCCGCCAGGATGACGGCCTGGGGTTTGTGCGTCGACAGGCGGATGGCTTCGTCCAGCAGCGGTTTGTAGGCAATGACCTTGCCACCGCGCGAACCGGCATCGGCGCTGACGATGGCTTTGGGGCTGGCGTCTTCTATGCGCGTAGCCAGAGAGCCGCTGGCGAAGCCGCCAAATACCACCGAGTGGATGGCGCCGATACGCGCGCAGGCCAGTATGGCAAACGCGGCCTCGGCAATCATGGGCATGTAGATCAGGACGCGATCGCCTTTCTGCACTCCCTGTTCTTGCAGTGCCGCCGCCATGCGCTGAACTTCGGCATGCAGCTCGCGAAAGGTGTAAACCTGTTCCTGGTCGGTTTCGGTGGAAACGAAGATGAGGGCGCGCTGGTCGGCGCGCTCGGGCAGGTGGCGGTCGATCGCGTTGAAGCACAGGTTGGTGGTGCCGCCCACGAACCAGCGGGCAAACGGCGGCTGGCTGTAGTCGCAGATCTGTTGCGGCTTTTGCCGCCATGTAATGAGCTCGGACTGCTCGGCCCAGAAAGCCTCGGGGTTCTGGATGGACGCTTGGTAAAACTCGGAGTATTGGGTCATGGGCCTGGCCTCGTCGGATGCCTTGTACGGTACTGCGAAGCCGTGGCTTGTTCAATCCGAGGTTTCACGGTGCCCGCAGTCGCGTACCGGTTGGCGCTCGACGGGGCAAGGTCTTGGGAAACGACAGTGGGCCATCGTCGTCCTGGCGTCATGCCCATCTTCCATTATCCTTATGAATGCAGCCGCCAAGCGCTCGACCAGCTTGTCCGCCATGGCGGACTCGATGCCAGGGATGGCGTCAAGCGGCGTCACGCCGATCGTCCGGTGCAGCCGCCCCCAATCTGTTGCGCGAAGAGCGCATCCAAACGTTACAAGGTTCCCCATGGACTACGTATTTGAACCCTCGAAGCCCGTTGCCGTACCCGTTGCCGGAGACGATCGCCAGTTTCCCGTGCGTCGGGTGTACTGCGTGGGCCGCAACTATGCCTCGCATGCGCGTGAAATGGGCTCGGACCCCAATCGCGAGCCGCCGTTCTTTTTCTGCAAACCCGGCGACGCCGTCGTGCCGGTAGCCGAAGGCCAGACCCTCAAGCTGCAATACCCCGCCCAGACCAGCAACTACCACTATGAAATCGAGCTGGTGGTGGCCATAGGCCGCGGCGGCTTCAATATTGCGCAAGAGCAGGCGCTAGAACACGTATTTGGCTACGCCGTGGGCCTGGACATGACCCGCCGCGATTTGCAGACCAAAATGCGCGAAGCCGGCCGCCCGTGGGAAATCGGCAAGGCCTTTGACCAAAGCGCGCCGATCAGCCCCTTGCATACCGTTGAAAAGGTTGGCCACCAGGGCGACGCCGAACTGTGGCTGAAGGTAAACGGCCAGGACAAGCAGCGTAGCTCCACCAATGAGCTGATCTGGTCGGTGGCCGAAACCATTGCCTACCTGTCGCAGTTTTTCCGCCTCGAGCCGGGCGACCTGATCTATACCGGCACACCCGAAGGCGTAGGCCCGGTTGTGGCCGGCGACCTGTTGGAAGGCGGCGTGGCCGGCTTGGCGACGCTGTCGGTGCGCGTGGAGTAAGCCGCCATGCAACTTCACAGCTTCTTCAATAGCTCGACGTCGTATCGCGTGCGCATCGCCCTGGCGCTCAAGGGCATCGCGTACGACTACATGCCGGTGGATATTCGCAAGATGGCCCACCGCACACCCGAGTTCGTGGCGCTCAACCCGTCGGCCAACGTGCCATTGCTGGTCGACGGCGACACCGACCTGGGCCAGTCGCTGGCCATCATCGATTATCTCGATGCGACCTATCCGCAGACGCCGCTGATTCCATCGGATCCGATAGCGCGCGCCCGTGTTCTGGAAGTGTCGTACGCCATCGCCTGCGACATCCATCCCGTCAACAACCTGCGCATCCTGCGCTATCTGAAAGACGAGCTGGGCATCAGTGAAGAGCAGAAAAACACCTGGTATGCGCATTGGATCGCCGAAGGCCTGGCCGCCGTCGAGCGCCTGCTCGAGCGCCATGGCAGTGCGCCTTACTGCTTTGGCGAGACGCCCAGCATGGCCGACTGCTGCCTCGTGCCCCAGGTGGCCAACGCCCTGCGCATGAACTGCGACACTTCAGCCTTTCCCCGTGTGATGGCCGTGTACCGGCATTGCGAGGCGCAGCCGGCGTTCAAGCAGGCGGCCCCGGCCGCCCAGCCGGATTTCGCGAAGTGAAGGCATGACCAGCGGGGCGGCCAGGCACCGCCCCGCCAGGATGCAGGAAGCTGCCCGGCGGGGGCTGGGTGCATAAAACCGTGGCCTGACCCCGGTTTATGGTTCCGTCCGCTTAAGCGGACGCTCGTCAATGGCGGTACCATAAGCGCCCTCGCGGTGGTGCCGACGCTTTCAAGGCTTGGCGCACGGCTGTTTTGATCCGGTGTCATCGATGGTTGGTTCCGGTTGCTAAGAAAAAGATGGATCCGGAGTACGACTGATGGCAGGCGAACCAACTAACACTTACCGCGGCTTTCCTGGCAGCCCGGTATTGGTGGCGGCGATTGTCGTCTTCAACCTGTGGCATCTGCTGGGCGGCCCCGACATCCTCTTCTGGGGCCTTGCGTTGTCGGCCGGGCTCTTCATCGTGGCCGAGCGCCGCACCATCCCGCGCAGCATCGTCACCATCTGTACCGTGTTGGGCGCGGTCGCCATCGTGGTGTGGCCGTTTGGCGGCGCCAGCATGCAAAGCCTGGAGCGCGGCGTCTATATCGGCGCCATGATCAGCTCGGTGATGGCCAGCGTATCGCTGCTGGCGCGCGCGGCCCTGCGCAGCCCCGCACTCAAGAAACTGACTTCCTACCTGCTGGTGCAGAGCTATCGTCGCCGCTACATCCTGCTTGCCATTTCGGGTCAGATCCTGCCCTGCATGCTGGGCTTCGCCGGGGTGCATATGCTGTTCAGCGTGGCCGCGCACAGCCAGGACAAGAACGAGGGCGACCGTATCGCCCTGTTCACCGCCATCGGGCGCAGCTTCTCGGCGGCCACGCTATGGAGCCCGACCTTTGGCAATATGGTCATCCTGCTGGCCTTGTATCCCCAGTTGTCCTGGTCCACCGTCCTGCCGGTGGGGATAGGCCTGGCCATCGCGACTATCCTGCTCAGCATGGTGATCGACTACCGTCGCTTGCAGCCGCGCCCGCAGGCCGCCGGCGAAGCCGCAGCGGATGTGCCCGCCGATGTGCGAAGGACGGCCGCCGGTGTCCTGGTGGCCTTGCTGGCTTTCTTCAGTGTCGCCATGGGCCTGGCGGCAGCCTTGCACCTGCCTGTATCCGCGGCGATTTCCATGCTGGCGCCCGCAGTTGCCCTGGGCCTGCATTATGTTCTGGGCGGCCGGCAGCGTTCGCTGGGTTCGGCCTGGCGCGGCCTGATGGAAGACGTCGCCATGCTGCGCGTGTTTGCGCCCGAATTCATGCTGTTCCTGGTCGCCGGCTGTGGCGGTACGGTTATTGCCGACTCCATCCCGCGTGAATGGATTGCCGCCGCCGCCAGCCTGGTATCTGGCCATCCCATGCTGAGCATTCTTTCCCTGATGCTCAGCATCATCGCCTTGTCGTGCGTGGGCATCCATCCGGTGTTGTCGGTAGTGCTGCTCAGTTCCACCTTCACGCCCGAGGCGCTGCAATTGCCGCTGCTGCCGCATTTCAGCGCGTTGCTGGCCGGCTGGAGCATAGCCAGCACCATGGCGCCGTTTTCCATGCTTAGCATGACGGCAAGCCGATATGCCGCCATCAGCGTGTATGACATCAGCCTGCGCCGCAACTGGCTTTTCTGCACCGCAGGCACAGTGCTGGCGGCAACCGTGCTTACCTTGCTGGTATGACGGCAAAACGCCCCGTTGTCCCAGGGACGGCGGGGCGTTGATGCTGGCGCTGTTGGCGCAGGCAGTGCCGGCCCGGCCGAGCCGCCACCTGAGGAAAAAGCGCAGTTCCTTCAGGCGACAGCCAGGCCTGGGTGCTTGTCAGGTTGGCATTTCGGGGCGCGCATTCAGCGGCCCGGATTCCTGCGGATCGTAGCCTTGCGAGCGCAGCCAGTCGCGCAAGGCCAGGCCGGTGGCGGCAGGCCAATATTTGGCGCGATCAAAACGCACATAGCGCCATTCGGCCAGCTCTTCGTTCAGCACGACCTCGCCTTCGGCCTTCACGTGATACGCAATGATCAACTGGTTCATGCGCTCGAAGGTGTAGTGGCCGATAAGAGTCGGCGCCTGGACTGCACGCAAGCCCAGTTCCTCGTTGACTTCCCGAGCCACGGCTTGGGCCGGATCTTCGTTTTTTTCAAGAAAACCGGTGATCAGCGCGAAGGTGCCGGGGCGCCATTGCACGTTGCGCGCCAGTATCAGCCCGCCATCGTATTCCACGACGGCCGCCACGACAGGCGTGGGGTTATCCCAATTGATATAACCACAGGCCGAGTCCGGGCAAAGGCCGCGTTCGAACCCGCCCATCGAGCGATATTCCAGGCGGGCAGCGCATTGGGGGCAAAACTGGAAGGAAGCCATGATGTGTCTCGTGCAGTTTTTTTAGGTATCGGCCCCGCACGCCGGGTGCGGGGCCTGCCGCAATCGTGTACTTCAGGTTCGTGCGTCAGTCAGTTTGGCGCCGGTGCGTTCCTGCAGCTCTTCAAAGCTTAGCCCAGGCACCATGTCGATCACCTGCAAGCCCTGCGGGGTGACTTCGATAACCGCCAGATCGGTGTAGATCCGGTCTACCGAGCCGACGCCGGTCAGGGGAAGCGTGCATTTATCGACAATCTTGGGCGTGCCGTTCTTGGCATTGTGCTCCATCAGGATATACACCTTGTGGGCACCCACGGCCAAATCCATGGCGCCGCCCACGGCGGGGGGCTCGCCGGGCTTGCCCAGCGACCAGTTGGCCAGGTCGCCGGTGGCCGAGACCTGCATGCCACCCATCACGGAAATATCCAGATGGCCGCCGCGCATCATGGTGAACGAGTCCGCGTGATGGAAGAAGGCGCCGCCGGTCAGCAGGGTAATGGGCTTCTTGCCGGCGTTGATGAGCTCGAAATCGATATCTTCCTCGGCGGGGCCGGGGCCCATGCCCAGGATGCCGTTTTCGCTGTGCAAAATGATTTCGCGGTCGGCCGGCAGGAAGTTGCCGACAAGCTCGGGCAGGCCGATGCCAAGATTCACATAGCTGCCGTCGGGAATGTCTTGCGCCAGGCGTTGTGCCATCTGGTCGCGGCTACGGGCTTGAATCATGGGTGTTCCTCAGGTCGAAATTTGGGGGTTCTCAACGCGAACCACACGCTGGACAAAGATGCCGGGGGTGACGATGCACTCGGGGTCGAGCTCGCCCAGCTCTACGAACTGGCGTACCTGCACAACCGTGGTCTTGGCCGCCATGCACATGATCGGGCCAAAGTTGCGAGCAGACTTGCGATACACCAGGTTGCCCCAGCGATCGGCTTTTTCGGCCAGCACCAGTGCGAAGTCGCCATGCAAGGGAAGCTCGAACACGTAGTTTCGGCCATCGATTTCACGGGTTTCCTTGCCCTTGGCCAGGTCGGTGCCGTACGCGGTGGGCGTATAGAACCCGCCCAGACCGGCGCCCGCTGCGCGCAGGCGCTCGGCGATCGTGCCTTGGGGTACGCATTCCAGCTCGATACGTCCAGCCTTGTACATATCGTTGAAGACCCACGAGTGCGATGCCTTCGGAAACGAGCAGATCATCTTGCGCACGCGTCCGGCCTTGATCAGCGCGGCCAGCCCGGTTTCAAAGTTGCCCGCGTTGTTGTTGACCACCGTGAGCTCGCGCGCACCCTGGTCGATCAGCGCGTGTATGAGTTCGGTGGGCGATCCTGCGCCACCAAAGCCTCCGACGAGCACGGTGTTGCCGTCGCGGATGTCGGCTACGGCCTCTTCGACCGAATCCCTGAATTTGTTGATCATATGAGTATGGCGCTCCTGATGTGATTTGGCCCGGCGCGCCGGGCGCAACTTTCGGATCGTACGCCATCTTGGTCCGCGTTGTCAGGCAGAGGCGACCCATGTCCGGGCAGGCAGTGCGACAATGCTTCTTTGCCGCGCGAGCGCGGCCTGTACCTTCTTTGCGGTCTATCCAGATGAATGTTGCCAGCCACGAACTTTCCATGACCATCCTCATGACGCCGGATATGGCCAATTTCTCGGGCAATGTCCATGGGGGCACGATTCTGAAGCATCTGGACCAGGTCGCTTACGCCTGCGCCAGCCGCTATGCCGGGCACTACGTGGTGACACTGTCGGTGGACCAAGTGGTGTTTCGCGAGCCTGTTCACGTGGGCGAACTGGTTACGTTCCTTGCGTCGGTGAATTATACCGGCCGCACCTCGATGGAAATCGGCATCAAGGTGATTACCGAAGACATTCGCAAGAAAATGGTGCGGCACACCAATAGCTGCTACTTCACCATGGTGGCTGTGGACGGAAAGGGCAAACCCACTGCGATTGCCCCCCTGAAGCCCGAGTCACTCGAGGCCCGCCAGCGATTCGAAGCCGCGCGCCAGCGTCGCTTGTTGCGCGAGGAAATGGCGCGCCGGCACGAGGAAATCAAGAAGCAGGTGCAGTGCAGCGAGTGAAACCCCACCCGAAGGCCGTCCAAACCGGCCTTTATAAACCGGGGTCTGACCCCGGTTTTTCATGCCAGGTGTGTTGAGTTGACTGGCGCCGGAGGCCTCGGGGGAAACACCACGATTTCATGACCCGCTTCCCAGCGGGGGTATTTCTGCATCACGCGCTCGAACAGTGCGCTGGCCAGGAACGCTTCCAGCCAGGCTTGCAGCGCGGGCCAGGGCTGGGCGCCGAACCATGGCTTGTCGGTATGCGCAAATTGGCGCACGAACGGCGCAATGGCCCGGTCAGCCAGGGTGGGGCGCTCGCCGAACAGGTAGGGATGGTTCGCCAGCATGCCATCCAGGCGCCGCAGGTAGACGCTGCCCTGGCTGCGGTGCGCGACGGGGTCGCTGTCTGGGTAGCGCTCGGGATACTTGTACCGGTCCAGGTCCTGCTTGAAAGGGCCGTCGCACTGGCCGATCAGCGCCAGCATGTCGTCGAGCGTGCCAGTGGGCGCCAGCAGCCAGTGCTCGGGGTCGTTGCGCTCCAACGCCCAGCGCATGATGTCCAGGCTGTGCTCCAGGATCTGCACCGATGCGGCCTGGGCGGCGGCTTGCCCCGATGGCGCGCCGGCGGCGGGCAGCACCAGCACGGGGACCGTGCCCTTGGGCGATGCTTCCAGCAATTGCGCCGGCTTGGCCCGCAACACAATTTCGCGCAGCTCGCACCGGGTATGGCTAGCGGCCAGCGCCAGTCTGGCCCGCATGGCAAACGGGCAGCGTCGAAACGAATACAGGATGGGTAAAGCAGCGGCGCTGGACATAAGGGGCGGGCTCCGGCAGTCGAGCGGGCGGAATCGTCGGTTTGAACGATCTACGCGGTGGCGACATGCGCAATAATCAATCGATTCAGACAAGATAGGCGGCCGCCTGGAATCGCACCGGCCAGCCTCACACGGAGACATTATGCCCATAGACTTCACCGCGTCCTGGATGGACGAAGACCTGACGGCCTATCGCGATACGGTGGTGCGCTTTCTCGAGACGGAAATGGCGCCGGCCGACGAGGCCGCCCGCAAGGAAAAAACCGTCGGACGCGAGATCTGGCGCCGCGCCGGCGAACTGGGTCTGCTGTGCACCGATATCCCCGAAGCCTATGGCGGCGTGGGTGGCGACTTCCGCCACGAGGCCATTTTCTATGACGAGACTTCCCGCCGCGCCCTCAATGGCATGAATACCTCGGTGCACAGCATCGTGGCGCACTACCTGCTCAATCATGGCACCGAGGCGCAAAAGCAGCATTACCTGCCGCGCCTGATCAGCGGCGAGCTCATCGGCGCCATCGCCATGACCGAGCCCGGCACCGGCTCCGATCTGCAGGCCGTGCGCACGCGCGCCGAGCGCCGCGGCGATGGCTATGTCATCAATGGATCCAAAACCTTCATCAGCAATGGCGGCCAGGCCGGGTTGGTGATCGTGGTGGCCAAGACCGATCCCGAGCAGCGCGCGCGAGGGGTGTCGCTGCTGCTGGTGGAAACAGAGGGCCTGCAAGGCTACCGGGTAGGGCGCGTGCTCGACAAAATGGGTCTGGCCGCCCAGGACACGGCTGAGCTGTTCTTTGACGACGTGAAGGTGCCGGCCGATGCAGTGCTGGGCGGCGTCGAAGGCCAGGGTTTTTTCCAGCTGATGTCCGATCTGCCCTACGAGCGCACCATCATCGGCGTGCAGGCCGTCGCCGCCATGGAAGGCGCATACGAATCGGCCCTGGCGTATGTGCGCGAGCGCCAGGCTTTCGGCCAGGCTATCGCCGATTTCCAGAACACCCGTTTCAAGCTGGCCGAGGTTGCCACCCAGATCAAAGTGGCGCGCACTTTCGTGGACCGCTGCGTCAACGAGCTGATGGCGGGTACCCTGGACGCCACCGGCGCCTCGATGCTCAAGTGGTGGTCCACCGACCTGCAGGGCAAGATCATCGACGAGTGCCTGCAATTGTTCGGCGGCTATGGCTACATGAACGAGTACCCGATTGCGCGCATGTACGTGGATGCGCGGGTGGCCCGGATCTACGGGGGCACCAACGAGATCATGAAGGAAGTTATTTCCCGCGCCCTGTAAGCGCCTTTGAACGGAGCCCGCATGACCTACGAATACCTGCAAGTCCAGCGCGAAGGCGCAACAGTCTGGGCCACCATGAACCGGCCCGAAAGACTGAACGCCCTGAACGACGGCCTGGTGCACGAGCTATTTGATTTCTTTACCCGGCTATATAGCCAGCCCGATGTGCGGGTGGTGGTGCTGCGTGGCGCTGGCCGGGCCTTTTGCGCCGGGCTCGATCTCAAGGATCGCGCCGCGGGAGGCAGCACCAAGCGCAGCGTGTCCGATGGTCTGGCGCATCAACGCAGCATCCGCGACATCGTGATCGCCATGCGCCGTTGCCCGCAGCCCATTATTTCCATCGTGAACGGGTCGGCCGCCGGCGGTGGCTTTGCCCTGGCGCTGGCATCCGACATCCGCCTGGCAACACCCGACGCCCGCATGAACGCCGCGTTCGTCCGCATTGGCCTGAGCGCCTGCGACATCGGTGTCAGCTATTTCCTGCCGCGCATGGTGGGCAGCTCGGTTGCCGCCGAATACATGCTGACGGGCCGCTTCATCGACGCCGCCCGCGCCCAGCAGCTGGGCCTGGTCAGCCGGGTCGGTGAATTGCCCGAGATCGAGGCCGAGGCGCGCGCCCTGGTCGCCGACATGCTGCATGCCACTCCTCTGGGCTTGCGGCTTACCAAGGAAGCCCTGGGTTACGCCATCGATGCGCCCAGCATGGAATCGGCCATCGCCATGGAAGATCGCAACCAGATCCTGTGCGCGCAAGGCGAAGACTTCAACGAAGGCATCGCCGCCTTCCTGGAAAAGCGCGAGCCCAGCTACGCGAAAAGCGGAGAACGCTCATGAAGGCGATCAGACTTGCCAAGCCCGGCGGGCTCGATCGCCTGTCCTTGGGCAGCGATGAGGTTCGCAAGCCCGGCCCGGGCGAAGTTACCGTGCGCGTGCGGGCCAGCTCGCTGAATTATCACGATTACAAGGTCGTGTTGGGTGACATTCCCAGCGACGACGGTCGCATCCCGATGTCGGATGGGGCGGGCGAAGTGGTCGAAGTCGGGCCCGCAGTCGCCGACGACGACCTGAAGCTGCAGCCGGGCGATCAGGTCGTCAGCACCTTCTTTCCGCGCTGGCTGGCCGGGTCGCCCCTGCCTTCGGGGATGCGCCAGGTGCCGGGCGATTCCATCGACGGCTTTGCGCGCGAGTACGTCACCCTGCCGCATACCGCACTGACCCGCACGCCGGCCGGATACTCCGATGCCGAGGCGGCCACGCTAACCTGCGCCGGGCTGACCGCCTGGCGTGCCCTGGTCGCGGATGGCCCCATCCTGCCGGGCCAGGTGGTGCTGGTGCAGGGCAGCGGCGGGGTCTCGGTATTTGCCCTGCAGTTCGCCAAGGCCGCCGGGGCCACGGTCATTGCCACCTCGTCGTCGGACGAAAAACTCGAACGCTTGCGCGCCCTGGGCGCCGATCACCTGATCAACTACAAGCGCGAGGAAAAGTGGGGGGCGGCAGCCCGGGCGTTCACCGGTGGGCGTGGCGTGGATCATGTCGTGGAAGTTGGCGGGCCGGGCACCTTGCCGCAATCCATCGCCGCCTGCAGCGTGGGCGGGCATATTGCGCTGATAGGTGTGCTTACCGGTCTTTCGGGCCAGATCCCCACTGCGCTCTTGATGCGCAACCAAGTGCGCCTGCAAGGGCTCACAGTAGGCAGCCGCCAACAGCAGCAGGACATGGTGCGTGCCATCGAGGCCAATGGCATCAAGCCGGTGATAGATAGCCACTTTGCGCTGCAAGACCTTGCCGACGCTTTCCGCCACCAGGAATCGGGCAAGCACTTCGGCAAGATTTGCGTGGATATTTAACCGATCTTGCCCGCATCCCAGGCAATCCGGTCTGCCTGGGATGCTTCAGCTTTTCCGAGTCAGTGCCGTATCCATGATGCCCTTGAGCATGTCTATCGGCACCGGAAAGACGATGGTCGAGCTCTTGTCGCCGGCAATGTCGTACAGGCTGGACAAATACCGCAGCTGCATGGCTTCGGGCTGCCTGGCCAGTACGGTTGCAGCCTGTACCAACATTTCGGCGGCCTGGTGCTCGCCCTCGGCGTTGATGATGCGCGCGCGCCGGTTGCGTTCGGCTTCGGCCTGGCGTGCAATGGCGCGTATCATGCTCTCGTCGATATCCACATGCTTGATTTCCACGTTGGCTACCTTGATCCCCCAACTGTCGGTCTGGGCGTCCAGGATAGAGCGCAGGTCGTCGTTGAGTTTGTCGCGCTCGGATAGCATTTCGTCGAGTTCGTGTTTGCCCAGCACCGAGCGCAGCGTGGTCTGGGCCAACTGGCTGGTGGCCTCCATATAGTTTTCCACCTGGATCACGGCCTTGTCCGCGTCCACCACCCGAAAATACAGCACCGCGTTCACCTTGACCGAGACGTTGTCGCGCGAGATCACGTCCTGGCTGGGAACGTCCAGCACCAGCACCCGTAGATCCACGCGTACCAGTTGCTGCACGAAAGGCACGAGCAGTATCAGGCCCGGGCCCTTCACGCCGGTAAAGCGGCCCAGGGTGAACACGACGCCGCGCTCGTATTCGCGCAGTATGCGCACCGCGGTCAGCACAATGCCGACGATCAGAACCAGTATGACCAGATAGGGAATCCATGCCATGTCAGCCTCCTTGGGTGGCGTTGTCGGCGTGCGGAACGACAGAAATAACCAGGCCTTCGCGCTGGGTGATGCGTACCGTCGCGCCGGGCTGCAAAGCCTGGCTGCAGCGGGCCTGCCAGGTTTCGCCATGGGCAAGCACCAGCCCTTGCGTACCCGACCAGCGCAGTACCTGGCCGATGCTGCCGACCAGGGCTTCGTCCCCGCTTACCACCTTGCGGCGGTGTGCGCGCAGAACCGAGGTCATCATCAGGGCCAGCAGCACCAGGCTGGCCAGCGCGGCCACCACGATCACCAGCGGTGATAGGGAAAAACCGGGCGTGCTGCCATCGAAGAGGAAGAATGAACCGATGGCAAAGGTCAGCAGCCCGCCTATGCCAAGCAGGCCGAAGGACGAGACGAAGGCTTCGGCCACCATCAGCGCTATGCCCAGCAGCAACAGGCCGATGCCGGCGAAGTTGATGGGCAGCATATTGAAAGCCAGCAAGGCTGTGATGAGGGCAATCGCACCCAGGGTGCCGGGGAAAATGGCACCCGGGGTCATCAGCTCGAAGACGATGCCGTAGATGCCCAGCAACAGCAGGATATAGGCCAGGTTGGGGTTGGTAATCGCCGCCAGCAGGCGTGCCCGCCAATTGGGCTCGATCGCGGTCACGGTCAGCCCTTGGGTGGATAGCGTGACGGCTTTGCCATGCAACTGGACGCTGCGGCCGTCCATCTTGGCCAGCAAGTCGTCCAGGTCCAGGGCAATGATTTCCACCACGCCTTGCTCGAGTGCCTGTTGCGCCGGCAGGCTGGCGGCCTGGCGCACGGCGCTCTCGGCCCAGTCGGCGTTGCGCCCCTGCAGGGCGGCCAGGCTGCGGATGTAGGCCACTGCGTCGTTTTCGGCCTTGGCGCTGTGTGGGTCGGGCTGCGGGGGTTTGCCCTCTTCGGTGTCCTCGGGCTTGGCTGGCGGCGCGCCGCCCATCTGTACCGGCGTGGCCGCGCCCAGGTTGGTGCCGGGCGCCATGGCGGCAAGATGGCTGGCATAGACGAGGTAGGTGCCGGCGCTGGCGGCCTGGGCGCCGCTGGGCGCCACGTAGGTAATAACGGGAATGGGCGAGGCCAGAATTGCGCGGTTGATGTCCCGCATCGAGGACACCAGGCCGCCCGGAGTGTCCAGGCGGATGATGATCAGGGTGGCTCCGCCGTCCACCGCGCGGGTCATGCTGCGCTCCAGGTACTCGGTGGTGGCCGGGCCGATGGCGCCCGACACCTCCAGCAGCACTGCCTGTCCTGTCAGGGATGGTGTGGCCGCTGACTGCGCGTGCGCGGCGGCGCCCAACAGGCAGGCCAGCAGGCCATAGGTGATAAGCCACAGCGCATGCTGCCAAGACGCCAGGCAGGCGCCCTGCGCTGCCGGGCGAACGGGGTGCGGCGGCTGGATCACGGTGTCTCCTGTGGCTGGCCTTATGGTCCTGATATAGCCACAGCAAGTTACATGCCCCCCGAATGTTCCCAGGCGACGCGGCCCGGATCAGGTCGCCGCTTGTTGTGGCCCCTAGTGCTGCTTGAGCCCCAGCCGGCTCGCCAGTCTGTGCAGATTTGCGCGATCCAGGTTCAGCGCGCGGGCCGCTCCGGCCCAGTTGCCTGACTGCTGTTGCAGGGCCTGGGCGATCAGGCCACGCTGAAATTCTTCCACACTTGCCCGAAGATCGACGGTGGCTGGCACGGCTGTGGGCGACATGGCTGCAGCTGTGGCAAGCGGCGCGCCGGGGGCAAGGTCCAGGTCGATAGCCTCGACTGTCAGCGTGCGCGTGCGGTCCGGCATCCTGGCCATGGCTTTCAGGGTTGCCCTGCCTATCAGGTGCTCGAGTTCGCGCACATTGCCGGGCCAGCCATAGGCCAGCAAGGCGGCCTGGGCGTCGTGGCTCAGGCGCAAGGCGCGAACCCGCAGGCGGGGGCGGTATTGCTCGAGGAAATAGCCGGCCAGCAACAGGACGTCGCGTCCGCGCTCACGCAGTGGCGGCACGAGCAGGGGGTAGACGCTCAGGCGGTGGTAAAGGTCGGCCCGAAATCGCCCCTGTCGCACGTCCTGGGCCAGGTCGCGGTTGGTCGCCGCCAGGATGCGCACATCCGCATGATGGTCGTGGTCCGAGCCCAGGCGCTGCAACTGGCCGGTTTGCAGTACCCGCAGCAGCTTGGCTTGCACGACCAGGGGCAGATCGCCGACTTCGTCCAGCAGCAGGGTGCCGCCTTCGGCTAGTTCGAACTTGCCCCGGCGGTCGTTGACCGCGCCGGAGAAAGCGCCGCGGACATGGCCGAACAATTCGCTTTCCACCAGGTTTTCGGGCAGGGCCGCGCAGTTGATGCTGACAAGCGGGCGCTGGTAGCGTGGCGAGTGCGCATGGATGGCTTGCGCCACCAGCTCTTTGCCGACACCGGTTTCGCCGGTGATCAGGACGGTCAGGTCGCTGGCCGCCACCATGTCGATTTCAGCCAGCAGATGCAGGTGGGCCGCGCTTTTGCCTATCATTTCGTGGGCCTGAGCCTGGGTTGCGGTGTCCCGATAGCTGTCGGCCCGCTGGCGCTCGTCCTCGGCGCGGCGCGCCAGGGCATCCATGCGGTCTACCGCCTTGACGGTAGCCGCGGCCAGGCGGCCAAAGGCGTCCAGTGTTTCCAGATCGATTGCGCCAAAGCGGGCAGGCTCTAGGGCATCCAGGGTCAGCACCCCCCAGGGCCTGTCGTCGATGAACAGGGTGCAGCCCAGGCAGTCATGGATATCCAGGTGGCCGTGCTGGTTTTCCACCAGGCCGTCGTAGGGATCGGGCAGTTGGCTGTCGGATGAAAACCGGATGGCGCTGACATTGCGCAGGATCGCAGCCAGCCGAGGATGCTCGTCGATCTTGAAACGGCGCCCCAGGGTGTCATGGCGCAAGCCATGCACGGCAAGCGGCGTCAGGTGAGCGCCGTCCAGCCGCAGCAGGGCGATGGCGTCGCAGGGCATCAGGCCGGCGAGCGTTTCCAGCAGCCGCTGGTAGCGCTCGCCCTCGGGCATGTCGCGGGTGAGATCGTCCGTGAGGCGCAGCATGGCGCGCAAGATGGGGCTTGATGTCATACAGACTCCTTTGAAGTCATTTTGACATTTTATTTGATATAGTCAATTCGACTGCATTTTATGTATGTATTTGATTTTTAAAATAAAAAAACATGGCACGGTTAGTGCTCTATATCAGGGGAGTCGTTCAGGCCTGGGGCCTGCCCAACGCCTCGAACCCTTTATGGAGATTTCTGCAATGCTGTCCGCACAACAACGCACCATCGTGAAAGCTACGGTTCCCTTGCTGGAAGAGGGGGGCGAGGCGCTGACCACGCATTTCTACCAGGTGATGCTCAGCGAATATCCCCAGGTGCGCCCCTTGTTCAACCAGGCCCATCAGGCCAGTGGCGATCAGCCACGGGCCCTGGCCGCGGGTGTGTTGATGTATGCCCGCCATATCGACCAGCTGGAGGCCCTGGGTCCGTTGGTGTCGCAGGTGATCAACAAGCATGTGTCGCTGCAGGTCTTGCCGGAGCACTATCCCATCGTCGGCGCCTGCTTGCTGCGCGCGATCCGCGAGGTGCTGGGCGCGGAAGTCGCCAATGACGAGGTGATTGCGGCCTGGGCCGCGGCTTACCAGCAACTGGCCGACATCCTGATCCAGGCCGAGGAAGACATCTACGCCAAGACCGCTGCCGCACCGGGCGGCTGGCGCGGCAGCCGCCAGTTTCGTGTCGCCCGCAAGGAAAAGGAAAGTGACGAGATCACTTCCTTCTACTTGGAACCCGAGGAAGCGGGGGCGCTGCCAGCCTACACGCCGGGGCAGTACATCGGCCTGCGCATGGTCATAGACGGCGAGGAAATGCGCCGCAACTATTCGCTTTCGGCTGCGCCCAACGGCACGGCCTATCGCATCAGCGTCAAGCGCGAGCCCGAAGGCAAGGTGTCGCGCTACCTGCACGACCAGGTGCGGCAAGGAGACACGCTGGAGCTTTTCCCGCCAGCAGGCGATTTCGTGTTGCAGGATTCCGATAAGCCGCTGGCCCTGATCACTGCGGGCGTAGGCATCACGCCCGCCCTGGCCATGCTCGAAGCGGCGGCAGCCACCGGGCGGCCCGTGCATTTCATCCATTGCGCACGCCATGCGGGGGTACATGCGTTTGGCAAGTGGGTGGACGACATGCGCGCGCGCTATCCCCAGATCCAGCGCTACTTCTGCTACAGCGAACCCAGGGAAGGCGACGAGGCCGATGCGGTAGGGTTTCTCAACCGCCAGACCCTGGAAGCCTGGCTGCCTGCCGAGCGCGACATCGACGCTTACTTCCTTGGACCCAAGCCCTTCATGGCCCAGGTGAAGTCCAGCCTGGCGGCATTGGGCATACCTGGCGAGCAGTGCCGATACGAGTTCTTCGGTCCGGCTTCGTCGCTGGGTGCCTGATCCCGCCCCTGGCGGGGGCGCTGGCTCCCGCTGCTATTCTTGCAGGTTGCCGGCATGGTCCAAACCCGGGCCATGCGCAACGACAAGATGGTTCATGAAAAAAAGCTCACGAGAGCACCGCCTGATCCTGCAAGCCGCCACGGGTATCCTGATCATCGCCGCACTGGCCGTTGCCGCCGTTGCCCTCATTCTCAGGCAGAGCAACGACGCCGGGCTTTCCCGCGATGCCTTGCATCGCTCGTTTGCTGCGCGCGCGGATATCCTGGATGTGCACGTGCTGATGCAGCAGGCCGAGGCCGGCCAGCGTGGTTATCTCATTTCGGATGATCCGGTGTTCCTGCGCCCCTACGTGCGCGCCCTGGCCGAGCGCCAACCCGGCATCGACCGTTTACGCAAGACTTTCTCCGATACTCCTTCGCTGTTGGCGATGGTCGACAGGGTCGATGCCTTGAGCACGGAAAAAATGCGCCATTTGACCTCCGTGCTCGAGAACCTGGAGACCAAGGGGTCCGAGGCCGCGATGCAGCTCGTTCGCACGGGCGAGGGCAGGGAGATCATGGATCGCCTGGGGGTGCAGATCGACAACTTGCTGGCCGCAGTGGAAGCCGAGAGCGTACGGCAGTTTGCCAGGGAAGAGCGTCACGCCTCGCGGTTCCGGCAGTTGGTGCTGGCCTTGATTGCCGCGATAGTGGCCACGGTAGTGGGGGTCGGCAGCAGCGTGCTGCTGCGCCTGCGGCAACGGTTGCGTATCGAGGCCGATCTGCGGGTCGAGCGTCATCGGGCCTACGGCTTGCAGCGCATTGCCGAAGCCGCCGGTCTGGCCAGCGAGTTCCCGGTCGCGCTGGCCGATACCCTGTCCGCACTGGCCCAATTGCTCGACGCCCGCAGCGGGGCGGCCATCTGGCGTGTCGCATCGCTCAACGCCGTCGAGGACCGCTTGCTGGCTTGGCCGCCGGGCGATAGCGCGGCGCCTGATCCCGACGACATCTGGTATCAGGGCCGCGCCATCGACGTGCGGCCAGCCGGTACCGGGCTGCAGGTGCACATACCCGTGTGGGATTTCCGCACTCAGATCGGGGCGGTATTGCTGCAAACCGATGCCCGTGCCACCGACGCTGACACCCTTGCGATCCTGGCCGAGTCCGCAGCTCTGCAGCTTTCGCATGCGGCCGAGCGCCAACGCATACTGGATTCGCGCAGCGATGCGCTCACGCGCAGCAAAGCCATTTTCGATGGCGCGATCGACGGGATTCTTTCGGTCAACGAACGTGGCGACATCGACCGCATCAACCCCGCCGCCTGCATTCTGTTCGGGTGTTCGGTTCACGCCATACATGGCAAGCACGTATCCTCCGTATTGCCCGAAATCGTCGAGGGCGAGGAAGGCTTGAACCTGAGTGTCGAGGCCCGCGAGGGCATAGGCCGGGTGATCGAGTCCATCGGCGTGCATGCCGTCTCGGGGCAATTCCCGGTGGATATCGCGCTGAGCGAAATCCAGTTGTTCGGGCGCCGGGCGGTGGTGGTTTCGGTACGCGACGCCACTGAGCGCAAGCGCACGGAAACCATGAAGAGCGAATTCCTATCCACGGTCAGCCATGAGCTGCGCACGCCGCTGACGGCAATCAGCGGTTCGTTGCGCCTGTTGGCCGGTAGCGCGGCGGGCGTGTTGCCCGCCAAGGCGCTGCGTCTGGTCGAAATCGCCTACAACAATACTGAACGCCTGGGGCGCCTGGTGAACGATATTCTCGATATCGGGAAAATTGAATCGGGAACCATCCCCCTGCGCATGGAGGCGGTGCTCCTTGACGATCTGGTCACGGCCACCACGGACCTGAACCAGGCGTATGCGCTGCGCCATGGCATCAGCCTGAAGCTCGATGTGCTCGATCCCGGCATGCAGGTCCTGGCCGATGCCGATCGCCTCGTCCAGGTTCTGACCAACCTGCTGTCCAACGCGATCAAGTTTTCGGGTGCCGGCTCGGCTGTGCGCACGGTGGTCAGCCGCCATGCAGGCATGGCGCGCCTGACCGTGGTCGATGCCGGGCCGGGCATACCCGTGGAATTTCACCCGCGGCTCTTCGACCGGTTTGCACAAGCCAACGCACCGGGCCAGCGTTTCAAGGGCGGCACCGGCCTGGGCCTGAGCATCGTCAAGCAGTTGGTCGAGCTGCAGCACGGACGCATTATGTTCGAGACTTCTGCGCAGGGCACAAGCTTCATGGTGGATATTCCACTTGCCCAGTAGGGTTTTTTGGGGCTGTCCTGTATATACTCTGGGCGTCGAAATAATGCGTAACGATGGAAAGAATACTAAATGTGTCCGTTGCGCATTCTCTATGTGGACGATGAGCCCGACCTGCGCGAGATCGTCGCGTTCGCGCTGGGACTCGATCCAGACCTGGCCATCCAGGTTTGTGCCGACGGCGCCGAGGCCATCGCGCAAGCGGCTTGCTGGCGCCCACATCTGATTCTGCTGGACGTCATGATGCCAGGCATGGATGGGCCAGAGACCCTGGCAGCCATCCGGGCGACGCCAGGCTGCGAACAGATGCCGGCGGTGTTCATTACTGCGCGCACGCAATCGGCAGAAGTCCAGTCCCTGATGAAGCCGGGTGTGCTGGGCGTTATTGCCAAGCCCTTCGACCCCTTTGAACTCGTTCGCCAGGTGCGTAGCTTCCTGCACGACTCCACCTCATGACGCCGCAAGAGAAATACGAATCCTTCATGAGGCTGCAGCTACGATTCGTCGAGCGCCTGCGCCGCGAGCGTGCCGAGCTACAAGGCCTGCTGGCTGAACTGCCCGGGCACCAGGGGCAGCTTGCGCTAGACACGCTCGCGGCGCTGGGCCGTATCGCGCATGGCCTGGCTGGTGCGGCAGGCACTTTCGGCTTTCACTCGGTGGGTGATATGGCGTGCGGGCTAGACCGGTGCATGAAGCACGACAGGGTCGCTATCGAAAGCGGCTGCATCCGGCAGGCCATCCAGCGCTTGCTGCAGTCCTTGGACGAAGCATGCGCCGCCGGTCTTGCATCCCGGACTATCCCGCGGTAGCGCCCAATCCAATATATTCAGTATTCGCGCATGTTGACAGGCACCTATAGCTATCCCCTTGTTTTGCTGTCGCTGGCGGTGGCGGTACTGGCCGCTTATACCTCGCTGAGCATGGCCAACCGGGTGCGCTCGGCTACGATCCCCATGGCCCGTTGGTGGTTGGCTGGGGGGTCCCTTGCCATGGGATTGGGCGTCTGGTCCATGCACTTCGTGGGCATGCTGGCCTTCAGGCTGCCGATAGCCCTGGGCTACGACCTGTTTGGCACGCTGTTCTCGCTGGCCGTTGCCGTCGCCTGTTCGGGCTTTGTGCTGTGGTTCGTGCGACGAGGCCATCCTTCGCCCCTGCGCCTGCTGCTGGCGGCTACCTTGATGGGTACCGGGATCGCCGCCATGCACTATATCGGTATGGATGCGCTGCTGATGTGGCCGGGGATAGTGTATGAGTGGCGGGCTGTCCTTTTGTCACTGCTCATTGCGATGTTTGCGTCGGGTGTGGCGCTCTGGCTCGCCTTCTATCAGACCAAGCGCCTGGCAGACCAGATGTTCTTTCGCATGATGTCGGCCATCGTCATGGGTTGCGCCATTGTCGGCATGCACTACACGGGCATGGCCGCCGCGGGGTTTCCCGCCGGCAGCGTCTGTCTTGCCGCCAACATAGGCATTTCAAGCAATTGGCTGGCCGTCATCGTGGCTGGAATCAGTACGGCCGTCCTGGTGCTGGCCCTGGTGATCGCAACCCTGGATGCGAACCGCCGCCCGACGGCCATCAATCGAGAGCCACCAGTTGGGTGATGCCTGGCAGCCACCAGCCAGGCAAGGCCAGTCTTGCAAAGACGCTGCGTGAATTCTTGCATTGCCCACGGGGCTATCGTCGCGGCAACCCCGACCGGGTCTAGGGTACGATTAGGCCACCATAATCCAGTAGAAACCCGGAGGAGTTGCAGATGTTTGACCCGAGTGACCATCGCATGTGCGAGCAGCGTTTTTTTGACGATTTCAGCCTGGGCGAAAAATTCGTGCTTCCTTCACGAACCATGACGGATGCGCTTTTCGCTGCCTTCCAGCTCGCCAGCGGAGATAACCACCCCATTCACTACGACGTCGAGTATTGCCGCCGCCAGGGCATGCCGCATATGCTGGCGCATGGCTATCAGGTCGTCAGCCAGACTGCCGCCGGCGCCGGTCTTTTCCCCCATATGGTGGAAGATTCGTTGAAGGGGTTTCTCGAGCAAAGCAGCCGCTTTCTGCAGCCGGTTTATGTGGGCGATACCTTGTATTGCACGTTGGAAGTCAGTGAGCTGGTGCCGGGGCGCACCACCGGGGTCCTGACCTTGGCCACGACGGTGCACAACCAGCATGGCGTACTGGTGATGGATGGGATGCAGAAGTACCTGTTGCGCAAGCGCGAGGCCACGCAACAAGGAGTGCAGCCATGAGTATCCCGGTCTTTGCCCACAGCACGATTACGCGGGATGCACGCGGGGTATACACGCTGCAGATCTCGGATGCCAAGGGCACCATGAATATCCTGGGTGCGCCTGTCATCCAGGGCCTGACCCAGGCGGTGCAGTGGATAGGCGAGCAGGCCGATGCGCGGGCCCTGGTCCTGCGCGGGACGGGTGAAAAAGCTTTCGTGGCCGGCGCCAACATCCACGAAATGGCCGCGCTCGATGACGCCAGTGGCCGGGCCTTCATTACCGGTTTGCGTGGGTTGTGTTCCGCCGTGTACAACCTCAAGGTGCCTACGATCGCGCGTATCCCGGGCTACTGCCTTGGCGGCGGTCTGGAGCTTGCCGCGGCCTGCGATATCCGCCTGGGCTCGAGCGCGGCTACCTTTGGCATGCCCGAGGTGCGTGTGGGGATTCCATCCGTCATTCAGGCCAACCTGCTGGCGGGCCTGATCGGTCCGGGAGCCGCCAACTGGCTGTTGCTGACGGGCGAATCGGTCGATGCGCAGCAGGCGCTGCAATGGGGTTTTCTGCAGTTTGTCTGCTCGCCTGACGAACTGGATGCGCTGGTCGAGAAAACCGTCAAGCCCATCACCGAAAGCGCGCCCAAGGCCGTGGCTTCGCAAAAAGAGCTGATCCGGTACTGGGAAAGCGCCTCGCATGAAGCGGGCCTGGATCGCAGCGTGGTGCACTTTGGCCAGGCCTTCAATACCGGCGAGCCGCAGCAATACATGGCGCCGTTCCTGAATCGCAAGAAAGGCTAAGGTTGGCGTATCGCTGGTGGCCGGCTGCGTGCTGCCGGCGTATCAGCCTCAGCTCTTGCTGTGCCTGGAAAAGAAGCGCCAGATCAGCGCCGATGCGTCCGGCCCGTTGGCAGCATGAAATGGCAATTCCGGGTTGCCGCCGCTCCAGGCGTGGCCCAGTTCTTTCACCAGGCATACGCGAACCAGTGTCATGCGGCCATTGCCGTAGTCGATGCGCCGGTACTCGTTGCGGGTGCCGGCCGCCAGGGTGGTGCTGATCCCCGAGCTGGCGTCCAGTCGATTCCACCACAGGAATTGCGTGGCCAATTGCGCCGCGTTGCGGGCGCTGACGACAGCGTCGTGCAAGCCATGCACAATGATAGTCGGCAGTTTGCGCGGGGCAGCGGGGTCGGCAATGAATGGCTCCAGCAGTGCTTGCGGCGCCGGTGTGGCTACGCCATGGCGCATAACGCCCAGCCCCGAGCGCGCCGAGCTTGCAGCCCCCACTACGGTGCCGGAGTGCAGGGCAATTGCCGTGACCAGGCCAGGATGGCGCAGCGCCAGCAGGGCGGCCATGCCAGCGCCGGCGGACAAGCCGGCCGCATAGACTCGGCCGGCATCGAGCTGGTAGCGTTCCAGGACACTTTCCAGAATACCGGCGAGGGCGTCGGCGTCGTCGTCGCCAGCGGGCGAGAACCAGCGCCAGCATTGGTTCGGGTTGTGCCGCCGGGATTGCTGCGCATACACCACGGCAAAGCCCTTGGCATCGGCCAGCATGTTCATGCGGCTGCCGCGCGCGATATCGCGCATGTCCTGTCTGCAACCGTGCAGCATCAGCACGACCGGCAAGCCCGCTGCGGGTACGCCGGCAGGCAGGTAGACCGCATAGGAAAGCGATTTCCCCAGGCCCGTTTGCGTGGGCAGGCTGTACAGGAAATTGTGCCATTCTCCCGCGCCGTCATCGGCCCTGGGACCGACGCCCGCCTGGCGCAAGGCTGAGCGGGCGGGTCTCTTCTTTCGCTTGGGTCTAGTCGCCGGTGGGCTCTCGGCCAGCTTCAGGAAAGCTTGCTGTATTCGCCCCAGACGCCTGGCGTTGGCCATGAAAGCGCTATGAAGCGGACGACGTGCCATGGGCTTGTTCTCCGTGTGTCGAACGATGGGCCGCCACCCGGATGGGCTGGCGCTGCCCCGCTACAGCTAACTGCGGCCCATCAGCTTTTTACCTGTCATCACCAGGCCCAGCACGGCGGCACCCGCCACGATGCCAAAGAGGGCATTGAGCAAAGTGGGCATGATGGCCTGCACGATCGTGCCCACAACAGGCAGGGCGGGGATGGCCTGGGTGATGTCCTCGATACCATGGTGCACCAGCGGGATGCCGTGCGTCAGTATGGATCCACCCACCATGAACATGGCTGCGGTACCCACTATCGACAGCCCCTTCATCAGGTAAGGCGCCGCGCGGATGATGCCCGTGCCGATGGCGCGCGCCGCCGCCGAGGTCTTGGTGCTCAGGTATAGGCCCAGATCGTCGAGCTTGACGATGCCGGCAACCAGGCCATATACCCCTACCGTCATCACCAGGGCTATGCCCGCCAGTACCAGTACCTGCTGGGTCAGGGCGGCGGCGGCTACCGTGCCCAGCGTAATGGCGATGATTTCCGCCGACAGGATGAAGTCGGTACGAACCGCGCCTTTGATCTTTTCCTTTTCGTACGCCACGATGTCCACCGCCGGATCGGCCAGGGCTTGGACGCGTTTGGCATGGTTCTCGAGCACTTCGGTTTTGCTGTGCAGGAACTTATGAGCCAGTTTTTCGAAGCCCTCGTAGCATAGATAGGCTCCCCCCAGCATCAGCAGCGGCGTCACCGCCCAAGGAATGAAGGCGCTGATGACCAGGGCCGCCGGCACCAGAATGAACTTGTTGCGAAACGACCCCTTGGTAACCGCCCAGACGACAGGAAGCTCGCGCTCGGCGGCAACCCCGGTAACTTGTTGGGCGTTCAGGGCGAGGTCGTCACCCAGCACGCCTGCGGTTTTCTTGGCGGCTACCTTGGTCATCAACGAGACGTCGTCAAGGATGGTGGCGATGTCGTCAAGCAAGGCGAAAAAGCTGCTTCCTGCCATGTTCGGTTGATCCTGAAGTGGTTGATGTGAACCGCTAGGGTATTGTCCTGCTTAACGGCTGCCCTGGCTCATGCCGGGAAGACTCAATGTGCCGGAATCGGTGAAGCGCACGCTGCCCAGGGCGCCGCCCGCAAGCTTGCCGCGCAGCACGTATGGCACATCGTCCAGGGTTTTTCCTTCGGCCAGGCGCAGGGCCTGCCGCACGGCCGAAAGCGCCGAGACCGAAACGGGTACGCTGAGCACGGTTTCGCCAAAGCCGGGCACGCTGCCCGCCTGGTTGCTGACGCCGGTGGCAAAAGGTTTGCCATTCAGATCGAGTTCAAGCGCAATGCCGCTGTAGTCGATGGCGGTCTCGTTGGGGTTCTGCACCCGCAGCTTGACGGCAAAGCGCATTTCCAGGCCCTGGCCCTGCAGGGGCGTGATACCCACGACATTGAGCCGTATCGGGTCGCGATTCAGCATGCCGGCGCAGCCCGCCAGCGCGAGGGCCAGCACACAAACGACAACGAAGCCAAAATGCCGGGCAAGGGATCGAGCGGGAAATATTTGCATGTTTCTCCTGTCGAAAAATCGCGGATGGGCACGCTGGCTTATTGCCGGCATCTGCGTTGGTCAGTTCTTATAGCGACTCGCACTGGTCTTCGCGGTTGCCGCTCACTCGGTTCTGTTCTCCGGCGGGGCGCATGCTGTTTTCCTTGCACTGCAGATTGCCATCGATCTGATTGCGCGACACGGCAATGTTGCCGCGGTTCTGCTCGAGTTGAAGATTGCCCTGTATCTTCGTGTCGGTGATGGTCGCGGATCGGCTCTGCTTGATCTGGATATCGCCGTCGACGAAGCTGGAAGCCACCGTCACGCCGTTGGCATTTTCCGCCTGGATGTTGCCCCCCACCTTGATCTTGCTTGCTTTCAGGCTGGCCTGGGGCCCGATCTTGATATTGCCTTTGACCCGCGTGCCATTCAAGGCGCAGGTCTCGCCTTGGGGAACGAAGAGGTTGTCGATGGTTTTTTTCCCCAGCGCGCCGACACAGGCCTGTTCACCGGCGAAGGCGGGAGACGCCAAGATGCCTATTATCACTGCCATCAAAAGTCCTGCGCGCATTGGATTTCCTTTTTCAAGATAGTTCGGATTGCAGCTTGGGCGGCTCGATCATTTCAGGGTTCCCCTACCAACGACGCAGCCGCTAGGTCAATGCGCCGGAAAATCGTGCCGCTGCCATGTCTGTATTCCAGGTCTTGTCTATCGGGGCTGTTGCCTCGATAGACAAGACCTCGGCTTTCGCGAATATACACGCCGATTCTGTAGCGCTTTCGTTGATGGTCGGCAGGTATGAATAGAAAACGTGCAGCGGGCACGGGGCCGGCTGCACGTTTTCTTGTCGTTCCTGTGTGCCCGGTTTCAGGTTGTCATGCCTGAAAACCGGGCGTGGGCACGATGCTTACGCCTCGGCACCTGCCAGCGGCTTGATCTTGGACGGATCGAGCGGCGGTTCGGCAGGCAGTTCGCCGGGCAGGAAGTTCGGCAGTCGGCTGGCCGGGAACAGCGCCATCAACGAGATGAATGCCATGATCAGCAGGCCGATCTTGAGTGCGCGCAAGCGGGCATCGGTGTTGACGCGAACGGCTTCCGCTACCTGCTCGGGTGTTGCCGTCGTGTTGGCCATGACGCTTTGCAGGCGATCATTGCTGACGAAGTTGACGCTCTCGAGGTCAACCTGCGACTGCACCGAGGCCGGCAGGATGGGATTGTCGGCCAGGCCGCGCATCACGTTGGCGCTAAGCAGCCCCACCAGCAGCGCGCCGGCTACCGCCGTACCTACCGCGGCGGCCAGGTTGTTGGCCGTGCCCCGCATGGAACCGACGTCGCCGGCAAGTTCCTTGGGCGATGCGCTGACCAGCACGTTGAAAACCAGCGTCACCAGAGAGCCTTGTCCGAGACCGAAGAGGATCAGGCCCGCCATCACCGGGAACTCGCTCCAGTCATTGCGCACGACAAAGGCGAGCCACAGCAGGGCGATCGTGCATGCGACGAATCCGTAGCAGCCGATCTGGCGCGGGGTGAATTTCTTGTAGAAACGCACGATCAGCAGCGCGGCAAAGAACACCGAGAGGTTGAACGGCATCATGGCGATCGCCGTAGCCAGGGGCGTGCGCCCTTGCACAATCTGGATGTAGAGCGGAACGGAGAAGTTCAGCATCGCTTCCAGGGCGACGACCGAGAACATGGCGAAGACAGCAGCCCGTTCGCTGGCCGACGAGATCACCTGGAGCGCGAGCAGCGGCGTCTTGCCGGATGCTTGGCGCCGGCGGGTCCAGACCAGGAAGCCTTGTCCGACGATAATGCCCAGGACGATCATGAAGGGCGCGGGCGACAGGCCCAGGATGTCGAAAGGTGCGCTCAGCCGTGCCTCGCCGATGCCCCAGCGATTCAGGTTGTTGAAGCCAAAGGAAATCAACAGGATGGCAATTGCCGCCAGTATCACGCCAATGGTGTCGATCTGGACTTCAGGCCGGCTGCGATCCGCCTTCAGGCGAAAGCTCAGCACAAAGACGACGGCCGACAACACGATCAGCAGGCCGAATGCGGGGCGCCAACCGATGTAGGTTCCAAGAACCCCGCCGATCAGGAAGGCGGCAACACCGGCGCCGGCCCGGGCCGAGCCCAGCGCACCGATGGCCGTGGCCTGTTGAGTCCCTCGATAGTTTTCGGCGATGAGTGCGACCAGTGCAGGCACCAGGGCCGCGCCAGCCAGACCGCTCAGGCCCTGCGCCGAGATCATGACCGTGGCGTTGGGGCTGAAGGTCATCATTACTTGCGCGATACCGAACAGCAAGACGACGGCACGGAATACGATGACCGAGCCGAAGCGCTGGTTCAGCTTGGCGCCCAGCATGACGAAGCTGGCGACTGCCATCGAGTACATCACGATGGCGGTAGCGACCGTGGTGGGCGGAACATTAAAGCTCTTGACCATGCCGCCCAGCGCGACCGGCAGGGATGCAACGTTGAAAGACATCAGCACCTGGCCAAGCGCGATGGCTATCATCGGCACCCAGGAATCTTTGACTTCCACGTCAAGTCTCGTATTTAACGCAGCCTGACTAGACATAAATTTGCCCTCACTTTTTGAAATGCAGTTTGAATTTTTTATTCAAGCGAAACAGCTTTTTATGGGAAACTGCCTGGTGCATATCCGCAGCATACGAAGGCATCGCTGCTGAAAAGTAAACGCACCGTTACTGCATTATGTCCGTAGGCGGCCGCGCCACCATGGCGTTCCATCAGAGTGAATGGAACGCCTGCCTACGCTTGTCTGTGGCGGATCGTTCCTGTCAGGAAGGATCGCGAACCTGCCAGCGTCGGGTTACTCTTTTTCGAAATAGGGCTTGGACACAAACAAGTCCAGCCCCAGGCGTCGGGAAAGATACTTGGAGGCATGCTGGCCCTTGATGCTGTTGCCCGCAGCATCGAGCGGCGGGGCAAATGTACCCAAGCCGCCCTTGCCCGGCGATACGGTGACGATGCCGCCGCCAATGCCGCTCTTGCCGGGCAGCCCGATGTCGTACAGCCAGTCTCCGGAGGTTTCGTACAGGCCGGCAGTGACCATGACCGCCAAGGCGTAATGGCAGATTTCGTTGTTGACCACGCGCTTGCCGGTGATGGGGTTGACGCCGCCATCGGCCAGCGTGGCGCCCATGACAGCCAGGTCGCGGGCGCTGACATCGAGCGCGCACTGCTTGGTGTAGAGGTCGGTGGCTATCCTGGGATCGCAACCCAGCCGGTTGAAGGTATGCAGCAGGTTGGCTATGCCACGGTTGCGGTAATTGGTTTCGCTGGCCGACGCGTAGACTTCTTCGTTGACCTTGAGCTCGCGTCCGGCGAAATTAGACAGTCCTTCATGGATGAAACGCCACTTGTCTTCCACCGTGGCGCCTGGAACCAGGCTGGTTGTGGCGATCGCCCCTGCATTGACCATGGGGTTGGTGCGGCCATCGCTGATTCGCTCGACTGCAGCCAGTGAATTGAATGGCAGCCCGGTGCTGTTGACACCCAGTTTTTCGCGGGCGTTGGCAGGGCCGATGGCCTGGCAGAGCAATGCGAAGACGAAGGGTTTGGAGACGCTCATGATCGTAAATTCATGATCGACGTCGCCTGCCGAATGGATGGCGCCATTGCTGCCAACCACGCAGATGCCAAAGAGATTGGCCGGAACGCGGCTTAAAGCGGGATAGACCTGGGAAACGACACCGCTGGTATCGGCGCCAAAGCGTTTGTGGGCGTCCTGGACGAGGGTGTTTACAGTTTCCGGATCTGGCAGATGGCCAGTGGAAACATAGTTGGATGGGTCATTCTCGTCGTAACTATTCGGCATGGTCCCTCACCCTTTATTTAATATGTTCTCAATTTGATAGTAGCGTGATTATTAACAGATGAGACTAAACAATTTAACGGGAAAGTACGTTTTATATTGATATAGATACAATTTATGTCGATAAAACTACATTTTTTGCCTGCAGCCTTGATTCTCTGGCCTGCGACCCTTGCACGTTGGGCCCAAGGCAGAACGTGGCTGGCGCCAACTGGTGTTGTCAGCAGGAGTTACCTTGGGCTGTTCGGGGTGTACTTTGCAGGAATATATTGTCTTGTGGAAAAAGTAACGGGCATCAATCGTTTGTTAGCGATTGATGCCCGTTATCTTTGATGCAGAGTACGGTTATCTTTGATGCAGGGTATGAAGAGCTGAAGAAAGATCCGTTATTCCGCTCTTTGCTTCAAACATTTAGTTTTATTCGACCGTCACGCTTTTAGCCAAATTGCGGGGCTTTTCTACATCGGTGCCGCGCGCGCATGCGCGATCGGGTTTCGGCCTCGCATTCAGGCACTGCCCTCAGTGGCGATCGCACCAACCGGTTGTGGTTGCGTTCGGAGGGCGAGCGTAGCCGCAACGTGACCGAGGACGCCGAGCTTCAAGCGTTGTGGGGTCACTCGGTAAGTCCCTCGTGGGACGTCGTTGCAGGCGTCTGGCACGATTTCAAGAGCCAAGTACGTCGAGACCTGGACGCCATTGGCGTCCAAGGAATGGCTCTCTATGGGTTCGAGGTGGAGGCCACTGCATTTCTTGGCGAGAACGGGCCGGCAGCGGCTCGCCTAGAGGGCCCATAGAAACGCTTCAACCCAGTGCGCCAACCTTACGCAAGTCCGCAATCTCGCCAGCAGACATGCCCAGCATGGCTTGCAACACCTGCTCGGTATGCTCGCCCAGCAACGGTGATGGGGTGCGTATCGAACCCGGTGTTTTCGACAGTCGCATGGGCACTCCGACGATCTGGACCGGGCCAGCAGCAGGATGCTCCATGTCTACCATCGAACCACGCGCCTTGACCTGCGGGTGCTCGACCAATTGACTAATATTATTGACCGCACCGACCGGGATGCCGTGCGCCATCAGTTGCGTTTCCCAGTAGTCGTAACTCTGGGCAAGGAATATTTCCTGTAGCAAGGTGATCAGCTGTGCGAAATTCTGGGTGCGCTCTTTATTGGTTCGATACAGCGGATGATCCACCAGCTCGGGATGGCCGATCGCCGGGCAGAATGCCTTCCACAATTTTTCACTGCCTACCGCCAATGCGATGTCCTTGGTGGATGTTCGAAAGGTCTGATAGGGCAGCAGCGCCGCGTACGCCGTCCCCATCGGCTCGGGTATCGTGCGCTCGGGATCCGATAGATAGCCGCTGATCAAGATGCCCAGCAATGACATCTGGCCTTCCATCATGGATACGTCTATCGCTTGGCCTTCTCCCGTTTTATCTTTCACTCGCAGTGCCATCAGAATGCCAATGACCGCATTGAAACCGGCGGTCAGGTCGGCAATGGACACCCCGCAGCGCACACCTTGGCTGCCAACTTCGCCAGTGACACTGATCATGCCGCTTTCGGCCTGCAGGATCAGGTCCATCGCCGGGCGGTCGCGATAGGGGCCATCCTGCCCAAAACCGGAGATCGAGGCATAAATAATGCCGGGATTGTGCTTGCGTGCCACCTCATAATCGATGCCCAACTTGGTCAACGTGCCGACGCGGTAGTTCTCGACGACCACATCGGCCTTTTTCACCAGTTCCAGAAACAGCGCTTTGCCCTTGGGCGACTTCATGTCGAGCGTGATGCTCTGCTTGTTGCGGTGCAAGCTGACAAAGTACGAGGTTTCATCCCCCTGCAGGGGGACGCCCCACGCGCGAGCGATGTCGCCTGAAGGCGGCTCGATCTTGATGACGGTAGCGCCGAAATCGGCAAGCATGGTCGAGCAGTACGGCCCTGCCAGTGCATGGCTAAGGTCCAGGACGGTGACGCCTTCAAGCGGGGTCTGCATGGTGTGTCTCCATTGGTTTTTTTGTTGTCGATCGTCTGCCGGTGCATCATAATCTACAGTCGACACCGCCCTGCTTTGCGTCAAGAAAGCCATAGGCGTCTGTACAGACAGGCGACAGACACGTGTCCGTCAGTCCCGTGGTGCATTACCGAGCCGCGGGGGCAGCTATTGGACGCCAGAGTCGTTCTGCATACGCTTATTGACGATAAGCATGGTACCGCCGTGCCGGCTGATTCGGCAGCCCGCTATATGCGATAGGAGCGCTTGTGGGGTGGTGGCCTAGCTACAAGTGTGTCACCCACATACACTGGTCGAAGAAACTGGCTGCTTTGCTCGATAAAGGCCTTCAGCGATTCTTCGACCATGGGAGGAAAGAGGCCGCGCCGGCGGCAGTCTGGATGCTGCTACGTGGGCTGCCCGCCAAGTAGCCCCAGGGGCTGCGCTTCAGCGAGCCGGCTTGCGCGCTTTCTTGGCAGGGGCAGCCGCCTTGGGAGCTGGCTGGGCCGCAGGCTCTGCCCCGGGGCCAGCTTCGATGACCACTTCTCTGGCCGTCAGCGCTTCGGCACAGACCGAGCACGCCAGCACCGGATCGAAGTGATGCCCGCAGGTGGTGTGCCGATGCAGCACCGGCCGGCCCTTCTTGCCGGCCATGTGCATGTCGCCCCAGTGCACGATGGACATGATCACCGGGTGCAGGTCGAGACCCTTCTGCGTCAGCCGGTACTCGTAGCGCACCGGGTTGGTTTGGTACGCCATCTTCGTCAGCACGAAGTTGTCGACCAGCTTCTGCAGCCGGTCGGAAAGAATGGGGCGACCGATGCCCAGGCGGGCATGGAAATCGTCGAAGCGACGCACCTTCATGAAACAATCGCGCAAGATCAGCAGTGTCCAGCGGTCACCGATCACCGACAGGGTGCGGGCCACTGAACACGGCTGCTCAACCAATTCATCCCACTGCATGGCCTACTTTTCTCCGTCTGAACGGCAATGCAAAACAATGGTTCTATTTTACTACTGATTCAACTTGCAGGAAGTGCGCTGCGGTATGAGTACGCCCGGCTCGGCGCGCCCATTCAGATCTCGCGGCCCAGCGCGATATAGCGCTCCAGGTGGTGATCGGCATCGCCCAGCTGGTGGTCGATCATGATCAGCCGCTTGGCGGTCTGGGCCGCTGGCAACTCCTGCGTCATGCCGATCCCGCCGTGCATCTGGATGGCTTCTTCGGCTACCCGGATGCCGTTCGTGCCGAGGGTGTACTTTGCCGCCGACAAGGCCTGCTCGCGCGGCAGGCGCGCCTGGTCGAGCGCCGCCGCGGCATTGATCACCGCCGAGCGCGCCTGCTCGATGTCGATCAGCAGATCCACCATGCGGTGCTGCAGCGCCTGGTTGGAGCCGATCGGAGTGCCGAACTGCACCCGCGTGCCGAGGTACTCGATCGTCGCGGTCTTCAGCGATTCCATCAGTCCCAGCCCTTCGGCGCACAGCGCCAGGATGCCCAGGCCGGCGACCTGTTCGATGATGTCGAAACCCCGCTCGGGGCCGGCCACCAGCGCCTCGGCTCCGAGCTTGACGTCGCGCAGATCAAGCTCGGCCGCGTGGCCCCCGTCGATCAGCGGGTAGGAACGAACCGTGACGCCGGGCGCATCAAGCGCCACGATGAAGAGCGCGATGCCGGCCGGCTCGGTGGCGCCGCCGCCCACGCGTGCGCTGACGAGGGCATGAGTGCAGGCTTCAGCGTCCAGCACCACCGACTTGCTGCCGCTAACCGACCAGCCGCCCGCAGACAAAAGCGCGCGGGTCTCCACATGCGCCAACTCGTGCCGCGAGGCCGGCTCCTGGTGGGCGAAGGCGATGAGCGTGTCGCCTGCCACCACGCCGTGTCGGGCCTCGTGGCCGGCCAGCGCGAGCGCGCGGCCGCACATCAGGCTGCCGAGCAGGGGCTCGACGACGAGCCCCCCACCCAGGGCCTCGAACACCACCATGATGTCGAAGCCCGAGCCGCCATAGCCGCCGTCCTTGTCATCGAACAGTGCGCCCAGGGCGCCCAGCTCGACCATCTTGGCCCAAGTGCCGCGGTCATGGCCCGGTGCCACGCTGCTGCGGCGGCGGATCTCGCTGCCATAGCGCTCCGACAGGTAACGGCTCAGCGTGTCGCCCATTATCTGGCGCGTTTCAGTGTGTTGAAAGTTCATGGTCAGAGCCGCAAGGTTGTCTTGGAAATGATGTTGCGCTGGATCTCGTTGGACCCGCCGAAGATCGTCAGCTTGCGCAGGTTCAGGTAGGTCGGCGTGACCGCAGGTACTAGCGGGTCGCCGATGGGCGGCCGGCCCGGGTCGCCTTCCAGCAGCTCCGACAGGTAGGGGCGCGCATAGGGGCCGATCGCGCGCCTCGCCAGTGCGCTGATCTGCTGTCGCACCTCGGTGCCGCGGATCTTGAGCATCGAGCTCTCCGGCCCCGGCACCTCGCCGCGGGTGGCTGCTGCCACCACCCGCATCGCGGTCGTGCGCAGGTTCAAGAGTTCTATTTCGACACGCGCAGTGCGTGCTGCGAAGAGCGGGTCGTCGGCGAGGGGTTTTCCGTTCTTCATCTCGCGGCGGGCAAGCGCCTTCAGGGACGCCATCGCGGCCGACGAGGAACCGATGGCGGCCATCGAGGTGCGCTCGTAGGTCAGCAGGTACTTGGCGTAGGTCCAGCCCTGGTTCTCTTCACCCACGAGATTGCTCACTGGCGTGCGCACGTCGGTGAAGAAGACCTCGTTGACCTCGTGGTCGCCGTCGAGCGTGATGATGGGGCGGACTTCCACGCCGGGAGACGTGAGGTCGACCAGCAGGAAGGAGATGCCTTGCTGGCGCTTGGCGGATTTCTCGGTGCGCACCAGGCAGAACATCATGTTCGCGTGCTGGCCCAGTGTGGTCCAGGTCTTCTGGCCGTTGATGACGTAGTGGTCGCCTTCGCGTACGGCAGTGGTGCGGATATTGGCCAGGTCCGAGCCTGCGCCCGGCTCCGAGTAGCCCTGGCACCACCAGTCTTCACCGCGCAGCATGCGGCCGAGCCAGTGCGTCTTCTGTTGTTCGCTGCCGTACTTGATCAGTACCGGGGCCAGCATGTTCAGCCCGAAGGGGATGGGCGAAGGCGCGTGGGCCATCGCCATCTCCACCTCGAAGATGAAACGCTGCGCCGCCGACCAGCCGGCGCCGCCATAGGCCACGGGCCAGTGCGGCGCGAGCCAGCCGCGCCGGCTCAGGACGGCTTGCCAGCGCTCGATCTCCGCCTTGCCCAGGCGGCGGCCAGAGGCAACCTTGTCGGCAATGTCGCGCGGCAGTTCGTCGGCGAGAAAGCGGCGGACTTCGGCGCGGAAGGCTTCTTCTTCCGTTGTGAATGCGAGTTCCATGGCAGTCCTTTCAGGCGCTGGCACGAGCGGCCACGCGAGGCGACGCAGCGCCCAGCATCGACGACAGGCGCGCGTGGATGATCTCGCCGGCTTGCGCCATGATGCGGTCCATCAGCGCGGCAACCGTTGGCACGTCATGGATGAGCCCGGCGACCATGCCGCAGCTCCATGCCCCGACGTCCATCTCGCCCTGGTACATGACGCGTGGATAGACGCCCGCCACCTCGTCCAGCACATCCTCAAACCGGATGGCCGAGCCGAGCTCGCGCTCCTTGGCCAGGATGCGCTCCACGCCGGCGTTGTTGAGCACTCGCTCGGTGTTGCGCAGTGGCCGCATCACCAGCCGCGTGTCGAGCTCGCTCGCGGCCACGATGGCCTGCTTCACGTTGTCGTGCACCGGGGCCTCCACGGTGGCCACGAAGCGCGTGCCTATGTTGATACCCTCGGCCCCCATCGACAGGGCTGCTACCAGCGAGCGGCCGTCGGCCATGCCGCCAGACGCGATGAAAGGCACCTTGAGCGCATCGGCCGCCAGCGGCAACAGGATCATATTGGGCACATCGTCTTCGCCGGGGTGCCCGCCGCACTCGAAGCCATCGATGCTGAGTGCATCGACTCCGATGGACTCGGCCTTCAGTGCGTGGCGCACCGAGGTGCATTTATGAATGACCTTGATGCCTGCTTCCTTGAACATGGGCATCCACTTGGCCGGGTTGTTGCCGGCCGTCTCGACGATGCGCACGCCCCCGTCGACGATGGCTTTGATCAGACCGGGGTAGTCGGGTGGCGTCACCGCGGGCAGAAAGGTGACGTTGACGCCGAAGGGCTTGTCGGTCAGCTCGCGGCACCGGCGGATCTCGGCGGCCAGCTTCTCGGGGGTGCCCATGGTCAGTGCCGTGATCAGGCCCAGGCCCCCGGCGTTGGAGACCGCCGCTGCCAGCGGGGCCTGCCCCACGCAGTGCATGCCGCCCTGGACGATGGGGCGCTCGATGCCAAACAGCTCGGTGATCCTGGTGTTCAGGAGGATGCTCATTCAATGCTCCGTTTTGACTATGTGAGTTATTTTTTAACACCCACTACAAACGGATCGCAAGCTTAATTTCCCTAGTAATTTCCCTAGTAGATAAAGAATTCATAAATCGCAACACTGCAATAAATTTTATATCAGTGCTTTTTTGAAACCAACAAGGAGACACCGTGAACCTCACTCCACACAGTGCGGCACCCGTTGACGAGGGCCCGGTCCAGGCCGGGTCGGCGGCGGCCCTGGGCGTCCGGTTTGCGCCCAAGGAGGTGCTGCTCGAGCGCCGTGCAGATGGCAGCATTCTGCTGCGCTCGCCCATCGAGCTGTGCGGCTGCGCGGACAACATCGTCGACTACCTGGAGCGCTGGGCTGCGGCAGTGCCCGACCGGGTCTTCCTGGCCCAGCGGGCGCCTGGCGGTGGCTGGGAAACGCTCAGCTACGCCGAAGCGTGGCGGCGCGTGCAGGGCGTGGCGCAGGCGCTGCTGACGCGCGGGCTGACCGAGCACACGCCGATTGCCATCCTTTCGGGGGCGTCGCTGGAGCACGCAGTGCTGACCTTCGCCGGCATGCTGGTGGGCATTCCGGTCTCGCCGGTGTCGCCCAACTACACGCTGTTGCCGGCCGCCCGCCCGCGCCTGGCCGAGATCGCCGAGTTGCTGCAGCCCCAGTTGGTGTTTGCGCAGGATGCGGCGCGTTTTTCCGGTGCGCTCAGCGTGCCCCAGTTGGCCAGCGCGCCCTGGCTAAGCGCGAGCGCCGATGAGCCGGGTGTAGCGACCCTTGCCAGCCTGTACGACACGGTGCCGGGGCCTGCCGTGGCGGCCGCCCGCCGTGCGGTGCGGCCCTCCACCGTGGCCAAGATCTTGTTCACCTCCGGCTCGACGGGCGCGCCCAAGGGCGTGCTCAACACCCACGGCATGCTGTGCAGCGCAGTGCAGGCCAGCGCGCTGCTCGTCTCGAGTGACCAGGTGCCGGTCGGGCTGGATTGGCTGCCCTGGCACCACACCGTGGGTGGCAATGCCACGCTGCACGGCATCTTGCGCGAAGGTGCCACGCTCTACCTCGACGACGGGCGGCCGACGCCGGGCGAGTTCCGCAAGACCATCGAGAACATCCGCGAGCTGCGGCCCACCTCGTTGCTGAGCGTGCCCTCGGCACTGCAGATGCTGGTCGATGCACTGGAAGCCGATGACGACCTGCGCCAGGCCTTCTTCTCGCGCCTGCGTCGCATCAGCTACGCCGGGGCCAGCCTGCCCCAGGAGGTCTGGAATCGCATGCAGGCACTGGCGGTGCGTACCCTGGGCACGCAGATCGCGTTCGGCGCGGGCTACGGCACCACCGAGACCGGCCCCGGCATCTCGATCACCCACTGGCCCAGCCCGGGCGGCGGCGAGATCGGCCTGCCCGTGCCCGGCTTGACGGTCAAGCTGGTGCCGTTCGAAGACCGCTACGAGGTGCGCGTACGTGGTCCGAACGTGACGCCCGGCTACCTGCGCCGCCCCGACCTCACCGCCGCGGCTTTCGACGAAGAGCAGTTCTACCGCGTGGGCGACCTGGTGCAGTTCGCCGACCCCGAGCGGCCCGAAGACGGTCTGCGCTTCGCGGGCCGCCTGAGCGAGAACTTCAAGCTCAGCAACGGCTCGTGGGTGGCCACCGGCGAATTGCGCCTGGCGCTGCTCGAGGCCTGCCAGCCTATGCTCACCGACCTCGTCATCGCTGCGCCAGACCGCGACGACATCCGACTTTTGGTGTGGGTGCACCCTGCAGAGCGTCAGCGCGCCGGTGCGAATGCCGAGGGCGAGCTGGCGGCGGTGGCCTACGCGGCCATCGCCGCGCGTGTGGCCGAGCGGCTGAGCGCCCACAACCAGCAGGCAGGTGGCGGCACGCATCGCGTGGCTGCCTTTCGCATCCTGCACACGCCAGCGTCCATCGGCGCCGGCGAGACCACCGACAAGGGTTACGTGAATCAGCGTGGCGTGCTCGCCTGCCGTTCCGCGTTGGTGGCCGAGCTCTACAGCGCCGACCCCGGCCCTGAAGTGATCCGGATCTGAAGCCGTGAAGCGCCCGCCGCAAGCACGCTGAGCCGCCACACTGGCATCCCCTCTTTCAACCCAGCACTGGAAAACCCATGAACACAGTGAAGTTCTTCTTCGACTTCGGCAGCCCGAATGCCTACCTCTCCCACAAGGTCATCCCGGCCATCGAATCGCGCACCGGCGCCACCTTCGAGTACGTGCCCGTGCTGCTCGGCGGCATCTTCAAGACGACTGGCAACCAGTCGCCGGCCACGGCTTTCGCCGGCATCCGCAACAAGCCCGAATACGAGCGGCTCGAGACCCAGCGCTTCATCGCCAGGCATGGCCTCGCAGCCTTCAAGTCGAACCCACACTTCCCGGTGAACACGCTGCAGCTGATGCGCGGGGCGGTGGCGGCACAGACGGCCGGTGTCTTCAAGCCGTATGTCGAAGCGATCTACGCCTGCATGTGGGAGCGTGGGCTGAAGATGGACGACCCCGCCGTGTTCCGGACCGCGCTGCTCGAGTCCGGCCTGCCGGTTGATCGGCTGCTCGAGCTGAACCAGACCGACGCGGTCAAGTCAGGGCTGATGGCCAACACCGAGGCCGCCGTGGCGGCCGGCGCTTTCGGCAGCCCGAGCTTCGTGGTCGGCGGCGAGCTCTTCTTCGGCAAGGATCGCCTGCGCGAGGTCGAAGAAGAGATCGTGCGCCAAGCGGGCTCGCCGTCGTGAACGCCGTTGCCATCCACCCCCTGCCATTGCGGCCCCTGCAAGGAAATCAACATGTCTGAAAACCAGCCCAAGAAGGTCTGTCTCGTGGTCGGCGTCGGTGACGGCGTCGGCGCCGCCATTGCCAAGGCGTTTGCATTGGACGGCTTCGAGACGGTAATTACCCGCCGCGCGCGCAACCTGCCTGAACTGGAAGCCATCGCGCAAGGTATCCGCGATCAAGGGGGCGTGGTGCACGCCCGGGGCGTCGATGCACGGTCTGAAGAAGAAACGGTCGCGCTGTTTCAAGAGATCGAACGCGATATCGGGCCGCTGGAGGTGGTGGTGTTCAACATCGGCGCGAACGTGCGCTTCAGCATCGAGGAGACCACCGCGCGCGTATTCACCAAGGTCTGGGAGATGGCCTGCTTCGCCGGCTTCCTGGCCGGGCGCGAGGCGGCCAAGGCCATGGTTCCGCGCGGGCGCGGCACCATCATCTTCACGGGCGCCACCGCCAGCCTGCGCGGCCGCGAAAGCTTTTCGGCCTTCGCCTCCGCCAAGGCGGGCTTGCGTGCGGTGGCGCAGAGCATGGCGCGTGAGTTGGGCAAGAAGAACATCCATGTGGCCCACGTCGTCTGCGACGGGTCGATCGAAGGCGTGTTTGCCCGCGAAAACATCGCCGATCTCGAACAGCGCCTGGCCGAAGACCGCGTCCTGAAGCCCGACGATATCGCGCTGAACTACGTGAATCTCCACCACCAGAAGCGCTCGGCCTGGACACACGAGCTGGACCTGCGGCCATGGAGCGAAAACTGGTGAAACCCATGCACGCCTTGCACAAGCAGGCGCTGTAATGACCCGGCCGAACCTGCTCACATTAGGCGGCTAAGGCAAATGCCTCAGCCGGGTTTTCATGCCCAGCGCCTGGTGTGGGCGCGCCTATCCAGCCCTGTCCTTCCCTATTCGACCGTAACGCTCTTCGCCAAATTGCGGGGTTTGTCCACATCGGTGCCGCGCGCGCATGCCGTGTGATAAGCCAGCAACTGCAAGGGAATGGTATGCAGGATAGGCGAGAGCGGGCCGTAATGTTCCGGTAGCTGAATGACGTGAACGCCCGGCTCGGTGCTGATGCGGGTGCCGGTGTCGGTAAATACATACAGCTCGCCGCCGCGCGCGCGCACTTCATGTAGATTGGACTTCAGCTTTTCCAGCAAGGCGTCGTTGGGCGCCACCGTGACCACCGGCATCTGGTCGGTAACCAGGGCCAGCGGACCATGCTTGAGTTCGCCGGCAGGGTAGGCTTCGGCATGGATGTAGCTGATTTCCTTCAACTTCAGCGCCCCTTCCAGGGCGATGGGGTAATGCATGCCGCGCCCCAGGAAAAGGGCGTTCTCGCGACGGGCAAAGGCTTCGGCCCAGGCAATGATTTGCGGTTCCAGCGCCAATGCGGCCTGGATGGCCGCAGGCAGGTGGCGTAGCGCCTTGATGTGTTCGACTTCCTGTTCCGGCGTCAAGCGGCCCTTGGTTTGCGCCAGGGCCAGGGTCAGAAGGAATAAGGCTGTCAATTGCGTGGTGAATGCCTTGGTGGAAGCCACGCCGATCTCAATGCCGGCGCGTGTGATGAAATTGAGCAGGCAGTCACGCACCATGGCGCTGGTGGCGACATTGCAGATAGTCAGGGTGTTGGTCATGCCCTGGCGCTGGGCATGCTTGAGGGCGGCGAGGGTGTCGGCCGTTTCGCCGGATTGCGAAATGGTGATGACCAGTGATTTTGGGTTGGGCACGCTGGTGCGATAGCGGTATTCGCTGGCGATCTCGACGTTGACCGGGATACCGGCCAGCGCTTCTATCCAGTATTTTGCCGTCAGGCCGGCGTAGTAGCTTGTGCCGCACGCCAGCACCAGTACCGAGTCGATGTCCTTGAAGATGCGCCAGGCCTGGTCGCCGAACAGTTCGGGCGTGATGGCTTCCAGGTCCTGCAGAGTGTCGGCCACGGCGCGCGGCTGCTCGAAGATTTCCTTCTGCATATAGTGCCGGTAGGGCCCGAGCTCGGCGGCACCGGTATGCGCCAGTACCGTATGTACCGTGCGCTCGACCGGGCGGCCGCTGGCGTCCACCAGCCAGACGCGGCCCAGTTGCAGGTCGGCCACGTCGCCATCTTCCAGGTAGATGATCTGGTCGGTGGTGCCGGCCAGCGCCAGGGCGTCGGATGCAAGGTAGTTGGCATCGGTGCCCAGCCCTACCACCAGGGGCGACCCTTGGCGCGCACCTACCACGCGATGAGGCTCGTCACGGCAAAAAGCCGCGATGGCATACGCGCCCTGAAGGCGGCGTACGGCTTGCTGCACGGCTTCGAACAGGTCATGCGTATATAGATGGTTGACCAGGTGTGCGACGACCTCGGTGTCGGTCTGGCTTTCAAACACGTATCCGGCTTGTTCCAGCTCGGCGCGCAGCACATCGTGGTTCTCGATGATGCCGTTGTGTACCAGAGCGATGCGAGCCTGCCCGTTGCGGTCGCCCGAGAAGTGCGGGTGGGCGTTATGGGTAACGGGCGCGCCGTGGGTGGCCCAGCGGGTATGGGCGATGCCCGTAAAGCCCGTCATGCCTTCGCGATCTATTTGCGCCTGCAGATCGGCCACGCGCGAAGTGCTGCGGGTGCGACGCAATTCGCCGTCGATGTGCAGCGCTACGCCGCAGGAGTCGTAGCCACGGTATTCCAGCCGCTTCAGGCCTTCAACCAGGATGGGAGTGATATCACTGTTGGCAGAAACTGCACCGACGATGCCGCACATAATGAACCTCTGGGTCTGGGATTTCCTACATTGTGCGAGACATGGCAAGAAATTAATTATCTTATTTTTGGTTTGAATTTCATTTAAATTTCATTGTTATGATATTGAGAAATAATATTTCATAAATATAAAAGTAATGAAAGAAAAAAATGATATAGGTGCGTCGTTGGACGAATTGGACAGGCGCATTCTTGCCGTGCTGCAAGAAGACGCATCCATGACCAACCAGGAATTGGCGGCGCGCGTGCACGCTTCGGCTCCCACCTGCCTGCGCCGTGTCAGGCGCTTGCGCGATACGGGCGTGATCCAGGGCATTGCGGCATTGCTGGCGCCGGAAAAAGTCGGCAGCCCCCTGACGGCTATCGTGGAAGTGACGCTGGATGTGCAAACCGCCGAGCGGCTCGAGGCCTTCGAGGCGCGGGTTGCCGGCGAGGCGGCGGTGGTGCAGTGCTATCGGGTGTCAGGTGGCCCTGATTTCATTGTTATTGTGCTGGCCGCCGACATGCCTGCCTATCATGTACTGGTGCGTCGCGTGTTCAATGCCGATGCGAATATCAGGAACGTTCGCACCTTTTTCTCAGTCAATCGCAGCAAGTTCGATGTTAGAACAATGATCTGAGTGTTTGGGCGACCCTGCCGTTGTTAAGGTGGCAGGGCCGCCGGTGCGGTGCCGGGCGCATGCAAATTCGTGCCGCATCACCCCCGGTCTATCGCGCCGTCGAGATCAGCTTTTCTTGGTGGGGCGCTGCCAGCCGTCTATGCTGCGTTGCGTGGCGCGCGAGACCGTCAGTTGGCCTGCCGGGGCATCCCGGGTAAGCGTGGTGCCCGCGCCCAGCGTCGCGCCCTGGCCCACCCGAACAGGCGCGACCAGTTGCGTATCCGAGCCAATGAAAGCGTCATCCTCGATAATGGTGCGGTGCTTGTTGGCCCCATCGTAGTTGCATGTGATGGTGCCGGCGCCGATATTGACCCGGTCGCCAACCGTGGCGTCGCCGATATATGCCAGGTGATTGGCCTTGGACGCCTCGCCCAGGGTGCTGTTCTTGACTTCGACGAAGTTGCCGATACGACTGGCGTCTCCGAGACGGGTGCCTGGACGCAGGCGGGCATAGGGCCCGACGTGCGCGCCCGCGCCAATCTCGGCCTGCTCCAGATGGCTGAAGGCTTCGATTTCGCTGCCGGGGCCGATTTGCACGCCGCGCAGGACGCAGTTCGGGCCTATGCGTACGCCATCGGCTAATTCGACTTCCCCTTCGAACACGCAGCCAACGTCGATGAAAACGTCGCGTCCGCACAGCAATCCACCACGGATGTCGATGCGGGCAGGGTCGGCCAGGGTGACGCCGGCTTCAAGTAGCGCCTGGGCTTGCTGGCGCTGATAGATGCGTTCGAGCTCGGCCTGTTGCACCCGGCTGTTGACGCCCAGGGTTTCCCATTCGGCGGCGGGTTCCGTCGTTGCTACCGAAACACCGTCGCCCACGGCCATCTCGATGATGTCGGTGAGGTAGTACTCGCCTTGGGCATTGTCGTTGGTGAGCCGGGACAGCCATCCGCGCAAGGCATCGGTCGGGGCCGCAATAATACCCGTGTTGACCTCATTGATTTCCTGCTCGGTTTCGGTGGCGTCCTTTTGTTCGACGATGCGCACGATGTGGCCAAAGGCGTCGCGCACGATGCGTCCGTAGCCGCTGGGGTCTTGCATGCGCACCGTCAGCACCGCCAGGCCTTCGCCGGCTGCATCAACCAGACGGCGCAGGGTGTCGCTGCCGACCAGAGGGACGTCGCCATACAGCACCAGGGTGGTGCCGCCTGGCGCCAGGCTGGGTACCGCCTGTTGTACGGCATGGCCGGTGCCCAACTGTGGTTCCTGCAACGCAAAGCACAGGTCGGACTGGCCGGCGCAGGCGGCCTGGACCTGTTGCGCGCCATGGCCGGTAACGATGACGACGCGCCCGGGCTGCAGGGCCCGGGCGCTGGCCAGGACGTGCCCAAGCATGGGGCGCCCGGCCAGCGTGTGCAGAACCTTGGGCGTGTCCGAGCGCATGCGCTTGCCCATGCCTGCGGCCAGGATAACGATATTCAACATAAATCAGCCCCTTGAACAGCGGGTGTGGTGGTGGAAAAATTGCCGGACACCGGGCGTCCGGCCTGGTGTCATGTCAGGGCTTGCGTGTCGTGGTTTTGCGTGCTGCCGGCCGGCTTGTTTTGCGCGCGGCCTTGGCAGGCGTTGCTGTGTCGGCTGGCTGGGTGTCGCCGCTTTGCGCGGAAGCCGCACCCGGGTTGGCGGTCGCGAGGGTCGCGGCGGCGGCGCTGGCCAGTTGGTTGAACTGGCTTTGCAGCATGTTCCACCAGGCCTGGTGCGGGGCTGCGGGCGCGCCGGCTTCCGGCGTAGCTGTGGCGGAGGCTGCGGGTGGTTCCGTGCTGGGTGCTTGCGGCCAGGGTGCGGCAGGCTGGTTGCCGCCTGGCATGCCGAATGCGGCTTGCAGGGGTGACGCCGGCTGAGCGCCCGGCGCGGCCATGGCACCCGCACCCATCGTGGCAAAGGAGCGCAGCGTGGAGATCGTGGCGCGCTGCACTTCCATCGCCTGAATGGTTCCTTCCAGCATGCTCAGGTTCAGGCGCAGCCAGTTTTCCACCGTGCGCAACTCGCTGATGCGGCGGTCGAGCTCTTCGGGGTTCATGACCGGGGGCGTCGGAATGCCCCCCGGCAGCATCTTCCCGCCCATGCCGCTCCACGCATTGCGCATCATTTCCAGGCTTTGCAGAATGGGATTCCCCGCGGTCTGTTCGGGCGTCTGGCCCAGGCCCATGCCGGGGAAAACAAAGGGATTGCCTGATGGTGTGCTCATGGTGATCTCCTGGGTGTCAGCGCTTGATTATCCAACAAGAGTATGGCTATCGGACTGCTGCATAGAGAGTAATACCGACAGCGCGGCTTCGGTGGTGAATAGTCCGGCTTCGATCATTTCCAGCACCTCGGCGGGGCTTGCGGTGCGAATCAGCGAGACTTCGCCATCCTGGTTGGCGGGCTGGCAGTGCGCCGGCAGCACGCAGTCGGTAACCGTGACCGCTTCTACCTGGTAACCCTCCGGTACTTGCCGGCTGACGACGAACTCGCCGATGACCTTGCCTTGCGCCAGATCGGTGGGTGCCAGTCCGGCTTCTTCGTAGCTTTCACGCAACAGTGCGAGCGCTGGCGTTTCTCCCGATGCGATCAGTCCGCCGACCAGGGTGTCCCACATGCCGGGATCCGTGCTCTTGTGCAGTGCACGCTGCGCAATCCAGATATTTCCGTCCGGCGTGAATGCATTCAGGTGTACGGCGCGGGTTGCGAGGCCAAGCGGGCGCATCGCCGCCCGCTCGATGCGCGCCAGGACCGAGCCCGCGTCGTTGAAAATGTCGAGCAGCTCGTTGCGCCAGCCGCGCAGCACGCCGCTGTCCCGCAGGGTCTCGGCCACCTCGGCGAGTGCGGGGTCATTCTGCGTGAGCCGCAAGTTCCCGGTGGCGTGCTCCAGGCCGGGGTGGGCGTTCAGCGCGGCTATTGCCGCCGGGCTCGCCCAGCCGCAGGCGCAGTCTCCTACATAGACCCGCCACGAACCGGCCGGGGGGGCCGCTCGTGTTTGCTCGTGCAAGGATTTCAGAATGTATTCATGCGGTTTTGTCAATGACATAGAACAAGCTCGGTAGCCTTACGGCAGTGGTTTTGGCACGATTGTAGACAAGCCCTTATAATTCGGTGGTTCGACATTTCTATCTAAATATATCTGTGCATCACTTGGCTTTACGCTTGAAAACATATTCAACAGGCTGTAAGCGGTAGATGCCCGGTCGTTTCGCCACAAGGCGGTCTTACCCTCGAGACGGGGTTCGTACTGCTGGCGTTTCGAAAGAACAACGGTGTGGTCGAGGTCAACATGAAGAAGTGGTTGGGAGGAGGCCTGGGTGTTTTTGGCGCGTTAGCTGCCAATGCTGCCAGTGCGTTTGAACGAGGAGACAGCCCCGGTGGGCCCGCGGTAAATCAGCTCAATCTGCCCGAGCCTATTACGCGTATTGCGGCTGAAATCGGCTGGCTGCACTGGATGATGCTTGTCATCTGTCTGGTGATCTTCCTTGGCGTCTTTGGCGTCATGTTTTACTCGATCTGGGCGCACCGCCAATCGCGCGGGGTCAAGCCCGCGGCGTTCCATGAAAGCCTGGGTGTCGAGCTCGCCTGGACCATCATTCCTTTCATCATCGTGATCGCGATGGCCCTGCCTGCCACGAAGACCGTGGTGGCCATGAAAGACACCTCCAACTCCGAGGTCACCGTCAAGGCTGTCGGCTACCAATGGAAGTGGGGCTACGAATACGTTGGCGGCCCGGGTACGGGCATCAGTTTCCTGTCCAACCTTTCCACGCCTGCCGCCCAGATGGCCGGCACCGAGGTCAAGGGCGTCAACTATCTGCTCGAAGTCGACAATCCTCTGGTGGTTCCCGTCGACACCAAGGTGCGCATCATTACCACGGCAGCCGACGTCATCCACTCCTGGATGGTGCCCGCATTGGGCGTCAAGCAGGATGCCTTCCCCGGCTACCTGCGCGACACCTGGTTCCGCGCCGAGAAAACCGGCGAATTCCGTGGCCAATGCGCCGAGCTCTGTGGCAAGGATCACGCCTACATGCCTATCGTCGTGAAGGTCGTCGAGAAAGACGAATACGCGGCCTGGGTAAAAGAGCAGCAGGAACTCCTGGCTGCCAAGGCCGACGATCCCACCAAGGAATGGACGGCTGAAGAACTGGTTACCCGTGGCCAGAAAGTGTATGCCGCCAACTGCGTGGCCTGTCACCAGGCCACCGGCAAGGGCGTGCCCGGCACTTTCCCCGCGCTTGATGGTTCCGCTGTGGTCCAGGGGCCCAAGGCCGGTCAGATCGATATCGTGCTGCATGGCAAGAAGGACACCGCGATGGCGTCTTTCGCCGCCTTGTCCGACGTGGAGCTTGCCGCTGCCATCACGTATACCCGCAATTCCTGGGGTAACGCTGGCAAGGGACAGGATCCTGTCGTGCAGCCCGCCGAGATTACCGCAGCGCGTTAAAGCCGTGCCGACGCGGGCCTGGCCCGCGTTGCGCCACCCTACATTTAAGCCGCGTCGTGCCTAAAGCAGCCTGCCGACGAGGAAATGCAGCAGTAAGGAGCCACCATCATGAGTAGCACCGCGATTGACCACGTGCCGCCCGGTCACGTACACGAACACGACCATGCGCACGACACGCCGCATGGCTGGCGTCGGTGGCTGTTTGCCACCAACCACAAAGACATCGGTACGATGTACCTGATCTTTGCATTCACCATGCTGATGATAGGCGGCGTGCTGGCATTGCTGCTGCGTACCGAACTGTTTTCGCCCGGTATCCAGCTGTTCCAGCCCGAACTGTTCAACCAGTTCACCACCATGCACGGCGTCATCATGGTGTTTGGCGCAATCATGCCGGCCTTCGTGGGCTTTGCCAACTGGATGATTCCGCTCCAGATCGGCGCCTCCGACATGGCGTTCGCGCGCATGAACAACTTCAGTTTCTGGCTGCTGCCCGCCGCTGGTGCGCTGCTGGTGATCTCCTTCTTCGTGCCGGGTGGCGCCACCGCCGCCGGCTGGACCCTGTACGCACCCCTGTCGGTACAGATGGGCGCCGGCATGGACTTCGCCATTTTCGCGCTGCACATCATGGGTGCTTCGTCGATCATGGGCGCCATCAACATCATCGTGACCGTGCTCAACATGCGTGCGCCCGGCCTCACCCTGATGAAAATGCCGCTGTTCTGCTGGACCTGGCTGATCACGGCCTACCTGCTGATCGCCGTCATGCCCGTGCTGGCGGGCGCCATCACCATGGTGCTTACCGATCGCCACTTCGGCACCACCTTCTTTAACGCCGCTGCCGGCGGCGACCCGGTCCTGTACCAGCATATCTTCTGGTTCTTTGGCCACCCCGAGGTCTACATCATGATCCTGCCGGCTTTCGGGATCGTGTCGGCCATCGTGCCGGCATTCGCCCGCAAGCCGCTGTTCGGCTATGCCTCGATGGTGTACGCCACCGCCGCCATTGCCATTCTGTCGTTCATGGTCTGGGCCCACCACATGTTCACCACGGGCATGCCGGTAACCGGCCAGTTGTTCTTCATGTACGCCACCATGCTGATCTCGGTGCCTACCGGCGTGAAGATCTTCAACTGGCTGGCCACCATGTGGCGCGGCTCGATGACGTTCGAGACGCCCATGCTGTTCTCGATCGGCTTCATCTTCGTATTCACCATCGGCGGTTTCACCGGCCTTATCCTGGCGGTTGCCCCCATCGATATCCAGGTGCACGACACCTATTACGTGGTGGCTCACTTCCACTACGTGCTGGTTGCCGGTTCGCTGTTCGCCCTGTTCGCCGGCACCTACTACTGGCTGCCCAAATGGACGGGCGTGATGTATGACGAGCGCCTGGGCAAATGGCACTTCTGGTCGTCGCTGCTGTCGTTCAACCTCACCTTCTTCCCCATGCACTTCCTGGGCTTGGCCGGTATGCCCCGTCGCTATGCCGACTACGCCGTCCAGTTCACCGATTTTCACCGCGTTGCCACCATCGGCGCCTTCTGGTTCGGCCTGTCGCAACTGATCCTGCTGTGGGTGGTCATCAAGGCTTACCGCGGCCAGGGCGTCGTGGCGCCTGCCAATCCGTGGGATGCCGAAGGTCTCGAGTGGACGGTGCCTTCGCCGGCTCCGCACCATACCTTCGAGACTCCTCCCCAGGTGAAGTGATATGACCAGCGATAAGCAACGCCGCAGTAACCTTCGCACCGGACTGATCCTGGCATCGGTTGCCCTGGCGTTCCTGGTCGGTTATGTGGTTCGCCGCATGATGATCGGTTCATAAAGAACATCATGAGCGACGATTTGCGTGATGCCAGCCGCCGCAAGCTCAGTTTTCTGCAAACGCTGAAGGCGGTGGGCTGGTTGTTTATTGGCTTGCGTGGCGCGAAGTCTTACAGTGAAGACATCAGCAAGCTCAACCCCGTGCATGTCATTATTGCGGGGTTGATCGCTGCGGCGCTGTTTGTGGTGCTTTTAATCGTTATCGTGCGGGCGGTTGCAGCTTAGCGGCCCGCCGCACGTCACAAGATCATAAAAAAAGTGGGGCAACAATGACGGCAGGAAACGCAGGAGGATCGACATGAGTACAAGCCATTCGGTTGCGGGCCGCGAGGCACCGTATTACTTCGTGCCCGGTTTGTCCGGGCATCCCGTACGAGCCAGCGTGTCGCTGCTGGTGTTCGCGCTGGGCCTGGCGATCTGGTTTAACGGCATCGATGTTGGCAAGTGGCTCTCGCTAGTCGGCATGGTGTCCTTCCTGATCGTGCTGTATTTCTGGTTCGGTGATTCCATACGCGAATCCGAAAGCGGCCTGTACGGCAAGCGCATCGACGTGTCGTACCGCTGGGGAATGGGCTGGTTCATTTTCTCCGAAGTCATGTTCTTTGCAGCATTCTTCGGCGCCTTGTTCTATGCTCGCAACATCACCTTGCCCGGCCTGACCGACATCGACCACAGCATGTACCTGTGGCCCGATTTTGCCGCGGCCTGGCCCAACCTGGGGCCGGCTGGCATTGTCGATCCGTTTGCTTCGGTGGGGCCGTTCTGGCTGCCCACCATCAACACGGCGCTGCTGCTGACCTCGGGCGTAACACTGACCATCGCACACCATGCGCTGCTCAATGCGCATCGCAGCAAGGCCATTTTCTGGCTGGCGCTGACCGTGCTGCTGGGGGCCACCTTCCTCGGTTGCCAGTTCTACGAATACGTTCACGCCTACCGAGACCTCAACCTGCGGTTGACGTCGGGCATGTTCGGTTCCACGTTCTACCTGCTAACCGGCTTCCACGGCTTTCACGTGTTCATCGGCGGGCTGATGCTCACCGTGATCCTGCGCCGCCTGATCCGGGGCGACTTTACCGCCGACCGGCACTTCGGCTTCGAAGGCGCAGCCTGGTACTGGCACTTCGTCGATGTGGTCTGGCTTGGTTTGTACCTGGTGGTGTACTGGATGTAATGCTGCGGCCTTGCCCCTTTGGGGCAGGCTATGCAACAACGGCGCGCCGGCCCCAAAAGGGCAAGGCGCGCCGTGTGCTTGATGGCCAGCCGGCGCTGGGCTTAGCGCAAGCCGTGGGCGCTTATCCAACCCATGTAGTGGGCGAACAGTACGAAGAGAAACAGGGCCACCGACAGCCCAATGCGCACGGTAAGTGCGTGCACGGTGCGCCGTGTGGTGCCTTTGTCCTGCATAAGGTAAAAAAGGGCTGAGCCCAGGCTGAAGATGATGCCTGCGAAGGCAAGCCCCACGATGATGCGCATGAATTTGCTCCCGCGAATGAATTATTATCGCAGCAACTCGGCCCCTGGTCTGCTGTGTTGAATGGCGGTACAAACTGATATGGCTGTTGTTGTAGAGGGCTGTTGTGCCCCGATCTGAAGTCAGAAAGTCCATCCGGGCAACCGATGCCGCCAGGCATGGCACGCAGCTTGCAGGCTGGCGCTTGTGGCTGGGCGTGCTGCTTTTGCTGGCAGTCGCCGCCACCGCGGCCTCGCTGGGGCGCTGGCAACTTTCCCGGGCAGACCAGAAGCGTGCCATCGTGCAGGGCATCGCAGCGGCGCGCCAGCAACCGCCACTGGCCTTGTCCCCCGCCGCCACTGCAGGCGAGCTAACCGAGTGGCGCGATGCGTGGGCACGCGGGGCCTGGCAACCTGGTCTTACCGTTTTCCTGGATAACCGCAATCATGACGGCCGGCCCGGCTTCTGGGTGGTCACGCCGCTTTGCCTGAGCTCGCCGGATGCGCCTATCGAGCCAGACGCGAGTGCTGTCGATTGCGACCGGGCGGTGGCGGTGTTGCGAGGTTGGGTTCCCCGTCCGGCGCCGGGCCAGCCGGCGCCCGCCTTGCAGGATATTCCCAGGTATCAGGACGTGCAGGGACGGCTGCTGACGCATCTGCCCCGGCTGTTCGAGCTGACTCCGCTGATGCCCGGATCGGCCAGCGCGCCAGCCCCGTTGTCGTGGGATGCCGGCGCGCCGGTATTGCAGAACCTGGCGCTGGCGGACTACGCCGCGGCCAGCGGGCTGGATTTCCTGCCCACCGTACTGGAACAAAGCAACGATACCGGCGATGGCCTGCTGCGTGAATGGGCGGGGCCGCCGGTGGATGTCGATAAACATATGGGCTATGCCCTGCAATGGTTCTCTTTTGCCGCCATTGCCCTCATTGCACTGGGAGTCATTCTTGTCAAAGTCTTACGCAGACCCCGTCGGTAAGCCCACTGCTGCGCCGCAGTCCCGGTCGCGTTCGCTGGTGCCGCTGGTGGGCGTGTTCCTCGCGTGCCTGGCGCCGGTGGTGGCGGCCGTCCTGTTCTACTTGAACCCCCAGTGGATTTCCGGCGAAAGCACCAACTACGGCACCATCCTCGAGCCGCAAGTCTCAGTGCCGCCCCCGGCCGATCTCCAGCTTGTCGATCTGGAAGGCCAGCCGTTCGATCTGCAAAGCGAGCGCGGCCAATGGCTGCTGGTGACGGCCGATGGCGCGGCCTGCCCGGAAGACTGCGCCCGCAAGCTCTTCATCATGCGGCAGAGCCACGCCAGCACCGGCAAGAACGTGGTGCGCATCGAGCGTGTCTGGCTGATTACCGATGACGAACCCGTACCCGAGAAAGTGCTCGAGGCGTATCGCGGCACGCGGATGCTGCGGGTCAAGCCCGAGCAGCTCAAGCAGTTCATGGGTTCGGACAGCGCGGAAAAACACATCTGGATCATCGACCCCCTGAATAACCTGATGATGCGCTTTCCCGAGAACGCCGACCCGAGCAAGCTGCGGCGCGACCTGGGCAAGCTGCTGTTTGCGTCGCAGGTGGGGTAGGGAAGATGGTGCTGAATGTGGCGCGAATCCGGGCCAACTATCGCCGGATGGTGTTCCTGACCCTGTTTCTGACCCTGGATCTGGTGATGTTCGGCGCCTTCGTGCGCCTGACCGATTCCGGCCTGGGGTGTCCGGACTGGCCCGGCTGCTATAGCAGTTTCAGTCCGCTGGGCGCCCGCGCCGATATTCACGAGGCGACCCAGGCCATGCCTTTTGGCCCGGTATCGCTGACCAAGGCCTGGATCGAAATGGTGCACCGCTATGTCGGCGCCATTCTGGGCATGCTGATTATCGCCATCGTGTTCATGGCGTGGCGCTACCGGAAAATTCTGCAGCAGTCGCCGGCGCTGGCCACGGTATCCCTGGTGGCGGTGTGCGTGCAGGGTGCGTTCGGCGCATGGACGGTGACCCACCGGCTGATGCCGGTGGTGGTAACCACCCATCTGTTGGGTGGCATGGCCATGCTGGCCCTGCTGACCTGGCTGAGCGCGCGCCAAAAGTCGCACGAGATGGTGCCCGTCCAGGCGCTGCGCTGGCGAACCCCGGCCATGATAGGGTTGGTGCTGCTGATCGTGCAGATTGCCCTGGGCGGCTGGGTAAGCACCAACTATGCCGCGCTGGCCTGCATGGAGTTTCCCACCTGCCACGGGCAGTGGCTGCCGGACATGGATTTCCATGGCGGCTTTTCGCTGCTGCGCGCGCTGGGCGAGTTGCCATCGGGCGAACTGATATCGCAGAATGCCCTGACCGCCATTCACTGGACGCATCGCAACTTTGCGTTCGTGGTGCTGATCTACCTGGGCTGGCTGAAATTCAGGCTGAGCGGCTATCCGGGCCTGCGCGGGCCGGCGCGCCTGCTGGGCTGGACGCTACTGGCGCAACTGTTCACGGGCCTGGCCACCATTTTCCTGCAATGGCCCTTGCTGATTGCCGTGCTGCATAATGGCGGCGCAGCGGTTCTTACGATTGTGTGCACGACGCTGGTGGTACGCACGGCCCGCGCGGGCCGCGAGCCACCTGCGGCAGGGGATAAAATCACCGTATGACAGGACTTACTGTTTCTCATGCCCGGCTTCGGGTGCGGCAATACCTGGTGCTGACCAAGCCCAGGGTGACGCAACTCGCCGTGTTCTGCGCCGTCATCGGCATGTTCCTGGCGACGCCCGGTATGCCGCCACTGGATCGCGTCTTGGCGGCAACCATAGGAATCTGGTTGCTGGCGGCTGCGGCATTTGCCGTCAACTGCCTGATCGAGCAGCAGATCGACGCCCGCATGGCGCGCACCCGGCATCGCGCTACGGCGCGTGGCGACATCACGCCCATGCAAACCATCATTACATCGGGTGTGCTGGGCGGCCTGGGCATGCTGGTGCTGCACACCTGGGTGAATGCGCTGACCATGTGGCTGACCTTTGCCACCTTCGTGGGCTATGCGGTGATCTACACTGTGCTCCTCAAGCCGCGCACCCCGCAAAATATCGTGATCGGCGGTTTGTCGGGGGCCATGCCGCCCGCCCTGGGCTGGGCGGCCGTGGCCGATGCGGTGCCGGCACAGGCCTGGTTGCTGGTGCTGATCATTTTTGTTTGGACGCCGCCGCATTTCTGGGCGCTGGCACTGTATCGCAGCGGCGACTACGCCAGCGCGGGCCTGCCCATGCTGCCGGTCACTCATGGCAACCGCTTCACGCGGCTGCAGATCCTGCTGTATTCGGTAGCCCTGCTGGCAACCACCATGCTGCCCTATGTCATCCGCATGAGCGGGGTGATCTATCTGGTATCGTCCGTGGCGCTGGGTCTTTGCTTCATCTGGTATGCGTGGTGCCTGTACCGTTCCTACAGCGATGAGCTTGCCCGCAAAACCTTCAAGTTCTCGATTCTTTATCTGGCCTTGCTGTTTGGCGCCCTGCTGGTCGACCACTGGCTAGTGGTGCCCTAAGGCACAGGCCAGGAGGCTATTCATGCAGTGTTCTGGAATTGATCGCGCCCGCAGGCGTGTGTTGCGCGCCGGCCTGGCTGGCGCCCTGGTGGTGTCGGCGGGCTTGGCGGCCTGCAGGAAAGAGGCTCCGTCCTTCAACAGCACGGACATGACCGGAGCCGATATCGGCAAGGATTGGGCGCTGCCCGACCTGGACGGCAATCTGCGCTCGGCCAAGGATTACGCCGGCAAGGTCGCAGTGGTTTTCTTCGGTTTCATCCAGTGCCCTGATGTTTGTCCCACCACCCTGGCGCAACTGGCCCAGGTCAAGCAATTGCTGGGGGACGATGGCGCGCGCATGCAGGCGCTGTTCGTCACGGTAGACCCGGAGCGCGACACGCCCGAGGTCATCCGCCAGTATCTTGCCCAGTTCGACCCTTCCTTTGTCGGGTTGCGTGGCGATCTGGAACAAACGACGGCGGCAGCCAAGACCTTCAAGGCCTTTTTCGCCAAAGCGCCTATCGATCCGCCGGGCAACTACACCATGGAACATTCGTCGGGCCTCTACCTGTTCGACACCAACGGTGCCATCCGCCTGTACGCGCGGCACGGACAGACGCCGGAACAACTGGCTGCCGACATCCGGCAGTTGTTGCAGTAAGCTAGCAAGGCTGGCCGCCGCGCCCCGGCGTTGCGGTCGCAGTATCTGGTTCCGGAGCGTCTGCGCGCCCGGTTTTGCCAACTTACCTGCTGCCTGCCATGACTGCTACTTCTGCCGCACCCATGCCGCCCTTTCACCTGGCATTTCCCGTTCACGACCTGGCGGCCGCACGCGCCTTCTACGCGGACCTGCTGGGCTGTCCCGAGGGGCGTAGCTCACCCGAGTGGGTGGATTTCAATTTCTACGGCCATCAGATCGTCGCTCACCTGAGCCCGGACGAGGCCGGCCATCGCAACACCAGCGCGGTCGATGGCCAGGATGTACCGGTGCGCCACTTTGGCGCGGTGCTGTCCATGCCCCAATGGGAAGAGCTGGCCGGCAAGCTGCAGGCCGCCGGCACCAAGTTCGTGATCGAGCCGCAGGTGCGCTTCAAGGGCGAGGTTGGTGAGCAGGCCACGATGTTCTTTCTCGACCCGTCCGGCAATGCGCTGGAATTCAAGGCCTTTGCCGATATGAGTTCGTTGTTCGCCAAATAGGGCTGGATGGGCTGGCGGTCACCGCCAGCCCGGCGGGGCGTGCTGGCGCGCCTGCGGGCAAGGGTGTCCGGCTCAGGCGTCGGGTTCGACGGGGTCCAGGCCCAGCGGTGTCAGGTGTTCGCGGATGGTGCGCACGATGAAGTCCCGGTTCTGGTCGAGTTTGTCGAGATCGCCGCCTACGCCAACCGCAAAGCGCGTGCTGGATGGATGGACTGCCGTGACCAGCCCGATGATGCCGGTAGTGGGGCTGACCGTGCCGCGCGAATAGGCGTAGCCCTTTTCGCGCGTTTCACTGACGTGGGCATTGACCTCTGCGGGATCGATCGACTGGCCGCCGGGGCTCAGGCGCACATTGCTGCGATGAATGAGCTTGGCCACGTGTTCGGGCGTGGCCGTGGAAAGCAGCGCCCAGCCCAGGCCGGACATGCACAGCAGGCGGCGCGTACCGGGCTGGACCCTGAACTGGCGGCCCTCGCTGCCCAGGACGACGTGGATGTATTGCACGTAGATATCGTTCTCGACACCCAGGATGGTGGTCAGCCCGGTGGCGGCGGCAATTCGTTCCAGCGTGGCGAAATCGATGCCGCTTTCCAGCATGCTCTCGGTTACCCAATCGCCGATGGCGGCCAGGCGGGGCGTGGCCAGGTAGGCTCGCTTGTTCGAGTCGTAGCGCAGGTATCCCAGCGTGGAGATGCTCTTGAGCAGAACCTGGGCGCTGGAAAGCGGATAGCCAAGGTGCTCGGAAATTTCGCGCACCGTTACGTGCCGGCGCACCTCGCGCATGTATTCAAGAACCTCGAATACCCTTCCAGCCGTCTTGATAACCGATTGATTCAACACCTTACCTTTCTATTGCCGACTGAAAGGGCGCACGATGCGCCGCTTTCCAGGCCGGGGGATCAAGCGGGGTCGATTCTACTGTAACTCCAGCCCCACCAACCGTACCAGACGGGTCCAACGCTCGATTTCAGTGCGTTGATACTCGCGCATCTGCTCGGGGCTGGACATGATGAGCTGGGCCGACTGGTTTACATAGTATTCCTGGAGCTCCTGCGAGTTTGCCGCCTCTTGAAACAGGGTTTCAAGGCGCTTGGCGATCTCGGGTGGCGTCTTTGCGGATACTGCGGCGGCGACCCAGTTATAGGGCAGGTATTCGGGCAGGCCGACTTCGGCGGAGGTGGGAATGTCGGGCACCAGACGCGAGCGCTCGGACCCGGTGTAGGCCAGCGCCCGGATGGAACCGGCCTTGACCAAGGGCGAGGCGCCCGAGCCGTCGACGACCGCGAAATCGACCGTGCCCGCCAGCGTGGCGTTGACCGCATCGCCAGCGCCCTTGTAGGGAATGGCGGTGGTGCGCATCCCGGCCAGCTCATTGAGCCATTCCGTGGTCAGCGTATACGAGATCGAGCCGCTGGCGTAGTTCAGTTCGCCAGGGCGCTTGTTCGCGTCGGCGACCAGGTCCTGCAGCGTTTTATAGGGCGAATTGGCCGGTACGATGACCAGGCAGGGCCCTTGGGTGAGTACGCCAATAGGAGTGAAGTCGGCAATCGGGTCGTAAGGCAGCGTCTTGAAGGTGGCGGCATTGGTCGACAGTGTGGAATTGCTGCCGATGAAAACGGTGTAGCCGTCGGCAGCTGTGTTCAGTACGCTTTGCACGCCGATGAAACCGTTGCCGCCGGGCTTGTTGTCTACCATGATGGGTTGGCCGCTGATTTCGCCGATTTTCTTGGCGAAGAGCCGCGCCGTGATATCGGTGCCGCTACCGGGCGGGAAAGGCACGACGAAGCGCAAGGGCCGCGATGGGTAACTGTCGTTGGCCACCGCCGCCGGGGCGGCGGTGGCGATGCCACCCAGCGCGACAAGCGCCAGCAGCAGCCGGCGTACGGGGTTGATGGCTGGCTGGTTTAACCGCATGTTTGTCGTCCTGTTTCTTGTTTTACGTGTGTGCCGGGGCGCCGCTACTAGCGTTTCAGGCTGAGCAGGTCACGCGCCACCACCCAGCGGTGCACCTCGGTGGGCCCTTCGTAGATGCGCATGAGGCGGGTTTCGTTGGCCATCTGCTGCAAGGGCATTTCCTTGGTCATGCCCATGGCGCCGAAGGTCTGCATGGCATGGTCGATGACATCCCAGGCCATCTCCGTGGCAAAGACCTTGATCATCGATACTTGCGTACGCGCATCCTCGCCCCGGTCGACGCGCGCGGCCGCTTCGTAGGTCATCAGGCGGCAGGCATGGATGCGCGTTGCGGCATCGGCCACCCACCATTGGATGGCCTGGCGGTCGGCCAGTGCGGCACCGAAGGTTTTGCGCTGGGGCGCGTATTCGCACATCATGTCCAGCGCGCGTTGCGCGCGGCCTATGCACCAGGCCGCCATCTGGATGCGCCGGGTCGACAGGCGTTTTTGCATGGGACCGAAGCCCTTGCCTTCGACGCCCAGCAACTGGGTGGCCGGCACCCGGCAGTTCTCGAGCAAGATCTCGTAGGTGGATACGCCGCCTATCATGGGGATGCGGCGCTCGATGTTGAAGCCGGGGGTGCCTTTGTCCACGATGAAGGCCGAGATGCCGCCACGGCTGCCCAGTGCTTTGTCGGTAACCGCCATCACGATGGTCCAGTCGGCCTGCGGTGCGCGGCTGATCCAGATCTTGCGTCCGTTGAGCACCCAATCGTCGCCATCGCGTACCGCGCTGCTGGTCAGCGCGGACGGATCGCCGCCGGCCCCGGGTTCGGAAATGGCGATGGCCGATATGGTTTCACCACGCGCGTAAGGTGCCAGATAGCGCTCGCGTTGCTGCGCATTCGCCGATTCCAGCAGCATGCGCAGATTGGGTGAATCAGGCGGCAGGTCGTAGGGCGTGATCGTCTTGCCCAGTTCCTCGTTGACACCGACCATGGCCACGACGGGCAGATCGAAACCGTTCATCTCGGTGGGGGCATCCAGGCCCCACAGGCCGATTTCCTGGGATAGCGCATCCAGTTTTTTCTGTTCTTCGGGCAGCAGGCCCATCTTGCCGCCCTCTGCCTCGCGGGCAAGCACGGCCGGCTCCAGCGGCAGCAGTTCGTCGCGTACGAAACGGGCGACGAGATCCTTGAGCATCCGGTGCTCTTCGTTCAGTTGAAAATCCATGGGGTCTCCGGCAAAGGTGATGGCTGGCATGCTGGGATTCATGCCGTTCACTTCTTTTTTACTATGTATATGTTATTAAAAAACACGTATGTAGTAAATAAAAGATGGCTGCCAGAGCGGAAAAACATCGTGATTTCCAAGTGGGTTATAGTCAGTACTAACTATATGTACGGCGCCGATTTGCGTGATCAGCTTGCGGGCGCCTCATAAATCCCGCTAAAGAGGTCTGTTTTGCTTCACACCAGCCAACCATTCGTTGCGCCGCCGTTTTCGGTCGGCATCGTCGTCCCCCAATTCCTCGAGTTCGAAGAGCCTTTGCAGCTCGCCAGTGGCGGGCAGATCGGCCCCTATACGCTTGCCGTCGAGACCTACGGCACGCTCAACGCCGATCGCAGCAACGCCGTACTGGTCTGCCATGCCCTGAATGCCTCGCACCATGTGGCGGGCGTCTATGCCGACGACCCCAAGAGCACAGGGTGGTGGGACAACATGGTCGGGCCCGGCAAGCCGCTGGATACCAACCGCTATTTCGTCATCGGCGTGAACAACCTGGGCTCGTGCTTCGGCTCGACCGGGCCGGCCAGCATCAACCCGGCTACCGGCGAGCCCTGGGGCGCATTGTTCCCGGTGGTTACCGTGGAAGACTGGGTGCATGCGCAGGCGCGCGTGGCCGATCGGATGGGTATCCAGCGTTTTGCCGCCGTCATGGGTGGATCGCTGGGTGGCATGCAAGCCCTGAGCTGGGCCATTACCTATCCGCAGCGCGTGGCGCATTGCGTGGTGATTGCCAGCACGCCGCGGCTGTCCGCGCAGAACATCGCCTTTAACGAGGTCGCGCGCCGGGCCATCATTACCGACCCGGAATTTCATGGCGGCAATTACTACGCCCACAACACGGTGCCGCGCCACGGCTTGGCGGTGGCGCGCATGGTGGGCCACATCACCTATCTGTCGGGCGACAGCATGGCCGAAAAATTCGGCCGCACCCAGCGCAAGCCGGAAAATGGCGGGGCTTATCGCTATGGCTACGACGTCGAATTCGAAGTCGAGTCCTACCTGCGCTACCAGGGCGAAAAATTCTCCCAGTATTTCGATGCCAATACCTATCTGCTGCTGACGCGCGCGCTGGATTATTTCGATCCGGCCAAGGCCCATGGCGCGGATCTGGCGCGTGCGATGGCCAAGACTGAAGCCTCGTTCCTGCTGGCCTCGTTCACCACCGACTGGCGTTTCCCGCCGGCCAACTCGCGCGAGATCGTACGTGCCTTGCTCAGCAATCGCATCCCGGTCACCTACGCCGAAATCGATGCGCCTCATGGCCACGATGCCTTTTTGCTGGAAGACGCCCGCTATCTTGCCGTCGTGCGTGCCTACTACGAGCGCATCGCCAACGAGCTCTCACTATGAAGCAAGCCACTGTTCGTCCCGACCTGATCCGTATCGCCAGCTGGGTCGCGCCCGGCAGCCGGGTGCTCGACCTGGGCTGCGGCGATGGCGCCTTGCTGGCGCACCTGGCCGACACCCGCAATGTCAGCGGCGTGGGGGTCGAAATCGACGACACCCGCGTGATTGCCTGCGTGCAAAAGGGTGTCGAAGTCATCCAGCAGGATCTGGAAGGCGGCCTGGCCATGTTCGAGGACCAGGCCTTCGATACCGTGGTGCTGTCGCAAACGCTGCAGTCCATGCACCATACCGAGCACATCCTGCGTGAAATGGCGCGGGTGGCCCGCGAAGGCATCGTGTCCTTTCCCAACTTCGGCTATTGGCCGCATGGCCTGTCGATATTGCGCGGGCGCATGCCGGTGGGCGGCCATTTGCCTTATCAGTGGTACGACACGCCCAACATCCACCTGTGCACGCTGCAGGATTTCGAGCGGCTGGCCGAGCAACTGGGCTTGCCGGTACTCGAGCGCGCCACCTTCAAGGATGGGCGGGAAATCTCGGTGCTGCCGCATTGGCGCAGCACACTGGCGGTGTACCGCTTCGCGACTTCCTGAACCTGCCTGCGCGCCTGGCATGCAGGCAGCGCAAGGCAAGTCCGATGGCCGATGCGGTTCGCATTCCTGGCCGGTGCGGGATCAGGCGCTCGCGGTTGCCGCGCGCTTGCGTTTTTTCAATGCCAGCATCGTGCCGCGGCACGCGGGAGTGCCGCACAGGCACTGGTATTGCGCCTTGACCTTCTTGGTCAGCCGTTCGTCCAGCACCAGGCCATAGTCGTAATACAGTTCCTCGCCGCGCTTGATATCGCGCAGGGCCACCACGTACACGCGGTATTCGGCGGTTTCTTCGGTTTCGCAGTTCGGCTCGCAGGAGTGGTTGATCCACTTGGCCTCGTTGCCGCCGACGCCGCCGTCGATCACGTCGCCATTGCCCAGGGCAAAGAAGAAGGTGTGAAAGGGGTCGTCCGGGTTCACGGGGTGACGCCGATCGGCTTCCTCAGCGCTGATGAGCTCGCCCACATACTCGAAAATTTTCGTGCCGGCCGGGATCTTGCGCGCGGCATAGACGCCAGTGCCGTGGATTTTCGAGGTGCGCAGAATGTGCCAGGGTTTGATGGGTGCTGAGCTCATGGGGGCAACGGGACGTTAGGGGCAAAGGGCCGATTGTCTCATGCAAGCGCCACGCGCAGGACGGCTGCGCTGGTCAGGATCAGCCGGCCATCGTTGCCCGCCACCAGTCCGGCGATGCTGGCCAGGCCCGGTCGGGCTTGCAGGCGTGTGACGGTGATGGTGGCGCTCAGGTTCTCGTTGACCAGCGCGGGGGTCGAAAACGCCAGCCGCTGGCCCAGGCTATGCAGTGGGCAGCCGGCAAACCGGCGCGCCAGGACGTCACCCAGCAACTGGCACAGCAAGGGGCCAGGCAGCAGGCGAGCGCCAAAGCCGGCCGCCTGGGCGGCGGTGGCGTCCCTCAGCCAGGGGTTGCGGTCGCCCGTCTGGCCAAGGTAGCCGTCCAGGTCGATGTCTGAAAAGCGGCGCCGGCCGTGGGCGGTATCGCCCAGCGTCAGCCGGTGCAGCCGGAAATCGGAGTCCAGGTCGGCCTGCGGCAGTATGGTCTCGCGTTCACCCTGGAGGCGTCGCGTGATGCGCGCCACGCCATGGGCAAGCGGCTGTCCGTCGGCAGTCGTGGCGCGGGTGTGCCATGCGGGCGTACCGGTGTTGTCGGAGCCCGACGGCAGCGCCGTGCATACGACCTCGGCCCCCGCAGGCTGGGCGTCGGGAAATTCCAGGTTCTGGCCCAGCTCGCGATAGCCGGTGGCGCATCGTGCCGAGACCTGCGCCAGCATCAGCGCATATAGCTGGAGTGCCGTGGCGGGAGACTGCATGCGCTAGCGGCGTGCGGCGCGCGAGCGCAGCCGGCCTGCGATGCCGGTGGGGAAGTAGTACACCGACAGCACGAACAGCACTCCCAGCCAGAGCAGCCAGCGATCAGGCGAAAACAGCGTGGGCAGCAGGGGCAGGCTGGCGCTGGCTTCGCTGGCGACCCGCAGCAGGTCCTGCAGATAGCTTTGCGCCAGCACGAAGATCGTGGCGCCCAGAATGGCGCCATACAGGGTGCCCATGCCGCCGATGACCACCATCAGCAAGGTGTCGAGCATGATCTCGAACGACAGGGTGGTGGACGGGCCGTTGTAGCGCAGCCAGAGCGCATACAGGCAGCCCGCCAACGTTGCCACCAGCGCGGCCAGCACGTTGGAGCCGGTGCGGTAGAGCACGGTGTTGAAGCCTATGGCCTGGGCGCGGAAATCGTTCTCACGGATGGCTTGCAGTACCCGGCCAAAGGGGGAATTCACCACCCGGAGCAAGGCAAGAAAGCTGAGCGCCACCACGGCCAGGATGAGGTAATAGGTGATGACGCGCCCGTTCATATTGAGCCAGGGCAGCTCGAACAGGGAAAAGCCGGGGCGCAGCCAGCTTGGCACTCGAAAACTCAGGCCGTCCTCGCCGCCGGTCAGGTCGGGCAACTGCGACACCAGGGTCTGGAAGGCCGCTGCCACGGCAAGCGTGATCATGGCGTAGAAGATGGCGCGCACCCGCAGGCTGGCCAGGCCCACGACCAGGGACAGCACCAGCGAAACGGCCAGCGCAATGCCGGTGCCGGCGAGCAGGGCGCCCAGGCTGGGCTCCATGCGGGTGCTGGCGATGGCGATGCCATAGGCTCCGATGCCGAAGAACATGGTGTGCGCAAAGCTGACAATGCCGGTATAGCCCAGCAGCAGATCGTAGCTGGCGACCAGCAGCACGAACACCAGGATTTTGGCCGCCACCGCAAGCGCCTTGGCGCCGGGAAACATCACCGGCGCAAGCAGCAGGGCGATCGTGATCAGCGCCAGGAGCACGGCCAGTGGCAGGCTGCGGGGGGTGTCGCCGGACAGGATGCGGGAAAACATGGGCGTGTCCTTGTTCAGCGGTCGGTGACCGGATAGACGCCCTGGGGGCGCCACAGCAGGATGGCCACCATCAGCACCAGGTTGGAGAACAGCGCCACCTTGGGCACCAGAAAGCCGGTGTAGTTGGCCATCAAGCCCACCAATAAGGCGCCGACCAGGCAGCCCAGGGTGGAGCCCAGGCCGCCGATGATGATGACGATGAAAATGAGTATGTTGACCTGCGCACCCATTTGCGGAACCAGGGTTTGCTGGTACATACCCCACAGCACGCCGCCCAGGCCGGCCAGTGCCGAGCCGGCTACGAAAATGCCGATGAACAGGCGCTGGATGCGGTAGCCCAGGCTTTCGACCATTTCGCGGTCTTGTACGCCGGCGCGGATCAGCAGGCCGACCTTGGTGCGGTTCAGCACCCACAGCATGACGGCCAGTACCGCCAGCCCCACCACCACGGCCACGATCCGGTATTTTTCCACCGCGGCATCGCCCAGCAGGATGGCGCCGCGCAGGGCTTCGGGCAAGGGCAGGGGAATTTGCTGGGGGCCCCAGATCATCTTGATCAGTTCTTCGCCCACGATCATGCCGCCCATGGTGATCAGGATCTGCTTGAGGTGCTGGCCATAGACGGGGCGCACGATGACGCGCTCGAAGGCATAGCCCACCGCCCCGGCCACCAGCATGGCCACGATCACGGCGGGCAACACCGCCAGCAGATTGCGCAGCAGGCTTGCCGATTGCGTCCAGTCGCCCATGGCGCCCAGCACGCTCATGCCCACGTAGGCCCCCAGGGCGATGAAGACCCCGTGGCCGAAGTTCAGCACGTCCATCAGGCCAAAGATCAGGGTCAGGCCCGAGGCAATGATGAAGATGATCATGCCCATGGCCAGGCCGGCCACGGTGAGGGTGATCCAGGCCGGCACCGAGCCCACCAGGGGCAGGGCCAGGAGCGCCAGGCCCACCACCAGCAGCAGCGGTATGTAGTCAAAGCGGCTGTCGGGCAAGGCGTCGTCGCGGGCGGTGGCCGCAAGGGTGGTGGTGTTCATCGGTTTCTCCGGTCGGGCCTATTGGTGTGCGCCCAGCGCCAGGCCCAGCAATCGGGTTTGCAGCGCCGGGTCTTCGGCGAGTTCCTGCATGGCGCCGGTATGCACGATGCGGCCGTTGTCCATGACGGCCACGGTGTCGCCCAGTTGGCTGGCCATGCTGAAGTTCTGTTCCACCAGCAGGATCGTGGTGTTGGCGCGCTTGAGTTCCTGAAAGACCTGCACCATGTTCTGGATGATGGCCGGCGCCAGTCCCTTGGATGGCTCGTCGATCAGCAGCAGCCGACGTGGCTCGATAATGGCGCGGGCCACCGCCAGCATCTGTTTTTGCCCGCCGGACAGCTTGCCCGACTGGTACAGCCAGAACTTGCGCAGTGCCGGGAACATGCTGAATATCCACTCCAGCCGGTTGGTGTCCAGCTCGTCGATGCGGCGCGCGCCACGCGCGGCCAGCAGGATGTTTTCCTTTACGGAAAGATCGCTGAAAATGCCCATGTTCTCGGGCACATAGGCTATGCCCAGCTGCGCGATGTCGGGGGTGCCCAGGGCGCCATGCGCGCCGCCTATGGGTTTGCCGTCAAAGCGGATGTCGCCCGTGCGGGTGGGCCACAAGCCCATGATGGTGCGCAGCGTGGTACTTTTTCCCGCGCCGTTGCGGCCCAGCAGCATGGTGAGCTGGCCTTCGGGAACCTCAAGATCCACGCCATGCAGGATGTGGTACGCCCCGATGTGGGTGTGCACGCCTTGCAGGCTCAGTAGCGCGCCTGTGCTCATACCGCCTGCTCCGTCGCGCCGGGCGCCGCCGCGCCGGGCGCGATCACGGGCGTGCCCAGGTAGGCTTCCTGCACGATGGGTGATGCAATGACGCTGGCCGGGTTGCCGTCGGCCACCAGGCGACCGTTGTGCAGCACCACGATACGGTCGGCCAGTTCGCGCACGACATCCATTTTGTGCTCGACCAGCAAAATGACCTTGTTCGGTAGCTGTTTGAGTTGGCGGATGAGCTCGAGCACCACAGGTACCTCGTCCACGCTCATGCCGGCCGTAGGTTCGTCGAACATGAAGACGTCGGGATCCAGCGCCAGCAGCATGGCGACTTCCAGCTTGCGCTGGTCACCGTGCGGCAGATCGCGCGCCAGGTCCAGGTGGCGCCCGCCCAGGCGCACGCGCTCGAGCAGAGCCTGCGCCTGATGCAACAGGGCGGCGTCGTCGCGCCACATGCGCCACAGGTTCAGGCCGCGCACGCCGCCGCCGGCGGCGCGCGATTGCAGGGCAAGCCGCACGTTCTCGTGCACGGTCAGGCCGGGAAACAGCTGGGTCAGCTGGAACGCCCGGCCCAGGCCCGCGTGCATGCGCGCGGGCGGGCCCAGGCGGGTGATGTCGCGGCCATTGAGCCAGACCGAACCCGAGCTGGCCGGCAACTGTCCGGAGATCAGGTTGAACCAGGTGGTCTTACCGGCCCCATTGGGGCCTACCACCGCGGTCAGGGTGCCGGGCTCGAAGGTGGCGCTGACGTCGTCGACGGCCACATGGCCGCCGAAGCGCACAGTCAGGTTGCGGGTCTGCAGCATGGCTCAACGCTTGTTGAGGATGGGGATCTGCATATCCTGCGGTTTGATCTCACGCACCAGCTCGGGGATGCCCCAGGCCACGGCCGGGTCGACGCGAACCTTGAAGTGGTACATGGATTGCATGGCCTGGTGGTCTTCCTGGCGGAAGGTCATGGGCCCTTTGGGGGTGTCGAACGACATGCCTTCCATGGCGGTGATGAGCTTTTCGGTATCCGGATCGCCACCGGTTTTCTCCAGTGCGGCGACCAGGGCCATGCCCGCAGCCATGCCGCCCGCGGTAAAGAAGTCGGGCGGCGCGTTGAAGCGCTTGGTGTGCTCGGCCACCAGCCAATCGTTGGCGGGGTTCTTGGGGATGTCGTAGTAGTAATACGTGGCGCCTTGCATGCCGGGCAGGTTCTTGTAGCTGGCCATGGCCGGCAGGATGTTGCCGCCGGTGGCGATTTCTATGCCATAGCGCTTGGGGTCGAGGTCGGTGATCTTGAAGGGGTTGCCGGCGCCGGCCCAAATGATGAAGATCACCTTGCGCCCGGGTTGGTCTTTCAGGGCGTCGAACAGGCGCTGCGCGCCCGCGGTGAAGTCGGTGGTGCTGGTGGGCAGGTATTCCTCGTGGACCAGCTTGGCGTTCTTGAGCGCGCCCTTGAAGGCCTTGACGCCGTCACGGCCAAAAGCGTAGTCCTGGGCCAGGGTGGCAATGGTGACGCCTTCCTGGTCCAGCGCCACCGCGTTCGAGATGGCGTCCTGGGACGAGTTGCGGCCGGTGCGAAAGATGTAGCGGTTCCACTTGTCGCCGGTAATCGAATCGGCGACGGCGGGCTCCACCAGCAGGATTTTTTCGTATTCCTGCGCGATGGGCAGCATGGCCAGCGCAGCCCCCGACGAGGTCGGGCCCACGGCAATATCGGCGCCGCTGTCATAGGCGGCGGCCAGTTCTGCGCGCGCCACATCGGGCTTGCCCTGATTGTCGTGCTCGGTCACCTTGAGCTTGCGTCCGGCCACCGTCATGCTGCCCTTGGTAGCGTATTCCAGCCCCAGCATCAGGCCATTCTGGGTCTGCTTGGCGTAGGCTTCCAGCGGGCCGGTCTTGTCGTAGATGTGGGCGATGTGGATATCTTGCGCGTGGGCGGCGCCTGCCATGCCGAATGCGAGCGCCAGCGCGACGGTTTGCACCAATCGTTTCATGTCTCAAGCTCCTTGGTGGGCCGGTACCTGCCGACCTGTTATCTGGGCACCCTGCCCATTTGCCTCAACATAATGCAAAGCACATGCCAGTTGAGACGCACCAAGGGTAAGTCCGGGGTTTGCCTCGCTGCGCCAGGCGCAGGGCAAGGTATGCGCCGCGTGCGGCGAGCAGCCGGCGTTGGCAGGTTTCCGGACACTTCTGGATTCAGTGCTGGATGTCATGTCCGATTTCCAGGCATATGCCTGAAAATCGGACACTTCGCCGAGCCGGGCTATTCAGGGTCCAGGCGGGTGGCCGGGCCTGGCCAGGGTTGGATGCGGCTTGCGCGTCAGGCGTCCTGACGGTCCAGGCCGTAGCGGGCCAGCTTCTCGTAGAGCGTTGCGCGCGAAATCCCCAATTGGCTGGCCGCGGCGCGCTTGTTGCCCCGGCAAAGTCCCAGGGCCTGGGCGATCAACTGGCGCTCCAGGCTCGCCACCTGTTCGGGCAGGCTGGCCATGTTCAGGGGCTGGCCGGCGAACGGCGCCGGTATGGGCATGGGCAATGCCGAAGGCGCGACTTCCGATGCCGGCAGGGTGATGGGCTCGTTCGGACAGGGCGGCAGCACAAGGTCCAGTTCCTGGCGACGGATCTGGATGCCGTCAGCCAGTGTGCACAGTTGTTCCAGGATGTTGGCCAGCTCGCGCACGTTGCCGGGCCAGGGCATGGCGGCCAGCATTTGCTGGGCTTGCGGATCCAGTTCCTTGGGCGGCTCGCCGTGGCGCTGCGCAATCTGTTCGAGCAACTGCTCGGCCAGGGCCGCAATATCGCTGGGCCGTTCGCGCAGTGGCGGCAAATGAATGGGCAGCACGTTCAGGCGGTAGTACAGATCGGCCCGGAATTGGCCGTCCTTGACCAGCGCCTGCAAATCATGGCTGGTGGCGGCGATGACGCGGGCATCGACTTTCAGCACCCGGTTGGAGCCCAGCGGCTCGAATTCCTGGTCCTGCAGCACGCGCAGGAGCTTGGCCTGCAAGGCCAGGGGCATGTCGCCGATTTCATCCAGGAACAGGGTGCCGCCGTCGGCCAGCTTGAACTTGCCGTCGCGGCCATGGCGATCGGCGCCGGTATAGGCGCCCGGCGCCACGCCAAAGAACTCGGCTTCGAGCAGGGTGTCGGGAATGGCCGCGACGTTCACCACCACGAAGGGCTGGTGCGCGCGCTTGCTGGCGGCATGGATGGCATGGGCCAGCAGTTCCTTGCCGGTGCCGGTTTCGCCGGTCAGCAGCACGCTGGTGCTGAGGGCGGCCGCCCGTCGCGCGCGATGCTTGACCGCGGTGACCGGCGGGCTGTTGCCCACGAAGCTGGAAAAGGTGTATTTGCTGCGCCGGGTGGCAGCCAATTCTCGCTGGGTGGCTTCCAGGTTGCGCCGCAGGCGGTTGACCCGGCCCAGCAGGGGGCGCAGCAGTTCGACCTCGTCAAAGAGTATGAGCCCGACCGCGCCGATGATCTTGCCCTGGTCGTCGTGCAGCGGGATGCGCGACACCACGAACGAGCCCGACAGGTTTTCAATGATGTCCAGCAGGATGGGCTGGCCGGTTTGCACCACCTGGCGCATCAGGGTGTTGGGCACGACCTCTTCGATCAGTCGGCCTATCGCTTCGTCCGGGCCGGCAAAGCCCAGCCGCGGCAGGTAGCGCTCGTAGCGATCGTTGACCCACACCAGCCGGGACTCATGATCCACCACCAAGATGCCTTCGCACATTTCCGACAAGTGCTCGAAAAATGTGGTCGCGGCACGCCGCAGTATTTCCTGCGGCGTGCCGAAGGCTGATGGCGGCAGCCTCATGGCATCAGGCGGCGCTCTTGCTTGCTGCCTTGGCGACGCGCTTGGCCGGGGCTTTTTTTGCCGCAGCCTTCTTGGCCGCAGTTTTGGTGGCTGCCTTTTTGGCGGGTGCTTTCTTGGCTGCCGCCTTGGTTGCCGTCTTGGCCGCTTTCTTGGCCGGTGCGGCCCCCGCGCTCGCCGACTTCGCCGCGGTCTTGCGCCCAGGCTTTTCGGGACGGGGTTCGAACTCGAAACCTATCTTGCCGTCGGGCTGGCGCATCAGGAAGGCCTTGAACTTGCGCCGGGTGCGGCTGGAGATGAATCCGTCGAGCAGGTCGGTCTTGCCGTCACGCAACAGTTTTTCCATCTGTTCGCGCGAAATTTCCTGCTGCAGGATGACCTTGCCCGAGCGGAAGTCGCAGCTCTTTTCCGGGCCGACCGATTTTTCGCAGACATAGCTCATGCCGTGTTCATACACATGGGCCTGGCATTTGGGGCAGGGCCCCAGCGAGGTCTGGCCACTGAAGTCCACAGGCTCGTTGTCGTCCTCGTCGGCCTGACCGAAATCGAACTCGAGCTTGTACTCGTCGGTAATGCGCAGGATGGCGGCAAACGGACGCCCCATCTTGCTGATGAAGCCGTTGAGCGGGCCGATGGTGCGCTCGCGCAGCAGTTCCTCGACTTCCGGCAGCTCGAAGGTGCGTCCGCCCGGGTGCTTGCCGATAGAGAAATCGCAGCTGGTGCAGGCAAAGCGGCGATAGTTCTCTTTGACGACGGCGCCGCACTTGGGGCAGGGCGTCTGCAGCGTGGCGTAGTCGCCCGGCACGGTGTCGCGGTCGTATTCCTTGGCACGCTTGACGATGACTTGCGTCATCTGCGCGATTTCCTGCATGAAGGCTTCGCGTCCCAGCTGGCCCTGTTCGATCTGCGAGAGCTTGTGTTCCCACTCGCCGGTCAGTTCGGGCGAGGTCAGCTCGTCCACGTCCAGCCCCGAGAGCAGCGTCATCAACTGCCGCGCCTTGGCGGTGGGCACCAGTTCGCGGCCTTCGCGGCGCAGGTACATCTCGTTGATCAGGCCTTCGATAATGCCGGCGCGCGTGGCTGGCGTACCCAGGCCGCGGGCCGACATGGCTTCGCGCAGTTCCTCGTCTTCCACCAGTTTGCCCGCGCCTTCCATGGCCGACAGCAGCGTGGCTTCGGAATAGCGCGCGGGCGGCTTGGTTGCGAGCCCGACCGCCTGGATTTCTTCGGTCTGGACGATTTCGTTGTCGGCCACGGCGGTCAGGGTGGCTTCTTCGCCTTGGGCCGCGCGACCATACACGGTGAGCCATCCCGGCGAGACCAGCACCTTGCCCTCGGTCTTGAAGTGATGGCCGGTGACTTCGGTAATCCGGGTCGTCAGGCGGTATTCGGCGGCGGGGTAGAAAATCGCCAGGAAACGGCGCACCACCAGGTCATACAGCTTGCCCTCGGCTTCGCTCAGTTCGCGCGGCGCCTGCAGCGTGGGGATGATGGCAAAGTGATCCGAAACCTTTTTGTTGTCGAAGATGCGGCGGTTGGGTTTGACCCAGCCGTTTTCCCGGATCTGCGCCGCAAACGGCGCGAAGGCGCTGATGCTGGACGATTCCGCGCCCGCCAGCATGCGCATGGTTTCCTGCACGGTGGCCACGTAGTCTTCAGGCAGATAGCGCGAATCCGTACGCGGGTAGGTCAGTGCCTTGTGGCGTTCGTACAGCGCCTGCGCCAGGGACAGCGTGGTCTTGGCCGAGAAGCCGAAGCGCGAGTTGGCCTCGCGCTGCAGGCTGGTCAGGTCGTACAACTGGGGCGACAGCTGCGACGAGGGCTTGGACTCTTCCGTAACCGTGCCGGGCTGCTCACGGCATGCCGCGACGATGGAATCCGCGGCCGCGCGCGACCACAGGCGCGAATCGCGCTTTTCCGGGTCGTGCTCGTCCTTCTTGTGCTTGGGATCGAACCAGCGCCCGTCGTAGAAGCCGGCCGCCGCCACGAACTGTGCCCGCACTTCCCAGTAGTCGCGCGGTACGAAGCGGCGGATGCGTTCCTCGCGTTCGGCCACGATGGCCAGCGTCGGGGTTTGCACGCGCCCTACGGGGGTCTTGAAAAAGCCGCCGTCCTTGCTGTTGAAGGCGGTCATGGCGCGGGTGCCGTTGATTCCCACGAGCCAGTCGGCCTCGGCGCGCGAGCGCGCGGCGGCCTCCAGCGGCTTCATGGTTTCGTCGCTGCGCAGGTTGGCAAAGGCATCGCGTATGGCCTGCTGCGTCATGGACTGCAGCCACAGCCGCTGAACCGGCTTCTTGGTGCCGGCGAACTGGGCAATGTAGCGAAAGATCAGTTCGCCCTCGCGGCCCGCGTCGCAGGCATTGATCAGGGCGTCGACGTCCTTGCGCTTGATCAGCCGCACCAGCAGCTTGAGGCGTTCCTGCGATCGCTTGTCGGCCGGGCCGAGTTCGAACTCGGGTGGGATGACCGGCAGGTGGGTGAAGCTCCATTTGCCCTTGACAGGGTCATTGGGCGCGACCAGGCCAAGCAGGTGGCCTACGCTTGAAGACAGCACATACTCTTCGCTTTCGAAATATTCGCCCTCGCGCTTGAACCCGCCCAGCGCGCGCGAGATGTCGAGCGCCACGGACGGCTTCTCGGCAATAATGAGTGTCTTTCCCATCGGTTTCCAAAATTCAATACGGCACCGCACCCGGACGGGGCGTGGTTGGATGCCCCGGATAATACGGGGGTACTTTCAGACAGTGCAAGTCGAAGGCGCCGTAGCCAAGATTTCCCGCCGGCGGTTTACCCCCTGGAAAGGCCGAAACGCCCGCAATTTACGGGCCTCGCTGACCAGGCAGCGCAGGGAAAATGTGCGGGCGTTGCGATTTTTTGGACGGGGACAGGGACCGTCTGGAAGAAGCCTGCCTGCGCACCGATCAATATCGTGCCGGCACTGCCTGCCTTAGTGCAGGCGCCGGTTGGCGCCGTCTTCCAGCAATTCTTCCAGGACGAGATTGTCGATATCGGCTTCCTGGCTCCAGAGTACCATCAGCACGATGATGCGCAGCTTTTCGAGCGGCACGGGGCTGTCGTTCAGGGCCAGGGCCCGGTCGATGGCGATTTCACGCAGGGGGGCCGACAAAATGCCGGCGCTTTCAAGAAACGCGATGAAGCCTATGGCTTCGGAACCCAGGAGCTGGTATTCGACATCGGCATACACCCGCGTACCCGAGCTGGGAAGCCGGGCGAGGTCTACGCAGTGCTGGGTGGATTCGGCCAGGCCGGAGAGCCAGGAGAGCGCGTCGTCGATGTCTTCGTGCTCGAAACCGGCAGCCGCAAGCCGGCGTGCCAGAACGTCTGCATCGGGACAGGCTTCGGGCGCGTGATAATTATCGAAGAGATAAACCAGAATATCGAACATGAGCGCGCACAGAGATATGAAGGTTACTGTACCAGAAAGTGGCCCTCACGATTTTTATTGTGGGCATTGTGCAACGCCGGGGGGTGCGCCTGGATCGCCCAATATGACCTGGCAGGCCATATTGGGCGCCGCGACCGCCGGCTCGGGCGGATACATTCCTGTATCGGGCCGGGTTATGCCAAGGCTTTGACGCGCATGGCGCCGGGGCTGGTGTGCGCCCAGATGGCGCTGCCGCGCTGGGTCATCAGCTCGTAGCACTCGGCCACCATGCGATCCAGCAGTTCGGCGCAGGTGGGGATGTCGTGTATCAGGCCGACCACCTGGCTGGCCCACAAGAGACCGCCGTCGACCTCTCCGCCTTGCAGCGCGGCGCGGCCACGAGCGCCGGCAACCAGATGGTGGATGTCGGTGAAATCGCAGCCGCCGGGACGCGTTTCGATGGCAATGACCTCGTCCGAAATGGCGTTCTTCAGGACACGGCCCGTATTGCGCAGGGTACGGAAAATGAGGTTGGTATCGCGCTCTCCCGCAGCCACCAAAGCCTGTTTGATGTTCAGGTGTATGGGGGCCTCCTGGGTTGCGCAAAATCGCGTACCCATATTGATACCCTCGGCGCCCAGCATGAGTGCCGCGGCCAGGCCGCGGCCGTCGCCGATACCGCCCGACGCAATGACGGGAATCTTCAGCTGGTCTGCGGCGGCGGCAAACAGCACCAGGCCTCCGACGTCGTCCTCGCCGGGATGGCCGGCGCATTCGAAGCCGTCGATGGAAATGGCGTCGACCCCGTTGCGCTCAGCCGATAAGGCGTGTCGAACCGAGGTGCATTTGTGCACGATCCTGACCCCGGCTGCCTTGGCTTTTTCGATGAAGGCCTTGGGGTTGTTTCCTGCGGTCTCCAGAATCTTGACTCCGCTTTGCAGGACGGCATCAAGGTAGGCCTCGTAGGGCGGCGGATTGGCCGTGGGCAAAATGGTGAGATTCACACCAAAGGGCTTGTCGGTCATGGTGCGACAGCGCGCGATTTCGTCGGCCAGTGCGTCAGGGGTGGCTTGAGTGAGTCCGGTCAGCACCCCCAGCCCTCCGGCATTGGAGACGGCTGACGCCAGTTCGGCGCGGCCTACCCATTGCATGCCACCTTGAATGATCGGGTACTGGATGCCCAGTAGCTCTGTAATACGGGTTTTCATGGAGGTCTTCCTTGCTGTGCGTAGGGAGGGCTTACTGCAGGCTGATATGGGCCTGCTCGATGATGGCGCCCCATTTGGCCGACTCCGCCTTCAGGTAGCTGGCCATCTCGGAGGGGGAGTTGGGCGCCGGGTAGGCGCCATCCTTTTCCAGCCGTTGCGCCAGCTTGGGCTCGCGCAGGGCTCTTTCAACTTCCCGGCCAAGCCGCTGCACGATGGCATCAGGCGTACCGGCGGGAACCATGATGGCCGACCAGCCCTCGGTTTCGAATTCGGGCAGACCGGATTCCTTCATGGTGGGAACATCCGGTAGGCTGGGTACGCGCTGGCTGGTTGTCACTGCGATTGCCTTGAGTTTTCCGGATTTCAGGTGAGGGTAGGCCGACACGACGTTGTCGAACGAAATCTGCACCTGTCCCCCCATCAGATCCACCAGGGCAGGAGCCGATCCTTTGTATGGAACATGGATCATTTTCAAGCCTGCCATCCGGTTCATGAGTTCGCCAGACAGGTGGGTGGAGCTACCTGCGCCGGACGATGCATACGAAACCGTGTCGGGATGGGCGCGGGCATATTCAATGACGCCGCGCAGGTCATCGGCAGGCAGGCTGGCGTTCGCGAGCATGACGTTGGGGTTTTTCACCACCAGGCTGACCGCGGTCAGATCGACCAGCGGGTCGTAATCGAGTTTGAACAAATGCGGATTGATACCCAGGTTCTGCAGTGTTCCCATCAGCATGGTGTAGCCGTCTGGCTCGGCACGCACAGAGGCCGAGGCCCCGATGTTGCCGCCCGCCCCTGGAATATTTTCGATCACGATGGGCTGCTTGAGCCCCGTGGCCATCTCCTGCGCGAGCTGGCGAGCCACGATATCGGTGGGGCCGCCGGGAGGATAGGGAACGATCAGGCGCAGGGGACGAGCGGGAAAGTCCTGCGCGAGTGCGCCGGGCGGCGTAAGCGCCAGCCCGAGCAGGCTTGCGACACATGTTGCCATCAGGTGTTTCATGGTTTCTCCGAGTGGGCGTTGCGTTTTGCTTGCAGTCGTTCTAGGTGTCCTGAGTCACCAGCCATTTCGGGTTGTTGATGCGCAAATCGTCGTGCAGGCCCTGTTCCAGATGCTTGCGTAGCGCAACGTTGTCGCCACGGAACTGGCGCGCGCGGATAAGGTTGGCAAGATCGCGCTGTAACTCTGGCAGTTCACCCGAACGCTGGAGCAATCGCTCCAGGCCTTTTTGTTCGCGTCTCTGGCTGTCGGGGGCAAGCTCGGCCTCTCGTGCGGCGGCTTCCAGTTGGCGCAGCGCCATGCGCATGCCAAACGCGGGCGGCCCTTGCAGGCCGGGCATAATGTCCTGCTCCAGGAATTTTTTGATTGCCAACAACATGGCGTCCAGCGGGGGTTGAGGCGATGTCAGGCGCGTTTTCTCAGTCATATTCCTTCACCAGCTGGAAGAAGTCATACAAGGGTTCGGCCAGGCGTCGTCCGATGCCGGCGTCTTCTACGGAGAATCCATGTTCCGGCATTTGGTGGCGCACGCCTCGGCGCAAGCAGTGCAGCGCCCAGCGCACATTGCCGAAGGCCTCCCAATACAGCAGCTCGCGCAGGGTAACGTCCCGGCCACTGGCATCCCGGTAGGCTTGCAGCAGATCGTCGCGAGAGCCAAAGCCGCCGCATTCCGGGCCGGCGCCGAAACGCCAGCTTCTGACGCACAGCCAGCCCAGGTCCTGCAGAGGCTCGCCCAGCGAGGCAAGTTCCCAATCAAGTACCGTGCGCAGTCCGTCGGGCCCAACGATCAAATTGCCATTGCGAAAATCTCCGTGGCAGACGCTGGCCTGGGCAGCTTCAGGCAAGTTCTCGACCAGCCACGCCAGCGCCCATTCCAGCGCCGGGTGATGGAAGCGGGTGCGATCTACCTGACTTGCGAAACGCGCGAGCAGGTCTTGCGCCGACACCCTGGGCAGGAATATTCCCGCTTCTTGCGGATCAATGGCGTGGATGGCGGCAAGCGCCCGCCCGCATTGAGCCGCGAGCTTGGGGCGAGCCTCCTTGCATGAGTCGCCCCGAACGATGCGCGCGCCTAACGTTTCACCCTCGATGCGCTTGCCGACGTAACCCGCTCCTATACCGTCTTCGGCTGTCAGGACATGGATGATTTCTGGCGCTGGAACTGCGTTGTTGCGCGCCAGCAGCTGGATCGCGGCGTCGCTCTCCGAGGGCAGGCGCGGAATGACATCGCCGTCGGGATCCGCCTGCGCTCCGGACTGCGAGAACTGCAGGATCAACGGCCAGCGTGCGTGGTCGGTGATCGCGTCCATGGCATAGGTTTTCTTTGATGCGCCGCCGGTCAGATTGCTGAAGGCGTCGAGCCTGCAACTGTCGCCATACAGGCGGCGGCACAGCGCCGTCACCGACGCTTCGAGTTCGTGTTCGCTTGCCATTGCGCTATCCCCTGTTGGCGGCCGACGGCGGGGACTTGATGAAACCGAAGAGATGCGCCGCTACCTTGCGCATCTGGATTTCCTCCGATCCCTCGGTAAGGCGATAGCGGCGGTGATGCCGATAGATATGTTCGAAAGGCAGGTGCCGCGAATAGCCCAGTCCGCCGTGGGTCTGGATCGCCTGGTCGGCCGCCTGGCAGACCAAACGGTTGGCCCGGTAGTTGCACATGGCCACCTTGTCGGACAAGCGCGTTGCGACCTCGACCTTGGACATGCGGTCCATTTCCCATGCTGTCTGCCGGATAAAGGTGCGCAACATGGCTGCTTCGGTTTGCAGTTCCACCAGAGGCCATTGGATGGCCTGGTTGCTGGCAAGCGCTTTGCCAAACGGCTTGCGCTTGCAGGCATAGAGCACGCTCTGGTCTATGCAGTATTGCGCAGCCCCCAGGGATGAGGCGGCTTGGCGGATGCGGTTTTCATGCACGAAGTGCTGGGCGATCTTCAGGCCCTGGCCGACTTCGCCAAGCACCGCATCGGCCGGTATGCGGACATCTTTCAGCGACACCCGGGCGTGGTCGGTTGGCATATTGAAGGTCCAGAGGTATTCCTCGATCTTGAACCCTGCCGCGTCGGTTGGAACCACGAAGCAGGTAATGCCATGCGCATCGCCGCTATCGCCCGAGGTGCGTGCGAAGATCAGGTCGAATTTCGCGGTATGCACGCGCGAGTTCCACATTTTCTCGCCATTGATGCGCCACCCTTCAGAGTCCTGGACTGCCTTGGTTTCCATCCAGGTGGCATCCGAGCCGTGATCGGGTTCGGTCAGGCCGAAGGCAAAGCCCAGTTCGCCGGCAAGCAGGCCCGGTATATAGGCTTGCTGTTGCGCTGGCGTGCCGAAGTCACGCAGGGCCAGCGCCCAGGGAAACGAGCCCACGATGGAGCTCTCGTTCTGCAGGTCGTTGTGCAGCCCCAGCCCTTTGGCGGCCAGGTGTTCGCGGATGACGGCGGTCGCCAGCGCGGAGCCGTTCTTGCCGCCGAATTCGCGGGGCAGGGTAAAGCGCAAGTGACCGGCGCGGTCAGCCAGGCGCCGAGCCTGGGCCAGCAGGTCTTCCCAGTCCTTGCGTGGCAGGCCGCCCGCTTCGAAGTCGGTGCGTGCCCATTCCCGCCTATGGTCGAAAAAGCGGATGTTGTCGTCCTGCTGTTCCAGCGGCTTGATTTCGGCTGCGATGAATGCATCCAGTTCGCCGAGGTACTGAACGATGTCATCAGGCAGGGAAAAGTCCATTTTTGTCTCCTATTTTCTAAGTTCGTTTTAAATAGTTGAACGAATATATATTTTGTTCGCATAATATGCTTGAAAAAGCGATACTGCAATCAAAAGGATGAACAAATGAATTCCCTCCAGATTTCCCTCCCATCTCGATCCGGGGATGGGCTGGCGCAACCCTCCGTCGAGGGGATTACGCGTGCAGCAGAGACGAAAGTTGCTCCCGCCCTGGCGCATGGCTTGAGCATCCTGGGGGCGTTTCGCGCGAGCGACGCCGCCCTGCTTCAGGGTGAACTGTCGCGCCGCACGGGGCTGGCGCCGGCGGTGACAAGGCGGCTGTGTCTATCCCTGGTGGAACTGGGGTATCTGCAGCGCATGCCTGATGGGCGATACAGCTTGAGTGACCGGGTGCTGACCTTGGCCTACCCGCTGCTGGCCTCCACACGCATTCGGGAACGTGCCCGGCCTTTGATGAACGAGCTGGCGCGGGATGTAAAAGGCATCGTCTCGCTGGTGCGTGCGGACCGCGCGGATGCGATTTATCTGGAAATCGCTTGCGCCGTTCCGACGCCTAGTTTCCGGCCGGACGTGGGTTTCAGCACGCCGCTGGTTGCGACGGCGCATGGGCGCGCCTTGCTCTCGTTGATGGATGACACGGCGCGGGCCGCGCTGTTGGACGGAGTGGCCCTGGAGACTCCAGAGCTCTGGGCCGCCAACCAGGCTCGGGTGAGCGCTGCGATGGCCCAGTGCCGCGAGCGCGGCTTTTGCGTTTCGTTTGGCGATTGGTCGCCCGACACTTACGCGGTTGCAGCGCCGGTGGGCCTGTCCTGCGATGGTCGGCTACTGGCGCTCAATTGTGGCATTCCAGCCTATCGGATAGATCGAGCGCTGCTTGAGTCCGATATTGGGATACGCGTGGCTGCCCTGGCGCGGGTACTGCGCGACATGCAAACCGAAGACGGAGACATCAAATGAAAAGAAACAAAATAATGGTGGTGGCGCTGGCTGGATGTACGGGGCTGGGCGTGCAGGGTGCGGCTTACGCCCAAAAGATTGACTATCCGGCCAAGGCCGTAACGATCGTGGTGCCGTATCCGCCGGGTGGCACTACCGACCTGATCGGCCGCACGGTGGCGGGAAAGCTCGCCGAGAAATGGGGCCAGGCGGTGGTGGTGGAAAACCGCCCTGGTGCCGGTGGCAACATCGGCGCCGAAGCGGTTGCCCGCGCCCCTGCGGATGGCTATACGCTGCTGCTCGGCGCGGCCGCCACGCACGCCATCAACCCGGCCGTTTTCAAAAGCCTGCCCTACGACCATGTGCGTGATTTCACACCCGTATCCCTGATCGGTACGGTACCCAACGTTATCCTGGTGGGGCCGGCGGTTCCGGTGACAACCCTGGCAGAGTTCCTGGCCGCCGCCAAGCAGGCTTCCAGCTTCAGTTTCGGCACGCCATCGGCCGGCTCGATGTCGCATCTGATCGGGGAAATGATCAACCAGCTGGCGGGGATAGACATGCAGCACGTGTCCTACAAGGGCTCGGCCCCAGGCCTGGTCGATCTGATGGGCGGGCATATCCAGGCCATGGTGGACAACCTGCCGCCATCGGTGCCGCATGTTCAGGCAGGCAAGCTGCGAGCGTTGGCGGTGACGTCGGCCGAGCGCTCGCCCAGCCTGCCGGACGTGCCCACCATGATCGAACTGGGCTACAAGGATTTCGATCTGGAAGCCTGGTTTGCCTTGTTTGGTCCGGCGGGCTTGCCGCAACCGGTACTCGAGCGCCTGGTTGCCGATCTGGCGGCGGTGCTGGAACAGCCTGAAACCCAAGCTGCCTTCGCCCTGCAGGGCATCAAGGCGCGGCCCAGCACATCGCGCGAGCTTGCACAAAGAGTCCAGCGCGATAGCGAGCGCTTTAGCAAGGCGGTTCGGGATGCCGGTATCGAACGCATGTAGTTAGTCGCACCAGGGAGCTACACTTAGGCCTCTTTGCCCGTGTAGTTCCGGCGCCGCTACCTGGCTGCCATTTTTCAATGCCGATACATGCCTCCTGTACTACCCGCTGCAAGCAAAAAGCCCATAGATAACGTTTCTGAGCCAGGTGGTGCTGCCTTTGCATCGACCTTGGCCCGTGGTTTGGAGGTACTGACCGCGTTTACGCCAGAGCGCCTGGTATTGGCCAATAGCGAGCTTGCCGCGATTACGGGTTTGACCCGGCCAACTGTCGCACGCCTGACCAGCACGCTGGTGCAGCTCGGGTATTTGCGCCGGCTGCCCAATGCCAGCTATGTTTTGACGCCGCATTTGCTGAGCGTGGCGTATCCGGTGCTGGCGCGGTTGAAAATTCGCGGCGTGGCCAGGCCGCTGATGCTGGAGTTCGCCAGCAGCATCCAGGGCACTGTGTCCATAGGCACCATCGACGGCACGCGGCAGTTGTACGTGGAAAGCACGCGCAGCATCGACCATGCCAACTTCATCCCCGATGTCGGGGTGTCCACCCCGCTGATCTCCACGGCTATCGGCCGGGCCCTGATTTCCACGCTGGGCGAGAACGAACGGCACGCGCTTTACGAGCGTATACAGCTGGAAATGCCCGCTCTTTGGGTCGAAATGAAAGAGCGTCTGTTCCAGGGGGTGGAGCATGTGCGCGAGCATGGTTATTGCCTGTCGTATGGCGATCAACATGCCAACGTGCACGCGGCCGCCGTGCCACTGCTGACCACCGACCAGGGCGAACCGCTGGCGCTCAATTGCGGCATTCCGGTTTATCGCCTGTCGCCCTCTCAGCTGCAAGACGATATCGCACCCCGTCTGGTTGCCCTGGCGGGTGTGATCCGCCGGATGGTAGAGCGCAACGCCTGATTGATGAACGCTGATTGGCTTCCGGCCTGTCGTGCATCGCACCGACAGTAGGCTACTCACGTCCAAAAAACGAAAAAATTCATCATTAGTTTTATTATTTTGAACAAATAGAAAATAAGCTCTATCAAATGATACGATTGCCGGATAAAAGCATGGTGTCCGGTATGGGTGCCAGCAAAAGTATTGTGGAGGAGAGCGTATGAAGGGACCCCTGGACGGGTTGCGGGTACTGGATCTCGCAACCATTATTGCGGCACCGTTTTCAGCAACCCTGCTGGCTGACTATGGCGCCGATGTGGTGAAGGTAGAGTTGCCGTCTGGCGACGGCTTGCGGCATTTCCCGCCCCTGAAAGATGACTTGTCCATCTGGTGGAAAACCGCCAACCGGGGCAAGCAGTTCATCACGCTGGACTTACGTACGCCAGAAGGCGCAGCGCTCTTGAAGCGCTTGCTGCCGCATTTCGATGTTCTGATCGAAAACTTCCGGCCCGGTACGCTGGATAAGTGGGGTTTGTCCAAAGAGGTGCTGTGGGAAATCCAGCCGCGGCTGGTCATTTTGCGCACCACGGCTTTCGGCCAGAATGGCCCCTACCGGAATCGACCCGGATTCGCCCGGGTGTTCGAAGCCATGGGTGGTCTCACATACATCACGGGCGATGCCGAGGGAGCGCCGATGCACCCGGGGTATCCGATAGGGGACGCCATCGGCGGATTATTTGGCGCCGTGGGCATATTGGCTGCGCTGTGGAAGCGTGCACAAGACAAGGATGCGCTTGGCGAGGAGATCGATTTGTCCTTGACCGAAGCCATTTTGCGTCTGCTGGACTACGTGCCAATTGCCTATGATCAACTGGGCGTGGTGCAACAGCGCAGCGGCAACGTCAATCCCTATTCCGCACCGGCATCGGTGTTTCGCACCGCGGACCATCACTGGATCACGTTGGCGGGTTCGACCAATGGCATTTTTGCGTGCAACTGCATGGCCATTGGCCAGCCCGAGTTGACGAAGGACCCCAGGTTCCTGACCAACCCGATGCGCGTGCAGCATTCGGCCGAGCTCAACCAGATCTTTGCGCAATGGTGTGGCGAACATCAACTGGCCGAGGTGCTTGAAGCCTTCGAGCAGGCGGGTGGAACCATTGCGCCCATCTACAACATCGAGCAGGTTTTCAACGATCCGCAGATGCAGGCGCGACAAGCCATCGTGAGCGTGCCGGACGCCGATTTCGGCGAAGTCCGCATGCAGAACGTGGTGCCGCGCTACACGAACGATCCGGGGCGAGTACGAGGTACGGGCGGAGCATTAGGAAGCGCAAATGCCGAGGTCTTCGGCAAACTGCTGGGCTTGGACGAGGCCACTCTGGAGCGCTTGTCCGAGCAGGGTGTGATCTGATCAGCAACACGACTTCACAATATAGATACCAGGAGACAAAAATGACGCGTGCTTCATCATTGGCGGCTGGGTTTGCTGCTGCTGTGCTGTCAACCATTGGTCTTGCCCAGGCGGCGGATTTCCCTGTGCGTCCTGTCACCATCGTGGTGCCGGCGCCACCAGGCGGGCAGACCGATACCACGGCGCGCCTGTTCGCCGACAAGCTGCGGGAAAAGTTCGGCCAACCCTTCGTCATCGAAAACAAGCCGGGCGCCAGCCTGATGATAGGCACGAACGCCGTGGCGAAGGCCGCACCCGATGGCTACACAATACTGTTGACCATAGGCGCACATTCCCAGAATCCGCATCTGCAGAAGTCCATACCCTACGACACCAGAAATGATTTCGCGCCGCTGGCGCTGATCAATGTGTCGCCCACGGTTTTCACGGTCAACTCCAAGCTGGGTGTCAATACCGTGGCGCAGTTCGCCGCGGCGGCCCAGACGGGGAAGTTTTCGTATGGATCCTTTGGGGTGGGTACGACACCGCACATTTTTGGGCGATTGCTGGACCAGAGCTTGGGAGTGAACATGCTGCATGTTCCCTTCAAGGGCGAGGCGCCGGTCATGAATGACATCCTGGCTGGGCAGATCACGACCAGCTTTCTGTCGTTCATGGTTTCCATGCCCCATATCCGCGCCGGCACGCTCATGCCGTTGGCCGTCTCCGGCCCGGTCCGGATAGCCGAATTGCCCAATGTGCCGACTTTCAAGGAAGCGGGAGTGGATGGCTTGGACATCTATGGCTGGACGGGCTTTCTGGCGCCCGCCGGCACGCCGCCGGATGTGATTGCGAAGTTGTCGGATGCCATGATGCAGGTCACCAAGGATCCCGGGGTGGACAAGCGCTTGCGCGAAGGCGGCCTGACCCCGTCCCCCATGGGTTCCAAGGAATTCGGCGTCTTCCTGAACCAGCAATATCAGGATTGGGGCGACGCGATCCGCAAGTCCGGCGTCGCCCTGGATGGCACCTGACCGCGGTTTTCGGTGATAGGATTCTCACACATGAGTGATGCCACGGCATCACTCTATAAAACCAGGGGACAAAACATCATGCGTGCATCATTGCTGTTGGCGTCCGGCCTTGCCGCCGCCGTGCTGTCGACCGTAGGCCTTGCCGCCCAGGCGGCCGATTATCCTGTGCGCCCCGTGACCATCGTGGTGCCAGCCCCGCCCGGCGGGCTCACCGATACCACTGCACGCCTGTTTGCCGACAAGCTGCGGGAAAAGTTCGGCCAGCCCTTCATTATCGAAAACAAGCCGGGCGCCAGCCTGATGATAGGCACGAATGCCGTGGCCAAGGCCGCGCCCGACGGCTACACGATACTGCTGACCATCAGCACGCATGTCCAGAACCCGCATCTGCAAAAATCCATCCCCTACGACAGCGTGAAGGATTTCGCGCCGCTGGCACTGATCAATTTGACGCCCGTGTTGTTCACGGTCAATTCCAAGCTGGGCGTCAATTCCGTGGCGCAGTTCGCCACGGCTGCCAAGACCGGCAATTTTTCCTATGGGTCTTTTGGTGTGGGTACGACCCCGCATATTCTTGGCCGCCTGCTTGCAAAGAATCTGGGAATAGAAATGCTGCATGTGCCCTTCAAGGGCGAAGCGCCGGTCATGAACGAAATCCTGGCAGGGCAGATCACGACCAGCTTTTTGTCGCCCATGGTGGCAATGCCCCATATTCGCGCCGGTACGCTCACGCCACTGGCTGTAACCAGCCCGAACCGGATGGCCGAATTGCCTGATGTGCCGACATTCAAGGAATTGGGGTATCCGTCCATGGATATCACCAGCTGGACCGGTTTTCTTGCGCCAGCAGGCACGCCCCAGGATGTCGTCGCGAAGTTGTCGGACGCCTTGGTGCAAGCCACGAAAGATCCCGCGATGGAAAAGCGCCTGCGCGATTCGGGCCTGGTACCCCATCCTTTGGGATATCAGGAATTCGGCAGCTTCATGACCGAGCAGTACAAGAGATGGGGTGAGGCGATCCGAGAATCCGGTGTCACCCTGGATGGCGCATGAACCACCCTGGGTGACCGGCCTGCGGCTTTGGCCTGAGGTCAGGCCGCTTCCATCTTGATCAGCTCGGCGCCCTCGGCAACCTGGTCTCCAGGCTGAAACAGCACGCTGGCCACTTTACCGGCCGCCGACGCCGCAATGGTGTGTTCCATTTTCATGGCCTCCATCACCATCAGCGGCTGGCCCGCGCGCACCGAGTCGCCGGGCTTGACCTGAACCGCGATGATCTTGCCCGGCATGGGCGCGGTCAACTGGCCCCCGGCATGGGCCGAGTGCGCCGTGGCGGCACCCGCGTCGGGAAGATCCAGCACATAGCGCTGCGCGTTGACGAACACATACAGTTTGGCGCCTTCGCGCACCACGGTGCCCTCGCTTTGCTGCGTGCCCAGGCGCACCCGCAAGGCCTGGGATTTGCCGTCCTGCCCGACAGACGGGGCGACATGGCTGCCGGACCAGCTGAAATCCTGGGCTTGCCCGGCAAGGTGCAAGCTTGCCGGTTCGCCAGCGTGGTAGGCAAGCTCGCGGGGCTGGCCGTTGTCCAGGAAGACGAAGCGTTCGCGTTGCGTGCCGCCCACGCGCCAGCGGTCGGCCACCGCCCACGGGTCGAGGGGCGTGTGGTCCTTGGGCTCGCGCGCGGCAAGCAGGTTGGCGGTGGCCAGCGCCAGTACGGCATCGGGAACCGGTGCGGGCTTGGGCAGCAGGGTGGCGTGCTGGCGCTCGATCAGGCCGGTGTCCAGGTCGGCGTCGGCAAACGCCGTGTCCTGCATCAGCCGGCTCAGGAAGGCCACATTGGTGTGCACCCCTACGATATGGGTCTGGGCCAGGGCCTGTAGCATGCGGGCGCGGGCTTGGTCGCGGTCGGCGCCCCAGACGATCAGCTTGGCGATCATGGGGTCGTAGAAGGGCGTGATGGTGTCGCCGGCGCGTACGCCGCCGTCCACCCGCACGGCTGCCGGTTCGCCGCCCGTTGCGCCCTGGCCCACGGTAAAGGCCACATGCGGCGGCAGGCTAAGGTGCGCCAGCCGGCCCACCGACGGCAGGAAGTTCTTGTCGGCGTTTTCGGCATAGATACGCGCCTCGATGGCATGGCCAAGGATGTGCAGCTCGGCTTGGGTGGCGGGCAGGGGCAAGCCGGCGGCTACGCGCAACTGCCATTCGACCAGGTCCTGGCCGCAGATCATTTCGGTGACCGGGTGCTCGACCTGCAGGCGGGTGTTCATCTCCATGAAATAGAAGCGGCCATCGGGCTCGGCGATGAATTCCACCGTGCCGGCGCCCACATAGCCCACGGCGCGCGCGGCGGCGACGGCGGCCTCGCCCATGGCCTGGCGGCGTTCCGGCGTCATGCCGGGAGCGGGCGCTTCTTCCACGACTTTCTGGTGGCGGCGCTGCACCGAGCAGTCGCGCTCGAAGAGGTAAACGCAATTGCCCAGGGTGTCGGCGAATACCTGGATTTCGATATGGCGCGGTTTCTGCAGATAGCGTTCCAGCAACACCTGGTCGTTGCCAAAGCTGGCTGCGGCTTCGCGCCGGCACGATTCCAGCGCGCCGGCGAAGGCTGCCGTATTTTCGACCACCCGCATGCCTTTGCCGCCGCCGCCTGCGCTGGCCTTGATCAAGACGGGATAGCCGATGGCATCGGCCTGCTGCTGCAGGAACGCCGCGTCCTGGTTGTCGCCGTGATAGCCCGGAACCAGCGGAACGCCGGCTTTTGCCATCAGGGTCTTGGCCGCCGACTTGCTACCCATGGCCGCAATGGCCGAGGCCGGCGGCCCGATGAAGCTGATGCCGGCGGCCGCGCAGGCCGCGGCAAAGCCTTCGTTCTCCGACAGGAAGCCATAGCCCGGGTGCACTGCCTGGGCGCCGCTGGCTTGCGCGGCCTGCAGGATGACATCGGCGCGCAGATAGCTGTCCTTGGCCGCCGCGCCGCCGATGTGGATGGCGTCGTCGCAGGCCGCCACATGGCGCGCCTGGGCGTCGGCGTCGGAATATACCGCCACGGTGCGTATGCCCAGTCGGCGGGCGGTGGCCGCCACGCGGCAGGCGATCTCGCCACGGTTGGCAATCAGAATGGTGTTGAACACGCTGTCTCCCCTCTGGAATCTTCTTGGATGTGCGGATGCGCTCGCCCCGGAGCCCGCAGGCCGGGGGCGCGGTTCGGCGCGCTACATGCGAAATACGCCGAAGCGGGTGTCCGCGATGGGTGCGTTGAGCGTGGCCGACAGCGATAGCGCCAGGACGCGGCGGGTGTCGGCCGGGTCGATGATGCCGTCATCCCAGAGCCGTGCCGAGGCATAGTAAGGATGGCCCTCGCGCTCGTATTGCTCCTGGATCGGGGCCTTGAAGTGGGCTTCGTCCTCGGCCGACCAGGCGCCTCCGCGTGCTTCGATGCCGTCGCGCTTGACGGTGGCCAGTACGGTGGCGGCCTGTTCTCCGCCCATGACCGAGATGCGGGCATTGGGCCACATGAACAGAAAGCGCGGCGAATACGCGCGCCCGCACATGCCGTAGTTGCCCGCGCCGAACGAGCCGCCGATGATGACCGTGAACTTGGGTACCTGGGCGGTGGCCACGGCGGTGACCAGCTTGGCGCCGTGCCGGGCGATGCCCTCGTTCTCGTACTTGCGGCCCACCATGAAGCCGGTGATATTCTGCAGGAAGATCAGGGGAATCTTGCGCTGGGTGCACAGTTCGATGAAATGTGCCCCCTTTTGCGCCGATTCGGAAAACAGGATGCCGTTGTTGGCGATGATGCCCACCGGCATGCCATGCAGATGGGCGAAGCCGGTAACCAGGGTGGTGCCAAACCGCGCCTTGAATTCGTCGAACTCGGAATCGTCCACGATGCGGGCGATGACTTCGCGCACGTCATAGGGCTTGCGGGTGTCGCTGGGGATGATGCCGTACAGCTCGTTCGCGGCAAAGCGTGGTTCGATGGGATCGCGCAGCGCCAGTTGCGGCGTCTTGCGCAGGTTCAGGCGCGAGACGGCGTTGCGGGCCAGGTGCAGGGCGTGATCGTCGTCGGCGGCCAGGTGATCGGCCACCCCCGACAGGCGCGTATGCACATCGCCGCCGCCCAGGTCTTCGGCGCTGACGGCTTCGCCGGTGGCGGCCTTGACCAGTGGCGGGCCGCCAAGAAAGATCGTGCCCTGGTTCTGCACGATGATGGATTCGTCGCTCATGGCCGGCACGTAGGCGCCGCCGGCCGTGCACGAGCCCATGACCACCGCGACCTGGGCGATGCCGTCGGCCGACATATTGGCCTGGTTGAAGAAGATGCGGCCGAAGTGTTCGCGGTCGGGGAAAACTTCGTCCTGGCGCGGCAGGTAGGCGCCGCCCGAGTCCACCAGGTAGACGCAAGGCAAGCGGTTTTCGCGGGCAATTTCCTGCGCGCGCAAATGTTTCTTGACCGTCACGGGGTAGTAGGTGCCGCCTTTGACGGTGGCATCGTTGCACACGATCATGCATTCGATACCGGCGATGCGTCCGATGCCGGTAATGATGCCGGCGCCTGGCGCCTCGTTGTTGTACATGCCGTGCCCCGCCATCGGCGAGAGCTCGAGAAAGGCGCTGCCCGGATCCAGCAGGCGGTCGACCCGGTCGCGCGGCAGCAGCTTGCCGCGGGCAGTATGTTTTTCGCATGCTGCGGCGCCGCCGCCCTGGGCCACGCTGGCCAGGTGACGGCGCAGGTCGTCTACCTGTTCCTGCATGGCGCGCGCATTCGCGGCAAAGACGTCTGAACGCGGATTGATGCGCGATTCCAGAATCGACATGAAGCTTGTCTCCTGTTTTTTGTTTTGCCGGCCTGCCCGGGGTTTCCAGGCAGGCCGATTCACCGCGTTACAGCATTTCGATAGCCATGGCCACGGCTTCGCCGCCGCCTATGCACAGGGTTGCCACGCCGCGCTTGCCGCCTTGCTTGCGCAGGGCGCCAATCAAGGTGACCAGCAGGCGCGCGCCCGAGGCGCCGATGGGGTGGCCCAGTGCGCAGGCGCCGCCGTGCACGTTGACCTTGTCGTGCGGCAACTGATGCTCTTGCATGGCGGCCATGGCAACGACCGCGAAGGCTTCGTTGATTTCATACAGGTCGACGTCGCCGGCTTTCCAGCCGGTTTTGTCGAACAGGTTCTGCATGGCGGCCACGGGCGCGGTAGAGAACCACGCCGGTTCCTGCGAATGCTGGGCATGGCCGACGATGCGCGCCAGCGGCTTGACGCCCAGGCGTTCGGCGGTGGATGCGCGCATCATCACCAGGGCGGCGGCGCCGTCGGAAATCGACGAGGAGTTGGCGGCCGTTACCGTGCCGTCCTTCTTGAAGGCGGGCTTGAGCGTGGGGATTTTTTCCGGCTGGGCCTTGAAGGGCGCCTCGTCGGTGGCGATCTGCGTATCGCCCTTGCGCCCGGCTACGGTAACCGGGGTGATTTCCCAGTCGAAGCTGCCGTCTTCCGAGGCGGCCTTGGCGCGGCGCAGCGATTCCAGGGCGTAGGCGTCCTGTGCTTCGCGGCTGAAGTGGTACTTGGCCGCGCAGTCCTCGGCGAAGACGCCCATGGCCTTGCCGCGTTCATAGGCGTCTTCCAGGCCGTCCAGCGCCATGTGGTCGTAGACGGTGGAGTGGCCGTAGCGATAGCCCTGACGGCCGCGCAGCAAAAGGTAGGGCGCATTGCTCATGCTTTCCTGGCCGCCGGCCACGACCACGTCGGCGCTGCCGGCCAGCAGCAGGTCGTGGCCGAACATGGCGGCTTTCATGCCCGAGCCGCATACCTTGTGGATGGTTGTGCAAGACACGCCCAGGGGCAGCTTGGCGCCCAGCGCAGCCTGGCGAGCGGGCGCCTGGCCCTGGCCGGCCTGGAGCACGTTGCCCATGATGACTTCATTCACGGCGTCGGGCGCAATGCCGGCGCGCTCGACGGCGGCCTTGATGGCAATGGCGCCAAGCTCGTGGGCGGCAAGCCCCGAGAGGCTGCCCATCATGCCACCCATGGGGGTGCGGGCAACCGAGACGATGACAATTGGGTCGGACATTTCAGATTCTCCGGTGAGAAGAAATAAACGGCACAAGGCAGTCGATATTGCAGTGCGCCAGACTTGGGTTTTCTTTAGGCCGAGAGCACGCCGCCATCGGTTTTCACCGCCTTGCCGAAACGCTTGGCGGGGTTATACGGAAAAATATCCTCGATACGGCCATTTTGCGCCGCGTTGCGCCGTGCGTCCCACCACGAGGCCTCCAGCAGCTCGGCATGGTGCTGCATGAACACGGCGCGCACCCGCAGGTTGCCCAGCAGGAAGTGGGCGAACTCTTCGGGAAAGACGTCGTTTTTCCCGACGGCGTACCAGGGTTCGTTGGACATTTCGGCTTCTTCGTTGGGCGCGGGCGGAATGCGCCGAAAATTCATCTCCGTCATGGGCTGGATTTCGTCGTAGTCATAGAACACCACCCGGCCCAGGCGGGTCAGCCCGAAGTTCTTGAACAGCATGTCGCCAGGGAAGATGTTGGCGGCGGCAAGCTGCCGGATGGCGTCGCCGTACTCGCGCACGCCGTGTTCCATCTGGGCCGCCGAGGCGTGCTGCAGGTACATGTTCAGCGGTGTCATCCGACGTTCTATATAGACGTGGCGGATGATGATGGTGTCATCCAGCTCTTCGATCAGGCTGGGCGCCAGCGCTTTCAACTCCTGGATCACGGCATCGTCAAAGCGCTCGCGCGGCAGTGCCACCTGCGAGTATTCCCAGGTGTCGGCCATGCGGCCCACGCGATCGTGCTGCTTGACCATCTGGTATTTGCGCTTGACCGTTTCGCGCGTCATGCCCTCCTTGGAGATGCGATCCTTGATGATCTTGAACACATAGGGATACGAGGGCAAGGTGAACACGCTCATGACCATGCCGCGGATGCCGGGCGCCACGATGAAGCGGTCCTGCGAGTGCTTCAGGTGGTGCAGGAAGTCGCGATAGAACAGCGTCTTGCCCTGCTTTTGCAGCCCTATCATGGTGTAGATTTCGGCCTTGGCCTTGTTGGGCAGCAGCGTCTGCAGGAACGAGACATAGGCCGCGGGCGCTTCCATGTCGACCAGGAAGTAGGCTCGCGTAAAACTGAACAGCGTGGTCAGGTCGTCGCTGGAAAACAGCAGGGCATCGACATAGATCTGGCCCGAGGTGTTGCGCAGCAAAGGCAGGGAAAACGGGTAGATGACATTGCCGTTGATGAAGCGGCCCACCACATAGGCGCCCTTGTTGCGAAAGAACAGCGTGGTCAGTACCTGGATCTGGCAGTCGGGCTCGACCTTGAAGCCGCCGATGCGGGGCCAGGTGCGGGTTTTCAGCTCGCGCACGGCCGTATGCACGATGCGGCGCACGTCGCGCGGCAGATCGTTATAGGGCGCGGCCAGGCCGAAGTCGGCCAGCATGCGGGTCACGCTGCGCTGCAGCCCGGTGGTGGCCGGGTAGTAGCTGCGATAGGACGGTTTGGAGCTGTCCATGTAGTCGGCGGCCACCGCCGGCCGCACAAACAGAAAGGCGTTGTTGAAATATTCGCGCCGCAGGATGCGGCACGAGACCGAGTTGAAGAAGGTTTCGGCGCATTCCGGCTGCAGATGGTCGGTCAGCAGCATCAGGTATTCCTGCTTGGCCTGCTGCCAGAAGGTGTCGGGCAGGGTGCCGGCCTGGAATGCGCGTTCCAGGCGCGCCACGCATTCGCGCACACGCGCATCGTAGTATTCGATGCGATCCCGGTTCAGGCGCTGGATGCCATGCCAATCGCCGTTCTCGAACAGAGTCTTGGCGCGCTGGGCACAGTAGCGAAACAGGGCGTAGTGGCGCTCGAAGCCGGCCAGGATGGCGCTGGCCACCTTTTGCGGGTTGGGCGGCGGTGGCGGGGCCGGTTGCACCGTGCTGAAATCGCCCGGGTTGACTTGCAGGTTCATGTGGATTTGCACGGATAGGCGTTACATCGTTTCGGAATACAATTCGCGGCCGATCAGCATGCGGCGGATCTCGCTGGTGCCGGCGCCGATTTCATACAGCTTGGCGTCGCGCCACAGTCGGCCGGTGGGGTAGTCATTAATGTAGCCGTTGCCGCCCAGGATCTGGATGGACTCGCCGGCGGCCCAGGTGGCTTTTTCGGCGCAATACAGGATCAGCGCGGCGCAATCCTTGCGCACCTGGCGCACGTGCTGGTTGCCCAGCTTGTCCAGGTTCTTGCCTACCGCATAGCAGAAGGCGCGGCTGGCCTGCAGGGTGGTATAGAGATCGGCCACCTTGCCCTGGATCAGCTGGAATTCGCCGATCGATTGGCCGAACTGCTTGCGTTCATGGATATAGGGCACGATCACATCCATGACCGCCTGCATGATGCCGATAGGGCCCGCCGCCAGCACGCCGCGCTCGTAGTCGAGCCCGCTCATCAACACCTTGACGCCTTCGCCTACCTGGCCCAATACGTTTTCCGCGGGCACTTCGCAGTTCTGGAAGACAAGTTCCCCGGTGTGGCTACCGCGCATGCCCAGCTTGTCCAGTTTCTGCGCCACGCTGAATCCGGTAAAACCCTTTTCGATCAGGAAGGCGGTCATGCCGCGCGCACCGGCCTGGGGGTCGGTCTTGGCGTAGACCACCAGGGTATCGGCATCCGGGCCGTTGGTGATCCACATCTTGCTGCCATTCAGAAGATAATGGTCACCCTTGTGCTCGGCCTTGAGCTTCATGCTGACCACATCGGAGCCGGCGCCAGGCTCGCTCATGGCCAGCGCGCCGATGTGCTCGCCGCTGATGAGCTTGGGCAGGTATTTGCGCTTCTGGGCTTCGGTGCCGTTGCGATTGATCTGGTTCACGCACAGGTTCGAATGCGCCCCATAGGACAAGCCCACCGATGCGCTGGCCCGGGAAATCTCTTCCATGGCCACCATATGGGCCAGATAGCCCATGCCGGCGCCACCGTATTCTTCGCTGACCGTCATGCCCAGCACGCCCAGGTCGCCCAGCTTGCGCCACAAATCCATGGGGAACTGATCGTTGCGGTCGATCTCGGCCGCGCGCGGCGCGATCTCGGCGGCGCAGAATTGCTGCACCGCGTCGCGCAGCATGTCGATATCCGGGCCCAGGTCGAAATCGATTCCAGGTATTTGCATGGTTGTCTCCTTTATAGGCGCTGTGGCTGGTAATCGCTAGTGTGCCGCATGGAGCCGGCGCGGCCTAGAGGCGACTTGTGCCGGGCAGTTAATTAACGTTTACGTAAACGTTAATTCTAAATCCAAAAAGGCTGGTTTTGTGCGGATGGGCTTACGCTGTTGGCGCGCGCAGCCGCCGCCAGAGGGTGGAGCGGCTGATGCCCAGCCGGTGCGCGGCTTCGTCGTGGTTGCCGCCCGCCTCGGATAGGATCTTGCGCGCCTGCTCGCGAGCGACTGTGTGCAGATGGGCTTTCAAGCCTTGCGCGCCAGGCGGGAGCGGAGCGGCAGGGGCGGCGGGCGCCTGGCGGGTTGCAAAGAGTTCAGGCAGCGTCTGGTGCAGTTGCCTCTCGGGGGACGTGCGGGCGGGGGTGGCGGCGAGGGACACCACCGCGCGTTCGATGATGTTTTCGACTTCCCTGACATTGCCGGGCCAGGCGTAGGCCGTCATGGCGGGCAGCAGGATGTCGAGCAGTGCGCGAGTATCCACCGCCAGACCCAGCCGGGCGGCCACGTCCTTGACCAGGTGACGAGCCAGCTCGGGGATGTCTTCGGGGCGCTCGCGCAGGGGCGGCGCGTACAGGCGCAGGATGTTGATGCGGTAGTAGAGGTCTTCGCGGAAATCACCGTCCGCCATGCGCTGCGCGAGGTTGCGGTGGGTGGCCGCGATGATGCGCACGTTGATGGGGGTGGGTTCGGTGCCGCCCAGGCGCAGCACTTCCTGCTCTTGCAGCACGCGCAATAGGCGCGTTTGCAGCGACAGCGGCATATCGCCGATTTCGTCCAGGAAGATGGTGCCCGTATGGGCCAGCTCGAACAGGCCGGGCTTGCCGCCCTTGCGCGAGCCGCTGAAGGCGCCTTCTTCGTAGCCGAAGAGCTCGCTTTCCAGTAGCGTCTCGGGCAGCGCCGCGCAGTTGATGGCCACGAAGGGCCCTTTCATGCGTTCGCTGGCATTGTGGATGCCCTGGGCCAGGAGTTCCTTGCCGGTGCCGCTTTCGCCGGTAATCAAGACGGTCGAGTGGGTGCGCGCATATTGTCCGGCCAGCCGCGCGGTCGTGCGGATGGCATGGCTTTCGCCCAGGATCTGGTACAGGTGGTAGCGGGCCGTGAAGCGGTTGGGCCGGCGCGACGAGCGGATGCGGCGGTCGGCGCGCTCGACCAGTTCGGTGTCCTGGCATTTCAGGATGGTGCCGGTGGCCACGCCCTGCGTGACGACCGGGATGCGGCTGACCACCAGTGAGCGGGTGCCCAGGTTGACGACGCGGTAGTCGCTGCCTTCGGCCGAATCGGCGATCAGCGGCGCCAGCATCGGCGCCACGTCGCTCAGGGGGCGCTCGAGCGCCTCTTCGCGGAGGATGCCCAGCAGCCTGGTCATGACCGGGTTGATGGCCTGCACCGCGCCGTTGCGATCCAGGGCGATGATGCCCTCATCCACATGGGCCAGCATGGTGTCCAGCTGTTGCTTCTTGGCGGTCTCGGCCCGGGCCCGGCGGCAGAACGTCAGGGCGTCGTCCAGGGCCTGGCGCGCGGAATGGCGCGAGGTGGACAAAATGCCGGCCAGCCCCGCGCTTCGCACATACTCTGTGACCATCGACGACCCCACGACCACCCGTATGCCTTGCGCGGCCACGTCAGCAGCCATGTCGCGCACCTGGCCGCGCCCGGTGTAGACCCGCTGGGTGATCTGGATATTGAGCAGCGAGGCCGCGGCCCCCAGTTCGGGGTGAGCCTTGTCGCGGCTGAAAACGGCCACCTTGTCGGCGATTTGCGCGGCCTCGTTCAGGGCGGCCAGCAGATCGAAACCATTCTCGCGCATCAGGGCGACCGGCGTGGATAGCTGCCTGCGCAGGAAGGCGCCCGCGGTGCCCGAGCACATGAAGGCATCCACTTCCCCGGCTTCTTCGAGCTGCCGGGCAAAGGGCAGGAACTGGTTCAGTTCCTTGTCGATGACCGTAATGTCGGCGTGGCCCGCATGCTCTTGCATGACCTCGTGCACCACTTGCGCCAGCGGGCTCAAGGCGGTTTCCAAGGCCTCGTGGTTGAGCAGCACGACGATGCGCGGGCGCAGAAAGGCAAGAGAAAGCGACATGGGTGGTTCCCGTGGAAGGCGGCAGGGCGCATAGCGCCTGCTTCGGCTTGGGGTGGATTTCATCGAATTTCAAATTTGAAATCCTTGATATGCCAAATATGACACAAAATGCCAAGGAAATCCGCAGCGGCTCGCAAAAGCCGTTAGCCATCAAGGCGAAACATGGGGTTTTCCCTAGGTTTATGGCAATTGGCATGCATGTTGCATAAAGGTAGGCAGGTCGGCTGGTATCGCACCGGCGATTGCAGCAGTCGCAGTAACCCAAGACGTCCTATCTGAAACAGAACGGAGAGCCAACGATGGATTTTGATTACAGCCCGAAAGTCGAAGCCTTGCGTGAACGTTTGCTGGGGTTCATGAATGAACACATTTATCCCAACGAAGAACGCTTTCACGAAGAACTGGAAGCCAACCGCAAGGGCGGCAACCCCTGGCAGCCGATCCAGCTCATCGAAGAGCTCAAGCCGCTGGCCCGCAAGGCCGGGTTGTGGAACCTGTTCCTGCCGTTCTCCGAGCGCGTACCGGAAGGCCTGACCAACCTCGAATACGCGCCTTTGTGCGAAATCATGGGCCGCGTGTCCTGGGCACCCGAGGTCTTCAACTGCTCGGCGCCCGATACCGGCAACATGGAAACCCTCGAGCGCTATGCCTCGGAAGAGGTCAAGCGCAAGTGGCTGGACCCCATGCTGCGTGGCGAAATCCGCTCGGCCTTTGCCATGACCGAGCCCGCCGTGGCTTCGTCGGACGCCACCAACATCGAAGCGCGCATCGAGCGCGATGGCGACGAGTATGTGCTCAATGGCCGCAAGTGGTGGACGTCGGGCGCCGGTGACCCCCGTTGCGCCGTCTATATCTTCATGGGCAAGTCCGATCCGGAAGCCGGCCGCCACGAACAGCAATCCATGATCGTCGTGCCTGCCGACAGCCCGGGAATCACCGTGCTGCGTCCGCTCAGTGTGTTCGGCTACGACGACGCGCCGCATGGCCATTGCGAAGTCGTTTTCGAAAACGTGCGGGTACCCGCCGCGAACATGCTGCTGGGCCAGGGCCGTGGTTTTGAGATCGCCCAGGGTCGCCTTGGGCCGGGCCGTATCCACCACTGCATGCGCGCATTGGGTGTCGCCGAGCGCGCCATGGAACTGATGTGCAAGCGCCTGAACGAGCGCGTTGCCTTTGGCAAGCCCATCGCCAGCCAGAGCGTGTGGCATGAACGCATCGCCGATGCGCGTTGCCGTATCGATATGGGCCGCCTCCTGACCCTGCGCGCCGCTTACATGATGGACACCGTGGGCAACAAGATCGCCCGCGCCGAAATCGCCATGATCAAGGTGGTAGTGCCCAACCTGGCTTGCGACATCGTCGACATGGCTATCCAGGCACACGGCGGCGGCGGCGTCTGCCAGGACTTCCCGCTGGCGAAGATGTACGCGTCCTCGCGCACCCTGCGCTTGGCCGATGGTCCCGACGAAGTCCACCGCTCGGCCATCGCCAAGGTCGAACTGGGCCGTCATATCACGCGTTGATCCGTTTGTCTGACACGACTGCCCTTTCTGCGGCACATCGTGTCGGATAAGGCGGAAAAAGGCGGCGCAACCTCGGGTATCTACGGTGTTGCGCCGCCGCACATCCGGGGAAAATGTCGTAGACGCTTATTCACCTGGAGGGTTTATGCACGGCCTTATGATGCAGGAGTCGTTGCTGGTTTCATCGCTTATCCAGTATGCAGACCGTTTTCATGGCGATACGGAAATCGTCTCTAGACGCGTCGAGGGCGATATCCATCGCACCAGCTACCGCGAAGTTCACCGGCGTGCAAAACAGATTGCCAATGCTTTGTTGGCACAAGGTGTCAAGCCGGGTGACCGCGTTGCCACGCTGGCCTGGAACGGCTATCGTCACCTTGAGCTTTACTTTGCCATTTCGGGCATCGGCGCGATCATGCACACGATCAATCCGCGCCTGCATCCCACGCAAATCGCCTGGATCTGCAACCACGCCCAGGATAGCTGGCTGTTCTACGACATCACTTTCCAGCCGCTGGTCGACGCCTTCGCCAGCGCCTGCCCCACGCTGAAGAACCTGGTGGTCATGACCGACGCCGCCCACATGCCAGCCTCGAAGGTAGACGGCGTGCGCGCGTACGAAGACTTCGTGGCCAGTGGCTCTCCCGATCTCGTGTGGCCCCAGTTCGATGAAAACACGGCTTCGTCGCTGTGTTACACCTCGGGCACCACCGGTGACCCCAAGGGCGTCCTGTACAGCCACCGTTCCACGATGCTGCACACCATGGTGGGCGCCACGCCAGACATGCTGGGCATTTCGGCGACCGAGGTCGTGCTGCCCGTGGTGCCGATGTTCCACGTGAACGCCTGGGGCGTGCCGTATATGGCCGCCATGGCGGGCGCCAAGCTGGTTTTTCCCGGCGCGGCCCTCGATGGCCCCAGCCTGTATGAACTGTTCGAATCGGAAGGGGTGACCCTATCGGCGGGCGTGCCCACGGTCTGGCAGGGCCTGCTTAACTACGTCGAGCAGAACAAGCTGGAATTCTCCAGCATGCGCCGCACGGTCGTCGGTGGTTCTGCCTGCCCGCCGGCGATGATGAAAATGTTCGAACAAAAATACAAGGTTTCCGTTCTGCATGCCTGGGGCATGACGGAAACCAGTCCTCTGGGTAGCGCCGCAGCGCTCAAGGCCAAGCACCACGACCTGTCCGAGGAAGCCGTCTTTGCGCTCAAGCGCAAGCAGGGCCGCCCGCCCTTTGGCATCGATATGAAGCTCTTGGGGGCCGATGGCACCGAGCAGCCCTGGGATGGCCAGTCCGAAGGCGAACTTCTTGTAAAAGGCCCCTGGGTACTCAGCAGCTATTTTGGCCGTGAAGACCAGCAGGCCCTGGTCGACGGCTGGTTTCCCACCGGAGACGTCGGCACCATCGACGCCGATGGCTACATGCAGATCACCGATCGCAGCAAGGACGTGATCAAGTCGGGTGGCGAATGGATTTCCTCGATCGAAATCGAGAACATCGCCATGGCCCATCCCTCGGTCGCGATGGCAGCCTGCATCGCGGTGCCGCACCCGAAATGGGACGAGCGCCCCCTGCTGGTGGTCTCGATGCGGCCCAACTGCGAACTGACCCGCGAGGAAATGATCGCCTGGTTCCGCGACAAGGTGGCCAAATGGCAAGAGCCCGATGATGTCGTCTTTGTCGACGCCATTCCGTTGGGTGCCACCGGCAAAATGCTGAAAACGACCTTGCGCGACACCTACAGCAACTACAAATTGCCGACTGCCTAGGGCAGGGCGCATGCACGCTTGCTGGATATGCAGGAAACCGCCGCATGCCCTGCCTGGGCAGGTGGCGGCGGCTTGAACAGGCCGCAGCGCCGTCGCCACGGTGGCGCACCGGACAGTTGCCACGATGCAACTGCCAATCAAAACCAGGAGGGGAGACACCATGAAAACAATGCGTAACTTGCTGATTTGCGCCACTGCCGCGGGCGCCATGCTGGGCAGCGCTTCGGCGTGGGCGGATGAAACCGTCAAGATTGCCTTCGTCGATCCGTTGTCAGGTTTGATGGGGCCGGTAGGTAACGACCTGCTGCGTAACTGGCAGTTCGCCGCCGAGAGGGCTAATGCCGAAGGCTGGGCCAAGGGCATCAAGTTCGAAATCGTCCCGTTCGACAATAAGCTGTCGCCCCAGGAAACCCTGTCCATCCTGAAAACCGCGATCGACCAGAACATTCACTACCTGGTCCAGGGCATGGGGTCCGGCGTGGGTATTCCCCTGCAGCAGGCGGTGCAGCGCAACAACGAGCGCAACCCCGACCATCCCGTGCTCTACCTCAACCAGGCTGCGGTCGATCCGGTACAGACCAACGAAAACTGCACCTTCTCGCACATGCGCTTTGACGATCACGTCGATATGAAGGTCACCGGAATCGTCAAGTACATCACCGAGAACAACCCCGACACCAAGAAGGTCTACCTGATCAACCAGGATTACTCCTTCGGGCATAGCGTGGCCAAGGCCGCGCGCGAGATGCTCAAGAAGGCCAATCCCCAGATCGAGATCGTCGGCGAAGATCTGCACCCCCTGGCGCGCGTTACCGACTTTTCGCAGTACGCGGCCAAGATCAAGTCGTCCGGCGCCGATACCGTCATCACCGGCAACTGGGGCTCCGATCTCGGCCTGCTGGTGAAGGCGGCCCGCGACGCTGGCGTCACCTCCAAGTTCTATACCTTCTATGCTGACAATACCGGCGCGCCAACCTTGTTTGGTGAAGCCGGCGCCGGCCAGGTGTATCGCATCGCCGCATTCAACTGGGATTCCCCGGCCACCCAGGCCGTCATCAAGGACTACAAGGCCAAGTACAACGGCGCCGACTTCTGGACGGCACCAGGCTGGGGAGGCATGAAAATGCTGTCCGCTGCGATCAACAAGGCTGGCAATACCGATCCGCTGAAGGTGGCGGCTGCCATGGAAGGCCTTACCGTCGAGAACCTGTATGGCCCGGTCACCATGCGGGCCGATGACCACCAGGCGCAGCAGCCGTTCTTCATGGCCAGCTGGCAGAAGGTCGATGGCGACAAGGTCAAGTTCGAGCAGGAAGGCACCGGCCACGGCTGGAAGCTCGAGCGCGCATTCAAGGCTGAAGAGCTGATGTTGCCCACCACCTGCGAAATGAAGCGCCCCTCCTAAGGGCCATCCAGGGCAAGCAACCCCGCTTTGCGGGGTTGCAAAGGAGCCGTCGCAATGGAATTTTTCCTGATTTCCCTGCTCAATGGCATCAGCTACGGCCTGCTGCTGTTCATGATGGCGGCAGGCCTGACGCTGATTTTCAGCATGATGGGCGTGCTCAACTTCGCCCATGCCAGCTTCTACATGCTGGGGGCTTATTTTGCCTATGCGGTGGTGGCGGCCCTGCAATGGGTGCCGGGCTTGTCGCGCGTTGCATTCTGGATAGCCCTGTTCCTGGCCCCGGTGCTGGTTGGCGTGCTGGGCGCGGTGGTCGAGCGTTATGGGCTGCGCCGCGTGCATCGCTGGGGGCATGTCCCCGAACTGCTTTTCACCTTCGGTCTGTCATTTGTCATTCTCGAACTCGTGCAGCTTGCCTGGGGTAAGGTTGCCGTTCCCTATCGGGTTCCGTCCGAGCTCAGCGGCACGCTGCTGACGCTTTTCAGTACCAATTTCCCGACCTATCGCGGCTTCATGATGCTGGTGTCGGTGGCAATGCTGGGGGGACTGTGGCTGCTGCTGACGCGCACCCGCATCGGCCTGGTGATCCAGGCCGCGCTGACCCACCCCGACATGGCGCAGGCCCTGGGGCATAACGTGCCGCGCGTCTTCATGCTGGTCTTTGGCGGCGGTTGCTTGCTGGCCGGGCTGGCCGGAGTGATAGGCGGCAATGCCTTCGTCACCGACCCCAGCATGGCCATGGCCGTGGGGCCCATCATCTTCGTGGTAACCGTCGTGGGTGGTATGGGTTCGCTGGCCGGCGCTTTCATCGCCAGCCTGGTCATCGGCATCACCCAGGTCATGGCAACCGGCGTGGACGGCTCGCTGGCACAGCTCTTTGCCGGGCTGGGCTGGCAGGTTACCCCCGAGACACCCCTGTATTCCCTGTGGACGATAGGCATTTCGCAGGTTGCTCCTATCCTGCCTTACCTGCTTTTGGTGCTGGTGCTGATCTTTCGGCCCAAGGGCCTGATGGGTACCCGGGAGACTTGAATGGATACATTGCAAAACGTGGCGGGCGACAGCGCGCCAGCGGGAAATGGCCGGGCCGCGAATGGCCGGGCCGCCACAGGCCCAGCCTCTCGCGGCGCGAGCTGGCTGCAGTTCGATAGCGGGCATTGGGCGGTCTGGCTGGGCATCGCCATCGTCCTGGTGGTGATGCCCTACTTCTTTACCCGGGCATCTTCGCTGTCCCTGATGTCGCAGATGGGCTCGATGATTGTGTTGGCGCTGTCATACAACATGCTGCTGGGCCAGGCCGGCATGCTGTCCTTTGGCCATGCGGTCTATTCCGGCCTGGGAGCGTATTTCGCCATCCATGCCCTGAATATGGTGGGCGGCGGCGAACTGGCCATGCCGGTGATGCTGGTGCCGCTGGTCGGGGGCATTTTCGGCGCCGTGTTCGGCCTGTTCTTTGGCTGGATCACCACCAAGCGCGCCGGCACCACATTCGCCATGATCTCGCTGGGCATAGGCGAACTCGTGCACACCGTGACCATGATGTTTCCCGGGTTTTTCGGCGGCGAGGGCGGTATCTACACCGACCGGGTGGCCGGCGAGCCCTTCCTGGGCATTACCTTCGGCCCGGCGATCCAGGTTTATTACCTGGTGGCGGCCTGGACATTCCTCTCGATGCTGGCCATGTATGCTTTCACGCGCACGCCGCTGGGCAGGATCGCCAACGCGGTGCGTGACAACCCCGAGCGCGCCGAGTTCATCGGCTACAACCCCCGCCGTGTCCGGTTCCTGGTGTTGACGCTATCGGCCTTCTTCGCGGGCATCGCCGGCGGGCTGCTGGTGATGATCTTCGAGATCGTCAACGCCGAGAACGTCGGCGCCATCCGTTCCGCGGGCATGCTGATGGCCACTTTCGTTGGCGGGGCCGCCTTCTTTTTCGGGCCGGTCCTGGGTGCCTTGGTGTTTGTTTTCTTTTCGGTTTCCTTGTCCGAACATACCTACGCCTGGCAGTTGTACCTGGGGGTTTTCTTTGTCCTGCTGGTGATGTTCGCCCCGGGTGGCCTGGCCGGCGTCATCGCCAGCCACCTCAATGTCATGCGATCGGGCTACTTTGGCCTGGTGCGGGGCGCCTGGTTCAGGGCCGTGGCGTCGGGGCTGTTCTTTTTCCTGCCCATGGTGATCCTCATCGAAATGACCTACGGCATCAGCTGGAGCCAGGTGGCCAGCACCCAGGTGTCGCTGCTGGGTATCGTGTTCGACGCCACCGCCTTGTGGTCGTGGCTGCTGGCCGGCGCCTGGGCCCTGGTTGGCGCTTTCTTGCTCTGGCGCACCGGGCGTGCGCTGGGCCGGGCCTGGGGCGACGTGCAGTCGCGCATGGCGGCCGATATACAGAAAAGGGGAATGGCATGAGCAGTGCATCGTCTATCACCCCCGCCCTGGAACTGGCCGATGTGCGCAAGAGCTTTGGCAAGACCCAGATCATCCGCGGCCTGAACCTGTCTGTGAATCCCGGCGAGCGGCATGCGGTGATCGGCCCCAACGGCGCCGGAAAATCGACCATGTTCCACCTGATCTCCGGGCGGATCCCGGTGTCGTCGGGTTCTATCCGGCTCAACGGCAACGAGATTACCGGGATGCCTCCCTACCGCATCAATCGCATGGGCTTGTCGCGCAGTTTCCAGATCACCAATATCTTTCACAACCTGACGGTGTTCGAGAACCTGCGCTGCTCGGTGCTGTGGTCGCAGGGCCATGGCTACGCGTTCTGGAAGCGCCTGAACCGCCTGAACGACGTTGCCGAAAGAGCCCAGGACGTCCTGGAACGCCTGGGGCTGCAGTCCAGGCGCAATACGCCCGCCGGCCTGCTGACCTATGCCGAGCAGCGGGCGCTGGAAATCGGAATCACCATTGCCGGCGGCGCCGGGGTGATCCTGCTGGACGAACCCACCGCCGGCATGAGCCGCCACGAAACCGAACGCGTGGTCCAACTCATTGAAACCATCTCGGAAGGCCGCACCCTGTTGATGGTAGAGCACGACATGAGCGTGGTGTTCGGCCTGGCCGACCGCATTTCAGTGGTCGTGTATGGCGAGGTCATCGCCACCGATACCCCCGAACGCATACGCGAAAACCCCAAGGTGCAGCAGGCCTACCTTGGCACCGCCACGGAGGCCCACGCATGAGCGCTCTTCTGCAAATCGAGGGGCTCAACGCCTACTACGGCAAGAGCCATATCCTGCACGGCGTCGACATGCAGATTGCCAAAGGCGAGATCGTCAGCCTTCTGGGGCGCAACGGGGTCGGGCGCTCGACCACCGCCAAAGCCATCATGGGACTGGTGCACTGCACCGGCAACATCGTGCTTCGCGGCCAGCAGACCGTGGGTCTAAAGGCCCATGAAATCGCGCACCTGGGCATAGGCTATGTGCCGGAAAGCCGCGATATCTTCCCCAACATGACAGTGGAGCAGAACCTGTTCCTGGGGCAAAAGAGCAAGAAGCCGGGGCGCTGGACCTTCGACGACATGTATCGCCTGTTTCCGCGCCTGGGCGAGCGCGCGCACACGGCGGCCGGCGTGCTGTCCGGGGGCGAGCAGCAGATGCTGACCCTGTGCCGGGCGCTGATGGGCGACCCGGCCGTCATGATCATCGACGAACCTACCGAAGGGCTGGCCCCGCTGGTGGTGCAACAGGTAGCCCAGTACCTGCAGGAACTGAAGAAAAAAGGGTTGTCGGTACTGCTGATCGAACAGAAACTATCCATCGCCTTCGAAATTTCCGACCGTGTCTACGTCATGGGGCACGGCAACATCGTTTTCGAAGGCACCCCAGATGCCTTGCGTGCCAACAGTTCGGTGCGCCAGGAATGGCTGGAAGTGTGAGCAGACCCCACGCCGGCCACGAGATCGGGGCCCTGCCGCAGGCAGGGCCCCAAAGACATTAATGACTATCCAAATCGTTGCAAAGGAGCAGGTATGACAGCGCAATACCGAGTTGAGTCGGGTGTGGCAATCGTCACCATGGCGAATCCGCCCGTTAACGGGCTGAACCACGCCACCCGGGAAGGCATCATGGAAGGCCTCAAGCAGGCCATCGCGGACGACGCCGTTCGCGCCATCGTGATTACGGGCGGCGGCAAAATGTTTTCCGGCGGTGCCGACATCCGCGAGTTCAATACGCCCAAGATGTCGCAGGCGCCTTTCCTGGGCACCGTTATCGAACTCATCGAAGCCAGTCCCAAGCCCGTCGTCGCCGCGATCCACGGCACGGCCATGGGCGGCGGCCTGGAACTCGCCCTGGGCTGCCACTTTCGCGTCGCCCATGCCGACACCCAGGTCGCCTTGCCCGAGGTCAAGCTCGGCCTGATCCCGGGCGCCGGCGGCACCCAGCGCCTGCCGCGCCTGATCGGCTTGGAAGCCGCCTTGAACATGGTGGTGTCGGGCGAGGCCGTCAAAGCGTCCAAGCTGGCAGCGACCAAGCTCTTTGACGCCGTGGTGGACACCGATGTGGTGCAGGCCGCGATAGCGCTGGCCACCAAGGCGGCCGCCGACAAGAGCCTGCCCAAGGTGCGTGACATCCGTATCAAATACCCGGAAGCCGAGGGCTATATCGCGGTGGCCCGAGCCACGGTGGCGGCTACGGCGCCACGCTACCCCGCGCCTTTGCGCTGCGTCGATGCGGTGGGCGCATCGGTTACCGACAGGTTCGACGATGCCCTGAAAAAGGAAATGGCGTATTTCCACGAACTGTCGGTGACGCCCGAATCGCGCGCGCTGCGGCATGCCTTCTTTGCCGAACGCGCCGCATCCAACATTCCGGACGTGCCGGCCGACACGCCTGTGCGCAAGATCGGGCTGGCCGCCGTCATCGGCGCCGGCACCATGGGTGGCGGCATTGCCATGAACTTCGTCAATGCGGGCATTCCGGTAAAGCTGCTGGAAATGAAGTCGGACGCCCTCGAGCGCGGGGTTGCCACCATCCGCAAGAACTACGAGAACACGGCCAAGAAAGGGCGCATCACCGCGCAGCAGGTCGAAGAGCGCATGGCGCTTATCCAGCCTACGCTGTCCTACGACGACATCGCCGATGCCGACATCGTGATCGAAGCCGTATTCGAGCGCTTCGATGTCAAGGCCGAGGTCTTCACCAAGCTGGACAGCATCATGAAGCAAGGCGCGATCCTCGCGTCCAACACCTCGACGCTGGACGTCAACAAGATCGCCGACGTGACCAAGCGTCCCCAGGACGTGATCGGTACCCACTTCTTCAGCCCGGCCAACGTCATGAAGCTGTTGGAAGTGGTGCGGGGCGAAAAAACCGCCAAGGACGTGCTGGCCACGGTAATGCAACTGGCCAAGAAACTGCGCAAGACCGCCGTGGTGTCGGGCGTGTGCGACGGTTTCATCGGCAACCGCATGGTCGAGCAGTACTCGCGCCAGGCGCTGGCCATGCTGGAAGAAGGTGCGACGCCGGCCCAGGTCGATGGCGCCATCGAGCGCTTTGGCTTCGCCATGGGTCCCCTGCGCATGAGCGACCTGGCCGGCAACGATATCGGCTACGACATCCGCCAGCGCCGCTATCAGGAAAAGCCCGACATGGTCTATAGCAAGCTGGCCGACCTGCTCATCGAGAAATTCGATCGCAAGGGCCAGAAAGTTTCCAAGGGCTGGTACGACTACCGGGCGGGCGACCGCAAGGCCTACCCATCGGCGGAAGTCGAGCAGATGATCGTGGAACACCGCAAGGCCCTGGGCATTGCGCCTCGCAAGATTTCCGATGCCGAGATCGTCGAGCGCCTGGTGTTTTCGCTGGTGAACGAGGCCTGCTACATCCTTGAGGAAGGCATTGCCTTGCGCGCCTCGGATATCGACATGGTGTATCTCACGGGCTACGGCTTCCCGATGTTCCGTGGCGGCCCCATGCAGTATGCCAACGAGGTCGGCCTGTACAACGTGATGTCGGCCATGCAGCGGTTTGCGACAAACCCGCAGGCCGATGCCCAGTTCTGGCAGCCCGCCCCGCTGCTCAAGCGTCTGGTCGCAGACGGCAAAAATTTCGAATGATCAGGAGCATCACATGACCGAAGCAGTTATCGTCAGTACCGCACGTACGCCGCTGGCCAAGTCCTGGCGCGGCTCGTTCAACATGACCCACGGCGCGACGATGGGTGGTGCCGCGGTAGCCGCCGCCATCGAACGCGCCGGCATCGAGGCGGGCGAAGTCGAAGACGTGATGATGGGGTGCGCGACTCCCGAAGGCGCCACGGGCGCCAACATCGCGCGCCAGATCGCATTGCGTGCGGGGTGCCCGGTGACCACCAGCGGCGTCACCGTCAACCGCTTTTGCTCGTCCGGCCTGCAAACCATCGCCATGGCGGCCCAGCGCATCATCGCCGGCGAAGGCGACATCTACGTGGCCGGCGGGGTCGAGTCCATCTCGTGCGTGCAGAACCAGTCGAACCGGCACATGATTGCCGAATCCTGGATCAGCGAGCACAAGCCCGAGCTGTACTGGGGCATGCTGCAAACCGCTGAGCAGGTGGCCAGCCGCTACAAGATCGCCCGCGAATTGCAGGACGAATACGGTGTGCAAAGCCAGTTGCGCGCGGCCGCGGCCCAGGCCGAAGGCCGCTTCGACGCCGAAATCGTTCCCGTCACCACCCGCATGGCGGTGGCCGATCCGGCGACGCAGCAAATCATCACCCGTGAAGTCACCGTCAGCAAGGACGAAGGCATCCGTGCCGACACGACGCTGGCCGGTCTGGCCAAAATCCGCCCGGCGATGCCCGGCGGCGTGATTGCCGCGGGCAATGCCAGCCAGTTCTCCGATGGCGCGGGCGCCTGCGTTGTGATGAGCAGTTCGCTGGCGCAAAAGCGCGGCCTGCAGCCCCTGGGCATTTTCCGCGGATTCGCCGTGGCGGGTTGCGAGCCCGACGAGATGGGCATTGGCCCGGTGTTCGCGATTCCCAAACTGCTCAAGCGCGCGGGCCTGACGGTAAACGATATCGACCTGTGGGAACTCAACGAAGCCTTTGCCGTGCAGGTGCTGTACTGCCGCGACAAGCTGGGTATTCCGGCCGACAAGCTCAACGTCAACGGCGGCGCGATTGCGCTAGGCCACCCCTATGGGGTCAGCGGCCAGCGCCTGACCGGACATGCTTTGATCGAAGGCAAGCGCCGTGGCGCCAAGCTGGTGGTGGTCACCATGTGCATCGGCGGCGGCATGGGTGCGGCTGGCCTGTTCGAAGTCGCCTGATCAAAGGAGCAACACATGTCCATCGGAAAACTATTCGATCTTACCGGGCGCACGGCGCTTATCACCGGCGGCTCGCGCGGACTGGGCCTGCAGATTGCCGAAGTGCTGGGAGACGCGGGGGCACGGCTGATCGTGTCCGCCCGCAAGCCCGATGAGCTGCAGCATGCTGTCGAGCACCTGGCCAAGCGGGGCATAGAAGCCAGCTGGATACAGTCGAACGTGGCTGACGAGGCGGATGCCCTGCGCCTGGCCGATGAGGCCATCCAGCGTCTGGGGCACATCGATATCCTGGTCAACAACGCCGGCGCCTCGTGGGGCGCGCCCGCCGAAGACCACCCGCTGGACGGCTGGGACAAGGTGATGAACCTGAACGTGCGCGGCATGTTCGTGCTGTCCCAGGCCATCGGCAAGAAAAGCATGATTCCGCGGGGCTCGGGCAGCATCGTCAACGTTGCATCGATCTACGGCTTGCGTGGGGGCGGCCCTTCGTCGCTCAAGTCGCTGGCCT
>JBEBVZ010000006.1:0-116773 GCA_040392445.1 Verticiella sediminum
GGAAATTGACGATGGGTATGAAAATGGACGAAGAGGTCAAGCGCTGGACAGCCAAACGCAAGAGCGCACTGGTTGGTACTGGAGGTCATTCAGGGCAAGACGACGGTAGCCGAGGCTAGCCGGGCATATGATTTGTCGCCCTCGGAAATCGAGAACTGGGTGGACGATGCCAAGCGGGGTATGGAGAATGCGCTGCGGGCCAATCCGCTGGACGTCAAGGAGCAGTACGAGCGACAGCTGAAGGATCTGCAAGAGGCGTACGGCGAAACCATGCTTGAATTGCGTGCCCGAAAAAAGCTGCAAGCCCTGTTGGACGAGGAAGGCAAGTGATCCTTCAGATCCAGCAGGGCCTGGCTGCTGACGGGTTTGTGGTGCTGCTGGCCAAACTATGCCGATGGTTCGGTGTGCCCCGGCGTACGGTGTACTACAAACAAGTCAAAGCACCGCCCAAGGTAGATCCGACACTGGCCGAGCCGATCAAGGCCATGATCGAGGAGTCGCCGTCATTTGGCTATCGCACGGTAGCGCATCTTCTGGGGCTCAACAAGAACACGGTGCAGCGCATCTTCCAGATCAAGGGCTGGCAGGTCAAGAAGCGCGCGATCGGGTTTCGTCCTCGCATTCAGGCACTGCCCTCAGTGGCAATCACACCGAACGAGCGTTGGTCAACCGACCTGTGTCGGATCTGGGCCGGGAGCGACCGCTGGGCGACGCTCGCGCTGGTGATTGACTGCCATACGCGTGAGTTGCTTGGCTGGCACCTGTCGCGCAGCGGCAAGGCGAGCACGGCAGGCAGTGCTCTGGAACACGCTTTGATTGCCAGGTTCGGTACGCTGGGCCGGGTGCCTGATGCATTCCTGTTGAGATCGGATAACGGCTTGGCTTTTACCTCTCGCAGCTATACCGCACTGGTGCGCAGCTACGGTTTGCGCCAGGAGTTCATCACGCCGCACTGTCCACAGCAGAACGGCATGGTCGAGCGGGTGATCAGAACGCTTAAAGAACAATGTGCCCACCGGCATCGCTTCGAGACGCTGCAACATGCCAGCCGGGTGATCGGCGACTGGATACGTTTTTACAACCACCGGCGCCCACACCAGGCGCTTGGCATGAAAACCCCGGCTGAAACATTTGCGTTAGCCGCTTAAGGTGAGCAGGTTCAGCTGGGTCATTACAGGTATGCACAAGCCCCGAATCGGCATCAACCCCAATATGGGCCTTCATGCCGAAGTGCCACGCGTTACCTTTCTTCGTCTGATGCATCTCGGGATCATGCGTCCCGTTCTGATTCTTGGTCGAACTCGGTGCACTGATGATCGCGGCATCCACGATCGTGCCCTGGCGCAGCAACAGACCGCGCTCACTGAGCAGGGTGTTAACTTGCGCCAGCAACTGCTCGGCCAATTGGTGCTTCTCCAGCAGGTGACGAAAGTTCAGAATCGTCGTCTCGTCCGGCACCGAACCGCGCGTGAGCAACAGGCCCGCAAACTGGCGCATCGAGGCAATGTCGTACAACGACTCTTCCATGGCCAGGTCACTCAGGCTGAACCACTGTTGCATGAAATGGATGCGCAACATCGTCTCCAGCGAATACGGACGGCGGCCCTTACCTGGCTTCGGGTAGACCGGCTCGATCATCGACACCAGTCGTACCCACGGAACCACCTTGTCCATTTCGGCCAGGAACACTTCACGCCGGGCTGCCTTGCGCTTGCCAGCGTACTCCGCGTCGGAAAAACTCAGCTGCTTCATCGCGTTTCCATTCATCTGTTCGGTAGGTTCATACTATATCCAGACAAACTTGTTCAGAGATTCCCTAGCTTCGCAGCAAAAATACTACTAAATCACCCCTGCTGTAGATAATTCATGTAGCTCGTCGTCTGATAACCCGAGCAAGCCTTGATAAACATCCTTGTTCGAGGTCCCAAGTTCCATTGCTGGCTGATCGAACTGCGACTTGGTTTTAGAAAACTGAATGGGCAGCCCCATACCGACAGCTGAAGTTTCCCCGTAGCGAGGGTGCGAGAGTTTCGTTAACGCACCCATGGTATGCAGATGTTCATCGTGCAGCACTTCGTCCGGCGTACGCACTTTCGCCGCCGGTACGCCACGCTTTTCCAACAGCTCGTGAACGATCTTGTCGCAGGAGTGCTCGCGAGTCCATGCTTCTATCATTCCGTTGAACTCGTCAGCGTGTCGCATGCGCTCTGCGCGAGAACTGAAACTGGGATCGTCTTTCAAATGCATCCGATCCATCGCTTCAAGTAACTTGTTCATCCATTCCGGCTTGAATGCGACGATTGCAACATGCCCGTCATTCGCCTCATAAACACCGAAAGGAATCAGTCGATCGGTGAAGTTTCCCGTGCGCAAAGCGTAGCCCGCCTGGCCGAGCACATCGAATTGCTCGACGGCTAGCCAAGATGCAAGGCAATCCAACATTGACACAGATACGTGCTGGCCTTCACCTGTGCGAGTTCGGTGTATGACCGCTGACAGAATGCCGTTTACCAGGTATTGAGGAGCCAGCATATCCGCTATCGGTATACCGCAGCGCGTTGGAGGACCATCCGGAAACCCGGTGACCGCCATGATGCCGCTTAGTGCCTGGACTATGATATCCATGCCCTTCAGGCGTGGATATGGACTGTGCTCTCCCAATCCTTTGATCGATGCATAAATGATCTGCGGATTGACCTTGCGGATCTCGTCGTAGTCCACGCCAAGCTTCACCGTGGTGCCTTCGCTCATGTTTTCGACCAGGATGTCACATTGCGACGCCAAGCGCATGAGCATCTGCCGACCTCTGTCCGTTTTCAGATTCAGCGTGACGCTTTTCTTGTTCCGCGACCGATTCAAGGTTGTGAGTGCCAGGTCGCCTTCTGTGTTCTCGCCAAAGCTGATCCCGTTTCGACCAACAAAAGGGGGATTGTTGCGAGATATATCGCTACCGCCTGGTGCCTCGACTCGTATTACTTCGGCGCCAAGGCCACCGAGCATCATCGTAGCGTATGGACCAGCGAGCGCGACCGTCAAATCAAGGATTCGAAGACCTTCCAGCGGACGTGTGTCGTTACCCGTCATACTATTCCCTTGCCATAAAACGCCGGCGCAATTTCCTCATCAGTCATAAAAGGTGTTTCGGGCATCTTGCCCTTCCACGCTGCTTTAAATACCGTTGAACACCGGCTTTCGCTTCTCCGTGAACGCCCTGACTGCGTCCTGGTGGTCCTGTGTGTCCTTGCATCGCTGGTGCCGATACACCTCTCCGTCCAGCGCCTGATCAAAGGAGCAGCTGAAATGGTTATTCAGGTTGTCCTTTATGAAGCCGTACGCCGTCGTGGGACCATCCGCCAGGGTGCGGACAAAGGCCGATGATTCCACTTCAAACTCATCTCTGGAGAACACCCGCGTAACCATCCCCATTTGGTATGCCTCCTGTCCGGTGAGGACAGGACAAAGCAGGTAAAGCTCACGCGCTTTTGCGGGCCCCACAACGCGTTGGATGAAATATGATCCGCCGTAATCGCCGGACAAGCCGACCTTGGCAAATGCCGTGGTAAGTTTCGCGTCTGGCACACAGATTCGGAAATCGCAAGCCAGAGCGAGGCTTAAACCAGCACCGGCGGCGGCCCCCTGAATCAATGCGACCGACGGTTTTGGCATTTCATGAAGTACCTTCGCGGCCCTCATGAAGTTTTTCATCTCTCTGGCGCGCTGGAAAGGGTTCGCCGGTGCCGAACCTTTTCTTGATGCCATCGCTTTTACGTCGCCACCTGCACAAAAGACTGACCCGGCAGCTGCCAGAACAACAACCCGAACAGCTGGATTCATCGCAGCGTGTTCAGTAGCTTCGAGCAAGGCATTGCACAAACTGTCGTTCAAAGCATTTTTTTCCTCAGGTCGGTTCAATCTTATATTGAACACACCATCTGAAAGGTCCGTAACAAGTTCAGCTGTCATTGGATATAACCCATGGTCTTGAGCTCAAATTCTATGAAAATGTGCCTGAAAAATTAATTCGCTTTCATGCCAGAAATATCGATCAATGATTTCCATTTGGTCGTCTCTGATTTTTGAAATGCGGCAAGCTCGGAAGAACTGTTGGCGCCAACAAGCCACCCTCGGCTACCGAAGAAACCTACGCTTTCCTGTTGGTTCAGAATATCAACAATCAGTTTGTTGTATTCCTGAACCTTTTCGTCGGGCGTATCGCGAGGTGCATAGGCTGCAATCCAACCGGAAAGCTCATAGTTTGCAAGCCCTTGCTCTAGCAGGGTGGGCACGTCTTCGAAACCCGGTATCCTCTTTGCGGCAGTTACGCCGATTGCACGTACTTTGCCTCCTTGAACCAGGGACTGGACCGCAAGTGGATCTCCGAATGCGATATCGATTTGGCCACCTATCAGATCAACCATGGACGCCGGGGTCGATTTGTATGGAACGTACAGCATATCTATTCCAGCGATTTGCTTGAGTAGTGCCCCACCTGCCTGCGATGTAGAGTTGCCACCTCCAAATGTCATCTTGCCTGGGTTTTTCTTTGCGGCCTTAATCAGATCGTTGACGTTTTTTATATCGGATTCCGCCTTGACTACGAGCAGAACACCACCAATGGTGATCATGGTGATAGGTTTGAAGTCTGCCACGGGGTCATATGGCAGGTCTTTAAACAGACCTGGATTCGCGGCTTGAGTCGTGTTGCTCGTCATAAGTATGACGTTGGTGCCGGCTGGGGCAGATTTTGCGGTCTGGATACCAATAATCCCGTTCGCTCCGGGTTTATTGTCAATAATGACTGTTCGATTGGTCGAATCGGTTATCTTCTTCCCGATGTAGCGGGCAGCGACATCTGTAGCGGTGCCGGCGGCAAACGGAACCACGATTGTGATTGGACTTGTGTCGTTTTTGCGTGCCTCGGCAAATGAGTTCGCTGAAAGTAATGCAGAGAACAAAACTGCCGATTTCAGCGTCCTGGATAAGCGTATGTTTTTTTTCATGGTAATGTCTCCTCAGGTGCCTATCGAGCGATGAATACGGGTTATTGGGTCGGACGCAGCATCATCAGGCCGGTGCGTACTGCTACGCATACCTGTTCATCACGTTGATTCAGACCAACGTGGCGAAATGTCACGATGCCAGAGTCGCCACGGCTTTTTGACAAGCGCGTGCCTACGATTTCCGTCCGGACTCGGATGGTGTCGCCATGGAATGTCGGCTTGGGGAAGGTGATTTCTTGAAAGCCCAGGTTTCCGAGCGTTGTGCCGAGCGTGGTCTCATACACGGATACACCTGCGATCAATCCCAACAAGAACATGCTGTTGACCAGGCGCTGCCCATAAATCGTGTCCTTGCTGTATTCGGCGTCTATGTGAAGCGGCGCGCAGTTGTAAGTCAACGCCGAAAACAGCACGTTGTCTGCCTCTGTGATGGTACGGCGGATGGCATGTTCGACCACCAGCCCTTCATAAAAATCTTCGAAATAGAGTCCGGCCATTTTCTTGCCTCAGAGTGACATCAAGCGTTGAAGGATTTCGCCAGCGCGACGATCTCGCGCGCAGTCTTGACGTGAGCAATGTCGATATGTTCGCCGTCGTAGATGGTGGAGGCTCGCCCGTTGGCCTGCGACATCTCCAGCGCCAGGATCATGCCCTCGTAATAGGCCACCTGGTCAGCCGAGGGGCTGTAAACTTCGTTGATCGCGGCGACGTTGCTTGGGTGCAAAACCAGTTCGCCGGCCATGCCAAGACCACGATCGAGTTGTGCCGACTGCCTCAAGCCGTCCAGGTCATGCACTTGCTGCCAAAGGCCGCCAATAGGCTGTTTTCCTGCAGCACGCGCGGCCATGACCGCACGCGACTTGAAGTACAGACTCTCACGGCCGTCGGGGGTCCATACATAGCCTAGCGAGCGGGCCACGTCTGCATTTTTCGCGGTAGCGCCGACGATGGCGTTTACGCGGTCACGCTTGGCAATGTCATAGGCCAACTCCAGCGAACGTGCAGTTTCCAGCAGTGGAATCACACGGGTCGAACCGAGCTCGGCGCCATTTCGGTACTCGGCCTCGGACAGCATCATCGATACGCAGTCGACATCCTCGGGGCCGACGGGCTTCGAGATCACGATGCCCTCCAGATGCGGCCCAACGAGGGCGACAATGTCCTCGAATTCATAAAGGTGCGCGCTGCGGTTGATCCGCACGTAAACACGCTGGTTTTGCTGCGCGAGCCACGCCAACTTCGAACGAACAGTACCGCGAGCCTCAACCTTCAGGTCGGGCGGTACGCTGTCTTCCAGATCGAGAATGAGGGCGTCTGCTTTAGCATTCACCGACTTCTCAATCCAATCCGCCTTGTTGCCCGGCACGAAGAGCATTGACCTGATTGGCTTCACGACACTTATGCTCATGCTGGTCTCCTATAATGAGCTTTGTCTTACTATCGTTAGTTAAAAGCGTTGCGTTGATTTCGCCCGTACTGATATGCAGGGCGCAACGGCTATTTCACATACCGCCGGAATTCCGGCGAGCGTTTCTCCAGGAATGCCCTCACGCCTTCACGTGACTCTTCTGTGTCGTACATATAGGACACTGTTTGCATTCCCATCCAGCTGATACCGCGGATACTTTCACTGTCTGCGTTGAAGGATCGTTTGGCAATCGCCAGCGCGGAGGGGCTGTGTTCCAGGATTCTGCTGCACCAGTCCGCTACTTCGGCATCCAGTCGATCGTCTGGCACCACAACATTGACCAACCCCATAGCTTGAGCTTCATGTGCGGAGTAACGCCGGCACAGGTACCAGATTTCTCGTGCCTTCTTCTCGCCAACGATCCGGGCTAGGTATGCTGTGCCGAAGCCTGGATCAACTGAGCCGACACGCGGACCGACTTGCCCGAACACAGCGGACTCACCAGCCATGGTCAGGTCGCAGATCGTGGCCAGTACGTTGCCGCCGCCAATCGCATAACCCTGCACGCGGGCGATTACGGGTTTCGGTACGTCGCGGATTGCCGATTGCAGCGCCTCAATCTGCATGCCAATAGTGCCGCGGCCGTTGTACTTGCCGTTGTGTGCGCTCTGATCGCCACCGGTACAGAACGCTTTATCGCCAGCGCCTGTGAGCACTATCACCCCAATCTCGCGGTCCCAGCCGACCATGCCAATGGCATCAATCAACTCATCCACGGTCTGCGCACGCATGGCGTTCATAACCTTAGGGCGGTTGATGATGACGGTTGCCACGCGATCGGCCACATCCAGGACGATATCCTCGTAGAGCTTGCTCATTTCTTCTCCATAGGTTGAGAAAGGCCGCAGGCATTTGCTGCCTGCGCGACCGCATTAAGTGCTTCGGGGTTAAACAGAGATGACAGATCCCCGGCGTCTAGACCGAGACATGCGGCGCGAATTGCGCGGCGCATAATTTTCATGTTGCGCGTCTTGGGTAGCTCACTCACAAACAACACTGCCGACGGGCGGAACGCGCTGCCCAGTCCGGAGATCACGGCATCGGACAAAGTCTCTTTCGCCTCGATACTCGCCTCGACTTCCGGCATTAAAGCGACGACCAGTCCTACGGATTCACCCTTGATCGGATCAGGCAAGCCGATGGCCGCAACCTCAGCCACTTCGCCGGTAGCCAGCACCAACGCTTCGATTTCTGACGGTCCGGTGCGCTTGCCGCCAATTTTCAGCGTATCGTCGGAGCGGCCAAGGACATACCAGAAGCCTTCCGAGTCGATGGCAGCGCGATCACCGTGCCACCATATTCCAGGCAGTCGGCTCCAGTAGCTGCTCAGGTAACGGTCGCGGTCGTGCCACAGTCCTCTGGTCATACCGATCGAGGGTGCTCGCAGCACCAGCTCGCCAACACCGCCCGGACCAACGGATTTGCCGTGCTCATCAACCACGTCGGCTCCCATGCCTGGTACCGGCCCGGCAAAGGCGCACGGCTTTATCGGGTGGATTACGGTTCCGGTTACGATTCCGCCTCCTATCTCGGTGCCTCCCGAATAGTTAATAATCGGCTTGGTACCGGCGCAGACACGTTCGAACATCCAGTTCCATGCATCTACGGTCCAGGCCTCGCCGGTGGACAGCGCTAAGCGCAGGGAGGACAAGTCGTAGCGCTCGATATCTGCTCCGCCGACCGCCATGAAACTGCGTACGATCGTTGGTGCGATGCCGAGAATGGTGACGCTGTGCTGTTCGATCAGCCGCCAGAATCGGCCTTGGTCCGGGAAATCATGAGCTCCTTCAGCCATGACGATGGTGCCGCCGAGTAGCGTGGAGCCATAGATCAGCATTGGCCCTACCAGCCAGCCCATGTCGCTTAGCCACATCAGCCGATCTCCAGCGCCATAGTCTGCGCACAGGCCCATGTCGAGCGCCAGCTTGCCGATAAAGCCGCAGTGCGAATGCACCGTACCTTTCGGCTTGCCTGTGGTCCCCGACGTATACATCAGCATCATTGGCGCATCGGCTGGCATTTGTGCCGTAACCGCCTCGTTGGGCTGGCCTTCACTCAACTCGTGCCACCAGTGGTCGATGCCCGCTTGCCATATCACTTCGACCCCCTTGTTGCGCAGCACTACAACGTGCTTTAGCGTCGGTATTTCCGGGCGGGCCGCGTCCACAGTCTCCTTCATCAGGCTAAGCTTGCCGCGTCGAGTGCTGGCATCCGCCGTCAGCACTGCCACTGCACCGCCGTCGCGCAGACGCTCGGCAAGGGCTTTCGCGCCGAATCCTGAGAACAGCGGCAGCACTATCGCGCCGATTTTGGACACGGCAAGCAGCGCCGCAGCGGCTTCCGGCACCATAGGCATGTAAACGCCAATGACGTCACCAGGTCGACAACCGAGACTACGAAGCCCCTCGGCAAGCTTGCTGGTCTGGGCATCGAGTTCAGCGTAGGTCCAGCGCCGCACTTTGCCATTTTCGCCTTCCCACACCACCGCTTCCTGTGCGCCGCGTGAAGTGCCTCGATAACGGTCTAGACAGTTGAGGACAGCGTTTGTGGTGCCACCAACGCACCAATTCGCCCATTCAATGCCGTCGCTGGTATCGATCACCGACTGGTAAGGCTGATAGAAGCGCAAGTCCATATGACGGACCAGCGCATTCCAGAAAGCTTCCGGCTGAGCCGCCGCCAGTTCAAGCAGTTGCTGATAACCTGCTGGATCGGCTTGCTTAATGCCAACGCTGCGCATGAATGCGGCTAACGCACTGGCCTGCGCGACCTCCGGGTCGGGACGCCACACTACCTTGCGCGCTTGCCATCCTGTGTCCATCAATGTCTCCGTGTTGCTTTGACTTGACTCGATGCTATGGGAGCGGCATGCTTTCCCTCAAGCGGTCATTGGCGAACACGGGATTCGTATTGCGCGAATCGCTCCGATACGCAGTTATGCTCAGACGATGCCGGCCATGCGCAGCGCTTGCACTTGCGTGCTGTCGTAACCAATTTCGGCAAGCACTTCGTCGGTATGCTCGCCGATGGTAGGGGGACGCCTGATGACTTCTGGAGGAGTACGCGACAGCACAGCAGGCGGTGCCACGATAGGCACTTTGCTTTTCAATCCGGGGTAATCGAGCCATATGTAGGCACCGGAATCCTGAATCGACACATCCTCCAACGCCTCACGAGGGGAGTAGACCGGTGCCGCAGGTATCTTGGCCACCTCAAGCTCTTGCAATGCTTCATCACGTGTACGTGTTGAGCACCATTTCCCCATAAGTTGGCTCAGCAACTGACCGTTCTCGCCCCGTCGTAGATCGTCCCTGAAACGAGGATCCTCAAGCAACTCCAGCGCCCCTATCAGATGAACCCAGCGCTTGAACATTGACTGACCTATGACCTGCGCGATGATCCAGCCATCAGCTACGCGAAAAATATCTGATGGCCCATACGAGGGACTACGGTTGCCCATCGCCTGACGATTAATAGAAATCGCCGCTTCCTCGATCAGCGCTCCACTGGAAATATTCAGCGAGGTCCGCAGCAGCGATGCCTCGACGCATTGCCCCCGGCCGCTGCTGGCGCGCTCGTAAAGTGCCATCACTGTGCCGAGCGCGCACGACAGGGCCGTTGAAAAATCAGCGACAGGTACCATTGCTTTGATCGGACTGCCAGGCACGCCCGACATATAAACTGCACCGCTCATCGCCTGCCCTACTCCGTCGAAGCCAATTCGATGAGCTGCGCTATCGTGCGAGCCGAAGGCCGTCGGAGCGGTCAGGATAATGCGAGGATTGATTGCGCTTAGTGTGGTGTAGTCCAACCCCAGGTTAGTGAGCGTTCTCGGCGGCATATTCGCTACAACCACATCGGCAGTCTCCACCAAGCGCCGCATTACCTCCCGCCCCTGCTCGGTGTCAACGTCCAGCGAGATCGAACGCTTATTGCGATTGCACTGTAGAAATAGCGCCCCTTCCCCGAATTCGGTGACCGGTACGATAAAGCGGTCTTCGCTGCCACCAACACGGTCGATCCGAATGACATCTGCACCGTAATCTGCAAGCAACGCTGCACAGAATGGGCCGGCAATGAAGCGGCCTAAATCAAGGACGCGTATTCCTTCAAGAACCTTTGACATGTGGCGAATTTCCAAAAAAGGGCTCGACCGCGTCCTCTGCAGCATGTCAACCAAAGGAAGAGGAGGAGTACCCTAAAGGTCAGTAAAGCCGCCACCACGGCCTAATGCGTGACCAACCGAAACGACGAATTGGAGTTTCACAGACCAGAGAATGCTGTTTAATGAGGTTTACCATTCTGTACTGACTGGTCTTTTGGATAAACGTCGTATAGGACAGATCTCAATGTGGCAACCTGGTAGCAGCAGGGACATGGTGGCGATCTCCGGGGCGGACCATTCGCCCTTTCACGACCTGCCTGATCGGACGTTCAGCACCGGCAAGAGCCAACCACGGCAGCAGGTTAATCCGCAATTGAAGAGGCCCCAAGTTGTAATCTGCGAGTCGAAGGTTCTCGATCAGCGAACAGGTCCGATGGCTGCAGCTTCGATCTCTGGTGACGCTGGCCGCTCAGTGAGCTGACGGATCAACGCCCGCGTGGCTGCGGTCATCGCCCGGCCACGCCTAGTGCCTATGTGCACATCACGCAAAGCCCAGGGCTCGTTGAGCTGCAGGACCGCGACACGTCTCTCGGACTCTACGGAAAGCATGCATTCCGGCAGAATCGTCACGCCAAGCCCCGCCTCTACCAAGCTGCGCGCTGCCTCGACACTGCCTACGGCGAATTTCGGATGTAACACAGCACCATGCGCTTGAGCAGCGCGGTATGCATCGGCCATCATCGTCGTCGACGGGGTGGAGCCGATAAATGGTTCACGCAACAGGTCAGTGAGTGTCACAGTGGATTGTTCAGCAAGCGGATGGCCGTGCGGCACCAGCGCTACAACGCGGTCAGTGCGATATGGGATGACATCCAGCGCATCCTCGTCCAGCCCCGTGCCCACCACATAGACGGCTAGGTCAGCGTCCCCCGACACGACCGCGCGAATCGCATCTGGGTTCACATGTTGCTGCAGCTCCAAGTCGACCTGGGGAAAACTGCGCGAAAACTCGCCAATCTCTTGAGCGAGATACTGGATAATGAGGGAGCCAGTAGTCGCAACCGTGAGATGTCCGCGGATGCCTTCCGAAAACTCTCCAAGCTCGCGCCGCATGTCCTCGAGGTTTTCGAAAAGCGCGCGTAGATAACGTGCCAGCACCTCACCTGCAGCGCTCGGCACAACTCCACTGGGTTGCCGCTCGAATAGCTGGATGCCAGCGATCTCTTCAAGATCCTGGATCCTCTTTGTAGCCGCTGAAGGGGCAATATTTTCGCGAATTGCAGCACGTCGAATCTGGCGCTCCTCCACCACAGTCAGAAATAAACGAAGAGTGAATAAATCCACCCTTCGAGTCAGGCTGTGCAGGCTCAATGTGCTCATTTGCATCTCCTTTGGCATTCAAACTGCTTTGTCTCTGTAATCAGAGCGCGAGGCGGGGGCCTACCGGCCTCTAGAGGGGTGATCCCCCATTTTTAACGGCGTGCGGAAGTAGCAACGCTATGCGGCCATGGCCAATCGCTGTTTTGGGGTGATGCCGCCCAAGGCCATATTTGGGCGTTCGTGATTGTAGAACCACACCCACTCGGTGGCGACACGCTGAACGTGATCAATGTCATCCCAACGATATTGGGAGACCAGCCGCTTACGCGGTCTGATGCGCAGGTTCAACTCGAGCTCGCGGTAGATTCGATACACGCGCTTGTGGTTCCAGCCAAAGCCCCGGACATTGCGCAGGTACAGGAAGCACAGGCCGAAGCCCCAATTGCGGTGGTTGTCCGTCAGGCGCAACAACCAGTTGGCGATCTCCTCATTCTCAGCGTCCGTCTTGGCAACGTACCGATAGCAGGTCTGGCTTACCTGAAATGCCGAGCATGCCAGGCGCACTGAGATGCTGCGTTCTTGCACGGCGCGCTGGGCCATCTCGCGGCGGCGAGATGGCCTCACCACTTTTTTTCGCAGCATCGTGATCAACAACAACTTGACCGCCAAACGATTCGTCGGCGCTGTAGCGACCTGCTCAAGGTATGCGTACATCCAACCAATTTCCTGAGGAGCTAGAGAGCGATTTTTGGGCTTGAAGGTCGCAATTGACTTTGGCAACACCAGCTCGGCCGGGTTCACAAATCGATGCCCTTTCTCCATGGCATACCTATATACCCACTGCACGATATCTCGGACGTGGATAGCGGTTGCTGGCGCGCCCCGTGCCACAATCTTCTCGCATACACATCTCAAATACTCTTGCGAAATTTCGGACACTTTTTGGCGGCCAAAGATGCCTTTCATCTCGCGCTCGTAGACAGACCGACGCATATCCCTGGTGGACTCCGCCATCTGATGACGCTTCAGCCAGATCTCAGTCCACTCACCAAAAGAATTCGCCGCCTTCGTTTTCTGGATCTCACGCTGCTTTTGGCGGCCTGGTGAACGACCGTCGGAAATCGCTTGCTTAGCATCCGCCAGCCGCTGACGAGCCTCAGCGAGTGATATTCCGGTGGGGCCGTAACGCCCGAGCATCAATGTTTCCTGCCGACCATTGATCCGATAGTTGTAGCGGAACGAGATTGCACCACTAACAAGAACCATCGCGTAGAGACCGTCGCGATCAGTGAGCTTGTATGCCTTTTGCTCTGGTTTGAGGGTTCTTAGCTTCGTATCAGTCAACATTTCCTAGCCTGTCGTACCATCATTGCAAAGGCCGCCCTTCTGCGGGTTTTTATATTTACAATCAATGACTTACCAACTTTCGATACCATCATCACAGCAAACGCCTGCTGGAACTCAACTAAGTCATCAAAGGCATTAGTCCAGCCGCCATCAATCAGATCAGTGATATCCAGTACGCATTCAATTTCCTTCGGAAGCACATCAAGCAGCGCAACTGCGTAACCTTCGTGGGTCCAGCAAGGGAAATGGTGGTTACCGGACCCGGGATTTTCGCTGAAGTAATAGCCTTCAACGCTCATCATGAAGTTGAGCAACGTGTCACCGAACTCCTTGTCAGGCTGGCCGTACGGAGCGCTCTCAAGATTTTGCTAAGCCTCTGTAACCAGTAAGCAAGGGTGGATTTTTCCTATGCGGCCCAAGCCGTGGAGGTCAGCGTCGATGCCGACGGCAATGTGAAAACCGAGCGCGTCGTCACGGTGGTGGACTGCGGCCGGGTGGTATCGCCCGGCTCAGTGGAGGCTCAGGTTCAGGGCGGTACGATTTTCGGCTTGTCGGCCGCGCTGTTCGGCAATATCTCGATCAAGGACGGGCGTGTCGAACAGTCAAATTTCCACGACTATCGTGTGCTGCGCATGAACGAGATTCCGGCGATGGAAATTCATGTCTTGCCCAGCACGGAAGACCCTACCGGCATCGGCGATGCTTGCCACGGTGCTAATCACGCCAGCCTTGCTCAACGCCATTCACGAAGCGACGGGCAAGCGCATCCGCAGGTTGCCCATGACGCCGGATGATCTGAAGACCACATAGGCGCACCAGCGGCACCAGCGCTGTGCCGGCTTCGTATCAAGCGCCTTTGGTCTCTGTCATGGGGGCGTAGTCGGTGTAGAACCGTGCAGCGCCCCCAAAGAACCCTTCGCTGAGCGCTTCGTTCATCGGCGCACTGATCTTGATCCGCTCGATGAAGTCGGGATTTGCCAGCACCATCTGGCCATAGGCTTCCAGGTCAGCCAACCCCGAAGCCAGGTCATCGCCGATCTGCTCACGCGGGCGGCCCGGCCGGTTCAGGATCAGGGGGCCGTGCCAGAGCTTGCGCAGGTCAGCCAGCAGCGTCTCGTTGCCGTGGTGCATCACATGCAGATAGGCCAAGCCCAAGGTATCGAGTTCAGCAATCAGGTGGTGGTACAGATCGGGGCCTTCAGGGCCTTCGTCAATGCCCCACAAGGTGGAGCCCGGAGAGAGGCGGATCGCCGTGCGATCTGCGCCGATCTCGCTGGCGACTTCCTTGGCAACCTCGATGGCGAAGCGAGTGCGGTTCGCGATGGCGCCGCCGTACTCATCAGTGCGTGCGTTGGCACTGGGCGCCAGGAACTGATGAATCAGGTAGGCGTTTGCGCCATGTATCTCGACACCATCGGCTCCCGCCTCGATGGCGCAGCGGGCCGCATGTCGGAAGTCCTGCACGGTCTGCCTGACCTCTTCGGCGGCCAGGGCTCGCGGCACGGGTATGTCCTGCATCCCGTTCGGCGTGAACATCTGCGCGCCTGGAGCGATGGCCGAGGGAGCAACGCCTTGGCGATGGTGGGGCGTGTTGTCCGGATGGGACATGCGACCTGCGTGCATGAGCTGAATGAAGAGGTGTCCGCCACCGTTGTGCACCGCGTCCGTGGTCTTCTTCCACCCCGCAATGTGCGCGTCGGTATAGATGCCCGGCGTGGCGAGATAACCTTGGCCGTCGCCAGAAGGTTGGGTACCCTCTGTCACGATCAGACCCATGCTGGATCGTTGTCCGTAGTAGGTCGCGGCGAGTTCGCCAGGGGTGCCGTCGTACTGCGCACGCGAACGCGTCATTGGTGCCATGACCAGTCGGTTGGAAAGGGTATGGCGGCCCATATGGACAGGGGTGAATAACTTTTTCATAGGAGTGTTCCTTGATAGCGGATCGTGTGTTTCAGATGTGCTTGGTCACAGGCTCGGTGGCTCCACTGACCAGCGTCCTTGAAGCGGACACGATTTGCGTTCCCCGGACGAATCGGTCTAACGCCGCTTTGGGCTTGGCGGCGTTGACAAGCGCAGCGCGCTGACAACCAGCGAGAACGCGTGCGAAGGCTGCCGGCGACTCGGGTAATACAGGTAGTAGCCAGGGAACGGGGGACACCAGTCCTCCAGCACGCGCACCAGTCGGCCTTCCTCGATGTGCGGTGCGAACTCGTCTTCAGGCAGGGACGCGATGCCCAGTCCCGCCAGCGCTGAATCGACCATGCTGGGCGACGTGTTGAAGATAAGTTGCCCATCCACCCGCACATTCAGTTTTTGTCCCCGGCGCTCGAAATCCCAGACGTAGAGGCCCCCTGCAGTCTGCATACGCATGTTGATGCAGTTGTGCTGGAGCAAGTCGCGTGGCGTCTTGGGGATGGGGTGGGCCTTGAAGTACGCTGGTGAGGCCGCGATCGCCATGCGCAACTGCGGCCCGATCGGGACCGCGATCATGTCCTTGTCGATGGTGTCGCCCATACGCACGCCCGCGTCGAAGCGGTCGGCCACGATGTCCCGAAACCCGTAGTTGATGTCGAACTCGACCTTGATGTCGGGGTATTCGAGCAACAAGGGCGTGAGCTTGGGCAGCAGCGTGGTCCGAAGGATGTGCTCACCACAGGTGATGCGCACCGTGCCTGCCGGCTTATCCCGCATCTCGGTCAGTTCATCCAGCTCTGCGTCGATCTCGTCGAAGCGGTGGCCGATGGCATTGAGCAAGCGCTCGCCGGCGGCCGTGGGCGACACGCTGCGCGTGGTGCGGGTCAACAGGCGAATCTCCAGCCGTGCCTCCAGCCCACTGATGGCCTGGCTGAGGGCTGATTGGGTGACGCCTAGCAGCGAGGCGGCGCGCGTGAAGCTGCCTTCCCGCGCCACCGTGACGAAGTACAGAAGATCGTTGAGGTTGCGTTTAACCATTACGCAGTTTCACATGGGGAATTGATTAGTGCTGCTTATATACCTTTTAACCATTAGTTAGCTAGTCAAGCTGACTTCCAAGCCCCAACATTCGAGGCATGAAGAAGTCGATACCGATGCCCCCTGGGTTGGCCAAGACGCCAAGCCCTGCCGGTCTCGTGGCGCAACCGATGAAAGCGGAGAGAAGAAGAATGGCAACTACTGACCGGAAACGCATCCTTGGGAATGAAGCCGTATCGCGCGGTCGCCGTCGCGTGATCTTCGGCGCTGCAGCGCTGGCCTCCCTTCTGCCGGCCCTGCCGGCGTTCGCGCATCACGGGTGGCCCGGCTTCGACACCGACCGCCTGATCTACATCGCGGGAACGGTCTCCTCGGAGGGTGTGTGGGGTAATCCGCACTCGCTCTTCGATGTAACCCTGGACAGCAACCTGCCTGCCCGCACTCCCAAGCTGGCGATTCCAAAGGAGCTGCAAGATCCCGAGGACAGTACCCGGGTCAATGCCGCTCCCTCGTACAAAGGCCCCCACAAGGAGCTGGAGATCATCATTGCGCCGCCCGCCTGGTCGGGCAGGTGGGGCCTGGGACGCGCGCTGAAGATCGGGGAGCGTTTCCAGGCGGTCGGCTACATCAATCGGACAGACAACAGTCTGTTTCGACCCGTCGTGTTCTGGTACGGGCCTGACGCAGTGCCTGTGAATCAGGTACTCGGCAACACGCTCCCGGTACGGGCGCCGCTGCCGAAATAAGGCGTGCTGCACACGACATCGCACCGAGCGGAATTGAACAAACATGCCTGATTGGCTCAACTCGTTGCTGAAGCTGTTGCAGGGTTCTGCGCTCGGCGAGGCGGTGCGCGGCGCCGAATACCTCTATCCCGTGCTTGAAGCCAGCCACATCCTTGGGATCGCGCTCCTCGTCGGCCCAGCTTTCACCTTTGACCTCCGATTGCTGGGAGTCGGACGCCGCGTCGTGTCCGTCACCACAGCCGCGCGCAATCTGCTGCCCGTCTCACACATCGGCTTTGCCATCGCCGTGATCACGGGCATCGCACTGCTCAGCGCGCAGGCGACCGTGGTCGCTGGCACCGGAGCTGCGCCGTGGAAGCTCGGCCTGTTGATCCTCGCCTGCCTCAACGTGCTGGTGTTCCACCACGGCATCTACCGCCGCGTCAATGAGTGGGCGGATACCGCCGTGACCCCGGTCGTCGCCCGCGTCGGGGCAAGCGTGTCACTGATCGCATGGACAGGCGTGACCTTCGCCGGCCGGCTCCTCGCCTACACCTGATTTTCGAGCGTCGGGATCGACGCCAAAACCTCAATCTGTTGTTTGACCATGACGGCGGTTTTAGGTCGATTGATTAGCACAGCTACTATAGCTTAGAAGGTTTCATTAGCTAGTCAGATTGACTTGCACGCGCCAATATTCAGGGCATGACAAAGTCAATACCGATGCCCCTGAATTGGCTGAGGCGCCGGACCCTGATCTTGCTGGCGGGCTCAGCCCTGGTAATTGCGGCGTGCGGTGGTGGCACTCGGGGAACTGCGTCGCCTGTCGGCGACCCGCCCCCTCACAGGATGTCCCCATGAAGATTCGTCTGACGGTCGAGGGCCAAGTGGCAACCGCCACGCTGTACGACAACGCCACCGCGCGGGATTTCGCGGCGCTGCTGCCGCTGTCGTTGACGCTGACCGACTATGCGCGCATTGAGCGCATAGTCGACTTGCCGCAAAGGCTGACCCGGGGCGCCGCCGAAAGCACGGTTCCAGTGAAGGCAGGCGACCTCGCCTATTACTCGCCGTGGGGCAACTTGGCGATCTTCGTTGAAGACGGCACTGGCAACTACACGGGCGATCTGATGCGCCTCGGCGCAGTGGAGACGGGACTGCCCGCACTGCAGCGACCCGGACCGCTGCAGGTCACGATTGAGCGCCTGCCCGATTGACCATCTACCGAGTCCCAACCCTCATCGCAATCACTTCAACTTGAAAGGCATCGAACATGAGCATGCAGAACATCAATGATCGCGAAACCGCACAAGAGTCCGGTGTGGCTGCCGACCGGCGAGGCTTCCTGAAGGCGGCGGGCATCGCTGCTGCTGGCGCCGCACTGCCGATTGGCGCCGCATCACTGGCGACATCTGCTGCGGCGCAAACCGCGCAACGCAGCGGCGCGGGCGGCCAGACTTACACCATGGGCACGCGCAAGCTGGGCGGCCTGACGGTGTCGGAACTCGGCTTCGGCTGCATGAGCAACAGCCCCGGCCACTACGGCCCGGGCGTGGACCGTGCAACGAGCATCCGCGTGATCCGCGATGCCTACGAGCGTGGCATCACCTTCTTCGACACCGCAGAGGTCTATGGCCCCTACGTGAACGAGGAACTCGTCGCCGAGGCGCTGGGACCGGTGCGCAACCACATCGCCATCGCCACCAAGTTCGGCTTCAAGATCGACGGCACGAACGGCCTGGACAGCCGCCCCGAGCGCATCCGCCGCGTGGTGGAAGAATCGCTCAAGCGCCTGAAGACCGACCGCATCGACCTGTACTACCAGCACCGCGTCGATCTGGCCGTGCCAATCGAAGACGTGGTCGGCACGATCAAGGGTTTGATCCAGCAGGGCAAGGTGCTGCACTTCGGCCTGTCTGAGCCGAGCGCGCGCACCATCCGCCGCGCCCACGCCGTGCAGCCTGTGGCCGCCATCCAGACAGAATATTCGATCATGGAACGCAGCGTGGAGCGCAACGGCGTGCTGCAGGCTTGCGAAGAACTGGGCATCGGCTTCGTGCCGTGGGGACCGCTGGGCCAAGGCTTCCTGCCCGGCAAGCTGTCGCTGAACGCGCAGGCCGGCTTCGATGGGAAGACCGACCTGCGCAAGACCTTCCCGCGCTTCAGCGCCGAGGTCATGAAGGCCAACCAGCCCATCCTGGACTTCCTGAAGGCCTTCGGCGAGAAGAAGGGTGCCACGCGCGCACAGATCGCCCTGGCCTGGCTGGCGGCGAAAAAGCCCTGGATCGTCTCTATCCCCGGCACGACCAAGCTGGACCACTCGCGCGAGAACCTCAGCTCGATCAACGTCAACCTCACGCCGCAAGACCTGCACGAGATCGAGGCAGCCATGGCCAAGATAACCATCCATGGCGGCCGTATGGACGCCACGCAGATGGATCAGATCGGCAAGGACTGAGATCCAGCGGAACCGACGTAGCCCCACGCCGGTTCCGTCGTCGCCGAAGGCGGCGATATCCATAGACATCCGGGCAGAAAACGAAGAATTTCATGACAACCCAAACCGGTGAGGCCCAGGCGGCCAACTTTTCCACTCAACACGAGGCCAAGGCGCAATCGGCCAACTGGAGCGGCGTCTTTGCGATGTCGCTGTGCGTGTTCGCACTGATCGCCTCTGAATTCATGCCCGTCAGTTTGCTGACACCGATCGCCACCGACCTCCATGTCACCGAAGGTCTGGCCGGGCAAGGCATCGCCATATCCGGCGCCTTCGCGGTGCTGACCAGCCTGTCGATCTCCGCCCTGGCCGGCAGCATGAACCGCAAGACGCTGCTGTTGGGCCTGACGGCACTGATGGCCCTGTCGGGCATCGTGGTTGCGATGGCGTCGAACTACCTGATCTACATGACCGGTCGCGCACTCCTCGGCGTGGTGATCGGCGGCTTTTGGTCGATGTCGGCTGCAACGGCGATGCGACTGGTGCCTGCCTCTCAGGTACCGCGCGCCTTGGCCATCTTCAACGGCGGCAATGCGCTGGCGACCGTGATTGCTGCTCCATTGGGCAGCTACCTCGGCTCGGTCATGGGTTGGCGCGGCGCCTTCTTCTGCCTGGTGCCCGTTGCGGCAGTCGCCCTGGCCTGGCAATGGTTCAGCCTGCCGTCGATGCGGCCCGAGGCCCGCACGGGCGGCTCGGGCAATGTGTTCAAGCTGCTAAAGAACCGGTCCGTCGCGCTGGGCATGGCCGCATGCGGCGCCTTCTTCATGGGGCAGTTCGCCCTGTTCACGTACGTGCGACCGTTCCTCGAAACGGTGACGCACGTCGACGTGTCCACGCTGTCGCTCATCTTGCTCGTGATGGGCGTGACGGGCTTCATCGGCACCACGCTCATCGGCAGCTTGCTGAAGCGGGGCCTGTACCGGATCTTGATCGCCATTCCCATCCTGATGGCGGTGATCGCCTTGACGTTGATTCCTTTCGGCGCCGGGGTTGCTGCCGTTGCCGTGCTGCTGGGTCTCTGGGGGCTGATGGCTACTGCGGCCCCGGTGGGCTGGTGGAGCTGGATCGCTCAGGCCATGCCCAAGAACGCAGAGGCTGGTGGTGGCCTGATGGTGGCGGTGATCCAGTTGGCCATCGCCCTGGGTTCGACCGTGGGTGGCCTGCTGTTTGATTCGAGCGGCTATCGCAGCACCTTCCTGATGAGTGCGGCTGTGCTGCTGTTCGCGGCCTTGCTCACCTTCCTGACCTCACGGTCGCCAGCACGGCAAGCGGCCTGAGCAGCGCTTCTGACCAGGAGAACCCCATGACCATGAGCCTCAGTGTTCCTCGCAGCAGCCAACACCACGCGGCCACAGAACACCGCCGCGCACGCGGCTTGCGGGCGTTGCGCGGGCTGGGCCTGCTGTGCGGCCTGGTCATGCTTGGAGGGTGCGACGCCGCCCAGCCTGGAGCGCCAGGCTCGCCCGCCGCAGCCGCAGTGGCCACAGTCCAACAGGAGGAATCTCGCATGTGGATGACCGTCGGCGAACGTCGCTTCGCCATCACCCTGGCCGACACCGAGGCGGCCCGCGCGTTCGCCGCGATGCTGCCGCTTTCGATCAACATGGCCGACCTCCACAGCAACGAGAAATACGCGGATCTACCGAAGTCGCTGCCGACGAACGCGAGCCGCCCCGACACGATCCGCAATGGCGATCTCATGTTGTTTGGATCGAGAACCCTGGTCGTCTTTTACCTGACCGTCAACTCGTCCTACTCGTACACCCGCCTCGGTCGCGTGGACGACCCCGCTGGCTTGGCCCAGGCGCTCGGTAAAGGCGACGTGCGGATCGCGCTCTCCAAGAACTAGATATTGGATTGATACAGATGCCCACCTTGAAAAAACCCTACGTCCTCATCCACACCCTGACGTCGCTGGACGGAAGAATCCACAACATCGACTGCCCGAGTTCGATTCGGCGGCGCTTCAGTACAAGCAACTGGCGCTGCATGCCGATCAGCAGGTCTTGAATATCCAGGGCTACTTGAACGGCCGCATCTCGACCGACGACAACTTCACGCACAACCGCAAGCCGGACCTGGACGAGTCGGCGGACATCGTGCCCGAAGGCGACTTCGTGGCCGAGGTCCATGCGCCGATGTACTACGTCGCGCTGGACCCCGCCGGCCGCCTGGGCTGGCAAGAGAACTTCGTCGATTACGGCACCCTCCGGTCGCATGTGATTTCGGTGCTGACCGAGCAAGCAAGCAATGCCTACAAGGACCTGCTGAGGCGGCTCAACCTCTCCTACGTCATTGCCGGGAAGGACGAACCAGACAACGCCTTGGCGTTGCACAAGCTGGCAACGCTGTTCGGCATGGAGCGCGTGATGATCGGCGGTGGTGGTGTGCTGAACTGGTCATATCTGCACGACGGCCTGGTCGATGAAGTGAGTCTCCTGCTGGCGCCCGTCTCCGACGCCTCGTCCGATGCACCCGACCTTTTCACGGCCAGAGAGCCGTTTTCCCGGATTCAGCCGCGCTCGTTCACGCTGATTGACGTGAAGCCCTTGAAGGACAGCACGGTGTGGCTGCGGTACAGGGTGAACAAACCCCAGCCCTCCTGACCCTCGAAATTCCCAGTGCGCGAGGCAAACATCCATGAGAAGGACCGTCCTGCCATTCGACTGCCTTGCCGCTGCTTTCCTGGCCATTGAGCCAACGTATCCAACGGTGCAGGCAGCCCTCATACGAGCGAACAAGTGAACGCGAAAAAGGTGAATCCAACAATGAAGAATGTGATTCTGATCGGTGCCAACGGCAGTACGTCGAAAGAAATTATTCCCCGACTGCTCGAACAGGACGACGTGAAACTGACCCTGTTCCTGCGCCGCGCCAGCCGCATGCAGGGCATGCAGAGCGACCGCGTGAATGTCGTGGACGGCGATGCCACCAGCCTCGCGGACCTGACACGTGCCATCCGTGGGCACGAGACGGTCATCAGCACCATGGGCGGCATGGACCTGGACGCCAGGACAGCGAACATCGCGCGCGCCATGAAGGAAGTCGGCGCCCGCCACATCATCGTCATCAGTGCCGGTGGCATTTATGACGAACTGCCCGAACCCTTCAATGCCTGGGACAAGGGCATGGTCGGCCGGTACCGCCCCATCAACCTGAGGACGGCCGAGGTGGTCGAGCAATCGGGTCTGACCTACACCGTCCTGCGCCCGGTCTGGTTGACCAACAAGCCGACCGAGGTATTCCAACTGACGCAGAAAGGCGAAACTTTCAAGGGCACGGAAACGTCGCGCGCCAGCATCGGGCGCTTTGTGGCCGACCTCGTGAAGGAGCCGCAGCGCTACGCCAACCAGAACCTGGGCATCAGCCAGCCCAACACCGACGGGGATAGGCCGGCAGCGTACCGCTGACTGTCATAGGTGCGAGCGAACAGAACCGACCCGCTGGCCGAATCCACCAACCACGCAAAGGAGAACGTCATGAACGAAGCTACCCCGAAGGTCACGAACATCAAGCGGCGGACGGCCCTCATGGGTTTCGTCCAAGGCTCGATTCTTGGTGGTCTGGCCGCGGCCCTCGGCGGCCAGACGGCGCTGGCGCAAACGCCTGCGACCACGATCGAGGTGGGCGGCCTGCGGCTGACACAGGAATGGGACAAGGTATTTCCCAAGAGCGAGAAGGTCGATCACCAGAAGGTCACCTTCAAGAACCGCTACGGCATCACCCTCGCGGCCGATCTGTATCTGCCGAAAAACCGGGAGAACCAGCGGCTGGCAGCGATCGTCGTCGGCGGTCCATTCGGCGCGGTGAAGGAACAGTCTTCGGGCCTGTATGCGCAAATCATGGCTGAGCGTGGCTTCGTGACGCTGGCTTTCGACGGCTCCTATACCGGGGAAAGCGGCGGCGAGCCGCGCAACGTCGCTTCGCCGGACATCAACACCGAGGATTTCATGGCGGCGGTGGATTTCATCGGCCTGCAACCCTACGTCGATCGCGAGCGTATCGGCGTCATCGGCATCTGCGGCTGGGGTGGCATGGCACTGAACGCCGTGGCTGCTGATAAGCGCGTCAAGGCCGTCGTCGCCAGTACCATGTATGACATGACCCGCGCCATGTCCAAGGGCTACAACGACAGCGTGACCGCCGCGCAACGCTCGCATACGCTGGAGCAACTGAGCCGGCAGCGCTGGAAAGATGCCGAGAGCGGGAAGCCGGCCTATCAGCCGGCCTACAACAAGCTGAAGGGTGGCGAGGCGCAGTTCCTGGTCGATTACGCCGACTACTACATGACGCCGCGTGGCTACCACCCACGGGCGGTCAACTCCGGCAACGCCTGGACGGTCGCCACGCCGCTGTCGTTCATGAACATGCCGATCCTGACCTACATCAAGGAGATTTCGCCGCGCCCCATCCTGTTCGTGCACGGCGAGAAAGCCCATTCGCTCTATTTCGCCCACACCGCCTATGCGGCCGCCGCGCAGCCGAAGGAACTCCTGATCGTCAAGGGCACCAACCACGTCGATTTGTACGACCGAACAGACAAGATTCCGTTTGACAGGATGGCGGAGTTCTTTGGTAAGCACCTGAGGTGAGTGAGGTTCACATGCAGTCTTCATCGCTATCAGGTACATCCGAGCCCGATCGGGATGGTCGCCTTCCCGTCCTGGGTCTGTTGGCCCTTTCGACGACGGCGTTCCTGACGATCCTCACCGAAACCATGCCTGCCGCAGTGCTGCCGGCGATGGCGGACAGCCTGGGGCAGTCGCCGGCAGGTATCGGCCAACTGGTGTCTATCTACGCGCTGGCCTCAGCGGCGGCAGCCATACCCGTGGTGGCGATCACGAGGGGCGTCCCGCGCAGGATGCTCTACCTTGTCCTCGTCCTGACCTTCGCTGTGGCCAACACGGTCACGGCGTTGTCGACGCATTACACCTTGACCGTTGCCTCGCGCGTGGTGGCAGGTCTTGCTGCTGGGGTCATTTGGCCGGTGATATGCGGCTACGCGATCAGACTGGTCGACGCCAGGGACATGGGGCGGGCACTTGCCATCACCCTTGCCGGTAGCACCGTCGCCATGGTCGCCGGTTTACCGCTGGGAAGCCTGCTGGGCTCGATCCTCGGCTGGCGCTACAGCTACGGCTTGCTTTCTGTGCTGTCGGTACTGGTCGTCGTCTGGGTCATCACCGTGGTGCCTGCGGCACCTGGTGACCGCACGCGGAACATCCTGCCGATTCGTGACGTCGTGCAGACGCCAGGACTGCGTCCAATTCTGCTTGCGACGTCCTTTGCCATCCTCGCCCACTACACCTTGTACACCTACATGGCGCCACTTGCCGCAGCGCTGCAATTGCCCGGGGGGACAACACAAGGCTTTCTCGTATTCGGGGTGGGAGCTCTCGCCGGCGTCGCACTGGCAGGCCGCTTCGTGGATTCCATCCTGCGCCGAATGACCATCTCTGCGCTCGTACTTGCTGCGGTGGTGATGGCGGCTCTGATGCTCGACCTGCATCCCGCTCTGGCGAGCGTCGTGCTCTTCCTTTGGGGTGCATCGTTCGGCGGGTTGCCCACCTTGTTCCAGTCCGCCATGGCGAAGGTGACCGGCGCCAACGCAGAACTCGGCACAGCCATGCTGACGACCATCTACAACATCGGAATATTCGGTGGCGGTGCGATTGGCGGTCTGGCAATCAGCACCCACGGAGTCGGCGGCCTGGGAGCTGTTTCGTGGCTCGCCATCTGCTGTGCATCGGTTGTCGTTTTGACAAGCGTCGAGCATGCGTTTCCAAAGGAGCGTGTATGCCCCTGCTGATTCGCCATCAAACGACCTTGTTCCGGCGGCGGCATACCCGCTGCCCATCGCCGGCTCGGGTATGAGCACCACCCGCACTGGCCTACCTCAAGGAGATTCTGTATGACCGTCAAGGCCTACGGCGCCCATGGAGGCGACCTTCCTCTTGAACCGATCAACATCACCCGCCGGGCGCCCGGCGCGCACGACGTGCAGATCGACATTGCCTATTGCGGCGTATGTCATTCCGACATCCACCAGGTGCGTGCCGAGTGGGCGGGCACCCTGTACCCCTGCGTGCCGGGCCACGAGATCGTGGGCCGTGTGTCGGCGGTAGGTGCACACGCGTCGAACTTCAAACCGGGCGACCTGGTCGGCATCGGCTGCATCGTCGATAGCTGCAAGCACTGCGCCGACTGTGACGAAGGGTTGGAAAACTACTGCGACCACATGGTCGGCACCTACAACGGCCCGACGCCGGATGCGCCTGGCCACACGCAGGGCGGCTACTCCAAGCAGATCGTGGTGCATGAGCGCTACGTGCTGCGCGTGCGCCATCCCGAGGCCCAACTGGCCGCCGTGGCGCCGCTGCTGTGCGCGGGCATCACCACGTACTCGCCGCTGCGCCACTGGAAGGTGGGGCCGGGCCAGAAGGTGGGCGTCGTGGGCATCGGCGGCCTGGGGCACATGGGCATCAAACTGGCCCACGCCATGGGTGCCCACGTGGTGGCCTTCACGACGTCCGAATCCAAGCGCGAGGCGGCCAAGGCGCTGGGCTCGGATGAAGTGGTCTTCTCCCGCAATCCCGGCGAGATGGCCGCGCATGCCAAAAGCCTGGACTTCATCCTGAACACCGTGGCCGCACCGCACGACCTCGATCCGTTCTTCAACCTGCTCAAGCGCGACGGGTCCATGGCCTTGGTCGGCGCACCGTCGTCGCCGCATCCTTCGCCGCAGGTGTTCAGCCTCATCATGAAGCGCCGCAGCCTGGCCGGCTCGATGATCGGCGGCATCCCAGAGACGCAGGAGATGCTCGATTTCTGCGCCGAGCACGGCATCGTGGCGGACATCGAGATGATCCGCGCCGATGAAATCAACGAAGCCTACGAACGCATGCTCAAGGGCGACGTCAAGTACCGCTTCGTGATCGACAACGCCTCGTTGGCGTCCTGACCTCAGAGGAGATTTCCATGAATATCAGCTACGACTTCACGGGGCAGGTCGCCCTGGTCACCGGCGCCGGCTCTGGCATGGGGCTGGATACGGCACGCGCATTTGCCAAGGCCGGCGCCGCGGTCACCTTGGCGGGCCGTAAAGAGGAGCCGTTGCTCAAAGCAGTGGACGAGATTACCGCCGCCGGCGGCAAGGCGATCGCTGTGGTGTGCGATGTGGCCGACGAGGACCAGGTGGAGGCCATGGTGAAGCGCACCGTTGCGACGTTTGGCCGCCTGGATGTCGCCTTTAACAACGCGGGCATCCAGGTTCCTCCCTCCGAGATCGCAGACCAGTCTGCTGAGGACTACGACCTGATCAGCGCCATCAACCAGCGCGGCGTCTGGGCCTGCATGAAGCACGAACTCAAGCAGATGCGAAAGCAAGGCAGCGGTGCAATCGTGAACTGCTCGTCCATCGGCGGACTCACTGGCCGGGCGCTGATGGCGGCCTATCACGGCACCAAACACGGTGTGATCGGGTTGACCCGCAGCGCCGCACTCGAATACGCCACGCGCGGCGTGCGCGTCAATGCCGTTTGCCCCGGCACGATCGACACGCCGATGGTCTCGTCCATGCTGGACAGCGGAATGCTGTCGATGGATGACCTGCTACGCGACCTGCCGATGAAGCGTCTTGGGCGCGGGGAGGAAATCGCTGATGCCGTGCTCTGGCTGTGCAGTTCGGGATCGAGCTTCGTGACCGGCCAGGCCTTGGCCGTGGATGGCGGATTCACTGTGTACTGATCTCACGCTGGCAGAGGTTGCCGGCACTTAGCAAAGAAAGAGCGAAATCATGATCAAAGACAAAGTCATCGTCATCACCGGCGCTTCTTCCGGAATCGGCGAAGCCACGGCTATGCTTCTCGCCAGTCAGGGTGCCAAGGTGGTGCTCGGCGCCCGGCGCGAAGAGAACCTGAAGCGGATCGCCGACGAGATCAAGCAGCACGGCGGCCAAGCCGTGTACCAGGAACTGGACGTCACCAGGCAGTCCGAGAACGACGCGATCGTCAAGCTCGCCAAGGACACGTTTGGCCGCATCGATGTCATTTTTCTCAATGCCGGCCTCATGCCGGTCTCACCGCTCTCTGCGCTGAAGACTGATGACTGGCATCAGATGGTCGATGTCAACGTCAAGGGCGTGCTCAATGGCGTGGCGGCGGTGCTACCAGCGTTCCTGGAACAGAAGTCCGGCCATGTCATCGCCACCTCTTCGGTGGCGGGGCTCAAGGCCTATCCGGGCGGCGCCGTCTATGGTGGAACGAAGTGGTTCGTGCGCGACTTCATGGAAGTCCTGCGCATGGAGTCCGCCATGGAAGGCACCAACATCCGCACTGCGACGATCTATCCGGCGGCCATCAATACCGAGCTGCTGACGACGATCAGAGACAAGGCGTCGCTCGATCAGATGCAGGGCGTCTATGACAAGTACGGCATTTCCCCGGATCGGATCGCCAATGTCGTTGCCTTTGCGATCGATCAGCCCGAGGACACCACGATCAACGAATTCACGGTCGGTCCCGCGAATCAACCTTGGTAAGAGCGGCAATATGATCCCAACACTCCTCTGCGGACCGAGCCGCCAGCATGGCGGCCTGCCTGACGCCAAAGCGAGAGCTGCCCTCATCGCCACATGCCTGGTTGTGGGCATGGGCCTCATGTCGGGAGCCTCGGCCCAGCAAAGCAGCGTCGCGGGGCTGGCCTACGACGCGCAGACCCAGGGTGCCGTGCCGATCCCTCCGTCCGAGCGTCCCTTGCAGACTGCCGTGGCCGAACCCTGGTTCAAGGTGTCCAAGGAGGGTTTGATCCTCGAAGGGGCGATCTTCGATCGAAGCGGTAATCTGCTGTTTTGCGACGTGAGCGGCCGCCGCGTTCTGCGCCTTACGCCGGATAAACGATTGTCCACCGTCGTCACCTTGGACGCGCTGGCACCGGGCGGCCTGGCCTTCCACCCGGGCGGGCGCCTCTTCATCGCGGCCCTGGACATCCCGAACAATCGCGGCGCGATCTTCGCGGTGAACCCTAACGGTTCGGGCCTGCAGGCGATCGTCCCGCCGGTGGCCGGTTACATGCCCAATGACCTGGTGTTCGATGCCCAGGGCGGCTTCTACTTCACGGACTTCAAGGGCACCGCGACCGAGCCCAAGGGCGGGGTGTACTACGCCGCGCCAGACCTCACCACGATCAAGCCCGTGCTGCCGAATCTGGCGATGGCCAACGGTCTGGCACTCAGTCCCGATGGCAAGTCGCTGTGGGCCACGGAGTTTGGCCGCAACCTGCTGCACCGCATCGAGCTGGCCGATGCGACCACCATCGCGCCGATCGGCTCGGCCATTGCCTATCACTTTGTCGGCCCGGCCCCGGACTCCATGCGCGCCGATGCTGACGGCAACGTGTACGTGGCGATCTACGGGCAAGGCCGCGTGCTGGCCTTCAACCGCAACGGCATTCCCATCGGCCAGGTGCTGCTGCCGGGCCGTGAGCGCGGACACAACCTGCAATCCACCAGTGTGGCGATTCACCCCGGCAGGAACGATCTCTATGCCGTCAGCAGCGATGGAGACGGCGGGCAAGGGGCGACGGTGTTCCATGCCCCAGTGTTTGCACGCGGCCTGCCCCCGGTGACAACCCAATGAGCCGCTCCAAGCTGCGCACTTTCACCAAAACCATCGTGATCGTCCTCGTATTGGGTGCGCTCGCCATCGCGGCCTACCTTCAGCATCCCCTATTCGGTGAGCTGCCGGACGGGCAACGGCTCGCCCGCATTGCGCGCTCGCCCAACCATGCCGATGGCGCATTCCGCAACCAGATCGACACGCCCATGCGGACGACGGATCAATCCGAGTGGTCGATGTGGATGGAGACGATATTTGGGGAGAAGGGCCAACCGCGTCCGCAGGGAGCCATTCCCGCTGTCAAGATTGATCTCAAGGCACTGAACGCATCGCAGGACCTGGTGATCTGGCTCGGCCACTCGTCCTACTTCGTCCAACTGGGCGGCCGGCGCATCCTGATCGACCCGGTATTCAGCACGAATGCTTCGCCGGTGCCGTTGACGGTGGAAGCATTCGATGGGACCAGCATCTATGCAGCACAGGATATGCCGGAAATCGACTTCCTGCTGATCACCCACGATCACTACGACCACCTGGACTACCCGAGCATCCGGGCGCTACAGACCAAGGTCAAGCAGGTGGTGACAGGTTTTGGCATGGGCGCGCATTTCGAGGCCTGGGGCTATGACATGCGAACCGTGCGCGAGGCCGATTGGTACGAAGCCATCGGCCAGGCACCGGGACTTCAGATCCATGTCACCCCGGCCCGCCATTTCTCTGGTCGCACTTTCACCCGCGACAAATCCCTGTGGGTAGGTTTCGCGCTGGTGTCCAACCAGCGCCGCATCTTCTTCAGCGGCGACTCGGGCTACGCGCCGCACTTTGCGGAGATTGGGAAGAAGTATGGCCCCTTCGACTGGGTGGCGCTGGATGCCGGCCAGTACGACCCTCGTTGGGCGAATGTGCATATGAATCCCGAGCAGGCCGCTCAGGCGGCCGAGGACTTGCGTGCTCAAGCACTAACGCCGGGACATGTGGGCCGATTCTCCATCTCTCCGCATAACTGGGACGACCCGTTCAAGCGCATCGCCTTAGCCAGCCGAGGACGTGGTTATGTTCTGTGGACACCGGAAATCGGGCGCCCCGTGTACTTGGACGGCCGGGCACAGGAATTCACGTCATGGTGGGAGACAGTTAAGTAGCCGAAAGAATCTCGCTATTTCTGCCTTCTAGCTGCTTGATGACCAACGTGGGAGGCAGCGCTACATCGTTCCTTGCAGCTAGGCTATTTGGGCATCACGCCTAGTGTGATTTGTGTGTCTCTGCCGCCGGTTTAGATGCTGGTAGCGCACCACAAGGCAGACAGTGTTCCGCTGTTTTACCCCAATTGATGAGCTGACCTGATAGGCCCTTTAAGAATTCATTATCTAGTAGTGGCGCGCATTTTTCATCAAACTGCACAAGGAAGAAAAGGCACATGGAAAGGAAAAATAGTTCCGGTTTACGAGCCTTGGGCATGTTGTTGTCTGGGGCGACGTCGCTGCTTCTAGCACCTATGGGCTGCACACAATGCCATCAACTACTGTTTGCAATTGATGCGAGTTGCGAATGAAGACCACTACATCAGTCGAGCCGGCGGGAGGTGCTATCGCCCAGGGAGATAGCCGATGGAACTTCGTCATTTACGCTGTTTTCAGGCCGTGGCCGAAGAACTCCACTTCGCTCGTGCTGCCGAGCGACTGCACATCGACCAGTCACCGCTGTCCCGCACCATCAAGGAACAGGAGGAAGAACTCGGTGCCCGCCTATTCGTTCGCACTACCCGCAGTACGCAACTCACCCGCGCGGGGCGGCTGTTCCTAGAGCACGTTTCGCGTGTCTTTGCGGCGTTGGATCAAGCCCGCGATAGCGTCAAGTCCGCCGCCAACGGTTTTCACGGTCAGTTGCGCATCGTCTTGTCCGACGGCATCACGCCGTCGCGCTTGCCGGCTTTGCTGGCGCGTAGCCGCGAAGAAGACCCCGAGGTGGAAATCCGCCTGTTCGAGGTTCCGCTGGCCCAGCAGATCAAGGGCCTGCACGATGACCTGTACGACGCGGGGTTTTCGATGGCCGAAGATGCAGGCGATGGCATTGTGGTCACTCCCGCGTGGGAGGATGAATTGATGGTGGCGGTGCCCGCCCGCCACCCAGGCGTCGACCATGTTGGCCCACTCCTGCAGCATGTGGCGCCGCGGCTCGGCGTATTCGGCCTTGTTGTAGACCGAGCGCGAGGAACGGCCGTCTTCATGGGCAAGGCACTTCTCGATCCAGTCGCCGTTAAAGCCGACCTCGTTGAGCAGCGTCGAGCCGGTGCGGCGCAGGTCGTGCACCGTGAACGGCTCCAGCGGTAGACCGGCGGCCTTGGCGCGCTCGGACACGATCTGGGTCACACTGTTGAGGGTCGCCTTGGACATGCAGCGGTTGGCGTCGTACCGCGACGGCAGGACGAACTTCGATCCCGCCGCACAGGTGTGGAGCGCATCGAAGATGTCCACGGCCTGGCGCGACAAATAAACGACGTGCGGATTGCGACCTTTCATCCGCGCCTTCGGAATCGTCCAGGTCGCATTCTCGAAATCAATCTCGGCCCATGTCGCCTCGATCAGTTCGCTCTTTCGTACCAGCGTCAGCAGAATCATGCGTAGCGCCAGGCGAATGGTCGGATACGTGGCCACCGATTCCATCTGCCGGCTCATCAGGCGGATCTCCATTGGTGACAGCGCCCGATCCTTGGGCACGAAGGTCGCGATCGAAGCCGCGCCCACGCCATCGGCCGGGTTGTCCACCTTCTCGCTGTGCAGGATGGCGAAGGCATAGACCTGCTTCACGATGTCGCGGACATGAACTGCGGTGGCGGGCGCCCCACGCGCCTTCACCTCGCCACACAAGGCGCGCAGGTCGTCGGCACTGATTTCGTTGAGGAGCCGGTTCTTGAACGCCGGCAGGATGTCCCGGTCGACGATGCTCTTGCGCATCGCTCGCGTGCTGTCGGCCATTTTGGCGTCGGCAAGCCATCGGACGGTCATGACGCCGAAGTTCTTGGCGGCGGTCAGTCGGCGCTTCTCGCGCTGCTTCTCGTGCGCCGGAGACTTGCCCTGGGCGACGGCCTTCTTGGCGTCGAGCAGCTTTTCACGGGCCATCGCCAGCGAGATACCGGCCGGGCCGTAGCGGCCGATGGTCAGCGTTTCCCGCCGACCGCTGAGACGGTAATCGTAGCGGAAGGTGACGGTACCGGCGGGCGATACCGTCATGTACATGCCGTCTCGGTCGGAAACCTTATAAGTCAATGACTTAGGCTTGAAATTGCGTAGCGCGGTGTCGGTAAGCATCGAGGTTTTCCTCCTGTTCTTGACGGCTTTTACCGTCAGGGGTCAGGAGACCTGCTGATGCCTGGAAAGCCGCATGAAACAAGCTTTCCAGAGGAGACATTTACCGTCAAAGACCTGTTTGGTCTCAATAGTAAACGGGAGGGTCTTAATCCGACCTCCAGTTCTTACCGTCAGTTTTACCGCCAACCTGGCTTGCTGGCCGGCGATAGCTGTCGTGACGTATTTCTTTATAAATCAACACGTTACGGTTGTTTTCGATAGTTGGCGATAGTCCCTGAAGGACCCGATTTCACTCCCACTCAATCGTCGCCGGCGGCTTGCTAGATACGTCGTAAACCACCCGATTTATCCCGCGCACTTCATTGATAATCCGCCCCGAAACCCGGCCCAGCAGCGAGTAAGGCAGTTCTGCCCAACCCGCCGTCATAAAGTCCGACGTTTCCACCGCGCGCAGCGCGACCACGTATTCATACGTACGCCCATCGCCCATCACGCCTACCGATTTCACCGGCAGGAATACGGCAAAGGCTTGCGAGGTCAGCTCGTACCAGGTCTTGCCGGTGGCTTCGTCGCGGGTGTTGCGCAGCTCTTCGATGAAGATGGCGTCGGCGCGGCGCAGCAGGTCTGCATATTCGCGCTTGACTTCACCCAGGATGCGCACGCCCAGGCCGGGGCCGGGGAATGGGTGGCGATAGACCATGTCGGGCGGCAGGCCCAGGGCTACGCCCAGCTTGCGCACTTCGTCCTTGAAGAGTTCGCGCAAGGGTTCCAGCAGCTTGAGCTTCATGGTGTCTGGCAGGCCGCCCACGTTGTGGTGCGACTTGATGCTGACGGCCTTGCCGCTCTTGGCGCCGGCCGATTCGATCACGTCCGGGTAGATGGTGCCTTGCGCCAGCCACTTGGCGCTGGTGAGCTTGGCCGATTCGTTCTGGAAGACTTCAACGAATTCGCGGCCGATGATCTTGCGCTTGGCTTCGGGGTCGGTGACACCGGCCAATTCGCCCAGGAAGGCTGCACTGGCATCGACATGGATGATCTTGATGCCCATGTTCCTGGCGAAGGTTTCCATGACCTGCTGGCCTTCGTTCAGGCGCAAGAGGCCGTGGTCCACGAAGACGCAGGTAAGCTGGTCGCCGATGGCGCGATGGATCAGCGCGGCGGCCACGGAAGAATCGACGCCACCGGAAAGACCCAGGATGACTTCATCGGTGCCGACCTGCTCGCGGATGTGGGCGACGGCCTCGTCCACGTAGTCGGGCATGTTCCATTCGTGGCTGCAGCCGCAGATTTCATGCACGAAGCGCGCGAAGATGGCCTGGCCCTGTACGGTGTGCGTAACTTCGGGGTGGAACTGCACGCCGTAGAAGCCGCGCGCGTCGTCGGCCATGCCGGCTATCGGGCACGAAGGCGTCGATGCCATCAGCACGAAGCCTTCGGGCAGCTTCAAGACCTTGTCGCCGTGGCTCATCCAGACCTTGAGCATGCCGTGGCTGTCGGCATTGCGGAAGTCTTCGATGCCGTTCAGCAAACGGGTGTTGCCGCGCGCGCGCACTTCGGCGTAGCCGAATTCGCGGTGGTCGCTGAAGCTGACTTCGCCGCCCAGTTGGCGGGCCATGGCTTGCATGCCATAGCAGATGCCCAGCACGGGCACGCCGGCTTCGAACACGGCCTGCGGCACCTGGGCCGCGCCGTCTTCATACACGGAAGCGTGGCCGCCCGACAGGATGATGCCCTTGAGGCCCAGCTGCATTTGTTCGCGGATGAACGCGTCGTCGACGTCGCCGGGATGGATTTCGCAGTACACCTGCGCTTCGCGCACGCGGCGGGCGATCAACTGGGTGACTTGCGAGCCGTAGTCGAGAATTAGGATGCGTTCATGCATGGCAATGGGCGATTTTAAAAAAAGAAATCAGGATCAAGGCGCGATTTTAGCCGCTAGCACTTAGCGTTCGCGCAGGACGGAAAGCCAGCCATGGCCGGCTTGGCCAAACTATCAGGAAAACCAGCTGGATGCGTAGCGGTTCAGGGCCACGCAGCCCCAGACGACCACCAGCATCACAAACGACAACCACACTGCCGCGCTGCCAATGTCTTTGGCGCGACCGATCAGTGGGTGCAGCTCTAGCGATACGGCGTCGGCAACGGCCTCCATGGCCGAATTCAGCAACTCGGTGATCAGCATGATGAACACGACGACCAGCAGCAACAAGACTTCCAGTATGTTGCGCCCAAGCCAGAAAGCAGCGGGCACCAGCACCACGGCCAGTATCAGCTCTTGACGAAATGCGGCCTCGTAGCGGATTGCCGCCACGAGGCCCTGCATGGAATAACGCCACGCGTTGAACACGCGGCGAATTCCCATGCGACTTTTAAAGCGCGATGCGGGTGAGTCCGTGGACATCAGGCACGCTTCAAAGCAAGACGCCGCAAGGGCATGACTTACTCGGACCGGTAATTCGGCGCTTCCTTGGTGATCTGCACATCATGCACGTGGGATTCGCGCACACCCGCAGAGGTGATTTGCACGAATTCGGTACGTGTGCGCATCTCTTCGATGTCGCGGCAGCCGCAGTAGCCCATCGAGGCGCGAATGCCACCTACCAGTTGGTAAATGATGGCGACCACGCTGCCCTTGTAGGGGACGCGGCCTTCGATGCCTTCGGGCACGAGCTTGTCGGCGTTGTTGGCCGGATCCTGGAAGTAGCGATCGGCCGAGCCATCAGCCATGGCGCCCAGGCTGCCCATGCCGCGATAGGCCTTGTACGAACGGCCTTGGTACAGCACGACTTCGCCGGGAGCTTCTTCGGTGCCGGCGAACAGGCCGCCCATCATGACAGTGTTGGCGCCAGCGGCCAGGGCCTTGGCGACATCGCCCGAGAAACGCACGCCACCATCGGCGATCAGCGGCACGCCGGTGCCTTCAAGGGCGGCGGCAACGTCGGAGATGGCGGTGATCTGGGGTACGCCCACGCCGGCCACGATGCGGGTGGTGCAGATGGAGCCTGGGCCGATACCGACCTTGACCGCATCGGCACCGGCTTCAACCAGTGCGCGCGCGGCGGCGCCGGTGGCGATGTTGCCACCCACCACCTGCACTGCGGGGTAATGTTTCTTGATCCAGCGCACGCGCTCGATCACGCCTTGCGTGTGGCCGTGCGCGGTATCGACGATGATGACGTCGACGCCGGCGGCAGCCAGCTTTTCAACACGCTCTTCGGTGCCTTCGCCCACGCCGACAGCGGCGCCTACGCGCAGCTTGCCGTGCGCGTCTTTCGAGGCGTAGGGGTGAGCCGTGTTCTTGGTGATGTCCTTGACGGTCATGAGACCGCGCAGTTCGAACTTGTCGTTGACGACCAGCACGCGTTCCAGACGGTGCTTGTGCATCAGGACCTGGGCTTCTTCGGGCGTGGAGCCTTCGGGCACGGTAACCAGGCGCTCGCGCGGGGTCATGACCGAGCTGACGGGCTCGTCAAGGCGATCTTCGAAGCGCAGGTCGCGGTTGGTGACGATACCCACCACTTCGCGGCCTTCGACGACGGGCAAACCCGATATGCCGTGGTGGCGCTGCAGCGCCAGGGCATCGCGCACTTTCATGTGCGGCGCCAGCGTGACCGGATCGGCCACGATGCCGGATTCATACCGCTTGACCAGCATGACTTCGCGGGCCTGGGCGTCGGCCGACAGGTTTTTATGGACGATACCGATACCGCCTTCCTGGGCCATTGCAATCGCAAGGCGGGCTTCCGTGACCGTATCCATGGCGGCGGATACCAACGGAATATTCAGGACGATATCTCGGGTAAGACGAGTGGAAAGCTGTGTGTCGCGCGGCAACACCTCGGAGTATGCTGGAACCAGCAAGACGTCGTCGAAGGTGAGCGCTTGTTTGACGAGACGCATGGGAAGTAACCTCTGGCGCAAAGCAAGATTATACGCATCTCTGGCAAGGTTTCCTAGCCCATGTCGCGCTTTCAGTCACGCGTTTTCTTGGCCCGGGCCGCTTTATGCTGCGCGCGGCGGCGGCGCGACTGCATAGGATCGAACACCAGGGGCCGGTAAACCTCGATGCGATCGCCCTCGTGCAGCGGGTAGGAAGCGCCGCGCAGCACGCCAAAAACGCCCACGCCGGCCGCGAACGGATCCACATCGGGAAACCGCGCATGGAAGTCGCTCGCGGCCAGGGCCTGGGCCAGGGTGGCCCCGGGCGGCACGCAGACGGCCTGCTGCCACAACTGCGTGGGCTGGGCATAGCACACGGTAATCGTCAGCATGGCCGGCGCCGGCTCACTTGGGGGCATACAGGTGCTCGGCGCGCTGGGTGAAGGCGTCGATGAAGCTGGTGGCGATGCGGTTGAACACCGGCCCCACGATCAGCTCCAGGCCCCGGTTGGAAAACGCATATTCCATGGTGAACAACACCTTGCAGGCGTCGTCGCCCAGGGGTTGGAATTCCCAGTGGCCTTCCAGGGCCGAGAACGGGCCATCCACCAAAGACAGATGAATCGACTTGGGAAAATGGTGGGTGTTGTGCGTGGTGAATGTCTGGCGCAATCCGGCAAAACTGATCGTGATGGACGCGCGCATTTCTTCGTCGGTGCGCGACAGCACCTGCGCGCCGCCGCACCAGGGCATGAATTCCGGATACTTGTCCACCTCGGCCACCAGCTCGAACATCTGGGCGGCTGAAAAGGGTACCAGCACCGATCGTTGCACTTTATGCATACGTTATGGGTCGTAAAGGGTAGAATCGAAAGATTTTACCGGCTTGGCGCAAATGAGCATCATCGACAACCGCAAGGCGTTTCACGATTACTTCATCGAAGACCGCTTCGAGGCCGGCCTTGTGCTGCAAGGCTGGGAGGTGAAGTCCATCCGTGATGGCCGCGTGCAACTGAAGGAAAGCCACATCATCGTGCGCGATGCCGAGCTGTACCTGCTTGGCATGCATGTTAGTCCTCTTCCTACCGCTTCCACCCATATTCATCCCGACGCCACGCGCACGCGCAAGCTGCTGCTCAACGCCGAGGAAATCAGCAAGCTGATCGGCAAGGTCGAGCAGCGCGGCTATACGCTGGTGCCGCTGAACCTGCACTACAAGAACGGACGCATCAAGCTGGATATGGCGCTGGCCCGGGGCAAGAAGCTGCACGACAAGCGCGACACCTCGCGCGAACGCGACTGGCAACGCGAAAAAGACCGCATCATGAAGCACGATACGCGTAACAAATAAGCGCGATACTGCGCCATGCCCTCTTTTCGCTTTGAAGCTTCCGATGCCGTCGGCAACCTGGAACATGGCCTGCTCGATGCCGACACCGCCCGCGGCGCGCGTGCACAACTGCGTGCCCGCGGCTTGCTTCCGCTGTCGGTGGAACCCCTGGCCGCGCAATCGGCCACCGGGCGACGCCCGCTTTTCGCGCCCCGGCTAAGCGACGCCGAACTGGCCTGGGCCACACGCCAACTGGCCAGCCTGCTGTCGGCCAGCCTGCCGCTGGACGCCGCGCTTGGCGCCACCAGCGAGCAGGCCGAACGCAAATACGTGGCCGAGGCCCTGGGCGCCATACGCTCCGATGTCCGCGCGGGCCACCGGCTGGCCGACGCCTTGCGCAACCGGCCGCGCGATTTCCCGGAAATCTATCGGGCCCTGGTGGCGGCCGGCGAAGAGTCGGGCGACCTGGCTCAGGTCATGGAAAAACTGGCCGACTACATCGAAGAGCGCAACAGCCTGCAAACCAAGGTGCTGACGGCGTTCATCTATCCGGCCATTGTCAGCCTGGTATCGGTTGCCATCGTGGTCTTTCTGCTGGGCTATGTCGTGCCCCAGGTGGTCAGCGCTTTTTCGCAGGCCAAGCAGCAACTGCCCTGGCTGACACGGGCCATGCTGGCCCTGAGCGACTACGTGCGCGACTGGGGAATACTGAGCGCCGTGGTACTGGGCGTGGCGATACTGATCTGGCGCATGATGCTGCGCAACCCCGCCACCCGCCTGGCCTGGCACTCGCGCGTGCTGCGCCTGCCCGTGGCCGGCCGGTTTTCGCTGGGCATGAATGCGGCGCGCTTTGCTTCGACGCTGGCCATCCTGTCGGGCAGCGGCGTGCCCTTGCTGCGCGCCCTGGATGCCGCGCGACAAACGCTATCGAACGACAAACTGCGCGCCGATGTGGCCGACGCTACGGCCCGGGTGCGCGAGGGCTCGTCGCTGGCGGCTGCCCTGCAAGTGCAGAAAAGCTTTCCGCCGCTGTTGATCCACCTGACCGCCAGCGGCGAGAAAACCGGCACCCTGCCCACGCTGCTTGAACGCGCCGCGCAAACCCTGTCACGCGAGCTGGAACGCCGGGCGATGGCGCTGACGGCCATGCTGGAACCCGTGATGATCCTGGTCATGGGCGGCTTTGTACTGCTGATCGTACTGGCGGTGCTGATGCCGATTATCGAAATCAATCAGCTGGTGCAATGAGCCCGGTGACCGGTGGCAGGCTGGGCACCTTCACTTCCATGCTTTGCCCGCCCTGTGTGATCACCACCCCGGTGGGCAAGACTTCGGCCAGCACCAGGTCTTGCGCCAAGGCTTGTCCCACGCCGTAGGTGCGAGCGCGCGCGCCATCCACCGACAGGATGGCCGAGCCATGGGCACCGGCGGCGATCAGGCCGCTTGAACTGATCTTGACCCGAGGCGCCACGCCGGCGCCAAACCAGCCGGCAACCGGACCGGCATCGCTGCCCTGGACGGCTGCGGCAACCAGGGCGGCGGGCGCCGCCGAGGGTGTGGGTGCCAGCAGAATGGCGCCCCAGACGCCGACACCGGCGGCACAGGCGATGATGGCGGCGGCTTTGACCATGCCCCGCGCCATAGCGGGCAGATTGCGATTCATGAAACCCTGCTTTGCGGGCTTTTCACCCGATGCAATATTACTGAAAGATAACTGTATTAGGATGTGTCGTCCCGCGTTTAGTAGCGATAATAAACGCTTGCCTACCCTAATCGCCACCTTGGAGTCTTTTGTGCAGAAATTTCCATCGATGCCGCAGCGCGCCCACCAGCGCGGTTTTACGCTGATCGAAATCATGGTGGTGGTCGTCATCATGGGGATTCTTGCCGCCCTGGTCGTGCCCCGCTTGCTCGACCGCCCGGACCAGGCGCGCGCCGTCGCCGCCAAGCAGGACATCGCCACCCTCATGCAGGCTTTGAAGCTGTATCGGCTGGACAATGGCCGCTACCCGGGCACCGAGCAGGGCCTGCAGGCCCTGGTGCAGCGCCCCACTACCGGTTCGGTGCCGCCCAACTGGCGCTCCACCCTGGAACGCCTGCCCAACGACCCCTGGGGGCAGCCATATCAGTACCTGAATCCCGGTGTTCATGGCGAGGTTGACGTGTTCTCGCTGGGCGCCGACGGCCAACCCGAGGGCGAAGGCGCCGACGCGGATATCGGATCCTGGGCGCTGTAGCGTGAAGCAAGGCGGTTTCACGCTGATCGAGTTGATGGTGGTGGTCCTGATCGTCGGGATCATGGCGACGGCCGTTACCATCTCGGCGTTTCCCGCCAGCTCGCAAGACCTGCGCAAGGATGCGCAGCGCGTGATCGAGCTCTTCAAGATTGCCCAGAGCGAAGTCCGGGCCGACGGGCGCCCCATTACCTGGCATGCCTCGGCGCAAGGCTATCGCTTCGAGCGCCGGCAACGGCACTTCACGCCCGGCGAGCCCATGCCCACCACGGTTGCGAACGCCCCGCCCGATGTCTTTGCCCAGGACGATCTACTGCGCCCCCGCAACTGGGCCCTTACCCCTCTGGAAGTGCGCATCGAGCCGCCCGGCGCCCCGGTCTTTACCGCCGAATGGATACACGCGCCCTTGCGCATCACCTTGTCGGGCGATTCCGGGCGCGCTGTCATCATCCGGGACGAGGCGGGCCGCTATGCAGTCGAATGAGCGTGGCTTCACCCTGGTCGAAGTCCTGGTGGCGCTGGCCATCGTGGCGGTTGCCCTGGCCGCCGCTATCCGGGCCTCGGGCATGATCGCCGGCAACGATGCCGCGCTGCGCGCCAAGGCGCTGGCCGTGGTCGCCGCCGAAAACCAGCTTGCCCGCCTGCGCGTAACCCACGAATTCCCTGCCATCGGCAAAACCACCCTGCCATGCAGCCAGGGACGCCAGCGCATGCAGTGCGAACAAACCGTCAGCTCCTCGATCAACGCAAGTTTTCGCCAGGTGGTGGTGCGCGTGCATCCCGATGGCGATCGCGCCTCTACCCTGGTGTCGCTGGGCGCCCTGGTTTCCCGCTCGCCATGATGCCGCCCTACCCACATCCCCGGCGCCCCGCGGCGCGCGCGCAGCATGGCGGCTTCACCCTGGTGGAGCTGCTGGTGGCGATCGCCCTGATGGCGGTCGTCAGCATCATGGCCTGGCGCGGCCTGGACAGCATTACCTCGCTGCGCGAACGCCTGGCCGACGACGCCGCCCACACCGAGAGCCTGCTGACCATGCTGGGCCAACTGGAACGCGACATTGCCATGCGCGCGCCGGATATGGCCCTGCAGGCGGCAATCAGCACGCCGCTGCCCGACGGCAGCAGCCGCCCTGCGCGCGCGCTGCCCCTGGCACTGGAAATCGAGCGCACTGCCGGCGCCCATGCCGGGCCACGGCTGGAGATCGTGCGGGCCGATGCGGCCAACGCCGGCGCCTGGCAGCGCGTGGTGTGGTGGCACGACGGCAACGCATTGCGCCGCGCTGCCGGCACCCCCAGCGTGACCTACCCCCTGCCCGCCCCAGGGGCCGGCACCCAAGTCATGTCCGACGTGTCGGCCTTCGTCGTCCAGGGCTGGGTACAAGGCAGCGGCTGGGCCGACTTGCCGCTGGCTCCCGGCAGCAACACGCCGATAACCGGGCTGGAAGTGATCGTGCAGCGCGGGGGCACCGAAAACGACGAAACCTATAGCCGCGTGGTAGCGCTGCAATGAAGACATCTTCCTTTGCAACGCCAGCGCCCCCGACCCGCAGACCTGCCCAGAGCGGCATGGCCGTGATCGGCGCGCTGCTGGTCGTCATGGTGGCGACCGTGCTGGTGGCCGGCCTGATCCAGCGCCAGGCGGCCGATGTCAGGGCCATGGAGAACGCCTTCGCACGCAGCCAGGGCCGGCTGCTGCTGGCCAACGGGCTGGACTGGGCGCGGATGGTTCTATACAGCGATGGGCGGCGCTTTGCCACGACCCGCCCCGACCAGCTCTGGGCGATACCGGTGGCTGATACGCGTATCAGCCAGGCGGGCGAAGATCGCGTCGCGGTCTTGTCCGGCCGCATAGAAGACGAACAAGGCAAGTTCAATTTGCGCAATCTGGCGCAGCACGGCGTGGTTCAGGCCCCGGCCTATGAAGCCTTGCAGCGCCTGCTGGCCTTGCAGGACCAGGCGCCGGAACTGGCCAGCCAGATTGCACGCCGCATTGCCATGACGCAGATGGAAATCGCCCCGGACGGCAGTATCGCGCGCGCGCCGCTCGCGCCCATGCTGACCACCGTTAACGACTTACTGGCGCTGGACACGATCAGCGCGGACGCCCTTGATAGATTGCGCCCGCATATCACCGTCCTGCCCGACGCCACCGCCGTCAATGCCAATACCGCGTCGGCCGAAGTTCTGGCCGCCGTCGTGCCCGGCCTGGCGCTGCCCCTGGCGCGCGCGATCGTGGCCCAGCGCGATCGCGGCGCCTGGTTCAACGACCGCGCCGATTTCGCCAACCGCCTGGCCAACCCCGACATGAATCCCACCGAAGCGCAAATCGGTGTTGTCAGTAATTGGTTTCTGGTAAAAGGCGCGGTTACCCTGGATCGCTCTGTGATCACCACGCAGGCGCTGGTCAACCGCAACGGCCGGACCACCCCCGAAATCATCTGGACCATGGAGCTGCATTGAGAACCATGCTGCGCATCGAACTCCCCCGCTTGGCCGAGCTTCGCCCGGACAGCCGTGTGGCGTTCGCTCTTACCGATGACAAGCAGGTGCTGCGCAGCGGGGAACTACCCCTGGGCGAGATCGCGGGCGCGTTGCCGGCAGTGACCAGCATCGCCATACTGCATCCGGCGGACGCGACCTTGGCCGACGTTGCCGTGCCGCTGCTACCCGCCCATCGCATGTCCGTTGCCGTGGCCAGCGCCATCGAACCCCTGACCCTGGCCGACCCGGATACCCTTGCCGTCGCCCACGGTAGCCGCGATACGCAGGGCCGCATGCCGGTGGCCTGGGCCGACAAGGCCCAGCTTGCGCGTGCCTGGGCCGTGATGGCCGATTGCGGGGTACCGGCCCAGGCGCTGATCCCGGCCCCGCTGGGCTTGCCGCTGACGCCTGATGGCATCACGCTGATGCTGCGCGACGGCGCCTTGCTGGCCCGCCTGGGACCGGATCACGGCCATGCCATCGCGCTCAACCCCTTTGCCCAGGCCGACGAGCCCGGCTCGGCCCTGCTGGCCTGGTTGGGCCTGCTGCTGCAGCAGCAGCCGGACGCCGCGCTGACCTGGGTCGATGCCATCCCCTCGTGGTGGCCGCGCTTGCTGGCCAGCCAGGCGGCGGCGCGCACGCACGACGCACTGGATGCGCCGGCCGAGCCGCCAACCCAGTTACTGCCGGGGCCCGCCCGTTGGACGGCCCGCTTGCCGACGTGGTCGCTGGCCCTGCCCGCGCTGCGCCCCGCCCGCATGCAGCGCTCGCCCTGGCGCGGCCCCCTTCTTTGGGTGGCGGCAGCCGCCGGCATCTGGCTGCTGGGCCTGAACCTGTATGCGGCGCAACTGAGCGGGGAAGAAAAGGCACTGAAACTGGACATGAACCGGCAGGTGCGGGCAGCCTTTCCCCAGGTGCCGGTGGTGCTGGATCCGTTACGCCAGGCCACACAGCAACGCGATGCCCTGCGGACATCGGCCGGCAGCCTGGCGGACTCGGACTTCGTGCCCCTGGCGCTGGCCGCGGCCAGCCTGCTGCCGGGCGCCGCCAACAATGTTGCGAGCCTGAACTTCGCCAGCCAGGAATTGCGCCTGCAACTGGCGGGCAGCGGCACGCCTACCAGCGAACTGGATCCGGCGATTGCCCGCCGCGCCCACGAACTTGGCCTGCAAATCGACTACGACCAGGGCGAGTGGCGTATCCGGCGCCAGGATGCCCAAGACACGAACGGCGCTGCGGGCGGGCTCGGCATCCGAGCCGGCACGGCCACTGCGCAACAGATGAATCGACGCACCGGAGGCGCCAATTGAAGCCGCCGCGCTTACCCGCCGCTTTGACCCAGGCCGCATGGCTGCGACAAACCCGCCGCACCGCTCTCGTCCATTGGCAGCGCCTGGCGCCCCGCGAACAGCGCCTGGCCCGCCTGGGTGCCACAGTAGTGCTGCTGGCCCTGGTCTGGCTGGTACTGCTAGAACCCGCCTGGCAAACCACAACCCGGCTGCGCACCGCCTTGCCGCCGTTGCGCGCGCAGGCCGCGCAGCTTGATGCCGTGATCCAGGAAGCCCAGGAGCTCAAGCTCCAGGCCGGCAGCGATGCGGCCGCGCCGGCGCAAATGCAACCCGCCCTGCAAGCCAGCCTGGCGCAGGCCGGATTGGGCGCTGTCGCCACCGCGACCACACTGAGCGACAAACAATGGCAAGTGGACCTGGAACATGCCCCCGCCGAAGCTGTCGTGCTGTGGCTGCAGGGCCTGCCTTTCGAGTTGCGCGTGCAAGCCACTGAAGTCGCGCTGCAGCGGCCTACCGGTGAAAACGGTAGGCCGCTGGCCGGCATGGTCTCGGGCACGGTGAGCCTGGGCACGGCACAAGCAGGGCAGCCCTGATGCGCCGGCAGCTGGTTTTTCGCATCATGATGGCGCTGGGACTGGTAGCCGTGGCATTGGCAGCGGCGCTGGCCGTTCTGCCTGCCCGCTGGCTGATGCGCGCCCTGCCCGCAAGCTGGCCAGTGGCGGTCGTGGATGCCTCCGGATCGATCTGGCGCGGTACCGCGCTGGTGGCGCTGGGCCCCGTCGGCGCACGCGCCACCCTGCCCCAGGCGGTAAGCTGGCAGGCCGGCTGGCAAAGCGGACCCCGCCTGCAACTGCAACACCCCTGGCTGGGCTGCACGCTGTCATTGCGGCCCGGCATCAGCCAACTGGGCATATCGCCCTGCACCCTGCGTTTGCCGGCCTCGGTGCTGGCCGCCGTGGGCGCCCCCTTGAATACCATCAAGCCCGCCGGCGAATTGAACCTGCGCTGGCCCGGCTTGCAACTGCCTTGGCGCGGCAAGCTGCCGACCGGCGAACTGCTGACGCTGGACTGGACCAACGCCAGTTCCGCGCTATCGATGGTGCGTCCCCTAGGCAACTATCGCATCGCCATCACCGGCGCCGACAACGGCAACGCCGCCTTGGCGCTATCCACCCTGCAAGGCCAGCTCGCCATCCAGGGCACAGGCACTCTTCATCCTCGCACCGGTTTGAGTTTCAACGGCAAGGCCGGCCCCGCTCCCGAAGCATCGCCCCAAACCGTGGCAGGGCTGCAAGCCATGCTGTCGGCCATAGGCAGGCGCTCCGGAAACGATACACTCCTGCAACTTGGCCGGTAGCCTGCCATGACACAGCGTCCCCAGTTCTCTCCCATGTCCATTTCCCATAAGCCAATTCGGCCGCTTCCCCTGCTTGCCACCCTGCTGACGGCATTCCCGCTGATGTTCGGCACCCTGGCGCCTGTCGCCATGGCGCAGTCCGGCAACGCCAGCGCCGTACGCAATCCCAACGATGTGGTGCTGAATTTCGTCGAGGCCGACCTCGATGCCGTAGTACGGGCACTGGGCTTTTTCACCGGCAAGAACTTCCTGCTCGACCCGCGGGTGAAGGGCCAGCTCACGCTGGTGTCCGAGCAGCCCGTGAACCGCGAAGTGGCGCATCGCATGCTGCTGGGCGCCCTGCGCATGCAGGGCTTTGCCGTGGTGGAAGTCGATGGCATTTCCAAGGTAGTGCCCGAGGCCGACGCCAAGCTGCAAGGCAGCTCGGTGGCCGCTTCGGGGGGCACGCCGGCGGCCTTTGGCGGCGATCAACTGGTCACCCGGGTGTTCACGCTGAAATATGAAAACGCCGCCAACCTGGTGCCGGTGCTGCGGCCCATGATAGCGCCCAACAATCCCATCAACGCCTACCCCGGCAACAACACCCTGGTCATCACCGACTACGCCGGCAACCTGAACCGCATCGCCCAGGTCATCCAGTCCATCGATACGCCCACCTCCACCGACACCGACGTCGTCATGGTCCGGCATGGCGTCGCGATGGACATGGCCACCCAGATCACCCGCCTGCTGGATTCCGGCGCGCCCGACCCCTCGCAGCGCATCACCGTGGTGGCCGACGCCCGCACCAACAGCCTGATCATCCGATCCGGCAGCCCGTCCCGCACCCAGCTGGCGCGCAACCTCATCGCCCAGCTCGACACGCCCGAAGCCGGCCAATCCAACATGCATGTGGTCACGCTGCGCAACGCGGAAGCCGCGCGCCTGGCCGAAGTCCTGCGCGGCGTGCTTACCGGACAGTCGTCCAACACGGCGGGCAACGTCGGCGGGCTCTCGGACACGGGCAACCAGTCCTCGGGCATGGGCGCCATGCAAGGCAACAACCAGGGCGGCCTGGGCAGCGGCAATGGCGGCACGGGCATGGCCTCGCCATTGGGCGGCGCGGCCTATGGCGGCAACAACGGCGGCCAATCGGGCAATATGGGTGGCAACAACAGCAACACGGCATTTTCCGGCGGCGGCGCCACCGTGCAGGCTGACCCATCCACCAATACGCTGATCATCACCGCGCCCACCCCCATCTACCGCAACCTGCGCACCATCATCGATCAGCTCGATGTGCGCCGCCCCCAGGTGTTCGTGGAAAGCCTGATTGTCGAGGTCGTCAGCAGCGACGCCGCCGAATTCGGCATCCAGTGGATGGCCGGCATGGGCAATATCGGCCGCGATGGCGTGGTTACCATAGGCGGCACCAATTTCGGCGCAGGCGGCAACAACATCCTGAACGTCGCCGCCAACCCCGGCTCAATGGGCGCCGGCCTGAACCTGGGTGTCATCAATGGCACCATCAAACTGCCAGGCGTGGGCGAAATCCTCAACCTGGGGTTCCTGGCCAGGGCGCTCGAGAGCCGCGGCAACGCCAATATCCTGTCCACCCCCAATCTGCTGACGCTGGACAACGAGGAAGCCCGCATCATGGTGGGCCGCAACCTGCCCTTCGTCACCGGGCAGTACACGCAAAGCAGCTCGGACGGCATCAACCCCTTCCAGACCATAGAACGCCAGGACGTGGGGCTGCAGCTGCGCATACGGCCACAGGTGTCGGAAGGCGGCACCATCAAGATGGCCATCCACCAGGAAGTCAGCAATGTGGACGAGGCCATGAGCGCGGCCTTGCAGGGCCTGGGCGTGACCACCAACAAGCGCGAGATCAATACCAATGTGCTGGTGGAAGACGGCCAGATCATCGTGCTGGGCGGCCTGCTGGAAGACAGCATGAGCGGCGGGCGTGAACAAGTGCCGGGGCTGGGCGACATCCCCGTGATCGGCAATCTGTTTCGCTACGACACCCGCAAGCGCACCAAGACCAACCTGATGGTGTTCCTGCGCCCCTACGTAGTGCGCGGCGCCGACGCCAGCCGGCTGACCGCGCAGCGCTACGACGTGATGCGCAACCTGCAGGGCAGCAATATGCCGGCCGACCACTGGCTGCTGCCCGACCTGGGCACGCCAACCCTGCCCCCGCGCATACCGGGCGCCGGCGAAGACTTGCCCTTGAGCCTGGGCAAGGACGGCCCCGCCGCCGACGCCATGGTCGTGGCACGCGACCCCGCGGCCTTCTATAACGACACCGGCGTGAACGTGCTGCTGGCCGCCAGCCTGCCGTCCGAGGAACTGGCGCAGCAAGCCATGCAGCAGATCGCAGGCAAGGGCTTTGCCCCCTATATGCAGACCGTCAGGGCCGACAATCCCTACTATCAGGTGTATATCCGTGTGGCCCGCGATGCGACCACCACGGATACAGCCATCGGCGCGCTGCGGCAGCTGGGCTTCGCCCCCGAGCTGCTGGTGCGTCCATAAGGGGTATCTCATCGTGCATCCCCTGCCGTATTTCTGGGCGCGCGCCCAGCGCGCCTTGCTCAGCATCAAGACCGAAGGCGCCACGCTGCTGGTAAGCCCGCGCACGCCGCCCTGGGCGGTGGCCGAAGTGCAGCGCCAGCACGGCTGGGTGGAGATCGTCCAGGTGGCCGATAGCGAACTCGAAACCCGGCTTACCGCGGCCTATGCCGACGTCACCGGCGACGCCGCGGCCGTCATGGATGCCGCCGGCAACGAGGTCGACCTGGACCGCCTGATGCAGGAAATCCCGGAGATCGAAGACCTGCTCGAGACGCAGGACGACGCGCCCGTGATCCGCATGATCAATGCCCTTTTCACCCAGGCCGCCCGCGATGGGGCCAGCGACATCCACATCGAGCCCTTCGAGACCCACTCGACCGTGCGCTATCGCGTGGACGGCACGCTGCGCGATATCGTCAGCCCGCGCCGCGGACTGCACGCGGCGCTGGTGTCGCGCATCAAGATCATGGCCCAGCTCGATATCGCCGAAAAGCGCATGCCGCAGGACGGCCGCATCGCCCTGCGCGTGGGCGGACGCCCCATCGACGTGCGGGTATCGACCTTGCCCACGGGGCATGGCGAGCGCGCCGTGCTGCGCCTGCTCGATAAACAGGCCGGCCGCCTGGAGCTGGAAAAACTGGGCATGGCCGCCAACCTGCAAGGCGAGGTTGACCGCCTGATCCGCCAGCCGCACGGCATCGTGCTGGTAACCGGCCCCACCGGCAGCGGCAAGACCACCACGCTGTACGCCGCGCTGGGCAGGCTGGACGCCACCACCACCAATATCCTGACGGTGGAAGACCCGATAGAGTACGATCTGCCGGGCATCAGCCAGACCCCTGTCAACGCCAAGATCGACATGACCTTCGCCCTGGCCTTGCGCGCCATCCTGCGCCAGGATCCGGACGTCATCATGATAGGTGAGATCCGCGACCTGGAAACCGCGCAGATTGCCGTACAGGCGTCCCTGACAGGCCACCTGGTGCTGGCGACCCTGCATACGAACGACTCGGTGTCGGCGGTGACCCGCCTGACCGACATGGGCGTCGAACCCTTTTTGCTGTCATCATCCCTTCTTGGGGTGCTGGCCCAGCGTCTGGTGCGCCGCCTGTGCCCGCAATGCAAAGTACCCGCCACGCATAACGATGCTGGCGAAACCATGGAATGGCGTGCCAAGGGCTGTCCCGTGTGCAACCACACGGGCTACCATGGCCGCACCGGCATCCACGAGCTGTTCGTGATCGACGACGATTTACGTCGGCTGATCCATGAGGGTGCCGGCGAGCAGGAACTGCGCACCGCCGCCGTCAAGGCAGGCATGCGCAGCATGCGCGAAGACGGCGCGCGCTGGATCCGATCCGGCAGCACATCCCCTGAAGAGATTATCCGCGTTACCCGAGACACATGAACCTAATTCTGCAAAGCCCCGTTCTCAGCTCCGCCGCTGTAGACCGTATCGTGACGATTTGCCAGGCCAAGCGCAGCGTCGAGCTCAATGCGCGCGCCATCCGCCTGGAAGGCATTACCGTGGACGACCACGCCCGCACCCTTGTGCTCGAGCGTTGCGCGCAAGATGCCATCGACCATGCCTTCGTGCCGCCGGGCTACCGCCTGGCCGATTTCCGCGTGCTGGCCATGGACATGGACTCCACGCTCATCAATATCGAATGCATAGATGAAATCGCCGCCGCGGTGGGTATCAAGCCCCAGGTGGCCGCCATTACCGAAGCCGCCATGCGCGGCGAGATCGACTTCGCCGAAAGCCTGCGCCGCCGGGTTGCCCTGCTCAAAGGCGTGCCCGCCAGCGCACTGGACACCATCTACGAGCAGCGCCTGGAACTGAACCCGGGCGCCGAAGCCATGCTGGCAGCGGCCCGCCGTGCCGGACTCAAGACCCTGCTGGTGTCGGGCGGCTTCACCTTTTTCACCAGCCGTCTGAAAGAGCGCCTGGGCCTGGATGCCGAGCATTCCAATACGCTGGAAATCGTTGACGGCGTCCTGACGGGCCGGGTGCTGGGCCAGGTTTTCGACGCGCAAGGCAAGGCCGATCGCCTGCGCGAATTCTGCGCGTCGATTGGCGCCGACGCGGCGACCCAGGCCATTGCCATGGGCGACGGCGCGAACGACTTGAAGATGATGGCCGTGGCAGGCCTGAGCGTGGCCTACCACGCGAAGCCGGCGGTACGCGAGGCTGCCATGCAGTCGCTCAGCGTATCGGGGCTGGACGGCATCCTGAACTGGTTTGAAGACAGCGCGCTGCCGCAATAAGGTATCGCCTGGCGCGAACCCGCAACTGGGCGCCCATGCCTTACCGGGCGCCCCTTGCCGGGCGCCCCGTTTGACCGGACCTGCCCCTTTGATCAAAAGGGCTCGCCAGAAACCCCTCACGCGCCGGGATGCTCCGCCAGGACGCCCTGGTAGCGGGCGGCGCGGCCAAGACGATTATTTCTTGTCAGGATTCTGGTTGCCACCCGGCTGCTGCTGGAAAGGAAAGCTTGCCAGCATGGTACGGGTCTGGTCCTGCAACTGATCCTGCATCTGCACGAACAGATTCTTGCTCTGGTCCACGTAGTTGTTCATCATGTTCTGCAACATGGGTGTTTGCACATTCATGAACTGCGCCCAGGCTTCGGGACCAACCTGGTTGCCCCCGTACAGGCTCTTGGACTGCTCGGCCATGCGACTCTGGATTTCCATGAAAGCCTGAATGTTTTTTTCCAGGTAGGAGCCCATCACCCCTTGCATGGCATGGCCATAGAAACGGATGATCTGCGCCAGCACCGGCGATGAAAACATCGGCACGCTGCCGGTTTCTTCCTCGAGGATGATCTGCAGCAGGATGCTGCGCGTCAGATCCTCGCCGCTTTTCGCATCGACCACATGAAAGGGCTCGTTATCGAGCACCAACTGCTTTACATCAGCCAGCGTGATGTAAATGCTGGTTTTCGTATCGTACAGCCGCCGATTGGGATACTTCTTGATCAGGCGCTGGGTAGTATTGGTGTCGTTTGGCATAGTGTCCCAATATTAAGGGAAAGGTGCTGCCGCCTGGCTGCAGCACCGTTTCGGGCGTGACGCGCCCTATCCCATATGCAAGCCGCCATTCAGCGAAAAATCGGCGCCGGTAGCGAAACCGGCATCATCGGATGCCAACCAGGCCACCATCGCCCCGATTTCCTCGGGCGTGCCCAGGCGTTTTACCGGGATGGTAGCCACGATTTTCTCGAGTACGTCGGGCCGGATGGCACGGACCATATCGGTACCAATATACCCCGGGGACACCGTATTGACGGTAACGCCCTTGGAAGCCACTTCCTGCGCCAGGGCCATGGTAAAGCCATGGATGCCGGCCTTGGCCGTGGAATAGTTGGTTTGCCCGAACTGGCCCTTCTGGCCATTGACCGAGCTGATGTTGATGATACGCCCCCACTGGCGCTCGACCATGTCGTCGATCACCTGCTTGGTCACATTGAACAAGCTGTTCAGGTTGGTGTCGATGACGGCGCGCCACTCTTCGCGCGACATCTTGCGAAACACATTGTCGCGCGTGATGCCGGCGTTGTTGACCAGCACATCGACCGGGCCATGCTCGGCCTTGACCCGGTTGAATGCGTCGACCGTGGAATCCCAATCGGACACATTGCCAACCGAGGCATAGAAGGTAAATCCTTGGTCGGCCTGTTCGCGCAACCAGAGATCAAAATCACGATTCGGGCCGCAACCCGCAATCACTGTGAATCCTTGACGGACCAGCCGCTGGCAAATGGGGGTGCCGATGCCGCCCATTCCGCCTGTAACATATGCCACTTTCCCGTTCATGGGATCTTCTCCTGATGAATCGGCGCTTTCATGTGATATAGCGCCAGAAATGATTATGTTGTTGCGCACGATGGCGCCCTGCATCCCGGATTATGTAGCCCGGGTGCGTACGTACCTCCCCGGTGCCGCCTCGATTGGCGTGTAGCGTTCGTTGCCGGCGCTGGCCGGTGCCTTGATTTTCTTACCCGAATGGGACGCCAGCCACTGGACCCAGTCGGGCCACCAGCTGCCACGCACCTCGGTGGCGGCAGCCAGCCAATCGTCGGCGCTGGCGGGCAGGGTTTGCGCATCGTTGACCCAATGGCTGCGCTTGCCCGCGGCGGGCGGGTTGATTACGCCCGCGATATGGCCGGACGCCCCCAGCACGAACCGCAGCGGCCCGCCCAGCACCGAGGTGGAAGCGTAGGCGCCGCGCCACGGCACGATGTGATCTTCGCGCGAGGCATACAGGAAGGCGGGCATATCGAGCGTGCTCAAGTCCAGCGGACGGCCGCATACGATGGCCTGCCCCGGCTCTTTGAGCTTGTTCTCGAGGTAGGTATTGCGAAAATACCAGGTGAAGAAAGGCCCCGGCAGATTGGTGCTGTCGGCATTCCAGTAAAGAAGGTCGAATGCCGGCGGCGTCTGGCCCTTCAGATAGTTGGCCACGACGTAGTTCCAGACCAGTTCATTGGGGCGCAGGAAGGAAAACGTACTGGCCAGTTCGCTGGCCGGCATCAGGCCGCCGCCGCCCAGTTGCTGCTCGCGCCACCGCACGTGGTTTTCATCGACGAACACACCCAGCACGCCCGGTTCGTCGAAACTCAGGAAGGACGTGAGCAAGGTCAGGGAAGCGACCGGATCCTGCCCCTGGGCCTTGGCAACGGCCAAGGCCGACGCCAGCATGGTGCCGCCCACGCAGAACCCCAGTGCGTTGACCTGCTTCTGGCCGCTGATATCGGCGCCCACCTGCAATGCCGTCAACACGCCTTCCTGCAGGTAGTCGTCCCAGGTGGCCTTCTGGATGCCATCCGTATCCGTGGGCAAGGGGTTGCGCCAGGACACCATGAACACCGTATAGCCTTCCTGCACCAGGTAGGCGACCACGGAATTCTGCTGCTGAAGATCCAGGATGTAGTACTTGTTGATGCAGGGCGGCACCATCACCAGCGGCCGCGCATGCACCTGGTCGGTGGTGGGCGCGTACTGGATGACCTGCATCAGGCGGTTCTCGAATACCACCGTGCCGGGGGTGGCCGCCAGATTGCGGCCGACCTCGAACTGGCTTTCGTCGGTTTGCGAGATCCTGCCTTTTTGCATGTCGGCCACGAGGTTGGCGAACCCCTGGCGCAAGGTTTCGCCGCCGGATTCGACAAGCAAGCGCTGGGCATCGGGGTTGAGCGCCAGAAAGTTGGCGGGCGACATCGTGTCCACCCACTGCATGACGGCAAAGCGCACACGCTGGCGCAGGGCCTCGCTGCCCTGTATACCGTCCGCCAGGCGCAGCAAGGCGCGCGACGACAGCAGGTAGGAATGGGCGGCCAGGTTGCCGCCCGGGCTTTCCCGCCAGGCAGGCGCCGAAAACCGTTTATCGCTTAGCGGCGCCAACGTGCCCGATTGGGCCGCGGCGGCAAGATCGGCCCAATCCTTGGCGAAATCTTGCTGGATACTTGTCAACACATCCAGCGGAACGGCAGCCGGCATCATGGAGGGGTCGGTATGAAAAGGCTGATTCGCTGCTGACAACATGACGGCCTACCTCCGGTTATGTCTCGAAACTATTGTGGATATGGTGCATAAGCCTGGGAATACAGTCAACCAAACCCATCTGCTTTAGGCCAAAAGCTTTAAACCATCAGACAAAATCACGGAGCAGTGCTCATTTCGCTCCTAAAACCCAAGCCAAGCCAGTGTAGCGAAACGGCCGGTCAAACCGTCGCGTCGATACGAAAAAAAACGATTGTCCGACACCGTACACAGGCCACTTTGCACCACGATGTCAACGCCCGCCTGCTGCAAGTTGCGCTGCGCAAGCAAAGGCAGGTTGCACCACCACTTGCCCGGCACGCCCGCGCGTGGCACGAAGGCATCCGGTAGCGCCGCACCATCGAAAGCCCGCACGACGTCGTCCCCGACTTCGAATGCAGTGGGGCCGATAGCAGGGCCGATCCAGGCCTGCAATGGCGCGCCATGTGCAGCCCGCGCCCTGACCGCGGCAACGGTGCGCTCGAGCACGCCCGCGGCAAGACCGCGCCAGCCCGCGTGGGCCAAGGCCAGCGCCGTGGCATCGCGATCCGCGATCACGACAGGCAGGCAGTCGGCGGTAAGAATGGCCAGCACCGTATCCCGCCTGGCGGTAACCACGGCGTCCGCTGGCTGCGCCGGCGCACCGGGCGGGAAATCGGCATCATGGATATCGACGCCATGCACCTGGTTCAACCAGCGCGGCACACCCGGCAGCGCCGTCTGCACGATGGCCCGGTTGCGCGTCACCGCCAGCGGGTCGTCGCCGACATGGTCGCCCAGATTCAGGGCGTCGAACGGCGCCTGGCTGACGCCGCCATCACGCGTCGTCGTCAGGATGCGCACGCCCGGCCATGCCGGGCCCGCAATGTGGCTGAAAGGATGGGAAAGTGTCTGCATGCGCCATGGTAGCGCAGCCGTATGACAGCGTGCACGGGGCATCATCCCGGGCACGGCAAGCTTCAGTCGTCGCCTTGACCCTGCTCGCCGCAGCTCCAGTCGATGGCGGCCAGCGCCGCCTGGATGTCGTCCGGCAGCGCCGCCTGGAACGAGCGCAGGACGCCGTCCTGCGGGTCGTCAAAGCGCAGCGCGCGCGCGTGCAGCATCTGGCGCGCGGCCGGCTCGAGCAGCTTGCCGCCATACAGCACATCGGCCAACAGCGGATACCCAAGGTTGGCCATATGCACCCGGATCTGATGGGTGCGTCCGGTTTCCAGGCGGCATACCACTTCGGTGATGCGCATCTTGCCCAGCAGGCCCTGGCGCACCGGGGTGTAGTGCGTAATGGCGGGCTTGGGCGCGACCGGGCGATCGGCGCTCATGCGCACCGGCACCCGTGCATCGCGACCGATGGCGCGGTCGGCCGTGCCCGCACGCTCGAGCCAGCCATGCACCAGCGCGAGGTATTCACGGCCAACGGTGCGGGCCTGCAATTGCCGCACCAGGGCGGTCTGCGCGACTTCCGTGCGCGCCACCACCAGCAACCCCGACGTGTCCTTGTCCAGCCTGTGCACGATGCCGGCACGCGCCACCTGGGCCAGCTCGGGATAACGGTAGAGCAAGCCGTTCAGCAAAGTGCCGTTCCAGTTGCCAGCGCCCGGATGCACCACCAGACCGGCCGGCTTGTTGACGACGATCCAGCTGGCCGCTTCGGCCACTACGTCGAATGCGATGGGCTCTGGCGTGAACGCCAGCAGCTCGGGGGCAACCTGCTCTTGCACTGCGATTTCGTCGCCCTGCGCAACCTGTTTGCGCACGCTGGCGGCGGCTTCACCGTTGACCCGCACATGGCCGTCTTCGATCCAGCCCTGCAGCCGGCTGCGCGAATGCTCCGGCAACAACTGCGCCAGGATCTTATCCAGCCTGCCGGCAACGCCGTCCGGGACCACGAACGTGCGTTCCGAGGTATCGTCGCCGTCGCTCAGCACGTCGGCAGAAGTAATTGCTTGCAAGAATACGTCCACATATGAAATTGGCGCACGCGCTGAGCGTGCACGCATATAATCGTCGGGTTTGATCGACGATCGCCATTAGGATAGCTTTGATGCCGCACCAATCTGTCGCTGTTCACGCCGCCTATGCACCGCGCACTGCGCAGGCCCTCACCCGCCTCGGGCTGGCCCTGTTGCTGGTGCTCGCAGCCGTAGTGTCGGGCTGCGGCATTTTCGACCCCAATAAGCCCGAGCCCGACAACACTGTGGGCTGGAGCGCCGAGCAATTGTACCGGGATGCGAAAGAGGAAATAAACTCTGGCAACTGGGAACAGGCCCGCACGCAGCTCGAGCGCATACAGGCGCGCTACCCCTTCGGACTGCATGCCCAGCAGGCCATGATAGACACCGCCTACACCTACTGGCGCGATGGTTCGCCCGAGCAGGCCCTGGCCACTATCGAGCGCTTCCAGCAGCAGTATCCCAACCACGAGTCCACCGACTACATGCTGTACCTGAAGGGCCTGGTCACCTTCACCCCCGACAACGCCTTCCTGGGCAACCTGGTAGGCCAGGATCCCGCCGAGCGCGACCCCAAGGGCGCACGCGCGTCGTTCGACGCCTTCAGCGAGCTGGTGCAGCGCTACCCCGACAGCAAATACGCCAACGATGCGCGCCAGCGCATGAACTGGCTGCTGAACAACATCGCCATGAACGAGGTGTACACCGCTCGCTACTACTACGAGCGCGACGCTTTCGTGGCCGCCATCAACCGCGCCGAAACCGTGATCGTCGACTTCCAGGGCACGCCCGCAGCCGAAGAAGCGCTGTACATCATGGTGTTGTCCTACGACCGCCTGGGCATGACCGACCTGCGCGACGACACCCGCCGCGTGCTGCTGACCAACTTCCCGGAAACCACCTATCTGGACCAGGGCTTTCACAACCCCTACTTCAAATGGTGGAACCCCATCACCTGGGGCAATAAGTAAGCATAAGGATCAGGCCTCTTCGGCCTGTTCAAGTGCCGGTCGGCGTTCTGCAAAGAACGCCACCACATCCTGAACGCTACGCGTACGCCCGAAAGGCGGCAAGCCGCGCCAAAGCAGCTTGCCGTAGGGCTTTTCCACCAGGCGGCGATCGGCCACCATCAGCACCCCCCAGTCGGCTTCGGCCCGGATCAGGCGCCCCGCCCCCTGCTTCAAGGCAATCGCCGCCTGCGGCAATTGAAATTCCACAAACGGATTGCCGCCGCGCTTGCGGCAGGCCTTGATGCGCGCCTCGATCACGGGGTCGTCGGGTGGCGCAAAGGGAAGCTTGTCGATGGCAACCAGGGTCAGCGCATCGCCTGGAACATCGATGCCTTCCCAGAAGCTGGCACTGCCCACCAGCACCACGTGCTCTTTGGTGCGCAGGGTCTCGAGCAGTTCGCGGCGGGTACGCTCGCCCTGCTTGAGCAGGGGCCAATCCCAGCCGCGCTCGGCAAAGGCCTCGGCCAGCAGCCTGTGAACTTGCTCGACCGCCCGCAGCGTGGTGCACAACACCAGCGCCGAGCCCTGGCTGGCCTCGATCAGCGGCAACAGGGTGTCGACAAAGGCGTCGATAAAACCCGGCTGGTTGGGTTCGGGTACGCCAAAGGGCACGAAGAGACGCCCGCAACTGGCGTAATCAAAAGGCGATTCCCACTGCCCGGTTTCGGCATCGTACAAGCCCAGCTGGCGCGTGAAGTGGGAAAAGTCGTTGCGCACCGCCAATGTGGCCGAAGTCAGTATCCAGGCCTGGCCGGCGGGACGGTAACGCGAAAAAGCCTTGGCCACCGACAGCGGCGCCGAATGCAGGCGCACATGGCTGTTGGTGGTCTCCACCCAGCGCACCCAGTCGTTCTCGTCGTCGGCGACGTCCGTCGCGGCATCCACCTCGACCTCGACCACCTTGGCCGCCGCAGGCGGGGCCTCCAGGCCGGGAATCGCGGTCTGGGCGCGGTTATCGGTGGCGTCTTCCTCGGGCCAGGCGCTTTCGGCATCGGCATCGTCGCCCGACTTGCGCGCAGGCACCCAGCGCTGCAGGCGGCTGAACAGTTCGGGAGCACGCCTGGCCAGCAGTTCAAGATCGGGGTGGCGTTCGCGCACCACGGCCAGCACCTGCCCGAGCGTGCGCACGGCGCCGCAGGCGTCGACTATCGCATCTTCAAAAGCGGCTGGGTCGGGCAGTGCATCGAAGGCGCTTTTCTGACCGGGCATGCGCTCGATCTGGGCACAGGCCAGCCGCAGGTCGAGCGCCGCCTGTTCCAGCGGGCGCGCCAGCGCCAGCCAGTCGGCGCTATCGCGCGACTGGGCCAGACCCACCGACATGGCATCGCGGGCCAGGTCCAGCATCTGGTGGGTGGACACCGATTCGCCCAGAAAGCGCGTGGCGACATCGGGCAACTGGTGGGCTTCGTCGAAGATCACGCAGTCTGCCGCCGGCAGCAGTTCGGAAATTCCTTCGTCCTTGAGCGCCAGGTCTGCCAGGAACAGGGAATGGTTCACCACCACCACCTCGGCCTCCTGGGCGGCCTTGCGCGCCTTCACGACGAAGCAATCGCGGTAATACTCGCAATCGGCTCCCAGGCAGTTGTCCCGGGTGGACGTGACCTTGTTCCAGATCTCGGCATTGTCGGGCACTTCGGCCAGCTCGGCACGATCGCCGGTACGGGTGCGCTTGGCAAACTTCACGATGTGGCGCAACTGCGCCACTTCATAGCGCGAAGTCAGGGCGCGGTCGTCTTCCTGGGTACGCTGCAGATGCAGATGGCACAGATAATTGCCCCGCCCTTTGAGCAGGGCAATACTGGCGGGCACCTGCATGGCGGCAACCAATTGGGGCAGGTCACGGGCAAAAAGCTGGTCCTGCAGGGTCTTGGTGCCGGTAGACACCAGCACCTTGCCGCCCTTGAGCAGGGCCGGCGCAAGATAGGCATAGGTTTTGCCGGTGCCGGTGCCGGCCTCGGCCACCAGGGTGCCGCCCTCGTCCAGCGTACGGGCAACCGCGCAGGCCATCTCGAGCTGCTGGGCACGCACGCGGTAGCCCGGCAGGCGGCGGGCAAGCAGGCCCGACGCCGCGAACAGTTCCTGAACCTCGGTCGTGGTATTGCCAGCTGCGGATGGTTGGTCTTCGGTATCGGCGGAAAGGTCAGGCATGTATATCGGGTACCAGCAACATCTGCAGCCGGACGATCTCATCCTTGATTTGCAGTTTGCGCTTTTTCAAGCGCAGTATGGTCAGTTGATCGGCAAAGCTGTCGCGCACCAGGCTTGAGAGTGCAACGTCGAGATCGCGATGCTCTTCCTGAAAGGTGGCAATACGGTGCCGGATCGCTTCGATGCTAGGAGGAATCACGGGTGCGGGTGGCAAAATTGGCGGGAGCAACGATTCTCGCACCCGCTGCACGCCCGGGCAAGGAAAGTGCGTGGCAAGTCCCACAGTGTAGCGCGCCCATCCGCCAGGCACCGGCCGCTCAGTAGGCTGGCTGCGCCCGCAGATACTGCGCATGCTCCATGGATTTGACCGGGATGGTGCGCACTTCGTTGCCCTTGAGCACATCGAGCCGGACTTCGGTGCCCGCCGCGCCGCTACTCCAGAGCCGGCGGTAAAAATCCGCCAACCCCTTCAGCGGTTGGCCGCCTGCGGCCAGAATAATGTCGCCTTCGGCCACGCCGCTGCGCGCGGCCGGCCCGTCGTCAGCCACCCACGTCACCAGCAGCCTGCCTTGCAGATCCTGCAGGCTGATGCCCAACCAGGGCCGCGCCTGCCCCTGCCTTTTCCCATGCTCGACGAGGTCGTTCAGGATGGGCTTGAGCGAGTCGATGGGCACGAACATATTGCCTATCAACTGCGTATTGCTGCCCAGCGCATCGGCCACCAGCAGCGAGCCAACGCCCAGCAGCTTGCCCTCGTGGTTGATCAGGGCCGCGCCGCTCCAGCCCGTCGTACCGGGCGCGGTAAACAAAGCATCATCCAGAAGATATTCCCAGGATGCGGCGTATTCGCGTCGAGCCACGATATAGGCCGGCGCCACGCCGTCGAAACCGACCACCAGCACCGGATCACTGACCTTGGCCTTGCCCGACTCGGCGAAAGCCATGGGGCGAACCGCCAAGGGCAGCGCAGCCCGGACCAGCCCAAGGCCCGTGTCCTGGTCATAGGCAACAAGCGAGGCGGGAATGCTCTCGCCGTCGGTTCCCATGATTTCAATTTTCTCGGTCTCGATGACCAGATAGCCTATCGTCAGCACCAGCCCGTGGTCATCGATCACAATACCGCCACCCTGGCGTATGCCTTCCAGGCGACGGCCGCTACGGGCATCGGGCAAGGCGGTGCCACGCACTTCCACCACCGAAAAGTCGCCTATCGTGATCTGGCTCAAGGCCTGCAGGTCGGGGGTGTCGGATGGGGCCTGGGCCAGCCGGTAAGGCTGGGCTTGCATCCGCGCATCCAGCGGGCGGGCATCAGCCGCAGCGGCCGATACTTTGGTAGCCGCCAGTGCAAGCATCGCACAGGCTAAAACTACCAGCCAACGCGAGGGAAAGTGAAACGCACAAAACAAGCGAGTTGCGCACACGATGATCTCCTGGCTATTACCCCGCCCGGCCGGACCACGCTTGGCGTCTGTGCTCGCGCCTTCCGGCTGAACCACTCAGGCTGCTTGGCGCGCCCCCCGGGTAGGGAGCCACGCCCGCCTGGATCCGTGAGCAAGAATGGGGCCTGTACTACCCTGCCGTCACGGTCGCACAAGCCCCCACGCCAAAGGCGCACCACACGCCTTCGCGCGAAGAGCTACCAGGTTTCCACGTGGCCGCCCTGGCGTGCCTGGCGCTCGCCGGCCTGGCTTGTGGCCTGCAGGCCATTGGCCACCCAGCGCCGCGTGTCGGCGGGATCGATCACATCATCGATCTCCAGCACGGCGGCCATGTTCAGCGCCTTGCCCTGCTCGTACATCTGGGCCACCAGGCGCCCGTATTCCTGCTGGCGCTCGTCCAGGTCGGCAATGGCTTCGAGCTGTTTGCGAAAGCCCAGTCGCACAGCGCCTTCCAGCCCCATGCCACCGAACTCGCCGGTGGGCCAGGCGATGGTGAAGGTGGTGGCGCTGAAGTCGCCGCCGGCCATGGCCATCGCACCCAGCCCGTAGCCCTTGCGCAGAACCACGGTGAACAGCGGCACATCCAGCCTGGCGGTGTTGACGAACATGCGGCTGACCCGACGCACCTGCGCGGTTTTTTCGGCCTCGGGGCCCACCATGAACCCCGGTGTATCGCACAGCGACAGGATGGGCAGCTTGTGCGCATTGCACAGCTGGATGAAGCGCGCGGCCTTGTCGGCGGCGTCGGCGTCGATGGCGCCGCCCAGGTGACCGGGGTTGTTGGCGATCAGGCCCACGGGCCGGCCTTCGATCCGGATCAGCGCGGTCACCATGGACAGGCCGAAATGCTCGCGCAGCTCGAGCACCGAGTCGTCATCCGCCAGGGTGTGGATGACGCTGCGCACATCGTAGGCACGCAGGCGATTTTCCGGCACCAGGCGGCGCAGATGACGTTGATCCTGGCATTGCCAGTCTGGTGTGCAACCCTGGAAATACGACAGGTATTTTTTGCCGGCGGCCACTGCCTGCGCTTCGTCGTCCACCAGCACATCGATGACGCCATTGCGGGTTTGCACCTCGACCGGACCGACTTCTTCCGGGGTATATACGCCCAGGCCGCCCCCTTCTATCATGGCCGGCCCGCCCATGCCGATGTTGGCGTTGCGGGTGGAGATGATCACGTCGCAGCAGCCCAGCAAGGCCGCGTTCCCGGCAAAGCAGCGGCCATGGACGATGCCCACCAGGGGAACCAGGCCCGAGAGTTTCGCGAACGCCCGGAAGGTTGGAATATCCAGGCTGGCTACCTTGAACAAGGCCTTGTCGGTATCTCCCGGGCGGCCGCCCCCGCCTTCGGCAAACAGCACCAACGGGCGCCGCAACTCGAAAGCCAGCTGATACAGGCGGTCTTGCTTTTTGTGGTTGAAACTACCCTGGGTTCCGGCCAGGACGGTGTAGTCGTAGGCGGCCACTATCGTCTTGGCGCGCTCGGCGCCAAAGAGTTCGGCGTTCACGGTGCCCAGCCCGCCCACCAGGCCGTCGGCCGGGCTGATCTTGCGCAGGTGATCGACCGCATAGCGGCTGCGCTGCGCGGCCATCGTCAAGCCTCCGTATTCCACGAAGCTATCCGCATCCAGCAGATCGTGAATGTTCTCGCGGGCGGTGCGCCCCCCGTTCTTGCGCCGCCGCGCGATGGCGTCGGGGCGGGCGTCATCCAGCGTCATGGCATGCAGCGCCAAGGACTCGGCAAGATCTGGCCGGATATGGTCCAGGTCGATCTCTTCGGCCAGGCTTTCCTGCGCCCCCGCGATTTCCTGCTGCGTGATGAACAACAGCGGCTCGCCCGGGGCCAGGACTTCGCCCTTGCCGGCGGCCACCTGCACGACCACGCCGTCAACCCCTGCCAGGACGACGTGCTCCATTTTCATCGCCTCGAGCACCGCCACCTGCTGGCCCGCGCGCACGGTGTCGCCCGGCGCCACATCGAGCGACACGACCACGCCCAGCATCGGCGCCGGCACGGCAACCGCGCCCGGCACCTCGCGCGTCATACCCGGCTTGGCGCCGGCGGCATCGGCCTGCCCGGCAAAGAAAGGGTCGACGGCATTGGCCGCGACCTGGGGCAGCAACCCGGCAATATGGGACTCCAGCCAGCGCGTGGAGATATCGTTGGACACCACATCGGGATGCTCGAGCAGGGCGGCCAGAAAACCGACGTTGGTGGCCACCCCTTCGATGCGTGTTTCCTGCAGCGCACGACGAGCCCGAGCCACGGCCGCGCCGTAGGGGCCGGACGGCGCATGCACGATGATCTTGGCCAGCAGCGAATCGTAGCTGGGGCTGCTGCGATAGCCGACATAGCCATAGCCATCCACCCGGATGCCCGGGCCGGCGGGAGGCTCGTAGGCGCTGATCGTGCCGCCCGCCGGCAGCGAGCCGCCATCGGGTTGCATGGTTTCCATATTGACGCGCAGCTGGATGGCATAGCCTCGGGGCTCGCCCAGATCGGCCTGGAGCAAAGACTGTTCGGCCAGGGTTTGGCCCAGGCATACGCGAATTTGCGCCTGGACCAGGTCGATGCCGTAAATCGCCTCGGTAATCGTGTGCTCGACCTGCAGCCGGGGATTGGCCTCGATGAAGGCATAACGGTTCTCGTACTGCCTGTCGACGAGGAACTCGAAGGTGCCCAACCCCAGGTATTTGACCTGGGCAGCCATCGTCAGCGCGGCCTGGGCAATATCCTGGCGCAATTGCGCGGACAAGGTCGGGCTGGGCGCGATCTCCATGATTTTCTGGTTGCGCCGCTGCACGCTGCACTCGCGCTCGCCCAGGTGCGTGACGGCACCGGTGCCGTCGCCTATCACCTGAATCTCGATATGGCGGGCGTCGCCTATCAGCTCTTCCACGAACACTTCGTCATAGCCAAATGCGGCGTTGGCTTCCGAGCGGCAGCGCGCATAGGCTTCGTCGATTTCCGCCACACTGCCCACGGCCCGCATGCCTCGCCCGCCACCCCCGGCAACCGCCTTGATCATGGCGCCTTGGCCCGCGGGCAAGGTCTGGAAAAAAGCATGAACGTCTTCGCGGCTGGTCGGCCCGCAGGTGCCGCTGAGGATGGCGACACCGCAATCGGCCGCGACCCGGCGCGCGCTGACCTTGTCTCCAAGCACACCCAGCACTTCCGGCGTGGGCCCGATGAAGATCAGGCCGGCGCTGCGGCAGGCGGCGGCGAATTCCGCGCTCTCGCTCAAAAACCCATAACCCGGGTGGATGGCATCGCACCCCGCCTGGCGGGCCACGTCGATGATGGCGGCTATATCGAGATAGGCCGCGGCGCCCCGCCCAGGCAGCGCATACGCCTGGGTTGCGCGCCGGACATGCAGCGAATGCTGATCGTCCTGGGCGTGGACGGCGACTGAGAGCAGGCCCAGTTCCGTGCAGGCGCGGGCGATCCGGATCGCAATTTCGCCCCGGTTGGCTATGAGTATCGAGTGTTGGGTCATGGCGGGATATCTGGGATTCGAAAAAGCCCCGATCAGAAGGGGCCCTGTTTGGTGGGCAAACTGGCCCGGATGCGTACCTTCAAAGCAAGCCGGACAGCTCCCCCTTTTTGACCTTGCCGGTCGTGGTCATGGGCAGTTGATCGACGAACCTCAGTTCGGGCACCTTGTAGGTGGCCATGCGCTCGGCGCACCACTGCGCCAGGCTCTCGGGCGTGACTTGTCCTTTGTGCTGGTCGTCGATCAGCACAAAGGCGACCGGCACTTCGCCCCTGGACGAGTCCGGTCGGCCGATGACGCCGGAACCCCTCACGCTGGGATGCATGCCGAGTATGGCTTCGATTTCGGCGGGGAAAACGCTCATGCCCTTGACCTTGAGCATTTCCTTGCGGCGCCCCAGGAAATGCAGGTAGCCGTGCTCATCGAGCATGCCGATGTCGCCCGAATGCAGCCAGCCATCGCGCAGGACGTCGGCGGTGGCCGCCGGATTGTTCCAGTACGCCTTGAGCACCGACGGCGAGCGGCAGCACAGTTCGCCCTCTGTGCCCAGCGGCTTGATCTCGTGCGTTTCGAAGTCGCAGATCTTGATCTGCGTGCCCGGCACGGGCAGCCCCACGAAAATGGGCTGCACCGTCAAATCGTAGTCGGCGTCCTGCATGCCGCGGGTGAAGGTATCGCTGGTATGGGTTTCCGTCATGCCCCAGGCGGCCTCTATCATGGTGGTCCCGGTCAGGGCGCGCCAGCGCTCGCGATAGCCTATGCCCAGTTTCTTGACGAAGGAAGATACCCGCATGCTGCGCAGCGAACGCAGTTGGTGGCGACCCGCATCGGGATGGTCCATGACCTCGACCGCCGCATCGACCACCAGGGTGGCGAACGTAACCTGATAGCGCTGCACCGCCGTCATCCAGGCCACCGGATCCCAGCGCGCCAGCATGACCACTGTGACGCCGCGAAACACCGGCATGATCACGCAGGCGTTTTCGCCGGCGATCCAGAACACCGGATTGACGCCGATGCCGATATCGTCGTCGGCCAGGCCGATGGCCATACTGGCCGACGTGGCCGCCGTATACAGCATGGCGCGCTGGGTATGCATGCAGCCCTTGGGCATGCCGGTGGTGCCGCCGGTGTAGTTCAGCGCAGCGAGCTCGTCGAGCGACACCGCCACATCGGGCGCCTGGGCGCTGGCCTGGGCCAACTCGGTCATCAGATGACGGGCATCACCGCAGACAACAGGCGGCAGATCCAGCGACGCGGGTAAGGGCAGCGTCGGGGTATCGGGCAGCATCTCGCGAATGCTGGTGACGAACACCTCGCGCAGCGCGCTGCCAGGCCGCACGCGGCGCACGGTGTCCATCAACTGATCCAGCGCCACCAGCACCTGGGCGCCGCTGTCGTTCAGTTCGTAGAGGAGCTCATGTTCCTTGAACATGGGATTGACCGGCACATGGACCGCGCCGATCTTGAGAATGCCGTAGAACGCGATCAGGAACTGCGGGCAATTCGGCAGGAACACCGCAACCCTATCGCCCCGGGCCACGCCGCTGTCCAGCAACAGGTTGGCAAAGCGATTGCTCAGCTCGTCCAACTGGCCGAAAGTCAGCTGCGTGCCGTAAAAGACAATGGCTGCCTTGTCCGGTTGCTTTTGCGCCCACAGGCGCAGGTAGTCGGTAAGCGGCCGTTCGCCAAACGGATAGGCCGGCTCGCGCGGCACGCCGGCAGGCCAGTTCTGCTCGTGAAGAAGGTCAAGATGCTGGAGGTAGTCAGACTCTTGGATCATGGTTGCCCTGTCTCGTAGGCAGATAGGTTCGCCAGCCGTACCGTGCTTTGCGGTACTGTATGTTCTGGCACCCGATGATTTGTTATAACATATTGCGCCAGCAGGCAAGCCCTGCCCGGCGCCGGCACGGCAAGGCCGGCGTCATGACGCCGGCGTCTCTATTGAAACGCCATGGCTGAAGAACTCGCCCGGCGTGGCGCCCAACTGCTCGCGGAAAACCGCGATAAAGGCCGACGTACTGTCGTAGCCGCAAGCCAGGGCCACATCGGTGACGCGCTCGCCGCGCTCGAGCATGGGCAAGGCGCTGAGCACTCGCAAGCGTTGCCGCCACAAACGAAAGCCCATGCCCGTCTCGTTGAAAAACAGGCGGCTGAGGGTTTTTTCCGAAACGCCGAGACGCTCGGCCCAGTCTTGCAGGCTATCGCGCGCATCGGGACGCGCCTGCAGGCGGCTGCAAAGTTTGCGTAGCCGCGCATCCCGCGGCAAGGGCAATGCCAGCCCCACCTCGGGAGCGCAGGCCAGCTGATCCAGCAGCACACTGACCAGGCGGGCATCGGCGCCCTGCTCTTCATAAAGGATCGGCAGCCGGCTGAAACTGCGGATCAACTCGCGCAGCAGCGCGCCCACGCCGAGCACCCGGCAGGTGGGCGGACCCCAGGGCACAGCACCCGGATCGATATAAAGGCTGCGGATCTGCGTGTCGGCCGAGCAGAGCACGCGGTGCGTCACACCCGCGGGAATCCAGATGGCCTGCTGGGGAGGAGAAATGAACCGCCCGCTGGCGGTGCGCACATCGAGCACGCCTTGCGCCGCATACGACAACTGGACCCAGGCATGGCTGTGCCGATAGCCCAGGGCCCGGTTGGGCAGCGCCTGGGCATGCCCGTAAACCGGGCGTGGCAGTGCCTCGAGCTCGTCCAGATTTCCTGCAAACGTATGCATCATGTCTGTTCAGCGATACTTTATGCCGGATTAGCGTTAGTACAAGGCTACAGAATACGCTAAGGTCCCATCCGTTACGTTCCGTCCATCCCATTGCACCTATGTCCCGCCTACGCCTGCTGTTCGATAATTTCACGCTTATCCTGATCGCCGTCGTGATCGCGGCAACCCTTTGGCCCGCGCATGGCGTGGGCGCGGTGGTCTTTGACTGGATCACCACCCTGGCGATCGCCCTGCTGTTCTTTTTCCATGGCGCCAAGCTCTCGCGCGGCGCCATCATTGCCGGGGCCATGCATTGGCGCCTGCACCTGCTGGTGGTGGCCTTCACCTTCATCCTGTTCCCGCTATTGGGCTGGGCCCTGCGCCCCGTGCTGGAGCCCCTGCTCGGCACACAGCTGTATATCGGCGTGCTCTATCTGTGCGCCCTGCCCGGCACGGTGCAGTCGGCCATTGCCTTCACCTCGATCGCGCGCGGCAACATTCCCGCTGCGGTCTGCAGCGCATCGGCCTCGAGCCTGATCGGCATCATCATCACCCCCATGCTGGTCAAGCTGCTGCTGGACAACGACGCGGGAACGACGTCGACCCTGGACGCCGTCATCCATATCAGCGCCCAGCTGTTGCTGCCTTTCCTGGCCGGCCACCTGCTGCGGCCCTGGATAGGCAACTGGATAGACCGCAACCGATCGTGGCTGGGCAAGGTCGACCAAAGCTCCATCCTGTTGGTGGTCTATACCGCGTTCAGCGCGTCGGTGATCGGCGGCCTGTGGGCCACAGTGCCGCCCACAGCCCTGATCGCCCTGACCGTGGTGTGCTGCGTACTGCTGGCAGTGGTGCTTGCCATGACCACCTGGCTTTCCCGCAGCCTGGGCTTCAACAAGGCAGACGAGATCACCATCGTGTTCTGCGGCTCGAAGAAAAGCATGGCCACCGGCGTGCCCATGGCGCAGGTGCTGTTTGCCGGCGGCGCCATCGGGCCGGCGCTGTTGCCCCTGATGATCTTTCACCAGATCCAGTTGATGGTGTGTGCGGTGCTTGCCCAGAAATACGCCCGGCGCGAAGAACTCCAGGCCCCTGTGTCCGAGGCCTATTCCACCCGGGCCTAAGCCTTTCACGGGTGCGCCCATACGGCGCGCACCCGTCCATATTCCAGGCCAGGCCGACAGCTGTCGTCATTTGGTGGCAAAATCGAAGGTTTTGCCATTCCAGGTTTAGGCTCCCGACCAGGAGCCGGCCCAAAAAGCACTCCATGACCGATATCGCTACGCCTGCTGTTCCCACCGTTACGGCGGTTCCGCAAAACGAATCCCAGAACCAGGCCCGCCTGCTAGCCCAGCTGGCTCAGGAACTGGGTGCCCGCCCCGCACAGATAGCCGCCGCCGTCGAGCTGATGGACAGCGGCGCGACCGTACCCTTCATTGCGCGCTACCGCAAGGAAGTCACCGGGGGACTGGACGACACCGTACTGCGCAACCTGGAAGTGCGGCTGGAATACCTGCGCGACATGCAGACGCGCCGCGCCAGCATCCTGCAATCGATTTCCGAGCAGGGCAAGCTGACGGCCGAGCTGCAGCAGGCGATCGAGACGGCCGACTCCAAGCAGCGGCTGGAAGATCTGTACGCACCGTATAAGCCCAAGCGCCGCACGCGCGCCCAGATCGCCCGCGAAGCGGGTCTCGAGCCCCTGGCCGACACCCTGCTTGCCGACGAGCAGGCCGACCCGCAAAGCCTGGCCGCCGGCTACATCAACGCCGAGGCGGGCGTGGCCGACGCCAAGGCCGCCCTGGACGGCGCGCGCGACATCCTGTCCGAGCGCTTCGCCGAAGACGCCGACCTGCTGGCCAATCTGCGCGATCACCTGTGGGGCACCGCCCTGCTGTATTCCAAGGTGTCGGAGGGCAAGGAAGCCGAGGGCGCGAATTTCCGCGACTGGTTCGAGTTTTCCGAGCCCCTGCGCACCCTGCCCTCGCATCGCGTGTTGGCGCTGCTGCGCGGCCGCCAGCAAAGCGTGCTCGAACTGCGCATCGGCCTTGATTCCGAGCTCGAAGCGCAACTGCCCCACCCCTGCGTGGCGCGGGTCGCCAACTTCAAGGGCATCAAGGGACCGCTGTTCAGCCTGGATGCCAATCCACGCCAGAAGTGGCTGGGCGAGGTCTGCCGCTGGACCTGGCGCGTCAAGCTCTTGCCTGGCTTTGAAACCGAACTGATAGGCCGCCTGCGCGAATCTTCGGAAGCCGAAGCGATTCGCGTGTTCGCCGCCAACCTGAAAGACCTGCTGCTGGCTGCCCCGGCAGGCCCCAAGGCCGTGCTGGGCCTGGACCCGGGCATACGCACGGGCGTCAAGGTAGCCGCCATCGACCGCACCGGCAAACTGGTGGAAACCAGCACCGTTTATCCGCATGAACCGCGTCGCGACTGGGATGGCTCTATCGCCACCCTGGCGCGCATCGCCAAGCAGCACAAAATCGAACTGATCGCCATCGGCAACGGCACGGCTTCGCGGGAAACCGAAAAGCTGGCCGGTGACCTGATGCAGCGCCACCCCGAACTGAACCTGATTCGCGTGGTGGTGTCCGAAGCCGGCGCATCGGTGTATTCAGCCTCGGAAACCGCCGCCCTGGAATTCCCGGAACTGGACGTCAGCCTGCGGGGCGCGGTATCCATCGCCCGCCGCCTGCAGGACCCCCTGGCCGAACTGGTCAAGATCGATCCCAAGGCCATCGGCGTGGGCCAATACCAGCATGACGTGAACCAGCGCGAACTGGCCCGCATGCTGGGCGCCGTGGTCGAAGACTGCGTGAACGCGGTGGGTGTGGACGTCAACACCGCCTCTGCCGCCCTGCTGGCCCGTGTGTCGGGCCTGAACGCCACCCTGGCACGCAATATCGTGGCCTGGCGCGACACCAACGGCGCCTACACCACCCGCTCCAACCTGAAGGATGTCCCGCGCTTTGGCGACAAGGCTTTCGAGCAGGCGGCGGGCTTTCTGCGCATCCCCGATGGCAACAACCCGCTGGATGCGTCGGCCGTCCACCCCGAAGCCTACCCCGTGGTGGAAAAAATCCTGTCCACGATACAGGCCGAAGTGCGCCAGGTCATCGGCAACCGCGCGGCGCTCAAGGGCGTCTCGCCCAGCCAGTTCGTCACCGAACGGTTCGGTCTACCCACCGTCCTGGATATTTTTGCCGAACTCGAAAAACCCGGGCGCGACCCGCGCCCCGAGTTCAAGACGGCGCAATTCAAAGAAGGCGTCGAATCCCTGAAAGACCTGCATGTGGGCATGGTGCTGGAAGGCGTGGTCACCAACGTCGCCAACTTCGGTGCCTTCGTGGACATCGGCGTGCACCAGGACGGCCTGGTACATATATCCGCCCTGGCCGAAAAATTCGTCAAGGATCCGCGCGACGTCGTGCGGGTAGGCCAGACAGTCACCGTCAAGGTGCAGGAAGTCGACCAGGCCCGCAAGCGTATTGCCCTGACCATGCGCCTGAACGATGATGCCGCCCCGGTGCGGCGCAGCAGCGGCGATGCGCCGCGCCAGAACGAGCGGCGCGGCGGTGGTGGTGGCGCACCGGCCCGCGGCAAGGAGCAAGCACCGTCCAACAACGCCATGGCCGCCGCGTTCGCCAAACTGAAGGGCGGTTAAGCCAATGCCGTTCAGCCTAAGCTTTGCGGTGTTCTTGGCTTGAGTTGAAAACTGGGGTCAGACCACGGTTTCCTGATTGAAACCGTGGTCTGACCCCAAGTCTTTGACCCCAATTATTCGCTGCGGTGGTGTCGCACCAGCCCGCGGCAAGGAACCTGGATGGGGCAGCGCTTGCCGCCCCTTTTGCTATCAGTTGGCCTGCGCCTGGGCCAGCGCCGCCAGTTCGCTGCGCAGCTTTTGCGCCGCCGCATCCCGCGTGGCGGCATCGGCGAAACCATCGCGCTGGGCCTGCGTCGTGCCGTTCACCACGATGGCGTAGGCGTTGTCGGCAACGGGCTCGACCACATCCGCACCCGCTTCCTGGATTTGCCGGATCACAGCGCCTGCGGCCTTGGGGTCGGCAAAACCGCCCGACACCAGCAACTCTTCGCCGTCGGCCGCCAGAAAGCGAAAGCGAAAGCTGCCATCCTTTTCACGAAAGCTGACGAAACGCGCAAGCTTGGCGCCTTTGCTGGCCTTGGCGGCCGGCGCCACGCGCTTGCTCGCGCGCAGGCCCACCGCGGCGCGCACCTCTTCCATCAGTGGCTTGGCCAGCGCCCTTGCCTTGCCGGCGCCATGCTGCAAGGCCGCCTCGATCTCGTCGGGATTCGCCATCAATGCCTGATAGCGTTCGCGCATCGGGCCCACCGCGCCTTCGATGGTGTCCACGACCTCGCGCTTGGCATCGCCCCAGCCCATGCCCTGCGTCAGGCGTTCGCGAAAGGCGGCATCCTGCTCGGGTGTGGCAAAGGCACGGAAGATGGGATACAGGTGGGACGATTCCGCATCCTTGGGCTCGCCCGGACCCCGCGAATCGGTGACGATGCGCGCAACAGCGTCGCGTAACGCCCGGCTGCCGCCTTCGAACAGCGGAATCGTGTTGTTGTAGCTCTTGGACATCTTGCGGCCATCCAGGCCGGGCAAGGTCGCCACGCTATCGTCCACAACCACTTCAGGCAGCGTGAAAATCTCGCGCCCTTGGCCATACAGGTAATTGAAACGCTGGGCGATGTCGCGGGCCATTTCCAGGTGCTGGATCTGGTCGCGCCCGACCGGCACCTTGTTGGCGTTGAAGATCAGGATGTCGGCCGCCATCAGGATGGGGTAGGAAAACAGCCCCATGGTGACGCCGTCGTCGGGATCCACGCCCTGCGCCGTATTTTGGTCCACCGACGCCTTGTACGCATGGGCGCGGTTCATCAGGCCCTTGGCCGTGACGCAGGTCAGGATCCAGCTGAGCTCGGGTATCTCGGGTACATCGGACTGCCGGTAGAAGGTGACGCGTTCCGGATCCAGGCCAGCGGCCAGCCAGGTTGCGGCGATCTCCAGGCGCGAGCGCTCGATGCGCGCGGGGTCTTCGCACTTGATCAGGGCATGGAAATCCGCCAGGAAGAAGAACGCGTCGACGCCCGCTTGTTCGCTGGCCGCGATAGCCGGCCTGATGGCCCCTACATAGTTGCCAAGATGCGGAGTGCCGGTGGTGGTGATGCCGGTAAGTACACGCGTATTCATGCTGTCCTAGCGAAAAAAAGCGAAAGGTGAAGTTTACCCCGGCGGCGCCGACCACCACATTGCAAGCGCCTACACCCCCATACCCGGCATGGGTACGCAGGTTTGCAACAGCGAACCAGCGTATCATCGCGCCTAGTGCTGCAACCAGGAACCCGTCATGACGCTTGAAGACCATTACTCTGCCATCCTGACCCAATTGGGCGAGGATGTAGAGCGCGAAGGACTGCAACGTACGCCGCATCGTGCTGCCAAAGCCATGCAGTACCTTTGCAAGGGCTATAACGAAGACCTCGAAACCATTATCAACGGCGCCTTGTTCACATCGACGAACAGCGAAATGGTGGTGGTCAAGAACATAGAACTGTATTCGCTGTGCGAACACCACCTGCTGCCCTTCATCGGCAAGGCCCACGTCGCCTACCTGCCCAACGGCAAGGTGCTGGGGCTGTCGAAGGTGGCGCGTATCGTCGACATGTACGCACGCCGGCTGCAGATTCAGGAAAACCTCTGTCGCGAAATCGCCGAGGCCGTGCAGAAGGTGACCAATGCGGCAGGCGTAGGCGTCGTCATCGAAGCCCAGCACATGTGCATGATGATGCGTGGCGTGGAAAAACAGAACTCGGTCATGGTCAGCTCGATGATGCTGGGCACCTTCCAGGACAACGCGGCCACGCGCGCGGAATTCCTGAGCCTGGTACGCTAGGCCGACCTATCGGATAGCAGCCCGGCCACATACGCGCCGGGCATCGCCAGCTGCGCCGCCAGGCGCAGTAGATCAGGCAACGGAACCATCAGCGGCAAGCTTGCACTGCAAAGTGCGTCTACAGCGTTGCCGCCACCCTTCTCTCGGATTCCAGGTATTCACGCGACTGCATTTCCATAATGCGCGATACCGTCCGGTGGAACTCATTGGCCATGGGCCCCTCGGTATACAACTGGTCGGCCTCGCATTCGGCCGACATGATCAGCGTCACCTTATGGTCGTACAACACATCGATCAGCCAGGTAAAGCGCCGCGCCTCGGACGCATGGCGTGGACCCATCCTGGGCACGCCCGCCAGCAACACGGTATGGAACCGGCTCGCCAGTTCCAGGTAGTCGTTCTGCGAGCGGGGGCCACCACACAAGGTGGCGAAATCGAACCAGACCACGCCACCCGCCATGCTATGGGCCTTGACTTCACGATTCTCGATATGCAGGACGGGACTCTGCGGCGGCGTCTCGGCAATCGTGTGAAAAGCCTTGGCCAGCGCGGCATCGGCGGCCGCGTCCAGCGGCGTGTGATACAGCTCGACCTGCTCCAGCGCGCGGCTGCGGTAATCCACCCCCGCATCCACGTTCATCACGTCCATGCGAGCCTGGATCAGCGCAATCGCCGGCAGGATGCGGTCGCGATGCAGGCCATCGGGATACAGGGTCGACGGCTCGTAGTTCGAAGTCATCACGAATGAGGTGCCATGCTCGAACAGGCCATTGAGCAGCTTGTACAGGATCATGGCGTCGGCGATGTCCGAGACGTGGAACTCGTCGAAACAGATCAGCCGATAGCGCTTGGCCACGCGCCTGGCCACTTCATCGAGTGGATCGGCCATGCCCTTGACGTCATCGAGCTGCTTGTGCACGCCGCGCATGAATTCATGGAAATGCAGTCGGGTCTTGCGCCTGACCGGCACGGTGGCGTAGAAGGCATCCATCAGGAAGCTCTTGCCGCGCCCTACCCCGCCCCACATATACACGCCGCGCGGCACATCCGGACGCTTGAGCAGGCGCTTCAGCGCGTTCGAGCGCATGGCCTTGAACTGCATCCAGTCGTCGTAGTAGCGCTGCAGGCGCTCGATGGCGACACGCTGCGCGGCATCCGGCTTGTAGCCACGCTCTGCAAGCGCGTGCTCGTAGTATTCAAGAACGTTCATGACAGCCAAAAAAAATACCCCGGAAACAACGCAGTGTCCTTCCGGGGTAGATTGGCGCGAGGCAAACCGGCTAACGCTACACCCGCCGCCCCACGACTCGAGCAACCGTTTAGAAGTTGAGCGCGCGCTTGTCCACCGCCAACGCCGCTTCCTTCAGGGCTTCCGACAGGGTCGGGTGCGCATGGCAGATGCGGCCGATGTCTTCGGACGCAGCCCGGAATTCCATGGCGGTAACCGCCTCGGAAATCAGTTCGGAAGCCTGCGGGCCAATGATGTGCACGCCCAGGATTTCGTCGGTCTTGGCATCGGCCAACACTTTGACGAAGCCTGTGGTATCACCCAGGGCGCGGGCACGGCCGTTGGCCAGGAAGGGGAAGTTGCCGGCCTTGTACTCGCGGCCCGAGGCCTTGAGCGCCTGCTCGGTCTCGCCAACCCAGGCGATTTCCGGCGAGGTGTAGATTACCGACGGCACGGTGTTGAAGTTGACGTGGCCGTGCTGGCCGGCGATGCGCTCGGCAACCGCCACGCCCTCTTCCTCGGCCTTGTGCGCCAGCATCGGGCCGCGCACCACGTCGCCCACCGCCCAGACGTTCGGCAGGTTGGTCTTGCAGTCGCCGTCCACGGCGACGAAGCCGCGCTCGTCCAGCTTCAGGCCCACGGCGTCGGCGTTCAGGCCGCCGGTGTAGGGCACGCGGCCGATCGAGACGATCAGCTTGTCGACCACCAGCTTCTGCTCGGCGCCCTTGGCGTCGACGTAGGGCACGGTCACCGACTTGGCGGTGGCCTTGATCTCGCCGATCTTCACGCCCATCTGGATGTTCAGGCCTTGCTTGGTGAAGGCCTTGAGGGCTTCCTTGGCCACTTGCTGGTCGGCGGCGGCCAGGAATTCCGGCATCGCTTCCAGGATGGTGACTTCGGAACCCAGGCGGCGCCACACGCTGCCCATTTCCAGGCCGATCACGCCGGCGCCGATCACGCCCAGCGTCTTCGGCACGGCGCCGATGTTCAGCGCGCCGTCGTTGGACAGCACGACCTTTTCGTCGAACGGCAGGCCGGGCAGTTCACGCGCCGACGAACCGGTGGCGACGACGACGTGCTTGGCAACCAGGTCGGCTTCGGCGGTGCCGGTGACCTTGATGGCCCAGCCGCCTTCCACCTGGCCGGCGAACTCGCCCTTGCCATGGAAGAAGGTGACCTTGTTCTTCTTGAACAGGTACAGGATGCCGTCGTTGTTCTGCTTCACCACCGTGTTCTTGCGGCCGATCAGCGTGTCGAGCTTCAGGCTGACGCCCTTGACTTCGATGCCGTGCTCGGCGAAGTGGTGGTTGGCCTGTTCGAAGTGCTCGGACGATTGCAGCAGCGCCTTGGACGGGATGCAGCCGACGTTGGTGCAGGTGCCGCCGGGAGCCGGGCCGCCTTGGCCGTTCTGCCAGGCGTCGATGCAGGCCACCGACATGCCGAGTTGGGCCGCGCGGATGGCGGCGATGTAGCCGCCGGGGCCGGCGCCGATCACGACGACGTCAAATTGTTTGGCCATTTGAAGTTCTCTTTTGTACTGGATGAAAACCGGGGCCGAGCCCCGGTTTATCTGGCAGCGGACTGGCAGGGCTCAACGCCCTGCCCCAGGAAGGATCAGAGATCCAGCAACAGGCGCTGCGGATCTTCCAGGGCATCCTTCATGGCAACCAGCGCCAGCACGGCTTCGCGGCCGTCGATGATGCGGTGGTCGTAGGACATCGCCAGGTAGTTCATCGGACGAATAACGATCTGGCCGTTTTCGACCACGGCACGTTCCTTGGTGGCGTGTACGCCCAGGATGGCCGATTGCGGCGGGTTGATGATGGGGGTGGACAGCATCGAGCCGAACACGCCACCGTTGGAGATCGAGAACGTGCCGCCGGTCATTTCCTCGAGGCCGAGTTTGCCGTCGCGGGCGCGCGCGCCAAAGTCGGCGATCTGCTTCTCGATCTCAGCGATGCTGAGCTGGTCGGCATTACGCAAGATGGGCACCACCAGGCCGCGCGGGCTGCCCACGGCGATACCAATATCGAAGTAGCCGTGATAGATGATGTCCTTGCCGTCGATCGAGGCGTTCACCAGCGGGAACTTCTTCAGGGCGGCGACGGCAGCTTTCACGAAGAAGGCCATGAAGCCCAGCTTCACGCCGTGTTCTTTCTCGAACTTGTCCTTGTAGCGGCTACGCAGGTCCATGACGGCTTGCATATTCACTTCGTTGAACGTGGTCAGGATTGCGTTTTCGGATTGCGACTGCAGCAGGCGCTCGGCGATACGGGCGCGCAGGCGGCTCATGGGCACGCGCTGCTCGGGGCGGCCGTCCAGGCTGAGCGTGGGCGCAGCCACGGGAGCGGCGGCGGCCTTGGGGGCTGCGGCGACGGGTGCGCTGGCTTGCTGGGCATCGCCCTTGGTGATACGGCCGCCACGGCCCGAGCCTTCTACGGATGCGGGGTCCACGCCCTTTTCGGACAGGATCTTGGCAGCGGCAGGCGACGCGATGCCGGCAGCGGGTGCCGAAGCAGCCGGTGCCGCAGCAGCGGCTGCGGGCGCGGCGGCAGGCTCCTGGGCGGCAGCGGCAGGTGCTGCGGCGGCCTTGCCTTCGCTGTCGATGCGGGCAATCAGTTCGCCCGAGGTAACGGTGCTGCCGTCGCCCTTGACGATTTCGGCGAGTACGCCGGCGCTGGGCGCGGGCACTTCAAGCACAACCTTGTCGGTTTCGATTTCGATCAGGATCTCGTCGATGGCAATTGCATCACCCGGCTTTTTCTTCCAGGTGAGCATAGTGGCTTCGGCTACGGATTCGGAGAGCTGCGGGACAACGACGTCGAACATGGCCATGTTGGTTTTCCTTCAATCTGGGATGGCAAGAGATACGGTGACTAAACAAAGCTTTGGTGGCGACGCGACAGCAAGACACAGGCCGCGTCGCCGGATTCAGGATCAGCGGGTTAACGCAACTCCTTTGAACTTGCCAAAAGCTTGCTCAATCAATGCCTTCTGTTGTTCCTGGTGTTTCGCCATATAACCAACCGCGGGCGAAGCCGAAGCCTGGCGGCCTGCATAGCCCAACTTCTGGCCTGCGCTCATGTTTTCGAACAAGTGGTGCTGGACATAGAACCACGGACCCTGGTTCTGGGGTTCGTCCTGCGCCCAGATCAGTTCAGTGGCGTTGGGGTAACGCTTCAATTCTTCGGACAGCGCCTTGTGCGAGAACGGATACAGCTGCTCGACACGAACCAGCGCCACGTCGTTGGCTTCGCGTTCGCGGCGGGCATGCATCAGGTCGTAGTACACCTTGCCCGAACACAGCACGACGCGCTTGACGTTTTCGCTGACGATGGCGGTATCGGTTTCGCCGATGATGGTCTTGAAGCTGCTGTCGGCCAGATCGCTGAGCGGCGAGCCGGCATCCTTGTTGCGCAGCAGCGACTTGGGCGTGAAGATGACCAGCGGCTTGCGGAACGGCCGGATCATCTGGCGGCGAATCAGGTGGAAGATCTGCGCGGCATTGGTCGGCTGGACCACTTGCATGTTGTTGTCGGCACACATCTGCAGGAAGCGCTCGATGCGGCCCGAAGAGTGCTCGGGGCCCTGGCCTTCGTAGCCGTGCGGCAGCATCATCGTCAGGCCGGACTGGCGGCCCCACTTGGCTTCACCCGAGCTGATGAACTGGTCGATCAGCACTTGCGCGCCGTTGACGAAGTCACCGAACTGGGCTTCCCAGATCACGAGCGTGTTGGGCTCGGCCGTGGAATAGCCATACTCGAAGCCCAGCACCGCTTCCTCGGACAGCACCGAGTCGATCACCAGGAACGGAGCCTGGTTCTCGGCCACGTTCTGCAGCGGAATGTAGGTGCCGTCGTTCCAGCGTTCGCGACGTTGCGAGTGCAGGACCGAGTGGCGGTGCGTGAACGTGCCACGGCCCGAATCCTGGCCGGTGATGCGCACGGGGTAGCCCGAGGCCACCAGCGACGCGAATGCCAGGTGCTCGCCCATGCCCCAGTCGAGGTTCATGTCACCCTGCGCCATGGTGCGGCGGTCGTTGATGACCTTCTGCACGATGGGGTGGACATTGAAGTCGTCGGGCACGGTGGTGATGCGCTCGCCCAGGCGCTTGAGTTCGGCCAGCGGCACCGCGGTGTCGGCGGCGTCGGTCCACTTGCGATTCAGGAAAGGCGTCCAGTCGACAGCGTACTTGTTTTTGTAGTCGGTCAGGACGGGTTCGATCGTACGCTTGCCGTCGTCCATCAGGCGACGGTATTCCTTGACCAGCTCGTCGGCCTCTTCCGCCGTCATGACCCCTTGCGTGACCAGTTTGTCGGCATAGGTTTGACGCGTGCCGGGATGCTGGCCGATGCGCTTGTACATCAGGGGCTGCGTAATGGCCGGGGTGTCTTGCTCGTTGTGGCCCAGCTTGCGGAAGCAGACGATGTCGACAACCACGTCGTGCTTGAACTCGCGACGGAAATCCAGGGCCAGCTGGGTAACCAGCACAACCGCTTCCGGATCATCGCCGTTCACGTGGAACACGGGCGCTTCGATCATCTTGACCACGTCGGTGCAATACAGCGTGGAACGCGTATCGCGGGGGTCGGAGGTGGTGAAGCCGATCTGGTTGTTGATGACGATGTGCAGCGTGCCGCCGGTACCGTAACCGCGCGTCTGGGCGAGGTTGAGGGTTTCCATGACCACGCCCTGGCCTGCGAAGGCGGCGTCGCCGTGCACCTGCACCGGCAGGACCTGGCTGCCGTCGGTGTCGCCGCGGCGTTCCTGGCGCGCGCGCACACTGCCCTCGACCACGGGGTTGACGATTTCAAGGTGCGAGGGGTTGAAGGCCAGCGACAGGTGGACGGGGCCGCCCGGGGTGGAAACGTCGCTCGAGAAGCCTTTGTGGTACTTCACGTCGCCGTCGGTAAGCTCTTCGTTGTACTTGCCTTCGAACTCGGCGAACAGATCGGCGGGCATCTTGCCCAGGATGTTCACGAGCATGTTCAGGCGGCCACGGTGGGCCATGCCGATAATGATTTCCTGCACATTGCTCGAGCCGGCATGCAGCACCACTTCGTCCATGGCGGCGATGAAGCTTTCACCGCCTTCCAGCGAGAAGCGCTTCTGGCCAACGTACTTGGTATGCAGGAAGCGCTCGAGGCCTTCGGCTTCGGTCAGTTGCTGCAGGATGTGCTTTTTCTTGTCGGCCGAGAACGACGGCGTGCCCATGATGCTTTCAAGACGCTGCTGAATCCAGCGCTTGACCGCCGGGTTCGAGATGTACATGAACTCGGCACCGATGGAGCGGCAGTACGTATCACGCAGCGCCTTGACGATGTCGCGCAGCGTCATCTGATCGGCGGTGGTGAAATAGGTATTGGTAGCCGAATACACCTTGTCCAGGTCGGCTTCGGTCAAGCCGTAGAAAGCGGGATCCAGCTCGGGGATCTGCGGGCGCTCCTGGCGCTTGAGCGGATCGAGATCAGCCCAGCGCGCGCCCAGCGAGCGATACGCGGCGATGATGGACTGGACATGGACCTGCTTGCCGGCGACGCTGAGATCGGCTTCCTGCACGCGCGGAATGAACGCGTTTTCCCGAGCACGCTGCGCAAACGACTGAACGATGGGGGCGTGAGCCTGGTCGCGCGTGCTTTCCTGGCCATCGGAGGCAGGCACCAGCTGGAGCTGGTCGAAGTAGGCGCGCCACTTGTCGGTAACCGAGCCGGGATTATCCAGGTACTGCTCGTAGAGTTCTTCTACGTAGGGGGCGTTACCGCCAAACAAATAGGAATTGATCTGACGTTCAGATTCGGTAGACATTTCTACGCTTCACCTTTCGGGTGCTTCACCCTTATGATGCAGGAAAACCTTCCGCGACACGGCCCGACCGGTTAGCGGATAGCATTTGGAGCAGAAGGCGCTTTAATAAACGGGGCGAAACCCCGGCGAGGTACAGACGACGCCAAAAGAACGAGGATTACATAGCCTGTAAGGATAACACCCAGAATCAGTTCGGGGTAGGTGCGCCAAGGGCCGCTTTTTATTGCGCAACGCACCAATATTTCCCTGGGGCAATATCCTCCCGCTTTTGCCTCTACCGCATTCCCCATCGTTCTACGGTTAACGCCCGCGCATGCCTGGCGAATCCGCCGCCAACTTGCACGCACTTTGCGGCGAAGCGGGCATCACGGCCGCACCAGGCACTTTGCCGCGGCGCATTTTCCTCCAGATCATAGCGTTGTTCAATTGCAACCCCCGGCGCTTGGCCGACATGCGCAAGCAGGCAAAAAAGGCTGATGTAGCAAGCAATACACGCTTATCACTACTACACCTTTGCCCCCCACAACCCGACGAAAGGCGTAACCATCATGCCGGACGCAAAAAAGCCCGCATCAACAGATGCGGGCTTTTTTGCGAACAGGCCGAGCCCAGGTCAAGCCGCAAGGCCGGCTTTCGCCAGCCTGGCGGATTAACGCTTGCTCAGTTCCTGCACGTCACGCGGCGCCGAACCGGTAAAGAGCTGGCGCGGACGGCCAATCTTGAACTCGGGGTCGGACAGCATTTCGTTCCACTGGGCGATCCAGCCTACGGTGCGGGCCAGCGCGAAGATGGCCGTGAACAGCGAGGTGGGGATGCCGATGGCGCGTTGAACGATACCCGAGTAGAAGTCGACGTTCGGGTACAGCTTGCGCTGCACGAAGTAGTCGTCTTCAAGGGCGATGCGCTCGACTTCCATCGAGAGCTTGAACAGCGGATCGTTTTCCAGACCCAGCGCCTGCAGGACTTCCTTGCAGGTTTGCTGCATCAGCTTGGCACGCGGGTCGTAGTTCTTGTAGACGCGGTGGCCAAAGCCCATCAGGCGCACGCCCGAGTTCTTGTCCTTGACCTTCTCCATGAACTCGCCGACCTTGGCGATGCCGCCGTTGGCTTGCAGTTCTTCCAGCATCTGCAGGCAAGCTTCGTTGGCGCCGCCGTGAGCCGGGCCCCACAGGCAAGCCACGCCGGCCGAGATGGCGGCGAACGGGTTGGTGCCCGACGAACCGCACAGGCGGACCGTGGAGGTCGAGGCGTTCTGCTCGTGGTCGGCGTGCAGGATGAAGATGCGGTCGAGCGCGCGCTCGACGACTTCATTGACCTTGTACTCTTCACAAGGGGTCGCGAACATCATGCGCAGGAAGTTGCCGGTGTACGACAGGTCGTTCTGCGGATAGATGAAAGGCTGGCCTTGCGAGAACTTGTACGTCATGGCCACCAGGGTGGGCATCTTGGCGATCAAGCGAATGGCCGAGATATGACGGTGCTGCGGATTGTTGATGTCCGTCGAGTCGTGATAGAACGCCGACATGCCGCCGACCAGACCGGTCAGGATGGCCATGGGATGCGCGTCAGCGCGGAAACCGCGCATGAAGGAATGCATCTGCTCATTGACCATGGTGTGACGAGTCACCTGCTGGTCAAAGTCGGTCTTTTGCTCGGCGTTGGGCAGCTCGCCGTTCAGGATGAGGTACGACGTTTCCAGGAAGTCGCAGTTGGTTGCCAACTGCTCAATGGGATAGCCGCGATACAGCAGCTCGCCCTTGTCGCCGTCAATGTAGGTAATTGCCGACTGGCAAGCTGCCGTAGACAGAAAACCCGGGTCGTACGTAAACATGCCCGTCTGGCCGTAAAGCTTGCGAATGTCGATCACATTCGGGCCGACCGAACCTTCGTAAACCGGGAAATCAATAGTTGGGCTGCCGTCCGAAAAGGACAGTGTCGCCTTCTTGTCTGACAAATTCATCGCAACATTCCTATAAGAATGGGTTCAGGCTGTCCGCAGTAGCGCCACGATTTCGCGCACCGACTGCGTGTCAAGAGAACCCGAGGGCTCCTTGCGGGCCAATAACAAATCGAGCAGATCGTTGTCGCCGAGCTCGAGCAAAGCCGTCAGGGCGATAACGTCGTCGTCAGTAAGCCGGGTTTCGTACGCGTCGAGAAAACGCGTGATGATCAAATCATTTTCGAGCAAACCGCGGCGTGCGCGCCAACGAAGGCGCGCACGATCATGCTCGCTGAGCGTGCCGGGCATTACACCGTCCGCCTGACCAGCATTTCCTTGATCTTGCCGATGGCCAAAGTGGGGTTGAGCCCCTTCGGACAGACGTCTACACAGTTCATGATGGTGTGGCAGCGGAACAGACGGTAAGGATCGTCCAGGTTGTCCAGTCGGCTTGCCGTGGCTTCGTCGCGGCTGTCAGCGATAAAGCGGTAGGCTTGCAGCAGGCCGGCCGGGCCAACGAACTTGTCCGGGTTCCACCAGAACGACGGGCACGACGTCGAGCAGCAGGCGCACAGGATGCACTCGTACAGGCCATCCAGTTCTTCACGCGCCTCGGGCGTTTGCAGGCGCTCGCGCTCGGGCGGCGGTGCATCGTTGATGAGGTAGGGACGAACCGAATGATACTGGTTGAAGAAGTGCGTCATGTCGACGATGAGGTCGCGAATGACGGGCAGACCGGGCAAGGGACGCAGGACGATGGGCTCTTTGAGCTCGTTCAGGTTCGTCGTGCAGGCCAGGCCGTTCTTGCCGTTGATGTTCATGGCGTCGGAGCCGCAAACACCTTCCCGGCACGAGCGACGCAGCGCCAGGCTGTCGTCCACATCGTTCTTGATGCGCACCAGCGCATCAAGCAGCATCTTGTCGGTGGGCGCAAGCTCGACCTCGAGCTTTTGCATGTACGGGCGCTCGTCCTTGTCCGGATCGTAGCGGTAGATTTCGAACTTAAGGATTCGTTTCTTGCTCATTCCAGCGTCCTGCTTAGAAAGTACGCGCTTTGGGCGGGAAAGACTCAACCGTCAGCGGCTTCAACTGAACGGGCTTGTAGTCGAGGCGGCTGCCCTCGGTGTACCAAAGGGTGTGCTTGAGCCAGTTTTCATCGTCACGCGTGGGATGATCGTCCAGTGCGTGAGCGCCGCGGCTCTCGGTACGGTTGGCCGCCGACTTGATGGTGGCGCGCGCCACTTCCGTCATGTTGGCCAGTTCCAGGGCTTCGACACGGGCCGTGTTGAATACCTTGGACTTGTCCTTGAAGTAGATATGATCGGCCTGCTTGGCAAGCTCTTCGATCTGCTCAACGCCTTCGTTGAGCAACTTGAGCGTACGGAACACGCCGCAATGCGCTTGCATCGAGTTGCGGATGGCGTTGCCCACGTCCTGGGTTTTCTCGCCCGAGGTACGGGCTTCGAGCGCGTTGACGCGATCCAGCGAGAAGTCCAGCGACGCTTGCGGGATATCCTGGTGCGAACGAATACGTTCGGGATGCGACTCGACGATGTGGTTGCCGGTAGCACGGCCGAAAACGATCAGGTCGAGCAGCGAGTTCGTGCCCAGGCGGTTCGCGCCGTGCACCGATACCGCCGCGCACTCGCCTACCGCGTACAAGCCGTTGACGATCTTGTTCTGGCCGTTTTCGTAGGACAGGACCTGGCCATGATAGTTGGCCGGAATGCCGCCCATCTGGTAGTGGATGGTGGGCACGACCGGGATCGGTTCCTTGATCGGGTCCACGTTGCCGAACTTGATGGCGATTTCGCGGATCGACGGCAGGCGCTTGTTGATAACGTCGGCGCCCAGGTGATCGAGCTTGAGCACGACGTAGCTGCCGTCCGGACCGCAACCACGGCCTTCCTTGATTTCCTGGTCCATCGAGCGCGAGACGAAGTCGCGCGGAGCCAGATCCTTCAAGGTGGGCGCATAGCGCTCCATGAAACGCTCGCCGTCCTTGTTCAGCAGGATGCCGCCCTCGCCACGCACGCCCTCGGTGATGAGAACGCCCGCGCCGGCCACGCCGGTGGGGTGGAACTGCCAGAATTCCATATCCTGCAGCGGGATGCCCGCGCGCGCCGCCATGCCCAGGCCGTCACCGGTGTTGATGAAGGCGTTGGTGGAAGCGGCCCAGATACGGCCTGCGCCGCCGGTGGCCAGCACCGTGGTCTTGGCTTCCAGGATGTAGATGTCGCCGGTTTCCATTTCGAGCGCGGTGACGCCAACGACGTCGCCGGCCTCGTTGCGCAGCAGATCGAGCGCCATCCATTCGACGAAGAACTGGGTGCGCGCGGCCACGTTGCGCTGATACAGCGTGTGCAGCAGGGCGTGGCCGGTACGGTCGGCTACGGCACAGGCGCGTTGCACAGGCTTTTCACCGAAGTTGGCGGTATGGCCGCCGAACGGGCGCTGATAGATCGTGCCGTCGGCGTTGCGATCGAAAGGCATGCCGAAGTGCTCGAGTTCGTACACGGCATTCGGTGCTTCGCGGCACATGAATTCGATGGCATCCTGGTCACCCAGCCAGTCCGACCCCTTGACGGTGTCGTACATGTGCCAGTACCAATTGTCTTCGCTCATATTGCCCAGCGAAGCACTGACACCACCCTGGGCGGCGACAGTGTGCGAACGCGTAGGGAACACCTTGGAGAGCACGGCGACGGAAAGGCCAGCCTGGGCCAGCTGCAGCGAGCAGCGCATGCCGGCACCGCCGGCGCCTACGACAACCACGTCGAATTGGCGGCGCGGCAGAGAAGTTTTGACAGCAACCACGGCTTAGAGACTCCAGAGAATTTTGGCGGCATACACGACGGCGCCGAGCAGCCAGAGGATAGTCAGTACATGCAACACCAGGCGAACGCCCGTGGCCCTGACGTAGTCCATCCAGATGTCGCGCACGCCGATCCAGGCGTGATAGGCAACTGCGAGCACAGCCAGCGTGGCCAGCACCTGCCCCATCGGGAATGTGAAGGTGCGGAAGTTGAACAGGCCAACCCAGCCTTCATAGTTGAATTCGGGCGTAAGCAGCGCCAGCACACCCAGCACCAGAGTGTAGATGACCAGGATGACCGCGGTGACACGCTGCGCGATGAAATCCTTGACGCCGTAGCCAGCACCTACGGTGATACGGCGCGAGCCGACATTTTGCATGGATGCCATGATTAGAAGGCTCCGAAGAGTTTGAGGCCGAACACTGCCGTGAGGGCCAGGCTGACAACAAACACGATGGCGGCGCTACGTGCGGACGAAGCTTTGTCGATACCTTTGTGCAGATCGAGTGCCAGGTATCGAATGCCCGCACAGAAGTGATGCAGGTAGGCCCAGATGAAGACCAGCAGAACCAGTTTGGACAAAGGGTGTGCCGCGAAGGCGCGGAACTGCTCGAAACTCTGCGCAGAGCTGACGCTGCTCTCGAAAAGCGGAAGCAGGAAAATGGGCAGCGCCAGGAATATCAATGCCCCGCTGATGCGATGCAGAATCGATAACTTGCCGGCTAGCGGCAATCGATAACTGAACAGAATCTGGGGAACCGTGATATTTCGGAACTCTTTGCGGGGCCGGGGAATGGGCCTGGCGGTGGTTTCGGACATTACAACCTCGGAAGGAAAAATCAAACTGACAAGATATTTTTGCCGGTCGAACACGCTATTTTCGCCCATTCAGGCCAAACGTATCAACTCGTACCTGCAATTGAGAACACTTTTCATCTGAAATCAATTCAGATCATTGCGGTAATGGTGCCGGTCGGTGCGATACAAACCGCGCCGAACTTCTACCGGGCGCCCCCCGTAGGTATACGAAATCCGGTCCACCTGCATCAACGGGGTGCCCTCCGGCACTTCCAGGGTCGCGGCAGTATCCGCGGTTGCCGCTACGGCACGCAGCTTTTCGTCAGCCCGGATCATGCTGACGCCAAACCCGGTCTCGAACAGCGCGTACAAGGGACCGCGGTTACGCGTCAGGCGCTCGAGGGTCAGTCCGCGAAACAGCACCCCCGGCAACCAGATTTCGTCCAGCACGGTGGGCACGCCGCCAAAACTGAGCAGGCGGCGGATCAGCACGGCGCTGTCGCCGGCACGCAATTCCAGGTTGCGCACGACATCCTGCGGCGCCCGCAGGCGCCGACACTCAAGGATATTACTCTGCGCGGCGGTTGGCTCGCCCTCGTCGGGGGCCAGGCGCAAGAAGCGATACCGAACCCGGGCTTCCTGGTGGGTAGCGACGAAGGTTCCCTTGCCCTGGCGGCGCAGCAGCAGGTTCTCGGCCGCCAGTTCGTCGATGGCCTTGCGCACCGTACCCTGGCTGACTTGAAAGCGTGCCGCCAGCTCGAGTTCGCTGGGGATGGATTCGCCGGGCTTCCATTCGCCGCGGTCCAGGCTTTGCACCAGCAAAGCCTTGATCTGGCGATACAAGGGGCTGAAGGCTGCGCCAGGTACGGACGGGCTCGGGCGTCCGCCACCACCGGCAGTGGTGTCGTGGGCAGCACGAGGAATACAGGAGCCAGGGCGTATTGCAGAGGACATGGAGCGCGATTGTGTCACAAGGATTACCTTGATGTCCAATCAGGCAAAAGATGTCTTATATAAGACATAAGACTGTTGACGAAGGGCCCTTGGTTCACTATCATCCCGGCGGAGTTAAACTGCACGGCTAGTCGTGGCGTGCCCTACCAACAGCGTGTACGCAACGGCTTTCCCCTGCACTCATTTTCGGAGATATCCATGACCAAACCCGCCATGCGCGTTGCTGTCACCGGCGCAGCCGGCCAGATCGGCTATGCACTGTTGTTCCGCATCGCTTCCGGCGAAATGCTTGGTAAAGACCAGCCGGTCATTTTGCAGCTTCTCGAGATCCCTGACGAGAAAGCGCAAAAGGCGCTGAAGGGCGTCATGATGGAACTCGACGACTGCGCTTTCCCGCTGCTGGCCGGCATGACCGCCCACAGCGACCCGCGTACCGCATTCAAGGATGCCGACGTTGCCCTGCTGGTGGGCGCACGCCCCCGCGGCCCCGGGATGGAACGCAAGGATCTGCTGACCGTCAACGCGCAAATCTTCACCGCCCAAGGCAAGGCACTGAATGACGTCGCCAGCCGCAACGTGAAGGTACTGGTCGTGGGCAACCCGGCCAACACCAACGCCTACATCGCGATGAAGTCGGCACCCGACCTGCCCGCCAAGAACTTCACCGCCATGCTGCGCCTGGACCACAACCGTGCCCTGTCGCAACTGGCCGCCAAGTCGGGCGCCGCAGTGGCCGACATCGAAAACCTGATCGTCTGGGGCAACCACTCGCCCACCATGTATCCGGACACGCGTTTTGCCACCATCAACGGCAAGAAACTGGACGAAGCCATCAACGACCAGGCCTGGAACCGCGACACCTTCATCCCCACCGTGGGCAAGCGCGGCGCCGCCATCATCGAGGCCCGCGGCCTGTCGTCGGCAGCATCGGCCGCCAACGCCGCCATCGACCACGTACGCGACTGGGTACTGGGCTCGAACGGCAAGTGGGTCACCATGGGCATTCCGTCCGACGGCTCCTATGGCATTCCGGAAGGCATCATCTACGGCGTGCCGGTTACCACCGCCAACGGTGAGTACACCCGCGTCGAAGGGCTGGAAATCGATGCGTTCTCGCGCGAGCGCATGGATCACACCTTGAACGAACTGCTGGAAGAGCGCGACGGCATCAAAGACCTGCTCGCCTGATTTTCCAGGTACGAAGGCGAACGCCTTCGGCGGCAGGCCGCCCCGGCAGCCTGCCCGCCGCCCCAACGGGGCGGTACACGACACGCGCTGTCCACGCGGCCCGTATCGTGTACCGAGACGATTTCACACATTCCCCGCTTCCTTACTCAAGGAGACACCATGACGCTCTCAACTGCTGGCGCGAAATTCCGCGCAGCCGTATCCGCCGAAAAACCCCTGCAGGTTGTCGGAGCCATCAATGCCTACACCGCCCGCATGGCCGAAGCCAGCGGCTTCAAGGCACTGTATCTTTCCGGCGGTGGCGTTGCAGCCAACTCGCTGGGCATGCCCGACCTTGGCATCAGCACCATGGAAGACGTGCTGACCGACGTTCGCCGCATCACTGAAGTCACCAGCCTGCCCCTGCTGGTCGACATCGATACCGGCTGGGGCGGCGCATTCAACATTGCCCGCACCATCCGCGCGATGACCAAGGCCGGCGCCGGCGCCGTGCACATGGAAGACCAGGTCGGCACCAAGCGCTGCGGCCACCGTCCCGGCAAGGAAGTGGTTTCCAAGGAAGAAATGGTCGACCGCGTGAAAGCGGCCGTCGATGCCCGTACCGACGAGAGCTTCGTCATCATGGCCCGCACCGATGCGCTGGCCGTCGAAGGCCTGAACGCCGCCATCGACCGCGCCTGCGCCTACGTTGAAGCCGGCGCCGACATGATCTTCCCCGAAGCCATGACGGAACTGCCGATGTACCAGACGTTCCGCGACGCGGTGAAGGTGCCCATCCTGGCCAATATCACCGAGTTCGGCCACACTCCGCTCTTTACCCGCGAAGAGCTGGCGTCGGTTGACGTGGACATCGTTCTGTACTGCTGCGGCGCCTATCGCGCCATGAATGCGGCCGCACTCAAGGTCTACGAGACAATACGCAAGGAAGGCACGCAAAAGAATGTCGTGCCCATCATGCAAACGCGTGAAGATCTGTACAAGTACCTGGGCTACCACGCCTATGAACAAAAACTGGACGAGCTCTTCAGCAAGAAGAAAGGCTGATACCCGCCCTGCCCCCGACAACGTGTAAGGAGAAGCACAATGAGCGAAACACAACAGAAATCCGAAGGATCTACGTTCAAGCCCAAGAAGTCGGTAGCCCTGTCGGGCGTCGTGGCGGGTAATACCGCCCTGTGTACCGTTGGCCGCAGCGGCAACGACCTGCACTACCGTGGTTACGACATCCTCGACCTGGCCAAGGTCAGCGAATTCGAGGAAATCGCCTACCTGCTGGTGCACGAAAAGCTGCCCACGGTATCGGAACTGCGCGCCTACAAGACCAAGCTCAAGGCCCTGCGCGGCCTGCCCACTCAGTTGAAGGTCGTGCTCGAAGCACTGCCGGCAGCAAGCCATCCCATGGATGTCATGCGCACCGCCGTGTCCGTGCTGGGCTGCGTGCTGCCCGAGAAAGACGATCACAACGTCCCGGGCGCGCGCGACATCGCCGACCGCCTGATGGCCAGCCTGGGCCCCGCCCTGCTCTACTGGTACCACTTCAGCACCAACGGCAAGCGCATCGACACCGACAGCGACGAAGACAGCATCGGCGGCCACTTCCTGCATCTGCTGCATGGCGAAAAGCCGGCTGCCGAATGGGTAAGCGCCATGCACACGTCGCTGATCCTGTACGCGGAACACGAATTCAACGCATCGACCTTCACCAGCCGCGTCGTGGCTGGCACCGGTTCGGACATGTACTCGGCCATCACCGGCGGCATCGGGGCGCTGCGCGGCCCGAAGCACGGCGGCGCCAACGAAGTCGCCCTGGAAATCCAGCAGCGCTACAGCAGCGCCGATGAAGCCGAGGCCGACATCCGCCGCCGCGTCGAAGCCAAGGAAGTCGTGATCGGCTTCGGCCACCCGGTCTATACCGTGAGCGATCCGCGCAACGTCGTCATCAAGGAAATCGCCCACAACCTGGCCAAGAGCGCGAACAACACCAAGATGTACGACATTGCCGAGCGTTTGGAATCGGTGATGTGGGAAATCAAGAAAATGTTCCCCAACCTGGACTGGTTCTCGGCCGTGAGCTATCACCTGATGGGCGTGCCTACCGCCATGTTCACCCCGCTGTTCGTGATCGCACGCACGGCAGGCTGGTCGGCCCACATCATCGAACAGCGCATCGACAACAAGATCATTCGTCCGAACGCCAACTACACCGGCCCGGATGACCAGAAGTTCGTACCGCTCGAAAAGCGCTGACAGGGAAAGGGGGGAATGCCGGGCCGCTACCTAGCAGGCCCCGTGCCCCCCGCTTCCATACCCTGATCAATATATCCTTTGTTCCGGACGCCATGAACACCGCAAACCGCAAACCCCTACCTGGCACCACGCTGGATTACTTCGACACACGCGCAGCCGTCGAGGCGATCCAGTCCGGCGCCTATGACAAGCTGCCGTACACCTCGCGCGTACTGGCCGAAAACCTGGTGCGTCGCTGCGATCCCGCCACGCTGACCGACTCGCTCAAGCAAATCATCGAGCGCAAGCGCGACCTGGATTTTCCGTGGTTCCCGACGCGGGTGGTTTGCCATGACATTCTTGGTCAGACCGCATTGGTCGACCTGGCCGGCCTGCGCGACGCCATTGCCGAAAAAGGCGGTGACCCCTCGCAAGTCAACCCGGTGGTCCCGACCCAACTGATCGTTGACCACTCGCTGGCCGTTGAAGCCGGCGGCTTCGATCCCGAAGCATTCGACAAGAACCGCGCCATCGAAGATCGGCGCAACGAAGACCGTTTCCACTTCATCAACTGGACCAAGAAGGCGTTCAAGAACGTCGACGTGATCCCGCCCGGAAACGGCATCATGCACCAGATCAACCTCGAGCGGATGTCGCCGGTGGTGCATGCCCGTGACGGCGTGGCCTTCCCCGACACGCTGGTCGGTACCGACAGCCATACCCCGCACGTGGACGCGTTGGGCGTCATCGCCATCGGCGTCGGCGGCCTGGAAGCCGAAAGCGTGATGCTGGGCCGCGCATCGTGGATGCGCCTGCCGGACATCATCGGCGTCGAGCTGACCGGCAAACTGCAGCCGGGCATCACCGCGACCGACCTGGTTCTTGCACTGACCGAGTTCCTGCGCAAGCAGAAAGTGGTTTCGTCCTACCTGGAATTCTACGGTGAAGGCGCAGCCCACCTGACCTTGGGCGATCGTGCCACGATCTCCAACATGACGCCCGAATACGGCGCCACGGCGGCGATGTTCTACATCGACCAGCAGACCATCGATTACCTGAAGCTGACCGGCCGCGAAGACGCGCAGGTCAAGCTGGTGGAAACCTACGCCAAAGAGGCCGGTCTCTGGGCAGACAGCCTGAAGAACGCCGAATACGAGCGCGTCCTTTCGTTCGATCTGTCGAGCGTGGTGCGCAATATCGCCGGCCCGTCCAACCCGCACAGCCGCGTACCGACCTCCGAGCTGGCCGCCCGTGGCATCTCGGGCGTCGTGGAAAACGAGCCGGGCCTGATGCCCGACGGCGCCGTGATCATCGCGGCCATCACCAGCTGTACCAATACCAGCAACCCGCGCAACGTGATCGCAGCCGGCCTGCTGGCGCGCAACGCCAACGCACGTGGCCTGACCCGCAAGCCCTGGGTCAAGAGCTCGCTCGCGCCCGGCTCCAAGACGGTCGAGATGTACCTGCAAGACGCCAAGCTGCTGACAGAGCTCGAAAAGCTCGGCTTTGGCATCGTCGGCTTTGCCTGCACCACCTGCAACGGCATGAGCGGCGCCCTGGATCCCAAGATCCAGCAGGAAGTCATAGACCGCGATCTGTACGCCACCGCAGTGCTGTCCGGCAACCGTAACTTCGACGGCCGCATCCACCCCTATGCCAAGCAGGCCTTCCTGGCCTCGCCCCCGCTGGTGGTTGCCTACGCCATTGCCGGCACCATCCGCTTCGATATCGAAAAGGATGTGCTGGGCATCGACAAGGACGGCCAGCCGGTCACCCTGAAGGATCTCTGGCCTTCCGACGAGGAAATCGACGCCATCGTCGCCGCCAGCGTCAAGCCCGAACAGTTCCGCCAGGTCTACGAGCCTATGTTTGCCATCAGCGTGGATAGCGGCAAGCAAATCAGCCCCTTGTACGACTGGCGCCCGACCAGCACCTATATCCGCCGCCCGCCCTACTGGGAAGGTGCACTGGCCGGCGAGCGCGCGCTCAAGGACATGCGTCCCCTGGCCGTGCTGGGCGACAACATCACCACCGATCACCTGTCGCCGTCCAACGCCATCCTGATGGACAGCGCCGCAGGCGAATACCTCGACAAGATGGGCCTGCCCGAAGAGGACTTCAACTCCTACGCCACCCACCGCGGCGACCACCTCACCGCGCAACGCGCCACCTTCGCCAACCCCAAGCTCTTCAACGAAATGGTGAAGAACGACGACGGCACGGTGAAGCAGGGGTCGCTCGCGCGCGTGGAGCCGGAAGGCAAGGTCATGCGCATGTGGGAAGCCATCGAAACCTACATGAACCGCAAGCAGCCGCTCATCATCGTGGCCGGCGCCGACTACGGCCAGGGCTCCTCGCGCGACTGGGCCGCCAAGGGCGTGCGCCTGGCCGGCGTGGAAGCCATCGTCGCCGAAGGCTTCGAGCGCATCCACCGCACCAACCTGGTGGGCATGGGCGTGCTGCCGCTGGAATTCAAGCCGGGCGTGAACCGCAAGACCTTGAACATCGACGGCACCGAAACCTTTGACGTCATTGGCGAAGCTACTCCGCTGGCCACGCTGACCCTCGTGATCAAGCGAAAGAACGGCGAGCGCCTGGAAGTGCCGGTGACCTGTCGCCTGGATACGGCGGAAGAAGTGTCGATCTACGACGCCGGCGGCGTGCTGCAACGCTTTGCCCAGGACTTCCTCGAATCCTCGGCCACCGCGTAAGAACACAGAGGAAAACTTCCATGGCCCACGTACCCCAGATCAAAGTCCCCGCTACCTACATTCGCGGCGGCACCAGCAAAGGCGTGTTCTTTCGCCTGCAGGATCTGCCGCCAGCCGCGCAGGTACCCGGCGCGGCGCGCGATGCACTGCTGATGCGCGTGATCGGCAGCCCGGACCCATACGGCAAGCAGACCGACGGCATGGGCGGCGCCACCTCCAGCACCAGCAAAACGGTGATCGTCGCCAAGAGCGATCAGCCCGGCCACGACGTGGACTACCTGTTTGGCCAGGTATCCATCGACACGGCATTTGTCGACTGGAGCGGCAACTGCGGCAATCTCTCGGCCGCCGTCGGGCCCTTTGCCATCAGCAATGGGCTCGTCGACGCCAGCCGCATCCCTCAAGACGGCACGGCAACCGTTCGCATCTGGCAGGCGAACATCGGCAAGACCATCATCGCGCACGTGCCCATGACAGATGGCGCCGTGCAGGAAACCGGTGACTTCGAGCTCGACGGCGTTACTTTCCCCGCCGCCGAGGTGCAGCTTGAATTCATGGACCCCGCCGCCGAGGAAGAAGGCGCGGGGGGCTCGATGTTCCCGACCGGTAACCTGGTCGACGACCTCGAGGTGCCTGGCGTGGGCACGCTCAAAGCCACCATGATCAATGCCGGCATCCCGACCATCTTCGTCAACGCCGAAGCAATCGGGTATACCGGCACCGAGCTGCAGGACGCCATCAACGGCGACCCCAAGGCCCTGGCGATGTTCGAAACCATCCGCGCCCATGGCGCGGTGCGCATGGGCCTCATCGGGCATATCGATGAAGCCGCCAAGCGCCAGCACACGCCCAAGGTAGCTTTCGTCGCCAAGCCTGTCGACTATGTTTCCTCCAGCGGCAAGCAAGTGGCCGCCGGCGACGTCGACCTGCTCGTGCGCGCCCTGTCCATGGGCAAGCTGCATCACGCCATGATGGGTACGGCTGCCGTTGCCATCGGCACGGCGGCGGCCATTCCCGGCACCCTGGTGAATCTGGCGGCAGGCGGCGGCGACCGCGATGCTGTCCGCTTTGGCCACCCCTCGGGCACCTTACGGGTAGGCGCACAAGCCAGCCAGCAAGGCGGCACCTGGACCGTGACCAAGGCCATCATGAGCCGCAGCGCACGGGTACTGATGGAAGGCTGGGTCCGCGTGCCCGGTGATGTATTCTAGAAGTCTGTAAACGCTGGTTCCCGCAGGCGCCCCCAGCGCCCGCAGGCATGGCAAGCACCGCGGCATGCGTGGCTTGCCATGCCGACCCCAAAAGAGCCAGGCGGGCTCATCCCCAAACAGCCGATAGCGTTGGCAGGCCCCAATAATCCATGCCGCCGATTTGGGAGTCCACTTCGACATGACGCTCAATAAACGCCCTGACTGGGATGCTGTCCTGGTCGATATCGTCGACTACGTCCAGAACTACCAAATCAAGTCCGATCTGGCGTACGAGACCGCACGCAATTGCCTGATCGACACGCTGGGCTGCGGGCTCGAGGCACTCGAGTATCCCGCCTGCACCAAATTGCTTGGCCCCGTTGTTCCCGGCACTATCGTGCCCAACGGCGCCAAGGTGCCTGGCACCCCCTTCCAACTCGACCCGGTCCAGGCCGCGTTCAACATCGGCGCCATGATACGGTGGCTGGACTTCAACGACACCTGGCTCGCCGCGGAATGGGGCCACCCGTCGGACAACCTGGGTGGCATCCTGGCGACGGCCGACTGGCTATCGCGCAATGCCGTGGCCGCAGGCAAGAAGCCCCTGAGCATGCGCGACGTGCTGACCGGCATGATCAAGGCCCACGAAATCCAGGGCTGCATCGCGCTCGAAAACTCCTTCAACAAGGTTGGCATCGATCACGTCGTGCTGGTCAAGGTGGCCTCAACTGCCGTGGTCGCGCATATGCTGGGCCTGGCGCGCGACGAAATCCTGAATGCCGTATCGCTGGCCTGGGTCGACGGCCAAAGCCTGCGCACCTACCGGCACACCCCCAATACCGGCAGCCGCAAGAGCTGGGCCGCCGGTGACGCAACCAGCCGCGCAGTGCGCCTGGCCTTGATCGCCAAGACCGGCGAAATGGGCTATCCGTCGGTGCTGTCGGCCAAGACCTGGGGCTTTTACGACGTGCTTTTCAAGGGCCGGCCCTTCGAGTTCCAGCGCCCCTACGGCAGCTATGTCATGGAAAACGTGCTGTTCAAAATCTCGTTTCCGGCGGAATTCCATGCGCAGACCGCGGTGGAGTGCGCCATGCAAATCCACGACAAGCTGGCCAAGACCGGCAGGAACGCGGCAGACATCAGGAAAATCACCATACGCACGCACGAAGCCTGCATCCGCATCATCGACAAGAAAGGCTCTCTGGACAACCCCGCCGATCGCGACCACTGCATCCAGTACATGGTTGCCGTACCCATCCTGTTCGGGCGCCTCACGGCTTCCGACTACGAGGACGGCATCGCGTCCGACCCCCGTATCGATGCGCTGCGCGACAAAATCACCTGCGTGGAAGACCCTCTTTTCACGGCCGACTACCACGATCCGGAAAAGCGCTCGATCGCCAACGCCCTGACCGTGGAATTCAATGACGGCAGCCAGTTCGATGAAGTCGTGTGCGAATACCCGATAGGCCACAAGCGCCGTCGTGGCGAGGGCATCCCGCTGCTGGAAGCCAAATTCCGCATCAACCTGAACCGCCGCTTTGCCGGCAAGCAGCAGGCAGCGATTCTGGCCGTGTCGCTGAGCCAGGAAAAGCTCGAATCCATGCCCGTGCACGAATACGTGGATCTCTACGCCGTCTGATACCCGGCGCGCCAAGGACGTTTCGGGCCGGCGCAGCCCGGGTGAAATGCCCCTGGCGGTGGCCCGGATTTTTCATCCGATGCCACCCCCCAAGCGCCTGTTCCGGTTTCAGGCTTTCACATGGAAGACCTGGCGCAGGTAGGCCAGGAAAGTCTCATCTATGCTCATGGACTTGCCGGGGGTATCGGGCAGCTTGGCCACCGGTTGGCCGTTGCAATGCACCAGCTTCATGACGATGCTCAAGGTTTCCTGGCCCATATCGTTGGTCAGGTTGGTGCCAATGCCAAAACCCAGCTGGGTGCGATCGCAGAAGTAATCGTGCAGGGCCAGCGCGCGTTCGATATTGAGCCCATCGGAGAACACCAGCCGCTTGGTGCGTGCATCGATACGCAGGGATTCGTAATGCCGCAGCGCCTTTTCCCCCCAGACGTAAGGGTCGCCCGAATCATGCCGCAAGCCGTCAAAGAGCTTGGCGAAATACAGGTCGAAGTCGGCCAGGAAGGCATCCATGCCGACCACGTCGGTCAAGGCTATCCCCAGGTCGCCACGGTATTCCTGCACCCAGTCCTCGAGCGCGGCTTTTTGGAAATCTCGCAAACGTACCCGCTGCGCCTGGTACGACTGCAGGTATTCATGCGCCATCGTGCCGATAGGCGTCAGGTCCAGATCCATCGCCAGCATGACGTTGGAAGTGCCCTTGAAGAACATGGGCACCTCGGCTTTCAGGGTGCTCAGGACTTCGGTTTGCCATTCGCGCGAGTAGCGCCGGCGCACGCCGAAATCAAAGAACTCGAAGGGATGTGCGCGCGCGACCACCTTGGGATCGGTCGCCGCGCGCTTGAGCACCTGGATCTTGTCCTGCAGCAGGCGGCGCCCCTGCGCGAGCGCGGCCTGCTGGTCCAGCCGCCGGCAGTACAGTTCATTGACGATGGACAGCACGAATATCTCGAACCCCATCACATGCACCTGCGGGCCGCTGGTTTCGACCAGCAGAGTGTCACCGTCCGTGCTGACCTGCAGGAATCCACGCCGGAAACGGAAGATACGCAGAAAATCGATGAAATCTGACTTCATGAAGCGCAGGCTGGCCAGATAGGCAAGCTCGGATTCCCGAAAGCTCAGCTCGCACAAGGCGTCCAGTTCGGCTTGCACTTCATCCCGGAGTTCGGCCAGGGGGAATCGGGGTTGGTTGCGGCACACAAAGCGATACAGCGCCTGGTTCTGGGGATGCCGATGCAGCATGGCCTGCCACATCGTGAACTTGTACAGATCGGTGTCCAGCAGGCTCGTGATGATGCGGGTCATGTTTCAGAATGGTTTCCAACAGGTATCGGCAATACTTGCCAGATTTTCTGGCAATACTGCGCGATCGAACGATCGGAGGAAAACTTGCCCGATCGCGCGCAGTTCAGGATGGACATGCGTGTCCAGGCTTCGGGTTTGCGATAGGCCGCGTCGACTTCCGCCTGGCATTCCACGTACGAGGCATAGTCGGCCAACAGCATGTAGCGGTCCACGCCGAGCAGCTCGTCTACCAGAGGGGCAAAAAGGCTGGGATCTCCACGGGAGAAAAACCCGCTGCGGATAAGATCTATCACCGCGCGCAACTCAGGGTCGCGGCGATAGTACTCGAACGGGTGATATCCCGCAGCCTGCAAGGCATGGACTTCCTCGACCGAGTGGCCAAAACCAAAGAAGTTCGCCGCCCCCACTTCCTGCTCGATTTCGATGTTGGCGCCATCCCGGGTGCCTATGGTCAGCGCGCCGTTCATCGCGAACTTCATATTGCCCGTTCCCGATGCCTCTTTGCCAGCCAGGGAAATCTGCTCGGAGAGCTCGGCTGCGGGATAAATGCACTGACCCTTGCTGACGTTGAAATTGGGCAGGAACACCACCTTGAGCAGGTCACGCACGTCGGGGTCGTGGTTGACGACCTCGCCCACCGAGGTGATCAGCTTGATGATCAGCTTGGCGCGCTCGTAGCCCGGCGCGGCCTTGCCGCCAAACACGAAGGTGCGCGGTATCGCATCCAGGTTGGGCTGCGACTTGATGCGGTGATAGAGCGCAACAATATGCAATACCGCCAGATGCTGGCGCTTGTATTCGTGGATGCGCTTGACCAGCACATCGAACATGGAATCGGGGTTGACCACCACGCCGGTCTTCTCGCGGATCAGCAGGGCCAGGTCCTGCTTGTTGCCCCGCTTGACGGCGCGCCAGTCCGCGCAAAAAGCGGCATCTTGCGCGAATTCCTCGATCTTGTGGATGCGCGACCAGTCCTTGATCCACTCGTCTCCCATGCTGTGCATCAGCAGATCGGTTTGCCCCCGGTTGCTCAAGGCCACCCAGCGCCGTGGCGTCACCCCGTTGGTGACATTGGCAAATTTGTGCGGCCACATGGCGTGGAAGTCGGACAGCACATGATCTTTCAATAGCTCGGTATGCAGCTCGGCCACGCCGTTGATGGCATAGCTGCCCACGCAGGCCAGGTGCGCCATGCGCACGTAGCGCTCGCCACTCTCGTCTATCAGCGACATGCGGGCGGTGCGGGATTCGTCCCCCAGGAAATGGATGCGCACCTGGTTCAGGAAGCGCGCGTTGATTTCGAGGATGATTTCAAGGTGGCGCGGCAGGATGCGACCGAAGAGTTCCAGGGGCCAGCGCTCGAGCGCCTCGGGCAACAAGGTGTGGTTGGTATAGGCAAACGATTTGCGCGTCACATCCCAAGCCTGGTCCCAGGGCATCAGGTGCTCGTCGACCAGCAAGCGCATGAGTTCGGCCACCCCGATGGCGGGATGGGTGTCGTTCAGTTGCACCGCGTAGGCCTCGTGAAAGCGGCTGACCGGCACCCCGCGATGCAGCAGGATGCGCAGCATGTCCTGCAACGAGCACGAGACGAAGAAATACTGCTGCTCCAGGCGCAGTTCCTTGCCTTGCGTGCTTTCGTCATTCGGGTACAGAACCTTGGTCAGGTTCTCGGACGTGACCTTGCGGCTGACCGCCCCCAGGTAATCGCCGCGATTGAATACCGAGAAATCGAAAGCCTCGGTGGCTTCCGCGCGCCAGAGACGCAGCGTGTTCACGGTATCGACCCGATAGCCCAGGATGGGCAGATCGAAGGGGGTTCCCGTCACCGTTTTGGCAGGCACCCAGCGCACCCGGAAACGACCTTGCTCGTCGGTGTATTGCTCGGTCTTGCCGCCCAGCTTTACCTCTACACCCCACTCGGCGTGATGCAATTCCCAGGGGTTGCCGTAGCGCAGCCATTTGTCGGTGTTTTCCACCTGCCAGCCGTCGATGATGGTCTGGTAGAAAATACCGTACTCGTAATGTATGCCGTAGCCCAGCGCCGGTATTTCCTGGGTGGCCAGCGACTCGATGAAGCAGGCGGCAAGCCGGCCCAGGCCGCCATTGCCCAGGCCGGGCTCGGCCTCTTGCGCCAGCAGGTCGTCAAGGTCCAGGCCCAGTTCGCGCATGGCCTCGCGCACTTCGCCCGTCATGCCCAGGTTCAACAGATTGCTGCCCAGCATGGGGCCCATCAGGAACTCCGCGGACAGATAGGCTACCGTGCGCGTGCCTTGCCGCTTGTGCATCACCGAGGTGTCCGACCAGCGCCTGAGGAGACGATCCCTGACGGTGTGCGCCAGCGCCTGGTACAAATCGTTGCGCGAAGCCAACTCCATGGACTTTCCCTGCGTATACAGCAGGTGATCCAGGAAGGCCCGCTTGAGGGCTTGCGGCCGGAACGAAAGCCGGGTGTCATCAACAGCATCCGCCGCGGGCGTACCGGCCAAGTCTGAGTTTTTCAAAGCGGACCCCCTTCGGGCAGATTGAAAAATCGTACTTGAAAGCATACTCGGCACCCTGGCGCTTGCAACTTCATTACCCTAATACACGCATCTTTTTGTAACGGGCACAATGCTGGCGCTCGCCTAGCCTATCATCATCGTTATACCGTCGGACCTTTTTGGAGGTGTCATGAAGTCCAAGTTGCTCGCATTTGCTTTCCTTACCGCGCTGGCGGGTTGTTCGTCCACCGGCACGCAGTCCACGCCCGCAACCGGAACGAGCACTACACCGTCCGCGCCGGCATCGTCGGGCGGCCGTAGCCTGTGCGATGCCACTGCGGTCCAGTCCGTTGTGGGCGAGACCTTCAGCGACCGCCTGGCGGAAAGTGCCCGCAGCCGAGCCAAAGCCGGCACGGTCCGGGTGTTGCAGCCAGGCCAGGTCATGACTCTGGAGTACAACCCCGAACGCCTGACCATCGTGGTCGACGAAAGCAAGGCCGTTGCATCGGCGCGCTGCGGCTAGCAAGACACTCACGCAGACTTGCATTCCAGAACCATTCCCGCTCCCGCGGGCATCTGCCGCCGGCGGTTGGATTGCCCATCCGGCCGCCAGCGCCATGCCTGCCTTCGTTTCATAGCATTGTGAATTTGCTGAGAACCGTCGACACCAGGTTGAGAATGCAAGCCGGAACCAGCAAGCAAGCCTTGCTGCTGGCATTCACCGCATGGCTGGCGTTTTCCATCGCCGCCCTGCTGCATGTGCAGCATGCCTATTGGGCGGCAATGGCGGTCTGGGTGGTGGCACAGCCATCGCGCGGGCTGTTGTTCGAGCGGGCATTCTTTCGCGTCATAGGCACTCTCGCCGGGGCTGGAGTCGGCTTCGCGCTGATGAGCCAGCCGTTGCACCCCTATTTGCAGTTAGGCTTGCTGGGCGTCTGGATCGCGGTCAATGCCGGGCTGACCCACCTATTGCGCGGCGTGCACGGCTATGGCCCCTTGCTGGCCGGCATCACGGCAGCCATCGTGGTGCTGCCTTCAATTTCCCAGCCCGCGGGCTCGATCGATATTGCGCTGGCCCGGGTCCAGTGCACCCTGATCGGCGTGCTGGTCGCAACCATCGTATTGGGCTTGTTCACGCCACGCTCGCCGCGCCACGAGTTCTACGCCAAAGTGCATAGCGCGGCCGCCGATGCGGTCAGGTATGCCGCCCAGGTACTGCGTCAAGGCGCCACCCCCGAGCAGGACGACGACGAGCGCCGCATCCTTCGTGAAATCAGCGAGCTCGAGGCCGGTGCGCGCCTGGCGCTGGCGGGCTCCATCCATGGCTATCGCCATTTACGCGAACTCGATGCGCTGGTCGTCGGTTCGCTCGCGCTCATGGCCACAGCCCAAGCCTTGTATCGTGAACGCACAGCCCTGGGCCGGGACGCCGAAGACCTGGCCAGGCAACTCGATCAGCTGGCTACCTTGCTGCGCGCGGCACCGGACCAACAGGCGGACGCCCCCTTTCAGCTGATTGCCGCCAGCGGCACGCCGGCGCTGGCTCGGCTGGATCAAGCGGTGCAGCGCATGACAGCGGCCCAGGCCGCGCTCCGTGCGCCGCAGGGCCTCCCCACCCACCCCTTGCCGAGGGCTCAAGCCGCGCGCCTGAGACTGGCTGCGCCGCGCGAATGGAAACTGGCCATCAGCACCGGACTGGTCGCCGGCGCAGCCACCTTTGCGGCAGCCGGAGCAGGCTATTGGCTGGCGTCGCCCGCGCTTGCGCTGGCGGCCCTGGGGGTGTGTATTTTCTCCATGGTGCTGGGTTCCATGGCCCAGCCGCAACTGGTTGCGCCCTCGCTGCTTACCGGCGTGACGGCAGGGGTAGTCGTTGCCATCTTCTATCGTTTGTATATCCAGCCTGAAATCACGTCCAGCATTGGCCTGATCCTGTCGATGGCGCCGTTCCTGCTGCTGGGCGGCTTTGCCCGCAAGCACCCACGCACGGCCATGCCGGCGCTGGACTTCAATATGTGCTTTCTGCTGGCCAGCCAGGCCGGCGACAGCCACGGCGCCAGCGCCGCCGTGATCCTGGGCGACTCGCTCGGGCTGGTGCTGGCGGCAGCCGTGGTGTGCGTCGGCTTCATACTGCTGCCCAGGCGCGGCGAGTTGCGCGCACGCGAGGCCTCGGCCCTGATACGGCGCGATGTCCGCCGCATGATCATGTGGGGGCCGAGCGACGCCAGCGGCTGGCAGGCCCGAACCTCGCGGCAGATCCTGCGCCTGGCGCTGCGCCTGGGCCGCGCCCAGGCGCTGACGCAACGCTGGCCCAAAGGCATGCTTGCCACCCTGAACCTGGGATACTGGCTGGACGAACTGCATCGCGACGACAGCACAACGCCAGACACCCAGGCCAAACAGGCCAGGCTTGATGCGCTGGCAGTGCTGCAGCGACATGCGCAGCACCCTGTACAGGCCGCGGATGCGTTGCACAGGCTGGCGGACGCACTACCGGATAGCCCGACGCGCCAGTTGCTGCTGAACCTGGCGACGGCGCTGCCCCAGGCAGCGGATTTACTGGACTACAGCCAGCGCGATGGCACATAGTGTGCCTGCCCGACGGCTATTTCTGCGCCGGCGCGTGGCGCTCTTCCCAGGCGCGCAAATCGGCCCGGTATTGATCCATTTCTTCATAATAGAAGTCGAATACGCAAGGACTGCAACCGCTTTGGCAGCATTCTGAATCGCTCGGGCGCTCCGGCGGCACGGGCCGGGCATCGTTCTTGATGGGCAATGCGGACACACATATCTCCTGAATTCCAGCATCTAGTCTACCGCCTGGGCAGAGTGCGCGCTGGTGTGTGCGCCCCCGCCGCCCGAGCAGGTTACGCACGGATGCACCCCCGAGCCGGCAAGCTTGCTATGGTGCTGGCATAAAATACCCGCCGAATCCCGGCTTATCGCGTCACCATCATCATGCGCCTGAACAGATCAAAAACCAGCACCAACGTGGAAGACCGCCGGGCCGGTGGCTCACGCATTGGACGCGGCGGCGGAATTGGCATAGGCGCAATTATCCTGGCGCTGGTGGCAGCCTATTTCGGCGTGGACCCATCGGTCGTGCTGGACATGGCCCAAGGGCCCGCCACCTATGAACAACCGGCGCAAGGCACACCCGCCAACGACCCCGAAGCCCAGTTCGTGGCCAAGGTGCTGGGCGAGACCGAAGACACCTGGCAGGCCATATTCCAGACCCAGACCAACGGGGCTTATCAGGAACCGCGCCTGGTGCTTTTCCGGGGCGCCACGCCAACGGCCTGCGGCACGGGCCAGGCGGCCATGGGGCCGTTCTATTGCCCGGCCGACAGCAAGGTCTATATCGACCTGTCGTTCTTTGGCGAGATGCAGCGCAAGCTGGGTGCGCCAGGCGACTTTGCCCAGGCCTATGTGATCGCGCACGAGGTCGGCCATCACATCCAGAACCTGCTGGGCACCTCGGATCGCTTTCAGGCGGCTACCCGCCAGGCATCGCCGGCCCAGGCCAATGCCCTGTCGGTGCGCATGGAACTGCAGGCCGACTGCTTTGCCGGTGTTTGGGCGCACCACGCCCAGGCTGCCCGCCAGATCCTGGAAGAAGGCGATATCGAAGAAGGCCTGCGCGCCGCCAGCGCGGTGGGCGACGATGCCCTGCAGCGCAAGGCCCAAGGCTATGTGGTGCCGGATTCATTCACCCACGGCACGTCGGCGCAACGTGCCAACTGGTTCAAACGAGGCCTGCAATCAGGCTCCATGAGGGATTGCGATACGTTTGCCGCAACCCAGCTTTAAACAACAGGAATACTTTATGACGCCGACTTCCACAGGCGCCCTTCATCCGCGCAGCCGGCACCAGGGGCGATACGATTTCGGCACACTGGTGCAGGACACGCCTGAGCTTGAACCCTTCGTCGTGACAACGCCGGCAGGCCAGGCCAGCATAGATTTCGCCAACCCGGCCGCGGTCAGAATGCTGAACCGCGCCCTGCTGAAAACACACTACGGCCTGGCGCACTGGGATCTTCCCGCCAACTACCTGTGCCCTCCCATCCCGGGGCGGGCCGACTACATACATCACCTGGCCGACCTGCTGGCAGACGACAACAGCAACATCCCGATGCAAGGCGCAAGCGTGCGCGTGCTCGATATCGGGGTGGGCGCCAGTTGCATTTATCCTTTGCTCGGCCATCGCGAGTATGGCTGGCATTTCCTGGGCTCGGACATCGACCCTATCGCCCTGTCCGCGGCCAAGACCATCGTCCAGGCCAACCAGCTGACGCAGGCCATCGAGTTGCGCCAGCAACGCCAGCAAAACCATATCCTGACGGGGCTGCTGGCCCGAGGCGAGAGCTTCGAGCTGACGCTGTGCAACCCGCCCTTTCACGCTTCGCCCGAGGCGGCCCAGAACGGCACCCAGCGCAAATGGCGGGGCCTGAAGAAAACCCATGCCTCCCACACGCCGGTATTGAACTTCGGCGGCCGGAACAACGAACTCTGGTGCGAGGGCGGCGAAGCGGGTTTTATCCGCCAGATGATAGAAGAAAGCGTGCCGCTGCATGGCCGCATACTGTGGTTCAGTACGCTGGTGTCGAGCGCATCCAACCTGCAAGGCATCAGCCGCGCCCTGAAGCAGGCGCAAGCCGTCAACGTAAGAACCATTGAAATGGCCCAGGGTCAGAAGCAAAGCCGCTTCGTCGCCTGGACCTTTCATGAGCCGCGCGCGCGCCGTGAATGGCTCAGGGGGCGCAGCCACGGCTAAATAGCCGTTCGCGTGTTCGTACCGCCAACGCGAACGGCCGGCCCGCTAGCCGAACTTCCTGGCAGCATCCAGGGCCAAACCGGCCCCGATGCTGCCGAACAAGTCGCCTTCCACACTGCGGGCCTCGGGCACCAGCGCGGCAATCCGTGAGCGCAGCAGGGGCACCCGGCTCGAGCCTCCGGTGAAAAACACCGTATCCACGTCGCCCGGCCGAACCTGCGCGCTACGCAGCAACTCGGCAACCGCTCCTTCCACCCTGCTGATCAGCCTGCCGACGGCTTCGTCAAAGTCGTCGCGCAATACAGTAATGGATTGGTCGGGCGCAATGCGGGCCAGGTCGATCTGCGCCGAAGGCGCTTCCGACAAGTCGATCTTGGCCTGCTCGACCTGCATGGCCAGCCAGTGGCCGGCCCGCTGCTCGACCAGCTTGAGCAGCAGGTCGAGCTTGTCGCGTTCGCTGGCCTCGGCGCGCACATCGGTCAGGTGCGCCCAGGCTTTGCGGGTATAGGCATTGTTGATGGTATGCCAGCATGCCAGGTTGAAATACTGTGCCGACGGCACCAGCTTGCCGGTTTTCAGTGAACTGCCCAGCCCGAAGGTAGGCATCACACTGGCCAGGCTCAACAGCTTGTCGAAGTCCACACCGCCGATATGCACCCCGCCGCTGGCCAGGATGTCGTCGCGCCGATCCGGCTTTTGCGCGCGCTGCGGCCCCAATCGAATCAGGGAAAAATCGGATGTACCGCCACCCACGTCGATGACCAGCACCAGTTCTTCACGGTCGATCTGCGATTCATAATCGAATGCCGCGGCCAGCGGTTCGAACTGGAACTCGATGTGCTCGAACCCCACCGAGTGCGCGATCTGGGCCAGCGTATCTTGCGCAAGCTGGTCGGCCTGCGGGTTCTCGTCGACAAAGAATACCGGTCGGCCCAGCACGGCCGAGGTGAATTCGCGCCCGGCGGCCTGCCCGGCGCGCTGCCTGAGCTCGGCGATGAAATGTGTCAGCAGGGTACGAAACGGCAATTGCCGGCCGCGCACCTCGGTATGGCCATCGATCAGAGAGCTGCCCAGCAAGCTTTTCATGGAACGCATCAGGCGCCCTTCATAGCCCGCAAGGTAGTCCGCCAACGCCTCGCGTCCGTAGCTGACCAGGCCATCGTCATCATGGAAAAAGACGGCGGAAGGCAAGGTTGGCCGGCCGTTCTCGAGCACGAGCAAGGGGTGTTGATCAGGCCGGCTCCAGCCTACCGTAGAGTTCGACGTACCAAAGTCTACGCCGCATGCAGTAGAAGTCATGTCTGCCTGGAAGTGCACAAAAGCTTCTCAGTTTAGCCGTAAAGGCTTCAGCTTCGCGCACCAGCCGGGCGGCCGGCCTCTACCACCCCCCAGGCCCCGCCGCCAACCCTGGCCCCAACCACCATTTCCGTCACCCAGTTGGTCAGGATGGCCGTATAGGATTGTTGCGCCGCTTCGTCGGTCAGTGCATGGTCCGCCCCATCCACTATCCGATGGGTCAGCGAGTGCGAGCGTCGAAACGCCGCCCGATAGCTCATGATGGTCGAATGCGGCACCAGGTGATCATGCTCGGACTCGACGATGAGCACGTCGCCCCCGAACTGCGTACAGGCGGCCAGCGCGCGGTTTTCTTCGGGCAGGACGAGCTCACGGCGATACAAGGCCAGGTCCTCGCGGTTCAGCTCGCCCTTGGGCAGCGTCCATTGCGCGTCCCAGTACAAGGCGGGCACATGCAGCGCCAGCCACTTCACTTCGCGCATGGCGGTCAGGATAGTCGCCAGATAGCCGCCGTAGCTGCTGCCTATCACCGCCACCGCCGAGGTGTCGATGGCAGGGTGCGAGATCAGCAAATCGTAGGCGGCGACGATATCGCGCAGATTGTCTTCGCGCGATACTTTTTTCTGCTGTTCACGGGTGGCTTCATGGCCGCGCAGATCGAACGTCAGGCACACGCAGCCCAGCCCGGCCAGACCCCTGGCGCGCGCCAGGTCGCTCTTCTGGCTGCCGCCCCAGCCGTGGACGAAAAGCACGCCGGGCACTTTGGAGCCGGGGGCCAGGAAGGTACCCGCAATATGCTCATCCTCGACCGAAATCCATACGGTGTCGCTACGGGTTCCCATAGGCCTCCACCCTGGCAAACTTGGTGATGTAGCCCAACTTTTCGTCAACACCGCGAAAAAAGATCTCGGCGTCGCAAGGCGTTGCATGCTGCGATCCATGCAACTCCACACTGCTCGCACGCACGACGCGCAGCGCCGCATCGGCATGAAACGCTTGCAGCGCCACGACCTCGGCGCTGGTGGCGCCCCCGATACGCCACGATTGCTCGAGCACACCGGTTCGCATATGCCCCTGGCCGTCGCGCCCCTGCGCAATGTCATAGTTGCGCCGCGATGCGATCAGGCCCCGAAAGCAGGCCGTGGCGGCGGCGTCGTAGGTGCGGGCATGAACCACTGCCCGACAGGCATCGTCCGACAAGCCCAACCGCAGCAACTCGTCAAAACCGCCACGCACGACAGTCAGCGCCGACCCTCCGTAGACCTGGACGCCGTCGCGATCCGGGGTCAGGCGCTGAATCCCGTAGTAGCTTGCCACGATGCCCGCCACTTTCACCTGGCCGACGCTATGGGTGGTGACGTCCTCCAGATGCGCTTCGAGTACCAGGCCCACCCGGCCCACTTCCTGGGCGTCCTGCGCGGCCAGCGCTGCGTCCAGCTCGGCAAGGCTGCCGACTCGCAGCTGACCGCGCCCGGCTGTCGCCAAGACGGGCTTGACGCGTACCGGCCCGGTTTTCAGCAGGCGCTCGCCAGCCTTGCGTGCATCATCCATGGTGAAAACGCATGCCCCTTCAAGCACCACGGCCCGCACCCTCTTGCCAAACTCGACCGACCAGCCGGCCGGGGCGCTGCGTGCCGCACCCTCCATCGGATGTGTGATCGCTTTGGTCGCGACAAAAGCGTGCGGCACCACCCCGCCCAGAAAATCCCGTTCGCTGGCAATACCCAGGGATCGGGCAAAATCCAGCCCGACCACGGTATCCGATGGCACAAGATAGCGTGGTATCCGGTCGTCGATGTGCTGCTCGCGCACTCCCGCGGCGGGACAGCCGATCAGGCCGGCAATCCGCCGCGCGATCTCCAGCAGCGTCGCGCGCTCATGAGCCGAAACCAAATCCCGTACCGGGTAAACCACCACTTCCTGATGCCGATTCCGGTATGCGCTCAAATCAACCATGATGTGACTCCGCACCGCCAGCGGCGAACCATTCAGCGCAGGCTTGGCCTGCACTGGGGCCTGTTAACGCTCGCGCCGCGAGCGAGCCCTAACCCAGCAACCGTCGTACCAGCCACGCAAGATCACGCTGCGCGCGTGCCCAAGCGCCCGGCACGGAAACGGCCGGCAGCGGTTACGCGCTCATCAGCGACGCGCGCCAGTCAGCATTTGCGGCGCCGCCGTAGGCTTATCGAGAGGTCTTGCCTTGGGTGCCTGTATGGTCAGCGGCGACATGGCCCGCGCAACGCAAGGCAGTATCCAGCCTTCATCGCGCTCGTCGCGGCTGAGTCCCGGACGCTCGAGCGGATAGCTCACCTGCCCGCTGCCCAGCATGCACATGCAGGCCCGACAGGTGCCGTTGCGGCAGGAGCTGGGCAACTTGATATCGGCCAACGCCGCCGCCCGCAGGATGGAGACATCCGGCGCTGCGGCGAACTGCCAGCCGGAGGGCTCGATCACGACAGGAAAACTTTCAGGTTCAGGCATATCGCACGTACTGGGGGGTGCACCTGCGGCACCCTCTACAATCGTTGGCTTCACACCACACGATAACCTGAATCCCGAGACGCCATGACCTACAACCTGCTCAAGCTCGCACATGTACTTTCCATCATTATCTGGGTCGGCGGCATGTTCTTTACGCAATTTTCCCTGCGCCCGGCGCTGGCCAGCCTGGAGCCCGCCGCCCGCGTGCGCCTGATGCACGATGCGCTGGGCCGCTTTTTCAATATCGTGCTGGGCGCCGCGCTGGTCGCCCTGGCCAGCGGCCTGTGGATGGTGGGCCGCGTAGCCAAGACCGTCGTGCAGGCAGGCGGCAGTTTCAGCATGCCGCTCAGCTGGACCATCATGGCCACCCTGGGCATCATCATGATCGCCATTTTCGGCCATATCCGCTTTGCGCTTTTCAAGCGGCTCAAGCGTGCGGTGCAGGCCTCGGATTGGCCTGCCGGCGGTGCCGCCCTGGCCAGCATCCGGCTGTGGGTCACAATAAATCTTGCGTTTGGCATCGTTACAACTGCCGTGATCCTTTTGGCGGCCTGAACACAGCCACCCAGCGCCTCGCTTTTCGGCGGGGCGCTTTTTCCTCGATTTTGATGGCCGAAATTGGCGAGCGCCCTGTGCGCGCTCCCCAGGCCCAATATCCATGCGGCTTCGCGCCCAGCACCCAAAATATCAGCCATGCGATGCGTGTTGTTTACGCCTCGACACACAGATGTAAGTTTCAATTTGTTTCACCAACCCGGCCATATCACGGAATAGTAACAATCAGATAACGAGAAATAAAGCAAGTAATTTTTTCCGTGGCGTGCGAATCTGCCACCACCGCTGCAAAAGATATGCGCGGAGTGCATTTTTCTCAAATCGGAAGGAGTTTCAGCTATGCGCCACCACCACGGCATTCTCGACGACATCAATACCGTTATCGTCCCCCGCCACCACAACGAAGAACATCTGCCGTTCACGGTACGCATCGTGCAAACCGAAAAGGCGCTCGACAAAGCCGTCCAGATCCGTCAGGAAGCCTATGGCCGTCACGTACCTGAACTGGCCAGGCACCTGGGCACGGCGGAATCCTACGATAGCGAAGCCGGCACCGTCATACTGCTGGCGGAATCCAAGCTCGATGGCGCCCCGGTAGGCACCATGCGCATCCAGACCAACCGCTACAAGCCCCTGAGCGTCGAGCAGACCATAACCCTGCCGGACTGGCTGCAAGGATATAGCCTGGCCGAGGCCACCCGCCTGGGCATATCGCGCGGACGCATAGGCCATCTGGCAAAGGTCGCGCTGTTCAAGGCCTATTACCTGTATTGCCTGCAGGCAGGCATAGACTGGATGGTCATTACCGCCCGCTCGCCGCTGGACCGGCAGTACGAAGCGCTGCTGTTCCAGGACATCCTGCCGGACGCCGGATACATACCGATGCGCCATATCGGCAATATTCCGCACCGTGCCATGGCCCTGGAAGTTGCCGCCGCACAACAGAAATGGGAACACTCGGGCCACCCGCTGCTGCGCTTCATGGTGCATACCCATCACCCGGACATCCGCACCGACTCCGCACCGCCGCCCGCCATCACCCTGCCCAAGCACCTTGCCCTCGTGACGGCCCCGAGCACCCAACAAATGGAAATCGAGTAAGAGCCAGCATCGGCCCGCTTTACACGCGGGCCGATGTGGCTTACACCCATTTACAAAGGCAACGTCGTATCATGCCAAAGTTAGTAAAAACACTTCTCCCTACCTATCAACAGAGCGCCATCAGGTATCGATTAACGTATGAGCTGGACGAAATGGATCGCCGATACGGTTGACCGCCTGGTTGCGGATTTTTCGTACTACGTGGTCCCACTGGCCATCGTCCTGCTATCCATCCTGACGCTGGTGGTCCAAGACAACCTGCATACGCCAGAGCACCAGACGGCGCTGACATTCCGGGTCCTGGAGCAACATCAGGACCACATGACGGCGGACCAGGCCCGGCAGCAACTGCAGACGCAACCGGCCGTGCGCAGTGTGGCCACCAATCGTTCCGAATATCCCTTCTGGATCGACATACCGGTACACCAGGCCGGCCTGGCGCCGACCGATCACATCATCGAGTTCCCCTCGCGCCATACCACCGAGCTCACCTGTTGGAACGGCAAAACGCTGGAGCCACTGGGCAGCGCAGACCGGCGCGGTCACGCGGGCGCGGTCAGGCCACTTAAAGGCGGCTTCATCCTGCCGATGCTGAACCTGCCCCACGTGACCGATGTACTGTGCCGGGCAACGCACTCGGGGCCGGCCACGATGTCCGTCGTCAGTTGGCCGCAGGCGGAACTGAGGCAGTCGGTGGAGGTTTTCCAGCGCAGCATCGGTTTGCTGGAAGGCGGCCTCGTCACGCTTGCGCTCTTCACGCTGATGACGGCAATCATCAACCGGGAAATCCGCTATGTGGTATTTGCCGCCTGGCTGATCGGCAACCTGCGCCTGGGCGCGCTTTCCATGGGCTGGGATACCGAGTGGCTGGAGCGGGCCATTTCGCCCGAATGGCTACCCACGGTACGCAAGCTTTCCATGGCCTCGTACTACTTGCTCACCTATACGCTGTTCAGCCAGTTCTTTCGCAGCGAACTCGGGCGCATCGGCTACGGCTGGCTGCTGCGGGTGGTCCAGTACACGGGGGTGCTGCTGCTGGCGCTGGCCCTGTTCCTGCCCTATTCCACCTTTCTACCCCTGATGTGGGTCCTGGTGGGCATAGGCGCAGGCGGCGTGGTGTTTTTCCTGGCTCGCCTGCTGATCATCGCCAGATCCCGCATTGCCCTCTGGTATAGCGCCGCACTGGCGCTGGTGCTGAGCGCCACGTTTGGCGAAGTACTGGCCGCCGCCTTTCATTTCAAGCTTTTCTTTGGTTTTCTGAACAGCGTAACGGCTGCGCTCGCCGCCAGCCTGATGACTGCGGTTGCCTTTGCCGAGCAGATGCGCGCCGAACGGCTGCAAAGAAGGCAAGCGCAGGCCGAACTGCACAGCACCTACCAGGTAACGCCCGTGGGCCTGTTCACCCTCGAGGCCGATGGCTTTTTCGTGCGGGTCAATCCGGCTCTGCAAAGCGAGCTTGAAATCGATCCGGCCGGCCTGCTCAAAGCCCGCTGGGAAGACTATTTCGCCCCCGGGTCGTGGCAAACCCTGCTGCAGATCAGCGCGCAACCGGACGGTGGGGAAGCCGAGGTGCTCGGGCGCCCCACCGCAGGGACCGAACCGCGCGGCTATCTGCTGAAAGCCGCGCGCGCAGGCACCAGGATAGAAGGCTCGCTGCAGGACATCACCGAGCGCCTCAAATCCACGGAAAGGCTGCGCTTTCTGGCCAACCACGACTCGCTGACCAACGCCCTGAACCGGCGCGGCATCGAACAGGAGCTTGCAGCCGCCATTGCCCACCTGCACAACGGCCAGCCGCTGGCCCTGGCCTACCTGGATCTCGACCGCTTCAAGCTGATCAACGACCTGTACGGCCACCACGTCGGCGACGAGGTGCTCAAGCAGGTCTACAGCCGGATCACGAATGTTCTGGGCGCCCAGTACCACATGGGGCGCCTGGGCGGCGACGAGTTCCTGGTCATCATGCACAACACCTCGGCCAGCGCTGCCGCCGAAGCCGGGCGAAAAATCGTGGAAGCGATCAGCATCAGTCCGTTCCGCATGAACAACCGCGCCTTCCAGGTGAAGGTGTCGGTCGGCGTCATCGAAGTGACCCAGGGCATGACGACATCCGAAGCCATTTCGACGGCCGACAGGGCCTGCCGGGACGCCAAGAAGCGGTTGCACCAGAATATCGTGGTGTACGAAAAACATGCGCCCGAGTTTCGCCAGCGCGCCGAAGAACTGCACCTGATAGAAGAGCTGGGCAGCACGTTTTCCCCGACCGGACTGTTCCTGGAAATGCAGCCCATCATGTCTTTGCGCGAGCCCGAGAATGCGCTGGACTTCGAGGTGCTGCTGCGCATGCGTGATTCCAACCAGAACCTGATCCCGGCCGGCAAGATCCTGGCCGCAGCCGAAGCCAGCGGCCACATGGCCGAGCTGGACAAATGGGTGCTGACCACCACCCTGGAATGGTTGGCCGCGCACCTGCACCAATTGACGAAAACCCGCTTTGTCTGCGTCAACCTCAGCGGCTCATCGCTGAATGACGAGGCCTTTATCGAAGACCTTTTCAGCATCCTGGCGCGCCACGAGAAAACGGCCACCTATCTTTGCATCGAGATCACCGAGAGCGTGGCGCTGCACGACCTGGAGAACACCCGGCGGGTCATCGACCACCTGCGCAGCCGCAACATCAAGATCGCCCTGGACGACTTTGGCGCGGGCTACACCTCGTTTTCCTACCTGAAGGAACTTACCGCCGACGCCTTGAAGATCGACGGCTCGTTTATCCGCAGCATGAACCAGCATCCAGCCGATATCGCCATCGTCGAGGCCATCGTCGAGCTGACCCACAACCTTGGCATGCGCAGCATTGCCGAGTGGGTCGAAGATACGCCAACCCTGCAGGCCCTGGCCGAGATGGGCGTGGATTACGTGCAAGGCTATATCGTCGCTCGCCCCCAGTTGCCGGAAGCGATACTAGGTGCGCAGTCGGCCGCGAGCTTCATTACCGACGAGAGCCTCGCACAGTTCGTGCGAGACATCGGCAGCCGCCAGGCAGCGCTAGCCAACGAGTTCGACGAGCCTCCTCTTTACTATCATTGACTCGGCCTACAATCGCAGTATTGGCGCGGCGTTGCCCCTGGCCGCCGGCCTCACGACGCAGCGCCACGACTTATCCCCAGCTTTTGTGGATAAAACTGAGGGCAACTCTGTATAGGCAGCCCAAAGCCAGCATCCATGCGGCCTGGCGGGCAGTGCTCAAAAAACGGGCAATGCGCGCACGCCAGGCGCCACGCCCGCCATCCGGGAACATCGCTAGTTGAAAACATCGCATACTGCCGGCGCCAAGCTTGCGCGGGACACCTCGGCATTGCTCGCCCTTGGCGCCGTCATCCTGGTCGGGCTCAATCTGCGCCCCGCCCTGGCCGCCATCGGGCCGCTGCTGGACCAGATCCAGGCCGGCACGGGCCTGGGCAACGTCCAGGCCAGCCTCCTGACCACGCTGCCCATTCTGGCGATGGGCATAGGCGCCCTGTTCGCCAGCTCCCTGCAGTGGAGCATGGGCGAGCATCGGGGTGTGGCCGTGGGCTTGGTGGTAATCGGCTTTGCCTGCGCTGCGCGCGCCGTTGTCAACGATGCCGGCGCGATGATCCTGACGGCGGCCTGCATAGGCATGGGCATCGCATTGGTCCAGGCACTGCTGCCGGCCTTTCTCAAGCGGCAGTTTCCGGGCCACATCAGCCAAGCCACCGGCCTGTACACCACCTCCATCATGGCCGGCGCCGTGCTGGCCGCGGGTACGGCGTCCCCGCTCGCCGCCTGGATGGGCTGGCCCATGCTGCTGGCGCTGTGGGGGCTGCCGGCGCTCGCCGCCGCCATCGCGTGGAGCAAGCTGCCGGCCACGAGAGCGCCGCCGGCGCTCTCGCCCAGCCCGGCTCGTCGCAAGACCCATGGCGCGCGCATGTGGCTGCTGGTGGTTTTCTTCGGCATCAGCACCAGCGCCTACACCCTGGTGCTGGCATGGCTGCCGCCCTACTACACCGAGCAGGGCTGGAGCGCGGCGCAAAGCGGCTATCTGCAAAGCGGCATCACCGTGACCGAAGTCATCGCGGGCCTGCTGGTCTCGGCCCTGATCGGCCGCTATCCCGATCGCAGAAAACCGGTCATTGCGGTACTGCTGATCCTGCTTGCCGGGCTAATTTGCATGATAGTGGCCCCCACATCGCTCGCGCTGCCCGTCATGGTGCTGGTCGGCGTGGGCATCGGGGCCCTGTTTCCCTTGTCGCTCATTGTGACCATGGATCACGCCCATGACGCCGCCGGCGCGGCCAGGCTGGCCGGGTTCGTGCAGGGCGGCGGCTATATCCTTGCCAGCGCGATGCCCCTGCTGGCGGGCTTGCTGCGCGAACACTTCGCCGACCTGACCCACGCCTGGACCCTGATGGCGGGTGGCGTGCTCATCCTGATCGCCATGGCCCTGCGGCTGTCGCCGGAATCGGCACGCCGCCTGGCCGCGGGCTGATTCCGGGTTTTCCCCGCTTTCTGTGGATAAAACTGAGGGCAACTCTGTATAGGCAGCTCAAAGCCAGCATCCATGCGGGTTTGCGGGCATTGCCTAAAAACCGGGCACAACCGGCGCGAGTCGTCGGGCCTGGTGCGCGGGCCGTCCAGACAATGCATATCGCAGGCTATTTCGCAAGCAGTCATGCAAGGCCGCCGCTGCAATGCGTGACGGCAAGCCCGTTGCGACGCAACATGAGCACCGGACAGCTTGTCCCCATCTTCTGTGGATAAAACTGAGGGCAACTCTGTATACGATCCCAAAACCCAGCATTCATGCGGGTTTCAAGGCGATGCCTAAAAAAAGGGCAAACCCTGTCAGGCAGGTCTAATTCACCGACGATGACCGAAACTCCCGGAAGTTGCCTGAAACCCGGCCCCCGGCCTGCGGCTATCCACAGCCACGAAATAAATTGGGGCTTTGCAGAAGGCGGACTCTTATCTATGCTTGGGCAGGATAAAAAACCAAGGAGACTTAGATGACAGCCCCTTTCGACCTGGTGGTACGTAACGGCTCGGTGGCCGATGGCCTGGGCGGCCCGCTGGTACAGGCAGACATCGCCATCCGCGATGGCCTGATCGTGGAAGTGGGCCGCATCGCCGCTGGCGGCAACGAGGAAATCGATGCCGCGGGCCTGCTTGTCACACCGGGTTTCGTGGATATCCACACCCACTACGATGGCCAGGCGGTCTGGGATACCCGCCTGCAGCCTTCCAGCCTGCATGGCGTCACCACGGTGGCCATGGGCAATTGCGGGGTGGGCTTTGCGCCGGTACGCGAGAGCGACCGCAACCGCCTGATCGAACTCATGGAAGGCGTGGAAGACATTCCGGGCACCGCCCTGCACGAAGGCTTGAATTGGCAATGGGAGAGCTTTGGCGAATACCTGCATGCACTCGAGCACAAACACCGCGACATCGACTGCTGCGCCTACCTGCCGCACGGTGCCCTTCGGGTGTACGTGATGGGTGAACGCGCCACCCGGCTGGAAGACGCCACCCCTGAAGATATCGCGCAAATGCGCAAGCTCACCGAGCAGGCGGCCCGCGCCGGTGCCATCGGCTTTTCCAGTTCACGCTCGATCAACCACCGCAGCATCAAGGGCGAACCCACGCCGTCGCTGCGCGCGGCCGAGGATGAATTGCTGGGCATAGCCCTGGGCCTGCGCGATGCCGGCTGCGGCGTGCTGCAGATCATTTCCGACTTCAAGGGTGAAGACCTGCATCACGAATTCGCGTTGATGCGGCGCATGGTGGAAGTCTCGGGCCGCCCGCTCTCGTACTCGCTGGCGCAAAGCCACAATACCAAGGAAGGCTGGCGCGAAGTCCTCAAGCTCACGGCTCAGGCCGTTGCCGACGACTTGCCCATCCGCGCGCAGGTTGCGCCGCGCCCCATCGGCGTGCTGATGGGGCTGCAAGCCAGCCGCAATGCGTTTTCCGCCTGCCCCGCCTACCAGGACATCGCCGACCTGCCGCTGGCCGAACGCCTGGCCCTGCTGCGCGACCCGGCCCTGCGCCAGACGCTGGTCGCCGAGCTCGACGCCATCAACACCGGCCTGCCGGTTCACCACCGCACCGCCTTCGAGCGCATCTACCCGTTGGGCAATCCACCCTGCTATGAGCCCGCCGCCAGCACCTCGATGGCGGCCCGCGCGGCGCAGGCCGGCCTCACCCCCACCGAAGCGCTGTACGACGCCATGCTCGAAGACGAGGGCAAGGCCTTCCTGTTGGCCCCGTTCGCCAACTACGCCTTCGGCAACCTGGACGCCTGCCGCGACATGATTGCCGACCCGAACACGGTAATCGGCCTGGGCGATGGCGGCGCGCACGTCGGCATGATCTGCGACGGCAGCTTCCCCACCTATCTGCTGGCGCATTGGGGCCGCGACCGCGCAACCGGCAAGTTCGATATCCCCTGGCTCATCAAGCGCCAGACCAGCGACACCGCGCGTACGGTCGGCCTGCTCGATCGCGGCGTGATCGCCCCGGGCATGAAGGCCGACATCAACATCATCGATCTGCAACGCCTGCAGCTCGACGCGCCCGACATGCTGTTTGACCTGCCGGCAGGGGGCAAACGCCTGATGCAGCGCGCGCACGGCTACGTGGCCACCATCGTCTCGGGTGCCGTCACCTACCGCGAGGGCGAGCCCACCGGCGCCCTTCCGGGGCGCCTGATCAAGGGCCCACAGGAAGCGCCCTTCATGCAGGCCGTCGCCTGAATCGCACCTGACGCCCGGCATGGCCGGCGTCGTGATGTCTTATATAAGACACAAGAGTTTGCTACCGACCCCCTGTCGCTACTACAATCGCTGCCGACACTCCTTCCGCAAACTTTCTTCACGACGTCGAGATCCATGCTGGAAACTTATCGCCAACACGTGGCCGAGCGCGCCGCGCTGGGCATCCCCCCCCTTCCCCTGACTCCCCAACAGACTGCCGCACTGGTCGAGCTGCTGAAAAGCGTGCCCGCCGGTGAAGAGCAGTTCCTGCTGGATCTTCTTACCCATCGCGTACCCGCCGGCGTAGATGACGCCGCCAAGGTCAAGGCCGCCTACCTGGCCGCCATCACACTGGGCAAGGAAACCTGTTCCCTCATCAGCCGTGCCAAGGCCACCGAGCTGCTGGGCACGATGCTGGGCGGCTACAACATCGGTCCGCTGATCGATTTGCTGGACGACGCCGAAGTCGGCACCATTGCCGGCGAAGCGCTCAAGAAAACCCTGTTGATGTTCGACGCCTTCCACGACGTGAAGGAAAAGGCCGACAAGGGCAACGCCAACGCCAAGTCCGTGCTGCAAAGCTGGGCCGACGCCGAATGGTTCACCAGCCGTCCGGAACTGCCGGAAAGCCTGACCATCACCGTCTTCAAGGTGCCTGGCGAAACCAACACCGACGACCTGTCGCCGGCGCCCGACGCCACGACCCGCCCCGACATCCCGATGCACGCCCTGGCGATGCTGAAGAACAAGCGCGACGGCGCCGCGTTCGAACCGGAAGAAGACGGCAAGCGCGGCCCGGTCAAGTTCATCGAATCGCTGAAGGACAAGGGCCACCTGGTCGCCTACGTGGGCGACGTGGTCGGCACCGGCTCCTCGCGCAAATCGGCCACCAACTCGGTGCTGTGGTTCACCGGCGAAGACATCCCCTTCGTGCCGAACAAGCGTTTCGGCGGCGTGTGCCTGGGCAACAAGATCGCCCCGATCTTCTACAACACCATGGAAGACGCCGGCGCCCTGCCGATCGAACTCGACGTTTCCAAGATGGAAATGGGCGACGTGGTCGAACTGCGCCCCTATGAAGGCCGGGCCATCAAGAACGGCGAAGTCATCGCCGAATTCGAAGTGAAGTCCGACGTGCTGTTCGACGAAGTGCGCGCCGGCGGCCGCATTCCGCTGATCATCGGCCGCGGCCTGACCGCCAAGGCGCGTGAAGCGCTGGGCCTGCCGGTGACCGATCTGTTCCGTCAGCCGACCGCACCGGTCGATACAGGCAAGGGCTTCAGCCTGGCGCAGAAGATGGTCGGCCGCGCCTGCGGTCTGCCGGAAGGCCAGGGCGTGCGCCCGGGTGCCTATTGCGAACCGAAGATGACCACCGTCGGCTCGCAGGACACCACCGGCCCGATGACCCGTGACGAACTGAAGGACCTGGCCTGCCTGGGCTTCTCGGCCGACCTGGTGATGCAGTCGTTCTGCCACACCGCCGCCTACCCGAAGCCCGTGGACGTCAAGACGCACCACACGCTGCCCGAATTCATCAGCACCCGCGGCGGCGTCTCGCTGCGTCCGGGCGACGGCGTGATCCACTCGTGGCTCAACCGCATGCTGCTGCCCGACACCGTCGGCACCGGCGGCGACTCGCACACCCGCTTCCCCATCGGCATCTCGTTCCCGGCCGGTTCGGGCCTGGTCGCCTTTGCCGCCGCCACCGGCGTGATGCCGCTGGACATGCCGGAATCGGTGCTGGTCCGCTTCAAGGGCAAGCTGCAGCCCGGCGTGACCCTGCGCGACCTGGTCAACGCGATCCCGCTGTACGCCATCAAGCAAGGCCTGCTGA
>JBEBVZ010000007.1:0-108808 GCA_040392445.1 Verticiella sediminum
CGCGGCCCCCGTCGAGCCACCGGTCATCAACGAGATTACGGTCGAGCGGTCTGCACACCCGGCACCGCCGCCTGTGCAGACCGCTCAGGTTGGCGTATTGCTGTGCCGGCTGTACCAGGCTGCCGACAATGGCGTGCCCTACACGTGGCTGGTGCTGGCCGACGCCAACGAACTGGCCGCCAGCGATAGCGGGCCAGCGGTGTTCCTGGACAATATGATGCGTGCAGCGCAACTTGATGTGCGTGGCGCGACGGCGTCCCTGGCCGTGGTCCGCGATAACGGGCGACTCGCCTGCCAGCCTGGGCTGGCCGCGGCCTTTTCGCAAGATCGGCAACCCGGCGCGGTGGTGCTGGTGGGCAGGCTTGCCCGCCATGCGCTGGGGCTACGCTCGCGCCTGGGCGAGCTGGCGACGCTGGATTGGAACGGACAGTCTATACCTGCCATGGCGCTGCCTGCGCTCAGCGATGTGACGGCGCTTGCCGGCAAGCCCGCCGTATGGCGGGCCCTGCGTGCGCTCGCGGCTGCGCAGCCCTAAGGGGGCTGGCGGCAGCCGCCGCGCCCAGGCCTGCTAGCAGCTTGCGTCTGGGCTCTTGAGCGCCGTGCCGTAGCCGTTGTGGCCGATCTGCTCGCTGATTTCCGGATTGCGGCGGTGGTTGACGCGATTCCAGGCGATGATGGCCAGCATCAGGCAGGCCACCAGCAGGCCAAACATGACGATGATGGCGTTGATCCAGATGCCCAGCCAGAGCATCAGCGAGTAGGCTGCAACCATCAGCAGGATGTTCAACTGCTCGTTGAAGTTCTGCACGGCAATCGAGTGTCCGGCCGACAGCAGGACGTGGCCGCGGTGCTGCAACAGGGCATTCATGGGGACAACGAAAAAGCCCCCGAGTGCGCCGATGAGAATCAGCAGGATATAGACGGCCACCATGTTGTGCACCATGGGCATGAGCAGCACGACCAGGCCCATGCCCACGCCCATGGGCAAGGTCATCAGCGCTTTTTTCAGCGGGACGCGGCCCGCCAGCATGGCGCCGCCTATGGTGCCGATGGCCGCGACGCCCATCAGGATGGACGACTCATCCAGGGTAAGGCCCAAGTGTTGGCCGCCCCATTCGATGACAACCATCTGCAGCGTGGCGCCGGCCCCCCAGAACAGCGTGGTCACCGCCAGCGAGATCTGGCCGAGCTTGTCGCGCCACAGAATCCCGACATAGCGGGTGAATTCGCGCATCAGGGTCACAGGGTTGGTGTGCTGCGGCGGGTAGACGACACCGGTGCGGGGAATCAACAAGTTGAAAGCCGCTGCGATGACATAGACGCAGGCGATGACCAGGATGGCGGCTTCGGCTGGCGTATGAAGATTGGGCACCAGGCGCAGGCCGAGCACCCAGCTGGCGACGGTGGGCGTGATCAGGGCGCCGCCCATCATGACACCGAGCAGCACCGAGACGACGGTCAGGCCCTCTATCCAGCTGTTGCCTTTCACCAAGAGCTGCGGCGGCAGCATCTCGGTGACAATGCCGTACTTGGCCGGAGAGTAGGCGGCTGCGCCGATGCCGACCACGGCGTAGGCCGCGATGATCAGGTAGACCTGGTAGTGCGTAGGAAGGCCGAAGCTGGCATACCAGAACATCATCAGGCAGCCGGCCACCTTCACGGTGTTGGTATAGAACATGACCCGGCCCTTGGGCACGCTGTCGGCAAACGCACCGACGAATGCGGCAAGAACCACATACGACAAGGCGAACGACCATTTGGCCATTGGCGCCAGCCAGCTCGGACCGTGTAGCTGTTGAATCAGGGCAATTGCAGCGATAAGCAGGGCGTTGTCGGCCAAGGAAGAAAAAAACTGCGCTGCCATGACCAGGTAAAAACCACGAGGGATGGTTGCCTTGTCGGCTTGAATCAAAATTGTTCTCTCAGTGCGCTAGGCCTAAAGAAACCCTCTTGGGGTGCAGCCGGATTCAAAAAACATGTGACACGAAACGATGGCCGGAGTTCCAGGCTTTGAACACAGCCGGCCAACTGAGTTTTCCAGGGTTGAAAAGGCTTCCGGTCACGTATGTAACAGGGGGGCTGGGGTATTATACGGAGCACTTCCCATGTATACCTTACAACTCTTACAGACTACGTAAATTCGGTGCGGCTCACCCAGATCAAACTTGCAGGATTCAAGTCGTTCGTGGATCCCACGTCGATCCAGGTGCCCAGTCAGCTGGTCGGTGTCGTTGGTCCCAACGGCTGCGGTAAATCGAACATCATCGATGCCGTGCGATGGGTGCTGGGCGAAACCCGCGCGTCCGAGCTGCGCGGCGAGTCCATGCAGGACGTTATCTTCAATGGCTCGGGCAATCGCAAGCCGGCTGCCCGTGCGTCGGTCGAGCTGGTGTTCGACAACGAAGAAGGGCGTGCGGTCGGGCAATGGAGCCAGTACGCCGAGATTGCCGTCAGGCGTGTGCTCACACGCGACGGGGCCAGCAGCTACTACGTCAACAATCAGCAGGTGCGTCGGCGCGATATCCACGATATTTTCCTTGGCACCGGCCTGGGTGCGCGCGGCTACGCCATCATCGGGCAGGGCATGATTGCGCGCATTATCGAATCGCGTCCCGAAGAGTTGCGTGTCTTCCTGGAAGAGGCCGCCGGCGTATCGCGCTATAAAGAGCGCCGCCGCGAAACCGCTAATCGGCTGGAAGATACCCGGGAAAACCTGACTCGTGTAGAGGATATCCTGCGCGAGCTTACCGGCCAGCTCGACAAACTCGAATCCCAGGCCGCCGTGGCGCAGCGCTATCAGGCGCTGCAGGCCGAGGGCGAGCGCAAGCTGCACGCCTTGTGGCTGCTGAAAAAGCGCGAAGCGGACGACACCCGCCAGGCCGCCGGGCTGGAAACCGAAAAGGCCCAGAACGAACTTGAGGGCGCGACAGCCGAGCTGCGCCGCGAGCAGGCCGGCCTCGAATCCATGCGCCAGGCCCATTATGCGGCGGGCGATGCGGTGCACGGCGCTCAGGGGCGCTTGTACGAAGCCAACACCGAGGTCAGCCGGCTTGAGGCCGAGATCCGTTATGTCGTCGATGCGCGCAATCGCATGCTGGCGCAGCGCAGCCAACTGCAGGCCCAGATAGATCAGGCGCGCGAGGAAACCGAAGAGAGCGAGGCGCTGCTGGCGCAGGCCGAGGAAGACCTTGCCACCGGTGCGGCCCGCGCCGAAGAGGCCCGGGCCCGCTTGGATGATGCCCAAGCCAGCCTGCCCGCCCTGGAGACCCGGCTGCGCGATGCTGCCGCGGGCATGTCGGCCCAGCGTGGCGTCCTGGCCCAGGTCGAGCAGTCGCTGGCGCTGTCGGCGCAGGCGCAGCGCGATGCCGATCGCCAGTTGCAGCAGTTGGCGGTACGGCGCGAGCGTCTCGAGGCGCAGGCGCAGGCGCTGCAGCGCCCGGATGGCGCGCGCATCGAACAATTGGCCGGCGACTTGGCCGCGGCCAGCGAACACCTGCAAGAGGCCGAGGGCGAACTGCTTGCGCTGGAAGATCGCGTGCCCAGCATGGATGCCGAGCGCCGTTCTGCCCAGCACCTGGCTCAACAACAAGCCTCTGCGACCGGCACCATCGAAGCACGGCTCGGCGCCTTGTCCCGCTTGCAGCAGGATGTGCAGCAGCAGGGTGCGTTGCAGCCCTGGCTGCAGAAGCACGAGCTCGCGCAGCGGGGGCGCCTGTGGCAGCGGCTGCAGGTAGAGCCTGGCTGGGAAACCGCGCTCGAAGCGGTGCTGCGCGAACGGATGGCGGCGCTGGAAATTACCGAGCTGGATTGGGCTGCCGGTTTCTTTGGCGACGCGCCGCCCGCAAGGCTGGCTTTCTATCAATTGCCGCGGCCCGCCGCCGCGCCGCCGGTGCCGACAGGCTTCACGCCGCTGGCGTCCTTGCTGCGCCTGTCGGATCCGGGCTTGCGCGTGCTGGTCAACGACTGGCTGCGCGATGCCTATGTGATGAACGACGCCGCCCAGGCCCTGTCGGCCCGGGCCACGCTGCCGCCCGGCGGGGTGTTCGTCGTGCCGTCAGGGCATTTGATCGATTCCCACGGTATTCGCTTTTATGCCGCCGATACCGAACAGGCGGGCATGCTGGCGCGTCAGCAGGAAATCGAAAACCTGCAGCGCGAACTCAAGGCGCAACAGTTGATTGCCGACGAGGCGCGTACAGGCGCGGCCCGTGCCGAGGCGGCGTACGCCCAGGTGGCCCAGGCTTTGCCTGCGGCGCGCCAGCGGCTGGCCGAAGTCACGGCGCGCCGCCATGGTATCCACCTTGCGCATGAAAAGCTCGCACAGCAGGCCCTGCAGTCCGACGAGCAAAGCGCGCGGATCACCCAGGACCTGCACGAGTTGGCCGCCCAGGAAGAAGAGTTGCGCATCAGCCGCGAAGAGGCCGAAGCTCGCTTCGAGACGCTGGATGGCGAATTGGCCGACAAGCAAACCGTTTTTGCCGATGCGGAAATGGCCCAGGAAGCGCTCGAGGCCGATACCCAGCGCGCGCGCGACCAGATGCGCGAGTTTGAGCGTGCCGCCCACGAGGCCGAGTTCGCCGAGCGTGGCGTGGCCGCCCGCATTGCCGAACTGCGGCGCGGGCTGCAAAGGGCGGGCGAGCAGGCTCAACGCGCCGGCACCGAGTTGGCCCGCGTCAGCGAAGAACTGCAGGTGCTCGATGATGCGACCGCGCAAACCGGCTTGCAGGATGCGCTGGCCCTGCGCGCCGAGCGTGAAGATCAATTGGCGCTCGCCCGGGCCGAGCTCGACGACCTGAATGCGCAGTTGCGCGCGGCCGACGAAAAACGGCAGGAAATCGAGCGTTCGCTGGAACCCAGGCGCGCCCGGATCACCGAGCTGCAACTTAAGGAGCAGGCCGCGCGCCTGGCGCAAGAGCAATTCGCCCAGCAACTGAGCGATGGCGCAGTCGATGTGGATGCGCTGGCGGCGTGGCTGGCCGAGGCGCCCCAAGAGCGGCAACGCATCAACTGGCTGCAGGCCGAAGTGCAGCGCATTGGCCGCGACGTGGCATCGCTGGGGGCGGTGAACCTGGCCGCGCTCGACGAGCTGAACCTGGCGCGCGAGCGCCAAGGCTTTCTGGCAGCCCAGCAAACCGACCTGGTCACTGCAATGGAAACGCTGGAAGACGCGATTCGCAAGATAGATCGTGAAACCCGGCAGTTGCTGCAGGAGACCTTCAATACTGTGAATGGCCATTTTGGCGAACTCTTTCCGCTGCTGTTTGGCGGCGGCGAGGCCAAGCTGGTGATAACGGGCGACGAAATCCTGGATGCCGGCGTGCAGGTGATGGCGCAGCCGCCAGGCAAGCGCAACAGTACGATTCACCTGTTGTCCGGAGGGGAAAAGGCCCTGACGGCGACAGCACTGGTTTTCGCTTTATTCAAACTCAACCCGGCACCGTTCTGCTTGCTCGACGAAGTGGATGCGCCACTCGATGACGCCAATACCGAACGCTATGCCAATCTTGTACGCAGCATGAGCCAGCACACGCAATTCCTTTTCATTTCACACAATAAGATAGCCATGGAGATGGCGCATCAACTGGTGGGGGTTACCATGCAGGAGCAAGGCGTATCCCGAATCGTCGCGGTGGATATCGAAGCCGCAGTCCAACTGACGGCCGAAGCTGCCTGATCAGAACTGGTGGAACACATGAGTGAATTGCAAATCGGGCTGATTGCCCTCGGCGTATTGATGATAGTCGTTGTGTTGGGCCTGAACTGGTGGCAAGACCGGCGGGTACGGCGCAAAATGCAGGAGAATTTTCCGCCAAGCCGGGAAGATCCCTTGCTGGGCGAGCGTGGCAAGGCTGCCGCGCCTGCGGCGGCGACCGTGTCGGCAGCAGCTCCGGCTCCGGCAGCGGCTCCTGCTCCTGCTCCGGCCCGCAAAAGCCGCGCCGAACCGGTCGAGACCGAGCGCCGCGAGCCGGCCTGGGATGGTGTTGCCGCCTCGGACTCCGAACCGCTCGAGGCGGCGCGCCACGAGCCGCGCCGCACCACCGATGATGCCGATGAACCCGATTTCGCCTGCGAGGCCGTCATCGACCTGACTTTTGCCCAGCCGGTGCCGGCGCAAGATCTCTTGCCCGCAGTGCGCGATATCCGCCAGGTCGGGCAAAAGCCGCTGCGAACCTTCTTTCGTACTGCCGACGGCCTGCACTGCGCCTCGTTGCGCCTGGACGAAACCTACGTCTCGATGCAGCTCGCGGTGTTGCTGGCCAACCGCAGCGGAGCGCTTAGCGCCACCGAATGGGCGCAGGCCTGGGCCGGTGCGCAGCGCGTGGCCGACCAGTTCGATGCCGAGATCGAGGGTCCTGATCCTCGGGAAGTCGTGGATCGTGCCACCCAGCTCGATGACATCTGTGCCGCCCTGGATACCTCTGTGGGCTTGACGCTGGTGCCGCAGTCGCCCCAGCCCTGGCGCATTCCGGAAGTGCTGTCCGCTGCGCGCAAGGCCGGCTTCACCGAGAGCATCGATGGTGATCGCCTGGAATGGCTGGACGACAGCAACGCGGTGCGCTTTTCCATCGTGCACCCGGCAGCCGAAGGCAGCGGCAATGGGGCTGCGGTGGGCCGCCTGAACCTCTTGCTGGATGTGCCGCGCAGTCCGGCCAGCCAGACCGGATTCGCCAATATGGCGCAGGTCGCGCGCGAACTGGCCGTCACCCTGGATGCCGGCCTGGTCGACGATAACGGCTTGCCGCTGGCCGAAGGCAGCGAAGGCGCAGTCGACGCTCAACTGACCCGGCTGTATGCCCAGCTGGCGCAAAGCGGGCTGCCGGCGGGTTCGGCCCGATCCCTGAGGGTTTTCGCTTGAATCCAAGATTGTTGCAGTTACGCTCGGAATTGGCCGAGCATGATTACCGGTATTACGTCCTTGACGACCCCATCGTCGCCGATGCGCAGTACGACGCCCTGTTGCGCGAGTTGCAGCAGATCGAGGCCGAGCATCCCGAGTGGATCACGGCCGACTCACCCACGCAGCGGGTAGGTGGGGCGCCTTTGTCCGAGCTGGGCGAGGTCAGGCACAGCGTGCCCATGCTGTCGCTGGGCAATGCATTCGAAGAGGACGATGTCCGCGCCTTCGATAAGCGAGTCAGCGACGGCCTGGTGGCCTCCGGCGCGGTGTCCGCCGGCGCCTGTGTCGATTACCAGTGCGAGCTCAAGCTCGATGGCCTGGCCATCAGCCTGCGCTATGAAGACGGGGTCTTCGTGCAGGCCGCGACCCGTGGCGATGGCCAGACGGGCGAGGACGTTACCGCCAACGTGCGCACGATACGCACCATTCCGCTACGTCTGCGTGTGCCCGTGCCCGGTGTGCTCGAGGTGCGCGGCGAAGTGCTGATGTATCGCGCCGACTTCGAGAAACTGAATCTGGCCCAGGGCGAGCGCGGCCAGAAGGTATTCATCAATCCGCGCAACGCCGCCGCCGGCAGCCTGCGCCAGCTCGACCCGCGTATTACCGCCTCGCGCCCCTTGCGCTTCTTTAGCTATGGCTGGGGCCAGATCGACAACATGCCCGATGTGGCCAGCCATTCCGGGATGCTCGACTGGCTGGCAGACTTGGGCATGCCTGTGGAAACCCATCGCCGTCGGGTATGCGGCGGGCAGGCCCTGCTGGACTTCTATACCGGGGTCGGCGCGGCGCGTGCGGGCCTGGCCTACGACATCGATGGCGTGGTCTACAAGGTGGATAGCCTGGCTGCCCAGCGCCAGCTTGGGTTTGTGTCGCGTGCGCCGCGCTTTGCCCTGGCCCACAAGTTCCCTGCCGAAGAAGCCACCACCGAGCTGCTGGGTATCGAAGTCCAGGTAGGGCGCACCGGCGCCATCACGCCGGTGGCTCGGCTAAAGCCGGTCTTTGTCGGCGGCGTGACGGTGACCAACGCGACCCTGCACAACGAAGATGAAATCCGGCGCAAGGATGTGCGCATAGGCGACACCGTAGTGGTGCGCCGGGCGGGCGACGTGATCCCGGAAGTGGTCGCTCCCGTCCTGGCGCTTCGCCCGTCCGGCGCCAGCATGTTTGTCATGCCGCAAACCTGCCCGGTGTGCGACTCGGCCATCGAGCGCCTCGAGGGCGAAATCATTGCGCGCTGTACCGGCGGTCTGGTGTGCGCGGCCCAGCGCAAGCAGGCCCTGGCCCATGCGGCCGGACGCCGTGCCCTGGATATCGAAGGGCTGGGCGAAAAGCTGGTTGAACAACTGGTTGATCGCGGCCGCCTCCATTCGCTGGCCGATATCTTCACCCTGACCGAGCACGAGCTGGCCGGCTACGAGCGCATGGGCGAAAAATCCGCGCAAAACCTGGTGCAGGCCATAGGCCGGGCGCGCCATCCGCCGCTGGGGCGGCTTTTGTTCGCATTGGGGATACGGCATGTCGGTGAAACCACCGCGCGCGATCTCGCACGCCATTTCGGTAGTGTCGATGCCTTGATGCAGGCCGATGAGCATGCCCTGATGGCGGTGCCGGATGTCGGCCCGGTGGTGGCCGCGTCGCTGGCCCATTTCCTGGCCGAACCGCATAACCGCGAAGTGCTGGCCGCATTGCTCGAGCGCGTACAGCCCCAGCCCGAAGCGCCCGTGGTGCGCGAGACCGAACTGGCCGGCAAGACTTTCGTGCTGACAGGCACCATGCCCAACTGGACACGGGACGAAGCGGCGCAGCGTATCGTGGCGGCGGGCGGCAAGGTCAGCGGATCGGTGTCGCGCAAAACCGCCTATGTGGTTGCCGGCGAAGATGCAGGCAGCAAGTTGGTGAAGGCGCAGGAACTTGGCGTTGCCATCCTGGACGAGGATGGTTTGCGTGCATTGCTTGGAGAGAGTTGATGCGAGGTATTCTAGGCGGTAGCGGTTTCTATCGGATGACCGGGATGAGCACCACCCGGCGCCAGGCCGTGCGCACGCCTTACGGACTGCCCTCGGGGGCACTCACCTTTGGCCGCATTCACGAATGCGCCGAGGTCGTGTTCCTGGCCCGCCACGGCTATGGGCACAACCTGGCGCCGCACCAGATCAATTACCGTGCCAATCTGTGGGCCCTGTACGAAGTGGGGGTCAGGCGGGTGGTGTCGGTGGCCACCACGGGCGGTATCCGCGAAGACTGCCTGCCGGGCACCTTGGTGGTGCCGGACCAGATCATCGATTACACCTGGGGGCGGGACAGCACTTTTGTTGAAGGCGCGGACCAGCCTGTGGTGCATGTGGACATGACCGAGCCCTATAGCAGCAGCCTGCGCAGCGACCTGCTGGCCGCGGCCAGCATCTGCAATGTGCCCGTGATCGATGGCGCAACCTATGGCTGCACCCAGGGCCCGCGCCTGGAAACCGCCGCCGAAATCCGCCGCCTGCAGCGCGATGGCTGCGATGTCGTGGGCATGACAGGCATGCCCGAAGCCGCACTGGCCCGCGAGCTGGGCATGGAGTACTGCGCGATTTGCGTGGTCACGAACAGCGCCGCGGGCGTGGGCGCCAGCACGCACAAGATCGCCTTTGACGGGGTGCAGCCCCTGTTTGCCGAGGCCATGCAGGCGGTGCAGCGCATCCTGGGCACTTGGTGCCAAACGGATGTCCAGGAACCTTGAATGCGGCGCTGCCCGCCTTGGCCGGGTCTGGCGGCGCCTTAGTTCTTCAGCGTATCCAGCAGGGTCTTCTCAAAGCGTATCTGCTCGCGCGAGTCGCCCAGCGCGCCGCCGCTGATCACGAAAACGTCTTCCACCCGCTCGCCCAGGGTCATGATCTTGGCGGTGGACAGCGAGATGCCATGGCCGACGAACACCTGCGCAATCGCGTGCAGCAGGCCGGGGCGGTCGGTGGCGCTGACATTCAGTATCCATGACTTGCCCCGTTCGTCGGGGTGCAGTTCGATCACAGGCGTAACCGGAAAAAGCCGGGAGCGCCGCGAGGCTCGTCCCGCCGGGCTTCGCGGCGCCATGTTTGCCGGTGTCTTGCCCAGGTGGTTGGCCAGATCGTGTTCCAGGACCGTGACCATGGCGCGCTGTTCGCGGGCATCGCCCGGGGTCAGGACGATGAAGCTGTCCAGCGCCCACCCATGGCGGGTGGTATGGATGCGGGCGTCCTGGATTTCCAGGCGGCGCCCTTCGAACCAGCCGCAAAGCCGCGCGAACAGATCGTCGCTATTGGGCGTATACACCACGATCTGCAGGCTCTCGCCTTCGACGAAGCGCGCCCGCACGACCGGGTCCGGGCTGTGCACCTTGTTGTACAGGTGGCGCGTATGCCAGGCGATGTCGTCGGCGTCGTGGCGCAGGAAGTACACCACGTCCAGTTCGTTCCAGAGCTCGGTGCGGGCGTCGTCGCGCAGGCCGGCCAGGCGCAGCAGGCGCGCCGCTTCATGCTTGCGGTGCGACAGCACCGCGGTGGCGGTGGGGTTTTCGCCGCCCAGCGCGGCCAGCGCCTGGTGGTACAGGTCTTCCATCAGCCGGCCCTTCCAGCTGTTCCAGACCTTGGGGCTGGTGCCGCGGATATCGGCGACCGTGAGCAGGTACAGCGCGGTGAGCCTGCGTTCGCTGCCGACGCGAGCGGCGAATGCGCGGATGACCTGGGGATCGGATAAGTCCTGTTTTTGCGCCACCATGGACAGCAGCAGGTGATTGCGTACCAGGAATTCGACCAGCTCGGCGTCTTCGGGCTCTAGGCCGTGCGAGCGGGCAAAGCGCCGGACTTCCATGGCGCCGAGTTCGGAGTGGTCGCCGCCGCGGCCCTTGGCGATGTCATGGAACAGGGCGGCGATGTACAGCAGCCAGTGGCGCTCGAAGTTGGCGATCAGGTCGCTGCACAGGGGGTATTCGTGAGCGTGCTCGTCCATGGTGAAGCGCCGGATGTTGCGCACCACCATCAGCGTGTGCTGGTCCACCGTGTAGACATGGAAAAGATCGTGCTGCATTTGCCCGACGATGCGGCGAAACGGCGGCAGGTAGGCCGGCAAAATGCCCAGGTCGTTCATGCGGCGCAGCTCGTGCACGATGCCTCGGGGTTGTTGCAGGATATTCAGGAACATCTTGCGGTGCACCGGGTTCTTGCGGAACTGGGCATCGATGCGCCCGCTGGCATGCCATAGCGCGCGCAGCGTGCGCACCGCAAATCCGTTGAGCTCGGGGTGCTGCTGCAGCATCAGAAAGGAGCGCAGCAGCAGGGTGGGTTTGCGCTCGAAGCCGTCGTCCAGGCGCAAGTCGAGCAAACCCTTGCGATTGACGAAGTCTTCGTCGATATCCAGCGGCGGCGTGTCATCCGAGTCGGATAGGCGGTCCTCGATGTTCAGGACCAGGATGCCGTTGAGCTGGGTCACCAGCTTGGCGCCCCAATAATAGCGTTGCATCAGTAATTCGCTGGGCCGGCGGGTGCCGGTGGCGGCGATGCGGTAGGTGCTGGCGAGCGCGGGCTGGTAGTCGAACAGCAGGCGGTCTTCGCGGCGCGCGGCCTGCAGGTGCAGTTCTATGCGCAGGCGCTTGAGGGCCTGTTCTGCGAGGCGCAGGTGGCGCGCTTCGTCCGGTGTCAGCAGGCCGGCCTCGGCGATCTGCTTCCAGGTGGGGCCAAAGCCCGCCGCGCGCGCCATCCACAGGATGACCTGCAGATCGCGCAGGCCTCCCGGGGATTCCTTGCAGTTGGGTTCCAGCGAATAGGGGGTGTTCTCGTAGCGCGTGTGGCGCTGCTGCATCTCGAGCTTCTTGGTGCGCACGAAGGCGCGCGGGTCCAGTTGCTGGTGCATGCGCTGGGTGAAATTGCGCATCAGCGTGCGGCTGCCAGCCAGCCAGCGCGCTTCGAGCAGCGCGGTTTCCACGGTAATGTCGGTGGCGGCTTCCTGCAGGCATTGCTCGATGGTGCGTACGCTGTGTCCGGGCTCCAGGCCCAGATCCCACAGGCCGGTCAGGAGCGCCGACACGGCGGTCTCGATGGCGGCGTCCGGCGGGCCGGGCAGCAGGATCAGGATGTCGACGTCGGAATAGGGGTAGAGCTCGCCGCGCCCGTAGCCGCCTACCGCTGCCAAGGTGCAGCCCGCAGGCAGGGGGTGGATCGCCAGCAGGCGGTTCAGCGTTCGGTCAACGATGCGCCGCAGGCCGGTGAGCAGGGCGTCGGGCCGCAGGTTCTCGCGAAAGGCGGCGATGACGGCAGCTCTTTGCGCCTGCAGTTCGGTGCGCAGCGTTGCCAGCGCTGCCGGATCATGGTTGAGGGTTCCGGACTGGCTGGCTGCTGCGGTTGGCATGGTGCTTGCCTTAGGGCTGGTTAACGAATGCGGGGGGCGCGGGCATGCCGGGCGAGGTGGTCAGGACTTCGTAGCCGTTAGCCGTGACCAGCACGGTGTGCTCCCATTGGGCCGACAGGCTGTGATCGCGCGTGACCACCGTCCAGCCATCGGCAAGCTGGCGGATCTCGCGGCGGCCAGCGTTGATCATGGGCTCGATGGTGAATATCATGCCTTCCACCAGTTTGACGCCGGTGCCCGGCTTGCCATAGTGCAAAACCTGAGGGTCTTCATGGAAGTTCTGGCCTATGCCATGCCCGCAGAATTCGCGCACCACCGAAAAGCCCTGTTTTTCGGCGTACTTCTGGATGGCGCTGCCGATGTCGCCCAGGGTGGCGCCGGGCCGCACCTGTTCGATGCCCAGCCACATGCAGTCGTAGGTGATGTCGGCCAGGCGGCGCGCCAGAATGGAAGGCTCGCCCGCCATGAACATGCGGCTGGTATCGCCGAACCAGCCATCCTTGATGACGGTGACGTCGATATTGAGGACGTCGCCGTTCTTGAGCACCTTGCTGCCGGGCATGCCGTGGCACACTTGGTGGTTGACCGAAGTGCAGACCGCGCCAGGGAAGGGCGGGTAGCCGGGCGGCGCGTAGCCGATGGTGGCCGAGGTGACGCCGATTTCGGTCATGCGATCGAGGCACAGGCGATCGATTTCGGCGGTAGTGACGCCCGGTTTTACGAAAGGCTCGATGTAGTCGAGTATGCTGGCCGCTGCCTGGCAGGCGGCGCGCATCTTGTCGAGATCGGCGGGGTTGGTAACGATACCCATAGCGTGGCTGCCAATGTCCTGAAAAATGATAGAATTATAGGCTTTCCCGAATATCGGGGAAGAGCATGAACCCAATGGCTGGGTGCAGGCAAGCTCCTTTAAAGAGCTTTTCGCTTGGCATAGCCCGCCTTTTAATCGCGTGTCGTATACCCAGGGTGCTGCTGTGAATTCCGGTTTTTGCCGGGTGCGTAGCGGTGCAGATACGGCGCAAGACCAAACCCTCGGAGATATCCATGTCTGTCACTATGCGTGAAATGCTGGAAGCCGGTGTCCACTTTGGCCACCAAACGCGCTTCTGGAACCCCAAGATGGCCCCTTACATCTTCGGTCATCGTAACAAGATCCACATTATCAACCTCGAAAAAACTCTGGCGATGTACCAAGACGCCATGAAGTTTTTGCGCCAGTTGTCGGCCCGTGGCGGTAACGTCCTGTTCGTGGGTACGAAACGTGCTGCTCGCGACATCGTAGCCGACGAAGCCGAACGCGCCGGTATGCCGTACGTCGACAGCCGTTGGTTGGGTGGCATGCTCACCAACTTCAAGACGGTGAAGGCCTCGATCAAGCGCCTGAAGGACATGGAAGCGACGATGGCCGAAGGCGGCCTCGAGCGCATGAGCAAGAAAGAAGCGCTGCTGTTCACGCGTGAACTCGACAAGCTCAACAAGTCCATCGGTGGCATCAAGGACCTGAACGGCCTGCCCGATGCGATTTTCATGGTTGACGTCGGCTACCACAAGATTGCCGTTGCCGAAGCCCGCGCCCTGGGCATCCCGGTTGTCGCCGTGGTCGATACCAACCACTCGCCCGACGGTGTGGCTCACATCATCCCGGGTAACGATGACTCGGCCAAGGCCATCGCACTGTACGTGCGCGGCGCCGCAGACGCCATCCTGGACGGTCGCGAACAAGCCATGCAAGGCGTGGTTGACGCGGTTGCCGAGGAAGGTTCTGACGAGTTCGTCGAGGTGCGCGACGAAGGCTAAGCCTTTCGTGCATCCGTGCGGTAAGCAGGGAAGGGGCCGCGAGCCCCTTCTTTTTGCCGGTACTCCCTAGGCAGTGCCGGCAAGACGGCCTCGGTGCCGTCAGCGTGTTACATATATTTGAAATCACCCAAATTTTCAGGAGCGAGCATGGCTGCAATCACCGCTGCGATGGTCAAGGAACTGCGCGAGAAGACCGACGCGCCCATGATGGAATGCAAGAAGGCGCTTACCGAAGCTGATGGCGACCTGCAACGCGCTGAAGAGCTGCTGCGCGTCAAGCTGGGCAGCAAGGCAAGCAAGGCCGCTACCCGCGTGACGGCCGAAGGCCTCATCGGCGTCTATGTTGCTTCGAACAACCAGCTTGGCGCCCTCATCGAAATCAACTGCGAAACCGACTTCGTCGCCAAGAACGACGACTTCATCGCTTTCGTGAACCAGTTGGCAGAACTGGTTGCCACGGCCAACCCGGCCGACATCGACGCCCTGGCCGCTTTGCCCATGGGTGACAGCACGGTCGATGCGACCCGCTCGGCCCTGATTGGCAAGATCGGCGAAAACGTCAGCATCCGTCGCTTCAGCCGTATCGAAACCTCCAACAAGGTGGCCAGCTACGTGCACGGCGGACGCATTGGCGTGCTCGTCGAGTTCGCCGGCGAAGACCAGTTGGGCAAGGACATCGCCATGCACGTTGCCGCGACCCGTCCGCGCGCGCTTGACGCGTCCGGCGTTGCCGCCGCCGATATCGAGACCGAGCGCTCGGTTGCCACCCAAAAGGCGGCCGAATCGGGCAAGCCTGCCGAAATCGTCACCAAGATGGTTGAAGGCTCTGTGCAGAAGTTCCTGAAAGAGGTTACGCTTTTGTCGCAGCCTTTCGTCAAGGACGACAAGCAGACCGTGGAACAAGTGCTCAAGTCGAACAAAGCCTCTGTGCAGCAGTTCGTGCTGTATGTGGTTGGCGAAGGCATCGAGAAAAAGAGTACCGACTTTGCTGCAGAAGTCGCCGCTCAGGCAGCTGAGTCGCGCTCGTAATAGCCGGCTCTACCTGGCGGCTTTACCGGGCCGCCAGGCTTTTCGTGCAGCAAATCCGCCTCTCCGATAGAAACAATGACCACCTCAAGTACAAGCTATAAGCGCATCCTGTTGAAACTGTCGGGCGAGGCCCTGATGGGCGACGACGCCTTCGGCATCAACCGCGCAACCATCATGCGCATGGCTGACGAGATCTCCGATGTCGTCAAGCTGGGCGTGGAGTTGGCCATTGTGATTGGCGGCGGGAATATTTTCCGTGGCCTGGCCCCCGGGGCCCAGGGCATGGATCGTGCCACCGCCGACTACATGGGCATGATGGCCACCATCATGAATGCCCTTGCCCTGCAAGATGCGCTCAAGCATCGCGATATCGATGCGCGCGTGCAGTCGGCACTCAATATCGAACAAGTGGTCGAGCCCTATATCCGCCCGAAGGCGCTGCGCTATCTCGAAGAAGGCAAGGTTGTCATCTTCGCGGCCGGAACCGGCAACCCCTTCTTCACCACCGATACGGCCGCAGCCTTGCGTGGCGCCGAAATCGGTGCCGAACTGGTGCTCAAGGCCACTCGTGTCGATGGCGTATACAGCGCCGACCCCAATAAAGACCCCACTGCTACGCGGTACAGCCGCATTTCGTTCGACGAAGCGATCAATCGGCGCCTGGAAATCATGGACGCCACTGCGTTTGCCTTGTGCCGCGACCAGAAACTGCCGATCAAGGTGTTTTCGATCAATAAGCCCGGTGCGCTCTCGCGCATTTTGCTGGGTAGCGACGAAGGCACTCTGGTACACGTTTAAGGAAAAGACAGCATGACCGTAGCCGAAGTCAGGAACAGTGCGGAAACCCGCATGGGCAAGTCCCTCGAGAACTTGCAAACTGAGCTCTCCAAAGTGCGTACCGGGCGTGCGCACACCGGCATTCTCGATCACGTGCAGGTTGAATACTACGGGTCGCTGGTGCCCGTCAGCCAAGTTGCCAACGTCACGCTCATCGATGCTCGTACCCTGGGCGTGCAGGTATGGGAAAAGAACCTGGCCCAAGTGGTTGACAAGGCCATTCGCGAGTCCGATCTTGGCCTGAACCCGCAATCCATGGGTGACGTCATCCGCGTACCCATGCCCGCCCTGACCGAAGAGCGCCGCCGCGACCTGACCAAAGTGGTTCGTTCCGAAGGCGAGAACGGCAAGGTGGCCATTCGCAATCTTCGTCGCGATGCCAACGAGCAACTCAAAAAGCTGCTCAAGGACAAGGAAATCTCCGAGGACGACGAGCGTCGCGCGCAGGACGATATCCAGAAGCTCACGGATCGTTATGTCACCGACATCGATAAGATCGTGACGCAGAAAGAAGCCGAGATCATGAAGGTCTGAGCGCAGGCTCAGGCTGCCTTTGCATGCTCAGTAGCTCAACTCTGGCTATTCCCGAAACCGGGGCTGTGCCCCGCCACGTTGCCGTCATCATGGATGGCAACGGCCGTTGGGCCACGCGGCGCCATTTGCCGCGCGTGGCCGGGCATCGCAAGGGGGTCGAGGCCGTCCGCGACATTGTCAAGGGGTGTGGCGAAGCCGGGGTCGAATACCTGACCCTGTTCGCCTTCAGCTCTGAGAACTGGCGCCGCCCGCCCGACGAAGTTTCGTTCCTGATGCGCCTATTCATCCAGGCCATCGAGCGTGAAGTCGGCAAGCTGGCCAATCGCGGGGTTCGCCTGCGAGTGGTCGGCGAGCTAACCGCTTTCGAGCCGCGTCTGCAAACGCTGATTCGCGAAGCCGAGGAGCGCACGGCCAACAATACCGGGCTGCACCTGACGATAGCCGCCAACTACGGCGGCCGCTGGGACATTCTGAACGCCACGCGCAATCTGTTGCGCGCCGAGCCAGAACTGGCCCAGCATCCCGAAAGCCTGGACGAGGCCAAGCTGGCGCCCTACCTGGCCATGGCCTTCGCGCCCGAGCCCGATCTCTTCATCCGTACCGGCGGCGAGCAGCGCATCTCCAATTTTGCGATCTGGCAACTGGCCTACACCGAACTTTATTTCACCGATCGCTTCTGGCCTGATTTCGGCGCCGACGCATTGCGTGAGGCATTCGCCTGGTACTGCCAGCGCGAGCGTCGATTTGGCCGTACCAGTGCGCAGCTTGGCGCCGGCGGCATCGTAACGGGTCAAGTATCCGGAGGATAGGCATGCTCGGACAGCGAGTTATCACTGCAGTACTTTTGCTGGCCATTCTCGCTGCCACCCTGGCTGCACCAGGGCCCGTACCGTTAGCCATCCTGTTGCTGGTTTTCGCTATCGTCGGCCTGTTCGAGTGGTGGCGGCTGACGCTGGCATACCCGTTAGGCCACCCCGGCGAAGCGCCGCGGGAAGGGGCGGGGTCGCGTATTCTGACCGTGCTGTTCCAGGGCGAAACCGGCTGGCGGCTGTTGCTGCGCGCCTTCAGTTCGCTGTTCGCGGTCTGGCTGGTGGTACGCCTGCTGCTGGATTATTCCGTATTGGGCACGGCGCTGCTCGAACTCTTTCGCGGCGCGGATGCCGGCTCGATGGGCTTTGGTTCATCGGGCTGGGTCTTTGCCCTGCAGGTATTGTTCGGCAGGCTCTGGGTCTGGGCGATATTCGGCTGGATCGTGGTGGTGGCCTATCTCTTTTTTGCCCGCACCGACAAGGCTCCGTTCAGCCTCTTGCTGACAGCTTTCGGCTTGCTGGCCTTGCCTGCCGCGTGCACCGCGCTGCTGGCTGCCCATGGCCGCGGCGTGTGGTACCTGCTGTCCATGATGGGCATCATCTGGGCGGCCGATATCGGCGCCTATTTTTTCGGGCGCACAATAGGTGGGCGCAAGCTCGCGCCGAGCATCAGCCCGGGAAAGACCCTGTCCGGCGCCTTGGGCGGCATGTTCGTCGCGGTGGCCTGGGTATGGGTTTCCAGTCTGCTGGGCAAACCGGGGCCACTGGGCTATTCCACCTTTGGCGCCGACCTGGTCGCGGGCTGGACGCTACCTGGCGCGCTGGCGCTTACCGCGCTGCTGGCTTGGCTGTCGGTGGCGGGGGATCTCTTCGAGTCCCTGCTCAAGCGCCGGGGCGGGCGCAAGGATTCCAGCCGCCTGCTGCCTGGCCATGGCGGCGTTTTCGATCGTATCGATGCGGTGCTGCCGGTGGCACCGCTGGCTATGTTGTTGGTTATTTGACGTGTCCCTGACTAGAACCCTTACCATCCTGGGCTCCACAGGCTCGATCGGCGTCAGTACGCTGGACGTGGCCATGCGCCACCCCGACCGGTTTTCGATCTATGCCCTCAGTGCGCATAGCCGCATGCAAGCCTTGGCCGAGCAGGCCGTGGCATGTGGCGCAAAGGTGGTGGTGGTGCCGGATGACGCGGCGCGAGCCCGCTTCACCCAGGCCTGGAGCGCTTTTGCGGGGGCCGCCATGCCCGAGGTTCGGGTGGGCGCCCAAGCGCTCGCGGATACCGCGGCTGACAGCGGGTGCAATACGGTGATGGCGGCTATCGTCGGGGCGGCCGGCCTGCCTTCGGCATTGGCCGCGGCCCGTGCCGGCAAACGCGTCCTGCTGGCCAACAAGGAAGCGCTGGTGGCCGCAGGCAGTCTCTTCATGCAGGCGGTGCGCGACAGCGGCGCCGAGCTTTTGCCTATAGATAGCGAGCACAATGCCATCTTCCAGTGCCTGCCGCATGGCGGGTGTGCCGGTGCGCCCAGCGTTCCCGCGCCTGGTGTGCGGCGGTTGCTGCTGACCGCCTCGGGCGGCCCGTTTCGCACCACGCCGCTGGCCGAGCTGGCCGGCATGACGCCGGACCAGGCTTGCGCCCATCCCAACTGGACCATGGGCCGCAAGATCTCGGTTGATTCGGCAACCATGTTGAACAAAGGTCTTGAAGTGATCGAGGCCCATTGGCTTTTCGCCATGCCGCCCGAACGTATTTCGGTGGTGGTGCATCCGCAAAGCGTGGTGCACTCCATGGTCGAGTACGACGATGGTTCGGTGCTGGCCCAGCTCGGACAACCCGATATGCGTACGCCCATTGCCTATGGCCTGGGGTTTCCCGATCGCGTTCCCGCAGGTGTGTCCCCGCTGGACCTGGCCCGTATCGGCCGCCTGGATTTCGAAGAGCCCGACCTGCTGCGTTTTCCCTGCCTGGCCCTGGCCTGGCAGGCGCTCGCCAGCGGACAGGCCGCTTGTATCGGGCTCAATGCCGCCAACGAAGTGGCGGTGGATGCCTTCTTGCGCGGCGCATTGCGTTTCGTTGATATCGCCAGCGTAGTGGAAAGCGTGCTGCAGTCCGGCAGCAGTAGCGCCGCGCTGCCGGGTAGCCTGGCCGAAGTCCTGCATCTCGATGCGCAGGCGCGCCGCGAGGCGTCGCGTTGCGTTGCCCAGCGGGTTGCCGCATGATGCGCGATGTCGCCGCCACTGGTTGTGTCGACAAGCGCGGTATTACCAAGGTATGCCTGCCATGTTGTTTACTTTAGTTGCTTTTGCCGTTGCCCTTGGCATTTTGATCGTTTTCCACGAGCTGGGCCATTATTCGGTGGCGCGCTTGTGCGGCGTCAAGGTGCTGCGTTTTTCCGTGGGGTTTGGCAAGGTCCTTTACCAGCGTACCGATAAGCATGGCACCGAGTGGGCCGTGTCGGTGCTGCCACTGGGCGGCTACGTGAAGATGCTGGACGAGCGCGAAGGCGACGTCGCCAGCGGCGAGCGTCATCGGGCTTTCAACAGGCAGTCGGTATGGCGCCGGATCGCGATCGTGGCGGCTGGGCCGCTGGCCAATCTGCTGCTGGCCAGCCTGCTCTACGCGGCATTGTTCATGGTCGGTACTTACGAACCCGAGCCCGGGCAGGCGCCGCCCATGCCGGTGATCCAGTCTGTGCAGGCCGACGGCGCAGCCGCCGAGGCGGGGCTGTTGTCTGGCGACCGGGTGCTGTCCATCGACGGGCTGGAAATGGTGCCCCCCGACCAGTTTGTTGCCGCGATCAGCCGCAACGCGGGCCAAGCGGTACCGTTGCAGATCCAGCGCGGCCAGGAACGCCTTGCGCTGACCGTGGTGCCGCGAGCCACCCAGGACGAGAGTGGCGCCACGGTTGGACGTATCGGGGTGCAGATCGGGCTGGACACACGCTTTGTCGAAGTGCGCTACGGCCCCGTGGAAAGCCTGGTGAAAGGGGTGGAGCGCACCGGCGAAGTCGCCTGGCTTTCGCTGAAAATGCTGGGCCGCATGGTCACGGGGGAAGCCTCCTGGCGAAATCTCAGTGGCCCGGTTACCATTGCCGATTACGCGGGCCAGACCGCGCGTATCGGGTTTGCCGCCTACATCACGTTCCTGGCGCTGGTCAGCGTCAGCCTTGGTGTTTTGAATCTCTTGCCTATTCCGGTGCTCGATGGCGGGCACCTGCTGTATTATTTCGTCGAAATCGTTCGGGGCAGTCCTCCGCCAGAGCGTTGGCTCGAGATCGGCCAGCGTGCCGGCCTGGGTATTTTGCTGGCGCTCATGAGCGTGGCTTTGTTCAACGATTTTGCCAGATTGCTCGGGTAGTACGCCGCCATGGCTTCGTGCCTGCCGCGGTGTTCAATGACTTGCGTTTTTATATTTCAGGATTCTCACCTTGCGCCGCCTTACGTCCTTGCACAGCATCGTTAGTTCTCCCACTCGTTTGTTGCAGCACGCATCGCGTCTCGCAGTGATATCCGCTGCACTGGCCTTGGCTGCGCCATCGGCGCAGGCATTCGAGCCCTTTACCGTGCGCGATATCCGTATCGAAGGGCTGCAACGCATAGAGCCCGGTACGGTATTCGGCTATATGCCGGTACAGGTGGGCAGCCAGTTCACCGACCAGCAGGCCACCGAGGCGGTCAGGGCCTTGTTCTCTACCGGCTTCTTCAGCGATGTGCGCATAGAAGTGCGTGATGGCGTGGTGGTGGCCGTGGTGCAAGAGCGCCCCACCATTGCGTCGGTATCGTTCAACGGGATGAAAGAGTTCGAAACCAAGGCCGTCACCGAATCGCTGACGCAGGTCGGCTTTGCCGATGGCCGCATCTTCGACCGCGGCGTACTCGAGCGCGCCGAACAGGAACTCAAGAATCAATACCTCGCGCGCGGCAAGTACGCGGTGGAAATCACCAGCACGGTAACGCCGCTGCCCCGTAACCGGGTGGGCGTGGCCTTCGAGGTGTTCGAGGGCGATGTTGCCAAGATCCGCGAAATCAAGATCGTCGGCAACGAGTCTTTCTCCGATGGCACGCTGCGCGACCTGTTTCACCTCACCACGCCGGGCTGGCTTACCTGGTACACCAAGGCCGACCAGTACTCGCGGCAGAAGCTGCAGGCCGATACCGAGTCGTTGCGCTCCTTTTATCTCGATCGCGGCTATCTGGAATTCAGCGTCGAGCCGCCCCAGGTGTCGATTTCGCCCGATCGCAAAGACATCTACATCACCATCACTCTGCATGAAGGCGAACCCTACAAGATCAGCGACGTCCGGCTGGCCGGCGACATGCTGGGGCTGGATGCCGAGCTCGCCGAGTTGATCGAGGTCAAGCCTGGCCAAACCTTCTCGGCGGCCAAGGTCAATGCCTCGGGCAAGGCCATCACCGATTACCTGGGCGACCTGGGCTACGCCTTTGCCAACGTCAACCCCAACCCGGCAATCAACCGCGAAGAAAAGACGGCCGACCTGGTCTTTTTCGTCGACCCGAACCGCCGGGTGTATGTGCGCCGCATCAACGTGGGCGGCAACACGCGCACGCGCGACACCGTCATCCGCCGCGAAATGCGCCAGAACGAAGCGGCTTGGTACAACGCCGCCGATATCCAGTTGTCGCGCAGCCGTATCGACCGCCTGGGTTATTTCCAGGCCGTCGATGTCGACGCCCAGCCGGTTCCCGGCACGCCCGACCAGGTCGATGTCAACGTCAACGTCCAGGAACGTCCCACCGGGATGATCAACCTGGGGGTGGGCTACAGTAGCTCCGATCGCCTGATGTTCATGGGTGGCATCAGTGAAGACAACGTGTTCGGCACGGGTACCAACCTGGGCCTGCAGGTCAATACCAGCAGCCGCAACCGCGCGTTTGTGATCAGCCATACCGACCCGTACTTCACGCGCGACGGGGTCAGCCGCACGACCAACCTGTATTACCGCAAGCAGCAATCCTGGTACGGTAATACCGGCAACTACGAAATCCGCACGGGCGGCCTGGGCATGAACTTCGGTATTCCGTTCTCGGAAACCGATAGGGTCACGATGGGCGCGGCCTTCGAGCGCAACGAAATTACCCTGTTCGACGACAGCCCGTTCAACTACCGCGAGTACGTCGAGCAGTTCGGCCCGAAAAGCAATGCCTTCATTCTGTCGGCGGGCTGGACCAAAGACACGCGCGATAGCGCATTGGCGCCGCGCTCGGGCTACCTGACCCGACTCAGTACCGAAGGCTCGGTGGCCGGCGACCTGAAGTACTACAGCGTGACCGGGCAGCAGCAGGTCTATTGGCCGATTACGCGCGGCATGACACTGGCGCTGAACGGCCAGGTCGATTATGGTCGCGGCTATTCCGGCCACCCCTATCCGCCGCTCAAGAACTTCTATGCCGGTGGCATCGGCTCGGTGCGAGGCTACGAAGGCGGCTCGCTGGGCCCGCGCGATCCGGCCAACGACGACTTCATCGGTGGCGCCAAACGCGTGTTCTTCAACGCCCAGCTGTACCTGCCGTTCCCCGGCACGCAGCAGGACCGCACCTTGCGCTGGTTTGCGTTTGTTGATGGTGGCCAGGTCTACGGCAACGGCCAGACCATGGACTTCGGCGAGTTGCGGTATTCGGCCGGTATCGGCTTGAGCTGGGATTCGCCGCTGGGCCCGCTGCAGATTTCCTGGGGCCATGCGCTCAACAAGAAGGATGGCGACGATACCGAGCCATTCCAGTTTCAAATCGGCACAACTTTCTAAGCTTGCTATCTTGACCTAAGGCAAGCGTTCGCAAAATGTTACGAGCGCTTGCCTTTTTCGTTGTTCTGTCCCCACCTCCACTTAATATTAGTGGCACAATTGCCTTTCAGCGCTTCCTGTAGGTGCGCTTTGCCTCCCGGTTTATCCGTATAGCGAGAATTCAATGATTTTTACGTCTCACACCCCTGTCTCCGTCGTTTCGCGTGGTAACGCCGCTCGGCGCTGGGCTGGTCGCACGGTATTGGTCATGGCCGCGCTGGGCTCGATCGGTGCGATGGGTAGTGCGCACGCGCAAGCACAGCAGGGCACCCGCGTTGGTTTCGTCAGCGTGGAACGCATCATCCGCGACTCGGCCCCGGCCAAGGCGGCTGTTGCCAAGATCGACTCCGAATTCAAGAAGCGTGAATCCGAACTGCAGCAGTTGGCCAATCGCCTGCGCACGCAATCCGAGCAGTACGACAAGGATGCCGCTGTCATGTCTGATTCCGACCGCATCCGTCGCCAGCGCGAGCTCAGCCAGCTCGACAGCGATTTCCAGCGCAAGCGCGTGGAGTTCCAGGAAGACCTGAATCGCCGCCGCAATGAAGAAATGGGCCGTGTGTTCGAACGCGCCGACAAGGTCATCAAGCAGATCGCCGAAGCCCAGGGCTACGACCTGGTTCTGCAGGAAGCCATTACCGTCAGCCCCCGTATCGATATCACCGACCAGGTCATCAAGGCCCTTGACGCCAGCCGTTAATCGGCCGGGCTTCAGCGTTTTCCATGCCGGTACTCCTTGATCCGGCCACGGCTCCCTCGCTCGAGGCGCTGCTGGCCGATGTCCATACAGATGGTCTTGCCTGGGACATCGAAGCCGACACCATCCCCGTGATCGCGGGGATCGGTACGCTGGGTGGCGCGGGTTCGCTCGAAATCTCTTTTCTGGCCAACGCGCAATATGCGGCGCAGTTGGGGCAAACCGCAGCGGCTGCCGTCATCCTTACCCGGCAAGCCGCCGATGCGCTGGCGGGGGATGGTTCGCCCGGCTTTGCCCGCGTCATCTGCAGCCAGCCCTATCTGCTGTATGCCCGGGTGGCGCAATGGTTTGAACAGCGCCTGCGTCCGGCTGCCGCCGCCCTCGTGCACCCTAGCGCGGTCGTGGCCGCCGATGTCGTCATTGGCGACAACGTTCGCATCGGTCCGCAGGTCGTGATCGAAAGTGGCGTCAAAATAGGCGCCGGCAGCGTCATCGGCGCGGGCTGCGTCATCGGTGCCGACAGCAGCCTGGGCGAGCATGCGCTGTTGCACGCGCGGGTAAGCATCTACTCGCGGGTACGTATCGGCGCGCGCGCCATCATCCATTCCGGCGTAGTGCTCGGAGCCGACGGTTTTGGCTTCGCGCCCGATGCCATCGCAGCCTCGCGTGGCGAACGCGGTCAGTGGGTGAAAATCCCGCAACTGGGTGGCGTGCAGATCGGCGACGATGTTGAAATCGGCGCCAACACCACGATCGATCGCGGGGCCCTCGAGGACACCGTGATCGGCAATGGCGTCAAGCTCGACAACCAGATCATGATCGCGCACAACGTCAAGGTGGGTGATTACACCGCCATGGCGGCCTGCGTCGGTATCGCCGGGTCCACCACCATAGGCAAGCGCTGTACGCTGGGCGGCGCGGCCATGATTTCGGGCCATCTGGGCCTGGGCGACGATGTGCACATTTCCGGTGGCACTCTGGTCTCGTCCAGCATAGAAAAGCCGGGACGCTATACCGCGGTCTACCCGCTGGCCGAGCACACCGAATGGCAGCGTAATGCCGCCGTGGTGTCGCAACTGGGGCGTTTGCGCCGACGCCTGCAGGCGCTCGAACGCGGCACGCCGCCGGCCGATAGCCAGTAGGCGCTCGCGCGGGTTGCGCGCGGCGCCGGGGCAAAATGTGGTTCAACAAGACGGCCCAGCCGCTCTTGTTGGGCCGTAATCCTTACAGCGGCTAAAATGCCGCTTTTCGCTTTTTGCAGCGCTCGTTCAGGAAACCGTATGGAACTCGACATCAAGGCCATTCTCGACTGTTTGCCGCATCGGTATCCGATGCTGCTGATCGATCGCGTGCTCGATGTAAAACCCGGTGAGTCGATCGTCGCACTCAAGAATGTCTCGATCAACGAACCGTACTTTCCCGGCCACTTCCCGCACTATCCGGTGATGCCGGGCGTGCTCATCCTGGAAGCCCTGGCGCAGGCTGCGGCCATCGTGTCCTTCATGGGTGTGGGCGCCAAGCCGGAAGACAAGTCGGTGTACTACTTTGCCGGTATCGATGGCGCGCGTTTTCGCCGTCCGGTGGTGCCGGGCGACCAATTGCGCCTGGAAGTCACCATCGATCGCGTCTCGCGCGGCATCGGCAAGTACACCGGGCGCGCACTGGTCGACGGCCAGGTTGCCGCCGAAGCCCAGCTCATGTGTGCCATGCGCAAACTGGAAGACTGAGTCGTGACACGGATCCATCCTACAGCCCAGGTCGACGCGGGGGCCGAACTCGATTCCAGCGTCAGTGTCGGGGCGTTCACAGTGATCGGTCCCCATGTCCGTATCGGCGCCGGCACCGAAATCGGTTCGCATTGCGTGATCGAGGGCCACACGACGATAGGCGCCAATAATCGTTTCGTGTCGTTCTGCTCGATAGGCGCCATCCCGCAGGACAAGAAATACCGCAACGAACCTACCCGCCTGGAAATCGGTGACAACAACATGGTGCGCGAATTCTGCACCATGCATGTCGGCACCGCGCAGGACGAGGGCGTGACCCGGGTTGGCAACGACAACTGGATCATGACCTACGTGCACATCGCGCACGATTGCCGTATCGGCAATAACACCATCCTGTCGTCCAGCGCCCAACTGGCGGGCCATGCCCATGTCGACGACTGGGCGATCCTGGGCGGTTTCACCGGGGTGCATCAGTTCGTGAAGATCGGCGCTCACGCTATGACCGGGGGCCAGGCCTTGCTATTGCAGGATGTCCCTCCCTTCGTAATGGCGGCGGGCAGCCCGGCCAAGCCAGCCGGCATCAATGTCGAGGGCCTCAAGCGTCGTGGCTTCAGCGCCGAGGCCATCAAGGCCCTGCGCGATGCGTTCAAGACCTTGTATCGCTCTGGGCTGACACTGACCGAAGCCAAGGCCGCCATCGAAGCCAAGCGCGCCGAAGGCGGGGATGCCGCCGGGCCGCTGGCAACCATGTTGGCGTTTCTTGATACGGCTACGCGCGGTATCGTGCGCTAGCCGGCAAATCGTGTGCCGCCGCTGTCAGGGTGGCGCGGGCGGGAAATGAAGCAGATACAGCAAAAGGGCATGCAGATCGGCCTGGTCGCGGGAGAGCCTTCCGGCGACCTGCTGGCGGCCCAGGTCATGCAGGGTTTGCGCCGCGCCAGTGGCGACGCAGGGTTCGCCGGTATCGGCGGGCCGCGTATGTGTGCGCAAGGGCTCGATGCCTGGTATCCCATGGATAGCCTGTCGGTGTTCGGCTACGTGGATGCCTTGCGCCGCCTGCCGTCGCTGATCGCCATGCGGCGCGATGTGCGCCAGCGCTGGCTGGCGCTGCGCCCCGATGTCTTCGTGGGTATCGATGCCCCCGATTTCAACCTGGGGCTCGAGGAGCCGCTACGGGCCGCGGGCGTGCCCACCGTGCATTTCGTCGGTCCGTCGATCTGGGCCTGGCGCGGCGAACGCATCCATGGCATCAAGCGCGCCGTATCGCACATGCTGGTGGTCTTTCCGTTCGAGCAGCAGATCTACCGGGATGCCGGCATCCCGGTCACCTATGTCGGCCATCCCTTGGCCAGTGTGATTCCGCGCGAGCCCGACAAGGCCGGCGCGCGGCAGCGCCTGGGCATAGACGGCGCGGCCAAGGTGCTGGCGCTCATGCCGGGCAGCCGCGCCGCCGAAATCCGCTATTTGGCGCCACGGTTCGTGCAGGCGGCCCGATTGCTGCGCCAGCGGGAACCGGAACTGCAGATCCTGGTGCCCATGGTCAACCCCGAGCGCCAGGCGCAGTTCGAAGCGCTGCTGGCGCCGGGCGGCGAGCCTGGTCTGCGCTGCATCCAGGGCGGCGCCTATGACGTCATGGCGGCCTGCGATGCCGTGATGGTGGCCAGCGGCACAGCCACCCTGGAGGCCGCGCTATTCAAGCGGCCCATGGTCATTGCCTATGCGGTGTCCAGGCTGGCGCTATGGATCATGCGCCGCAAGTCCGGACAAAACCAGCCCTATGTGCCCTGGGTGGGTTTGCCCAATGTGCTGGCGCGTGAATTCCTGGTGCCCGAACTGTTGCAGGACGACGCCACCGCGCAGGCGCTGGCCGATGCCATGTGGCCCATGTTGACCGATGCCGGTCTGGTGGCGCGCTTGCAGGAACGCTTTGCCCAAATCCATGAAACCCTGATCCGGGACACCCCAGCCCTGGCGGCAGAGATCATTCTAGAGGTTGCCCGACGTGGACAGGCCTGATAATCATGGCGTGCAAATGACCCTGGCCGTCACTTCGGTGATGGGGGACCAGGCCGGCGCGCCGGTCCAGAAAGGGCGCGTGCGCATTATTTGCGGTGTGGATGAGGCGGGGCGCGGGCCCTTGGCAGGGCCGGTCTATGCCGCCGCCGTGGTGTTGAATCCGCGCCGCCCCATCGCCGGGCTGGCCGATTCCAAGGCGCTGAGCGCGGCGCGGCGCGAGGCGCTGGCCGAGGAAATACGTTCGCGCGCCAAGGCCTGGTGCCTGGGCGTGGCCAGCGTGGCCGAGATCGACAGCCTCAATATCCTGCACGCCAGTATGCTGGCCATGCACCGCGCCGTAATGGGGCTAGGCCTGGTGCCGGACCTGGCCCAGGTGGACGGCAACCGTGCCCCCGTGATGGCCTGCGCCGTGCAGACTGTGGTGGGCGGCGACGCCCTGGTGCCGGCCATTTCGGCCGCGTCCATCCTGGCCAAGACCGCGCGTGACCAGGAGTTGGTCCGATTGCACGAGTGCTATCCGCAGTATGGTTTCGATCAACACAAAGGGTACGGCACCGCCTTGCACCTGGAACGCCTGCAACTGCACGGCATTTGTCCTGAACACCGCCGCAGTTTCGCGCCGGTAAAGCGCTTGCTGGCGCCCATGCCCGAGCCGGTCGGCCAGGCCCTGTCCTTGTGGTAACAGTTTTTTCGGTAGCGGCTTTTGAAACTCATTGCATCGCGTAGCAACGCATTTTTCAAGCACCTGCGCGCCTTGGCGCGGCCAGGCCAGGCCAGTCGCCGTGATGGCCAGGTGTGGCTCGAGGGCGTGCATCTGTGCCAGGAGTATCTGCAGCGTGTGGGCATGCCGCGGCACGCGGTGTTCGACGCGCGCCGGCTTGGCGGATCCGGTGGCGGCGATGGCGAGCTGCAGGCCCTGGTTGCGGCCTTGCCCGGCGAACTCTGTCTTGCGCTTGATGGCGGCATGCTCGATGCGGTGTCGGATGTGGCGGGTGCGCAGGGCGTGGGCTTTATCGTCGATCTGCCCGAACCCGTGCTGCCGGCGCGGCTGCAAACCAGCTGCGTCGTGCTGGATCGCGTGCAGGATCCGGGCAACGTCGGCTCCATCATCCGAAGCTGCGCCGCCGCCGGTGTGCCTGCCTTGATCCTGCTGGCCGGCAGCGCATCGGCCTGGTCGCCCAAGGTCTTGCGCGCAAGCCAGGGCGCGCACTTTGCGCTGACCATATACGAGCAACTGGATTCCCAGACTTTATTGAGCCGCCTGGCGGTGCCGTTGCTGGCCACCACGCTCGAGGATGCGGGCAGCCTTTACGAAGCCGAGCTGCCGCACCCGGCGGCGTGGGTGTTTGGCCACGAAGGGCAGGGCGTGAGCCCGGCCTTGCTGGCGCAGGCGGCGTGCCGTGTGCATATCCCCCAGGCTACGGGAGTCGAATCGTTGAACGTGGCCGCCGCCGCCGCCGTATGCCTGTTCGAACACCGCCGCCGCCAACTGCTGGCTGGCGCTTAGGGCCTGCCGGGTGCCCGCCCGCCTTCAGTTATTTTGGTTGTTGCCAAGTTCCTGCAGGACGGTGGTGGCGATTTCTTCGATGGACTTGGTCGTGGTCGAGAGCCAGCGTATGCCTTCGCGGCGCATCAGGCGCTGGGCTTCGGCGACTTCGTAGCGGCATTGTTCCAGCGATGCGTACTTGCTTCCCGGGCGGCGTTCGTTGCGCACTTCGGACAGGCGTTCAGGCTGGATGGACAGCCCGAACAGCTTGGCGCGATGCTTCAGTATCGCCGAGGGCAGGGCGCCGCGCTCGAAGTCTTCCGGAATCAGCGGGCAGTTGGCGGCCTTGATGCCGTATTGCATGGCCAGGTACAGGCTGGTCGGGGTCTTGCCGCAACGCGATACGCCCACCAGCAGCACATCGGCTTGTTCGAGGCCGCTCACGAGCTGGCCATCGTCGTGGGCCAGGCTGAAGTTGATCGCTTCGATGCGGTTGCGGTATTGTTGCGAGTCGGTGGCGGCGTGCGAGCGGCCCACCGAATGGCTGGATTTCACGCCCAGTTCTTCTTCGAGCGGTGCGACGAACGTGGCGAAGAGGTCAAGGAACAGCCCGTGCGCCTGGCGTACACGAGTATTGATGCGCGGGTTGACCAGCGTGCTGAAGACGATGGGGCGAAAGCCGTCGTCATCGTGAGCGCGGTCTATGCGGGCCGCCGCAGCGGCGGCTTTTTCCAGGGTGTCGATGAACGGCATGCGAACTTGTCGGAAAGTCGCCATGTCGAACTGCGAAAGAACCGAGTTCGAAAATGTCTCGGCGGTGATGCCGGTGCCATCGGAAACGATGAATACTGTGCGCTTGACTGCTGATACAGGTGTCGTCATGTTCAGGATAGGTTCGCGTACAATCCGCCAAGGTGGCAGAAATCGTACGCCGGATTCGTGGGGCCAGGTGAACCACCAAAAGGCCAGTTTGGTCAGGGCATGCCTGCATTGCAGCTTGCAGATATGCCCTGACCAAACAGGCTTTCTTTCATTGTAATAGGTGCTTCATGTCTTATGTCGTTTCATTCGAGCAGCTCCGCATGACGGACGTTGACTCGGTAGGAGGCAAAAACGCGTCGCTTGGGGAAATGATCAGCCAGCTGGCTGGCGCGGGCGTGCGTGTGCCGGGCGGCTTTGCCACCACTGCGCAGGCATTTCGCGACTACCTTCAGGATGCCGGTCTGGCCGAGCGCATCGCGAAGAAGCTGGCTACGCTCAACCCCGACGACGTGCGCGCGCTGGCCGAGGCTGGCGGGCAGATCCGTCAATGGATCATCGAAACCCCGCTGCCCGCCGGTTTCGAATCCCAGGTCCGCGAGGCTTTCGCCAAGCTTGACGCAGACGGCAAGGGCTCGTTCGCCGTGCGCTCTTCGGCCACCGCCGAAGACTTGCCCGACGCTTCGTTCGCCGGCCAGCAGGAAACCTACCTGAACGTGGTCGGCATCGACGACGTCCTCGACAAGATCCGCCACGTGTTCGCGTCGCTGTACAACGACCGCGCCATCTCGTATCGCGTGCACAAGGGCTATGCCGACACCGACGTCGCCCTGTCGGCCGGCGTGCAGCGCATGGTGCGCTCCGACACCGGCGCGGCTGGCGTGATGTTCACGCTGGACACCGAATCGGGCTTCCCCGACGTGGTGTTCATCACCTCGTCGTACGGCCTGGGCGAAACCGTGGTGCAGGGCGCTGTGAACCCCGACGAGTTCTATGTGTTCAAGCCCACGCTGGAAGCCGGCAAGTACCCCATCGTCAGCCGCCGCATCGGCTCCAAGCTGCTCAAGATGGAATTCGATCCCGAGCGTCCGGAAGGCCGTGCCGTGCGTACTGTCGACGTGCCCGCCAGCGAGCGCAACCGCTTCTCGCTGTCCGACGAAGACGTCATCGAACTCGCGCGCTACGCGTGCATCATCGAAAAGCACTACGACCGCCCGATGGATATCGAGTGGGGCCGTGACGGCGTCGATGGCAAGATCTACATCCTGCAGGCGCGTCCCGAAACCGTGAAGTCGCAGCAGGGCGTCAACGACGTGCAGCAGCGCTATCGCCTGAAAGCTACCGGCAGCGTGCTGATCACCGGCCGTGCCATTGGCCAGAAGATCGGCTCGGGCCCGGTGCGCCTGGTCAACGATATTGCCGAAATGGACAAAGTGCAGCCCGGCGACGTGCTGGTCACCGACATGACCGACCCCAACTGGGAACCCGTCATGAAGCGGGCATCGGCCATCGTCACCAACCGTGGCGGCCGCACCTGCCACGCCGCCATCATTGCGCGCGAACTGGGCATCCCGGCCGTTGTGGGCTGCGGTGACGCCACCGATGCGCTGCAGGAAGGCGCCCAGGTTACCGTGTCGTGCGCCGAAGGCGATGAAGGCCGCATCTACGACGGCCTGATCGAAACCGAGGTCGAGGAAGTGCGCCGTGGCGCCATGCCCGAGATCCCCGTCAAGATCATGATGAACGTGGGCAACCCCCAGCTGGCATTCGATTTCGCGCAGATCCCCAACCACGGCGTGGGCCTGGCTCGCCTCGAGTTCGTGATCAACAACAACATCGGCATCCACCCCAAGGCGATCCTGGATTACCCCGGCGTGGACAGCGACCTGAAGACGGCGATCGAGTCCGTTGCGCGAGGCCACGCCAGCCCGCGTGCGTTCTACGTCGACAAAGTTGCCGAAGGCGTGGCCACGATTGCCGCGGCTTTCTATCCCAAGCCAGTCATCGTGCGCCTGTCCGACTTCAAGTCCAACGAATACCGCAAGCTGATCGGCGGTTCGCGCTACGAGCCCGAGGAAGAAAACCCCATGCTGGGCTTTCGGGGCGCCGCGCGCTACATCTCGGACGAGTTCGAGGAGTGCTTCCGCATGGAGTGCGAGGCGCTCAAGCGCGTGCGCGACGAAATGGGGCTCACCAACGTCGAAATCATGGTGCCCTTCGTGCGCACGCTCAAGCAGGCTGAAAAAGTTGTCGACCTTCTGGCAGCCTACGGCCTGAAGCGCGGCGAAAACGGCATGCGCCTGATCATGATGTGCGAAGTGCCTTCGAACGCAGTGCTGGCCGAAGACTTCCTGAAGTTCTTCGACGGCTTCTCGATCGGTTCCAACGACCTGACCCAGCTCACCCTGGGCCTGGACCGCGATTCCGGACTGGAACTGCTGGCTGCCGACTTCGACGAGCGCGATCCTGCCGTGAAGGCCTTGCTCAAGCGTGCGATCGAGGCTTGCCTTGCCGCTGGCAAATATGTCGGCATCTGCGGCCAGGGCCCCAGCGATCATCCCGACTTCGCCTTGTGGCTGCGCGACCAGGGCATCCTGTCGATGTCGCTCAACCCCGATACCGTGGTTGATACCTGGCAGAAGCTGGCCTAAAGGCCGATAGGCTTCAGGGCGTGTCAGCGCCCTGAAGCCTGGCCCCGCTATCAAAGGAGGTTCTCGCGATGTGGTACTGGTTTGGCCTGGCCGCACTGGCGCTCATCGGTGAAACCTTCAGTGGCACGTTCTACCTGCTGCTGGTGGCGGTGGCTTTCGTGATTGCCGGCGTGGCCTCTGCGTTGGGGCTATCGTTTGCGCCGCAGTTGCTGATTTGCGCCGCCATCATCGTGGTGGGCGCGCTGGTGTTGCGCCGTACGGGCGTGCTCAAGTCCCGTGGCGATTCCAGCACCAATCCGGACGTCAATCTTGATATTGGCCAAGTGGTAACGATAGACGCCTGGGATGCCGACGGGACGGCCCGCGTGTGGTATCGCGGCGCCCACTGGCAGGCCGTCATGGCCAGCGGTAGTGCCCAACAGGCCGGCACCCATCGTATCGTCGCCGTGCGCGGCAGCCTCTTGGTAGTGTCCCCCCTTAACTGATCTTCCATCCTTGCCAGGAGGCGTTCATGCTGGAATCCGGCGACCTCGAGTTTTCCACCATCGTTCTGATTGCGCTGGTCGTGCTGGCGGTGCTGATTGTCGTCAAGGCGATTGCCATCGTGCCCCAGCAGCATGCCTGGGTGGTGGAACGGCTGGGCAAGTTCGACCGGGTGCTCTCGCCGGGGGCCGGCTTTGTGGTTCCCTTTATCGAACGGGTGTCCTACAAGCACACCCTGAAGGAAATCCCGCTGGATGTGCCCAGCCAGGTGTGTATTACGCGCGACAACACGCAGCTGCAGGTCGACGGCGTCCTGTATTTCCAGGTCACCGATCCCATGCGCGCGTCTTACGGGTCGTCGAACTATATCGCCGCCATTACCCAGTTGTCGCAAACCACCTTGCGCTCGGTCATCGGCAAGCTCGAACTGGATCGCACCTTCGAAGAGCGTGAGTTCATCAACCACAGCATTGTGTCCGCCCTGGACGAAGCCGCCCTGAACTGGGGCGTGAAAGTGCTGCGCTACGAGATCAAGGATCTCACCCCGCCCAAGGAAATCCTGCATGCCATGCAGGCCCAGATTACCGCCGAACGCGAAAAGCGCGCCCTGATCGCCGCTTCGGAAGGGCGCCGCCAGGAGCAGATCAATATCGCCACCGGCCAGCGCGAGGCTTCGATTGCCCGCTCGGAAGGCGAGAAGCAGGCGCAGATCAACCAGGCCGAGGGCGAGGCCGCGGCGGTGCTGGCGATTGCCGCGGCCACGGCCAGCGCGATTACGCAGGTGGCCGAATCCATCCGCCAGCCGGGCGGCATGGAAGCCGTCAACCTGCGCGTGGCCGAACAGTATGTCGAAGCCTTTGCCAAGGTGGCCAAGGAAGGCAATACCCTGATCCTGCCGTCTAACCTGTCGGACATGGGCGGCCTGGTGGCGAGCGCAATGTCCGTGGTCAAGGGTGTGCAGGCCGGCGCGCCGGGCCGGGTTTCCTAAATCGGATTCCTGGGCCGGCTGGGTGCTACAGCAAGGGCTGCAGCACCGGCCAGACGTTGTCCAGCAGCACGGTTTGCGCCTCGGCCGTAGGGTGTATGCGATCGGCCTGGAACATGTTCGGGTCGCTGGCGATGCCTTCCAGCAGGAAGGGCACCAATGCGGCCTTTTCTTCGCTGGCCACGCTGGCGAACATGCTGCGAAAACGCTCGGCGTAGGCGCGCCCATAGTTGGGTGGAATCTGCATGCCCACGATCACGACCTGGGCGCCGGTGCCACGGGCCTGGCGGGCCATTTCCCTGAGATTGGTTTCGGTCATGGCCGCTTGCAGGCCGCGCAGGGCGTCGTTGCCGCCCAGCTCAAGCACGACAATGCCCGGTTGGTGTTCCCGCAGCAAGTCCGGCAGGCGGGCTGCGCCGCCGCTGGTGGTTTCGCCGCTGATGCTGGCGTTGATCACCTGGTAGACCGGATTGTCGTCGCGCAGGCGGCGCTTGAGCAGGTCGACCCAGCCGGTGCCGCGCGGCAGCCCGTATTCGGCGGATAGACTGTCGCCCAGAACCAGGATGCGGGCAGACGGGGAACCCGCCGGTCCGGGCCCGGTCTGTGCAATAGCCTCCTGCGTGGCAAGGGCTACGCACAGGGACAGCAGTAACGTCACGACAGATAGAGATAGCCTTCTCATCGGTGGCCTGGCAAAGTGGAGTGAATGGAGTTGTATACATGATGCAGACGCCCGCCATCGTTGCGCGCAAACTGACCCGCCAGGTGCAAGATACCAGCGGCCTGCTTACCATACTGGATGCGGTCGATTTCACCATCCCGATAGGTCAGACCGTTGCCATTACCGGCAGTTCCGGTTCGGGCAAATCCACCTTGCTGGGCCTGCTGGCCGGCCTGGACCTGCCCACCTCCGGCAACGTGGCGCTGCTGGGGCACGAGCTGGCATCCCATGACGAGGATAGCCGCGCCAGGTTGCGTGCGGCGCACGTGGGCTTCGTATTCCAGTCCTTCCAATTGTTGCCTCACCTGAGCGCCCTGGAAAATGTGATGCTGCCGCTGGAGCTGGCCGGCCGGGCGGCGCGTGCGGCGGCGCAGGCCATGCTCGAACGGGTCGGGCTGGGCGCACGCCTGCATCATTATCCGCGGACCTTGTCCGGTGGCGAGCAGCAGCGCGTTTCGCTGGCGCGCGCCTTTGTCATGCAGCCGGCATTGCTCTTTGCCGACGAGCCTACCGGCAGCCTGGATGTGACTACCGGCGGCGCGATCATAGATCTCATGTTCGAGCTGCATCGCGAGCATGGCGCCACCCTGGTGCTGGTCACGCATGACCAGCAGCTTGCCCGGCGCTGCGAGCGCCAGCTCGAGCTGGTGGCGGGTAAGCTGGTGCGCGATGGTGCTGCCCGGGCCTGAAACCGCCTTGGGGTCGACCCGGGTGTGGCGTGTCGCCTTATGCCCGGGCAAGGGGCGCCGTTGCCAGCATGGCATAGCGTGGCCCGTCCGGCTCTATGGCCCGGGCATAGAGGCTAAGGGCCTCGACGTAAGCCTCGAAATGGGGCGTGGGCTGCAGTGCCTGGTCGGTGGCGGCTGAGCCGTGCTGAAAGCGTGCCAGCGTGACATGGGGGCGAAAAGGCCGGCTGTCGATGGGCAGGCCCAGGCTGATCAGCAAGGGGTGTAGGCGTTGCACGACGGCGTACAGCTCGTCTGGTAATGCAAAGGTGGCCACCTGCACGCGCGGGCGCTGCGGGTGCGGCCAGCATTCCATGCCGGCGAACGCCAGCGGTGGCAAGGGCGCGGCCAAGCCGGGCAGGGCCTGGGCCAGAGTTGTGGCCTGGGCCCGGGTCAGCACGCCCAGGAATGCCAAGGTCAGGTGCAGGTCTTGCGCTGCCACGGCGCGCGCCTTCGGGCTGGTCGCCAAGGCGGCCAGGCGGCCTCGGGTGGCGGCGCTGGGGGTAAGGGCAATAAAACAGCGTTGCCAGGTGGTGGTCATGCGGCTTCCTTTGGCGGGTCTGTGTTTGCCGGATGGTAGAGCGAAGCCGTTGTGCCGGGCCGCGCCACTAGGTATTACACCTGCTTTCACGATGGGCTATCAATGGTAAGCTGAGCTGTCGCGGTCGCCTTTCGCCGCAGCTATCATATTCAGATTGGCGCCGTGGAAGCCAGCAACATGCAACGAGACGATCAGCTTAAAGCCCTCATACAGGAAAACCTGCATAGGTTTGCCGCACTGCGGGAAGTGTCCGGGGGGCAGCATAGGGCGGCTGCGGTGGCGGTCGCCATTACCGATGAAGGTCCGGGGGCGGCGCTGCCTGATTTCCCCGAGCATGCGGGCTGGAGCCAAGAGGCCGCGCTGATCCTTACGCGCAGGTCGGGCAAGCTGCGCAATCACGCCGGGCAATGGGCGCTTCCGGGCGGGCGTATCGATGCCGGCGAGACCGCACAAGAGGCTGCGCTGCGCGAATTGAATGAAGAAGTGCACCTGCAGCTCGATGCCAGCGCCATACTGGGGTGCCTGGACGATTTCGTGACGCGCTCGGGCTTTGCCATCACGCCTGTCGTGGTGTGGGCCGGCGCGGCTCGCGACATCACGCCCAACCTCGACGAGGTCGCGAGCATTCACCGTATTCCCGTACAGGAATTCATGCGCAGCGATGCGCCGCTGCTGGAAGACCTTGAAGGCAGCGAACACCCGGTGTTGCGCATGCCGGTGGGCGACAACTGGATTGCCGCCCCGACGGCAGCCGTGCTGTATCAGTTTCGCGAAGTCTGCATCGCCGGGCGCCAGACCAGGGTGGCGCATTTCGAGCAGCCTACGTTCGCCTGGAAGTAGGGGGCGGGCTCCGGGGTGCGGAAAGCCAGGCCGGGAAACGAAAGCCGCAAGCCCGGCTCACGATGACCTGCTCGCCCGGCTTGCGCCGCGCCCGCACACTGTAAACCCGCGCCACAAAAGAAAAAAGGCAGCGCCTAAGCGCTGCCTTTTGAATTCTGGTGGGCGATAGTGGGTTCGAACCACTGGCTTCCACCGTGTGAAGGTGGCACTCTACCGCTGAGTTAATCGCCCTGTGCCGTTTTCGCGGCAGACAAAGATTATAGTACAGATTCGCTGGAAGTTTCAAGTTGCCGCCATACGCTGCCCGCGCCCTTGGCATCCTTGTCCAGTTTGTCCAGATAGGACTGGTGCGCGGCAAGCTCGTCCGCGCTGGCGTGGATCACGGGCAACTGCAGCGCATCGGCGGTTTCGCCTGCGAGGGTTTCCATGCTGGGGCGGGTATCGTCGGCAATATCGATGACCAGACTGTTCTGCCCGCGGGTCATGGCCAGCCAGACTTCGGCCAGCAGCTCGGAGTCCAGCAAGGCGCCGTGCAGGGTACGGTGCGCATTGGAAATGCCGTAGCGATCGCACAGTGCGTCAAGTGAGTTGCGCTTGCCGGGGTGCAGTTCGCGCGCCTGCAAAAGGGTGTCGATGACGCTGGCGCAATGTTCGGTGAACCGGGGGCGCTGCAGGCGGCCAAGCTCGGCATCCAGGAAGCGCACGTCGAAGGCGGCGTTATGGATGATGATGTTCGCGCCCTGCACGAACTCGAGGAACTCGTCCGCTTTTTGCTCGAACAAGGGGTGGTCGGCCAGGAACTTGCGCGACAGGCCGTGGACGTTTTCGGCGCCCGGGTCGATATCGCGCTCGGGGTTCAGGTAAGTGTGAAAGTTGCGGCCGGTAAGCTGGCGGTTCACGATCTCGATGCAACCGATTTCAACTACGCGGTGGCCCTGGGACGGGTCGAGTCCGGTGGTTTCGGTGTCGAGGACGATATGGCGCATAAGTGTACAGGCGTAAGAAAAGTGATCGGAACGCGGCGGGGATTCGCCGCGTGGTGCATCGGGGGGTGGTGAACACCGGCAACGGCGTGCCGGGTGGTGTCGCGCATAGGCGTCCCGAAGCGGGCGTCAAGCGCGCCGCCTCCCGCGCATCATAGAGCGGGAAGGCGCTTGCAGACAAATCGCGCCCCATCGCCAGCCTGCCGGCCATGATGGGGCGCGGGCCACGGCGCTATCAGCTGTCGGACGGCATGGCGGCCGGCACGGATGTTGCGGCCGCGGGCGTTGGATGTGGCGCTTCTTCCTGCCGGTGCTGGCGCTGCGGGGCTATCAGGCTGTACACCACGGGCACGACAAACAGGGTCATCAGGGTGCCAAAGCTCAGGCCGCCCACGATCACCCAGCCTATCTGCTGGCGGGATTCGGCACCCGCGCCCGTGGCCAGGGCCAAAGGCAAGGCGCCCAGCACCATGGCGCCGGTCGTCATCAGGATCGGGCGCAGGCGCATGACGCTGGCCTCGACCACGGCGTCCAGCAGATGATGGCCTTCGTCACGCAACTGGGTGGCGAATTCGACGATCAGGATGCCGTGCTTGGTAATCAGGCCCAACAGGGTGATCAGGCCGATCTGGCTGTAGATCGACAGCGTGCCGCCGCTTTGCCAGAGGGCGAACAAACCGCCGGCCAGCGACAGGGGTACCGACATCATGATGATGAAGGGGTTGCGCCAGCTTTCGAACTGGGCGGCCAGCACCAGGTAGATGAAGACCAGGGCCATGCCGAATACCAGGTAGATGCCGCCCGACGAATCGCGGAACTCGCGCGACTGGCCGCTGAGATCGGTTTGCACGGTGGGCGGCAGCGTGCTGTCGGCGATGCGTTGCACCTCGGCCAGCACCTGGCCCAGCGAGTAGCCGGGCGCGACGTTGGCGGACACGATCGCCGCGCGCAGCCGGTTGAAGTGGTTCAGCGACTGCGGCGAGACGCTTTCCCGTACGTCCACCAGGTTGCTCAGCTGCACCATCTGGCCGTCACCCGCGCGGGCGTAGATGTTCGAGATGTCGGCCGGGTCCGAGCGGTCGAGCGGGGCGACGCGCACGATGACGTCGTACTGCTCGCCGTCCTGCTCGAAGCGGGTGACTTGCCGTCCACCGAGCATGGTTTCCAGGGTGCGGCCTATGGTCGAGACACTGACCCCCACGTCGGCGATTTTCTCGCGATTCACGTCCACTCGCAGCTCGGGCGTGTTCAGGCGCAAGTCCGAATCCAGGTTCAGCAGGCCCGGGTATTCCTCGAGCCGCTCCATGAACTTGCCGACGATGGCGGCCAGTTCGGGGTAGGGTACCTGGCTCATGATGACGAACTCGACCGGCGAGGAGCGCGACGATTGCCCCAGCGAAGGCGGGTTCGAGACAAAGGCGCGCACGCCGGGCAGGGTCGCAAAGCGCGGGCGCAGTTGCTCGGCGATCTCTTGCTGCTTGCGCTCGCGCTCGCCCCAGGGCTTGAGGCGCAGGATGGAGGTGCCGTCGGTGACGGTGGGAAAACCGGCGAAGGCCTGGTGCGCGGTCAGCTCGGGAATGTCGTCGTAGAACTGCTCGGCGCGCCGCAGGTACTCGGTGGTGTAGGCCACCGTGGAGCCCTCGGGTGCAAACACGCGGGTGTAGATCACACCGCGGTCTTCGGTGGGGGCAAGTTCGCTGGGTACGACATGGAACAAGGGTACCATGGCGCCGCCGGCCGCCAGGCCGATCAGAACCACCGCCAAGCGATGCCGCAAGGCCAGCTGCAGCGTGCGTCGGTAGCCCGAGGTCAGCTTTTCCAGTACCCCTTCGATGGCGTTGTAGATGCGGCCGTGCCCGGTCTGGTGGCGCAGCAATACCGAGCACATCATGGGGGTCAGCGTCAGGGCCACAAAGCCCGATAGCAGCACTGCCGCGGCCAGGGTCAGGGCGAACTCGATGAACAGGCGCCCGGTACGGCCGGTGGCAAAGGCCAGCGGGGCATACACCGTGATCAGCGTGAGCGTCATGGCGATGACGGCAAAACCGATCTCCTTGGTGCCGCGGATCGCCGCCTCTCGACGGGGCACGCCGTTTTCGATGTGCCGAAAGATGTTCTCCAGCACCACGATGGCATCGTCCACCACCAGGCCTATGGCCAGCACCATGGCCAGCAAGGTCAGGGTGTTGATGGAAAAACCCATGGCGTACATGATCGCGCAGGCGCCGATCAGCGATACCGGGATGGTGACGATGGGGATGATGCTGGCGCGCACGCTGCGCAGAAAGAACAGGATCACCAGCACCACCAGCACGATGGCCTCGACGATGGTGCTGAATACCGCCTTGATGGATTCCTCGATGAATACCGAGGAATCGTAGGACAGGTTCAGCCGCATGCCGGACGGCAGGTTCTGGTTGAGCAGCTCGAGCTCGGCCCGGGCTGCCTTGGACAGATCCAGCGGGTTGGCGGTGGCCTGGCGCACAAGGCCTATGGTGAGGGCGGGCTTGCCATTGAAGCGCGACTGCACCCGGTCGTCGGCTGCGCCCAACTGCACGGTTGCGACGTCGCCCAGGCGTACTGGATAACTGTTGACCGTGGCCAGGATGATGTTGCGAAACTGCGCCGGGGTTTCCAGGCCGGTGTCGGCCACCACCGAGAACTCGCGCGCCTGGGATTCGATGCGTCCGGCCGGGATTTCGACGTTCTGCGCCCGCAGCGCCGTCTCGACATCCTGCACAGTGAGGTTGTACGAAGCGAGCTTCTCGCGGTCGATGTCGATCCGCATCGACGGCAGGCGTTCGCCGAACACGCGCACTTCGGCTGCGCCGGGCAAGACCGACAGGCGCGGCTTCACGTAGCGGTTGATGTAGTCGGATGCCTCGATGCTGCTCATCGAGCCGGCTTCTACCGCCAGGTAGATGATGGGCTGCGAGTCGGCCTCGACCTTGGCGATCACCGGTTCGTCGACCTCGTCGGGCAGGCGCTGGCGCACGCGCGAGACTTTGTCGCGCACTTCGGCCGCGGCCGAATCCGGGTCGGTCGACAAATGAAAGCGAACGTTGATGTTGCTGCGTTCGGGCCGGCTGCTGGAGGTCATCAATTCGACCCCTTCGATGCCGGATATCGAATCTTCCAGGATCTTGGTGACCTGGGATTCGATGACGTCGGCCGATGCCCCGGAATAGGTAGTGCGTACCGACACGATGGGTTCATCGATCTGGGGGTACTCGCGAACCGTCAGGCGCTGGTAGGAGATCAAGCCTATCAGCACGATGACCAGCGACAGCACGGTGGCAAAGACCGGGCGCTTGATGCAGATGTCGGATAAAACCATGGCGGGCTTCTTTCAGTTGGCGGACAGCAATGTGGCTGAAACCCGCGATCCGTTCTGGATTTTCTGCAGGCCGGCGGTGACGATCTGGTCGCCCGCGGTCAGGCCGCCGGTGACTTCCACCATGCCTTCGCGACGGGTGCCCACCTGGACTTCGATTTCGTGCGCAATGCCGTCCTGTACCCGGTAGACATATTGGCCGCTGCCGCGCGGCACCAGGGCGGTCTCGGGCACCATCAGCACGTTGGCCTCGGACAGCAGCACGTTGACCCGGGCGAACATGCCGGGGCGCAGGGTGCCATCGGCGTTGTCCACCAGCGCGCGCATGACCAGCGCGCGTCCGCCCACGTCCACCAGCGGGCTGATGGCCGCTACCTGGGCTTGCCAGGTACGGCCGGGAATGGCGTCGAGCATGATGGTCAGTTTCTGGCCCGGGGTGATGCGCGACAGATAGATTTCCGGGATCCGGAAATCCACCTTGAGGCGTTGTATGGCCTGCAGGGTAACCAGATCCTGGCCTGCGGTGATGTAGTCGCCGACCGAGACGTTGCGCAGGCCGATCTCGCCGGCGAAGGGCGCCAGAATACTGGTCTTGTCGAACTTGGCCTGGGCCAGCGCCACATTGGCACGCTCGACCTGCAGGGCATTGTTGGCCTCATCGCGCCCCTGGGCGCTGATGAAGCCCTGGCGCTGCAGTTCGGTGGCACGCTGGTGCTTGCTGCGGGCCAGCGCATAGTTGGCTTGCGCCTGCTGCAGTTCGGCGCGCGCGATGTCGTCGTCCAGCCGGATCAGCGTATCGCCCTTCTTGACGCCCTGGCCTTCGGTAAAGCGTATCTCGCGGATGCGGCCGGCGACCTCGGGGCGCAGCATGACCGACTCTTCGGATACCAGGCTGCCCACCGCATTGAGCCGTTGCTGCAGCAGGGTGGGGGCCAGCGTGGTCGTCTCGACGGCTATCGGCGCGCGCGCCGGTGCGGCTGGCGTGCTGGCCTGGGGTCGCGGCGCGGCGCCCGAATTTGATTCGAGCGCACGGGGCAGGAAGTAGCCAGTTGCGGCACCGACAGCGATGGCGGCAGCCACCAAAAGGACAATCGAACTTTTACGCATGGGATACGAGAGGTGCTGCTTGGAGTACGTGAGTCGTGCCGCCGCGGCTTGCTGCGCGTTGGCCGGCTTTCCTGGGGGTTACCGAATGTACCATCGAAGCCGGTGGATACATGGCATCAGGCCGGGGCCTGCCGCCACCTTGTGGGCAGGCCCCGGCACTCAACCCTGTTGGCGCGTTTGCAGCACGCCAAGATTGGCCAGTTCGTCGGCGCGTTCATTGCCCGGGTCGCCGTTGTGTCCGCGCACCCAGCGCCACTCGATCTGGTGGTTGGCGCATTCCGCGTCCAGCATCTGCCACAAATCGGCATTCTTGACGGGTTTTTTGTCCGCGGTTTTCCAGCCGCGGCGCTTCCAGTTGATGATCCATTCCGAGATGCCCTTCTGCACATATTGCGAGTCTGTATGCAATATGACAGCGCAAGGCCGGGTAAGTGCCCGCAAGCCCTGTATCACCGCCATCAATTCCATGCGGTTATTGGTGGTGTGGGGCTCGCCGCCATGCAATGTTTTTTCATGCTCGCCCGAGAGCAGCAGTGCGCCCCAGCCGCCGGGGCCAGGGTTGCCCTTGCAGGCGCCATCCGTCCAGATTTGTACGGTGTCAGTCATTCATTGGTTCCGAGATTTCACACGTTGATTTATTGCAACCGAGCCGCGCGCTGGCGCGCGTCGGTCTTTTTTCCAGGCTGGCCCGACCAGCCTCATGCCCTGCACCCGCTTGACGGCTGACACGGCGTACACGGCGCCGCATACCGGCCACCAGCGGTCTCCGGCCTTTTCCATGAATGCATAGCGATCCAGCCATTTCTGGCTGGACATTGGCGGGGCATAGCAGCCGAAGTGGCCTCGGTCGAGCTCGAACGATAGCAGCTTGAGCCAATCCTTCAGTTGCGAGATGGGAATAAAGCGGCCGCACTCGGGCAGCCAGTCGTTGCGGCCCAGCCGGTGGCGCGCACCCCAAAGGCTCCAGGGATTGAAGCCGGTAATGACCAGGCGCCCTTCGGGCATCAGCACGCGCTCGGCCTCGCGCAGCACTGCGTGGGGGTCTTGCGCGTATTCCAGGCCATGGGGCAGCACCAGCAGGTCTATGCTCTGCGTGGCGACCGGCAGCTCTTCCAGGCTGGCGGTGATGATGCCCCGCCAGTGGGCGGGCGCCGCGGCTTGCGGGCGAGTCAGTCCCACATAGGCCCGGAATGGCATGCGATTGGCGCGCAGGGCGTCGAAATCGGGCAGGCCGGCTTGCAGGGCATGAAAGCCGAACACGTCCGCCACCGCGGCATCCAGTCTTGCAAGTTCCCAATTCCGGACGTACTGTCCGGCTGGAGTCTCGAACCAGCGCGTGAGTTTTACAATGGCGGCGGTTTCGTCAGCTTGCGGTCTGTAAGGCATAAGGGAGGAGCAGAATGAACACCAAATACGATACGCCGGCCGGCATACATCATGTGAGCGCGTTCCAGGACAACTACATCTGGTTGATCCGCCAGAAAGACGCTGTCGCCGTGGTCGACCCGGGGGACGCGCAACCGGTGCTGGATGCGTTGGCCCGGCATGGTTTGCGGTTGGCTGCCATTTTACTCACCCACCATCATCACGACCATGTGGGCGGTGTGAATGCCCTGCTGGAGCATACCCGGGTTCCGGTCTATGGCCCGGCCACCGAAGCCCTGCCGCATTGCGATGTGGCGCTGCGCGAGGGCGATAAAGTGAGTTTGCCTGAACTCGATCTGGAATTGTCTGTGCTCGATGTGCCAGGGCATACCGCCGGGCACATTGCTTATCATGGGCGCGCCGCCAACGTGCCGGTACTGTTTTGTGGCGATACCCTGTTTGCCACGGGCTGTGGCCGCTTGTTCGAAGGCACGCCCGTCCAGATGCATGCCTCGCTGGGCAAGTTGGCCGCACTTGCCGGCCAGACGCGAGTATATTGCGCTCACGAGTACACGGTATCGAACATTCGTTGGGCAACGGCAGTAGAGCCCGACAATGCCGCTCTGGGCGCCTGGGCCCGGGATGCGGCTGCCCTGCGTGAGGCGGGGCAGCCCACGGTTCCCACGCTCATGTCGCACGAGCTGGCGGTGAATCCGTTTCTGCGCACAGGCCAGCCGGCTGTGCTTGCAGCTGTCCGCAAACATGTCGGACGCCCCATCACGCAGGGCGTCGACGTCTTCGGTGCCTTGCGCGCCTGGAAGGATGAATTTCGTTGAATAGAGTGCGCCTCTTTGCCGCCATGGCCCGCCGTTGCGCCACCTTGCTGACCAGCTTGCGTGGCGTGCGCACGGGCTCCCTGGCCGCCGTCGCGATCCTGGCCGGTTGTACCGGGATGCAGCAGGCCTCGGGACCGGGCGATGGTTCCCAGCTGGCGCGCTACGCGCCGCCACCCACATTTCCCACGGTAGACCTGGTCGCTCCGGCCAACGATGTCTGGAAACGGATACGCCGGGGCTTCGCCATTCCGGACCTCTATTCCGTCGAGGTCGACATCTGGACCCGGTTCTATGCGTCGCGCCCGCAGATGGTCAATACCCTGATGCAGCGCTCCACCAAATACCTGTACTACGTGGTCGATGAAATCGATCGCCGCGGCCTGCCCACCGAACTGGCCCTGCTGCCCTTTGTGGAAAGTGGCTGGGACCCGACTGCCCTGTCCAGGTCGCAGGCATCCGGGTTGTGGCAATTCATTCCCAGTACCGGCCGTCATTTCAAGCTGCGCCAGGACGAGTGGCTGGACGAGCGCCGCGACCCCATCGCCTCTACCGAGGCCGCATTGGGCTATCTGGAATACCTCTTCAACTTCCAGGGCGACTGGCACCTGGCGCTGGCTTCATACAACTGGGGTGAAGGCTCGGTGCAGCGGGCGCGAAAGAAAAACGAGGGGCTGGGCCTGCGCACCGACTACCTATCGTTGAGCATGCCGGAAGAAACCCGCAACTATGTTCCCAAGCTGCAGGCCATCAAGAACATCGTGGCCAATCCGCAGCGTTATGGCATCACCCTGCCACCGCTCGACAACGAGCCGTATTTCGTTGCGGTGACCAAGTCGCGCGATATCGATGTCACCCTGGCGGCTCGCCTGGCCGACATGCCGCTGGAAGAGTTCGAAGCCCTCAATCCGGGTTTCAAGCGCGGCATCATCCCCGCCAAAGAGCCGCGCAAGATATTGCTGCCGGTAGGGCGGGCCGACCAATTCCTGGCCAACCTGGATGCCTACCGGGGGCCGCTGGTGACCACGCCGCCGCCGGTTGCGGTGGTGGCTTCCGCAGCGCCCGTGCCCGCCGTGGCAGGCAAGCGAGCCGCCGACCGCCGCACGGTGGTCAGGACGCAGACTACCACGCGTGTCTACCGCGTGCGCTCGGGCGACACCCTATACACCATTGCTACCAAGAACCGGACGACGGTCAAGGCGCTGCAGACGCTCAACCAGCTCAAGCATCCGCGCCTGACCGTTGGCCAGACGCTGCGCCTGCCTCCCCGTGGGCAAGGCTGAGCCCGGCCGGCTGTCCGGGTTTTTCCGATTTAAACAAGGAAACCTTCCAAAATGGGCTTTCTCGCCGATAAACGCATCCTGCTGACCGGGGTGCTTTCCAACCGATCGATCGCCTACGGCATCGCGCGCGCTTGCCACGAGCAGGGTGCGCAACTGGCATTCACCTATGTCGGTGACCGTTTCAAGGATCGCATTACCGAGTTCGCCGCGGAATTTGGCAGCGATATCGTGCTGCCCTGCGACGTGGGCGACGACGCGCAAATCGACGCCGTGTTTTCCGAGCTGGGCAAGCGCTGGGATAGCCTCGATGGCCTGGTGCATGCGATAGGTTTTGCGCCGCGCGAAGCGATTGCCGGGAATTTTCTCGATGGCTTGTCGCGCGAGGGCTTTCGTATTGCCCACGACATTTCGGCCTACAGTTTTCCGGCCCTGGTGAAGGCGGCTCTGCCGCTGATGCAGGGCCGTGCCGCCTCGGTGCTTACCCTGAGCTACCTGGGCGCCGAACGGGTGGTGCCCAACTACAACACCATGGGCCTGGCCAAGGCCGCACTGGAAGCCAGCGTGCGCTATCTGGCCAATGACCTGGGCCCGATGGGCATCCGCGCCAACGGCATTTCGGCCGGCCCGATCAAGACGCTGGCTGCCAGCGGCATCAAGGATTTTTCCAAGATACTGCGCTACGTTGAAGCCAATGCGCCCATGCGCCGTAACGTGACTATCGAGGATGTCGGCAACGCCGCCGCCTTTCTGCTGTCCGATCTGGCAGGCGGTATTACCGGGGAAATCACGCATGTCGACGGCGGGTTTTCCACCGTTGTGCCGGGCATGGGCGAGTAAGTCGGGGCCCCGGCCCATCTCGTCGGAATGGACGATGTGGCAATCCGTCCGGCTTCACTAGACTCAAACAAAAAACCCCCGGCGTAAACCGGGGGTTTTTTGTGCAGTACAGCTGGCCATCCTGGCTTTGTAAGCCAGAACGGCCAGCGTGCGGATGCTTAGGCGCGCTTGATTTTCTCGAGCATCTTGAAAACACCCTTGGGGGCGTTCTTGAAAAGACGCTTGAAGGTTTTGCCAAGGCAACGGCGTTCAAGGGTGTTACGACGGACGCGTTTGCGTTCTGCCATGAGGTTCTCCGGGGAAAATTCTGGGAAACCGAAGATTTTAGCCGAATCGGCCCATAACGGGCGAAACCTGAATAATATAAAAGACCGGAGACTTTATGCCGCACCCCATTACCACCAATCAGTTTGCCGATGTGGCACCGGGCATTCGCCTGCATTACGCCAGCTGCGGCAATCCCGAAGCCCCCTTGTTGCTGTTCATTCACGGCTTTCCCGAAGCGTGGTTCGAATGGGAAGAGCAAATGTCGGCATTTGGCGGCGAATGGTTCGCGGTGGCGCCCGATCTGCGCGGCTTCAACCTTTCCAGCAAGCCGGCCGGTGTCGAGCACTACAAACCCAAGCTGGTGATGCAGGACATGCTGGGCCTGATCAAGGCGCTGGGGCGCACGAAAGCCACTGTGGTGGCCCACGACTGGGGCGGCGCGATTGCCTGGAATATGGCGATCCAGGCTCCCGAGCAGGTAGAGCGCCTGGTGATCATCAATTCGCCGCACCCTTATCTGTTTGCGCGCGCGCTGAGCAGCAATCCCAAGCAGCAGCAGTCCAGCTCCTATATGAACTGGCTGCGCCGCCCTGGCTCCGAGTCCGTGCTTATCAAGGATGGCTACTCGCTGCTGGACGGCTTTTTCACCGGTGGGGGCCAGGATGGCGCCTGGTATACCCCTGAATTGCAGCGTCGCTACCACGAGATGTGGAGCCAGCCTGGCGAGGCCGGCAGCCACGCCATGTCCGGCGCGGTGAACTACTACCGGGCGTCGCCCTTGCGTCCGGGCGAAGACGGCCAGCCGGCCCGGATTCCGGACCTGGACCCCGCGCAATGGAGCACCCATGTGCCGGTGCGGGTCATCTGGGCCGAGCAGGACCGTGCCTTGAGCACCGATCTGCTCGATGGCCTGGATCAGGTGTGCAGTGATTTGAAGGTGGTGCGCATCCCGGACGCGGGGCATTGGGTGGTGCACCAGAAGCCCGCCGAGATCACGCGGCTTATCCGCCAGGCCCTGCAAGACTAAGCCGGCGGCGTTATTCGATGCGCTGGAGGCAGTGGCGGGTACGTTATACTTTTACGGTTTACCTTTCGCCGTTTTTTTCGTGCATGCCACTGCCACCGCCGCCTGTCTCGCGTACGCCCCTGCATAACCGTTCCATACGGGTGCAGTCCTATGCCCGCGATGATGGTCTCTTCGATCTCGAAGCCGAACTCATAGACAGCAAGGCCTACGAGCATGTGTGCGAGAGGCGGGGATTGCAACTGGCCGGGGCGCCTGTGCACCACATGCACCTGCGTATCACCATCGATGCCCGCTTCAACATCCTGGCGGCGCAGTCGTTGTACGATGCGGCGCCTTACGGTGGTGAGTGCACCGCCATAGAGCCAGAATACGCAGATCTGGTTGGCATGAATCTGCTGCGCGGCTTTCGGCAAAGCGTCAAAGCGCGGTTCGGCCGCACGGCGGGTTGTACACACATGACCGAGCTTACCAGCGTGCTGCCCACGGCGGCCGTTCAGACCATGGCCGGCTTGCCTGGCAAGCCGGTGCATGGCGATGAGGCGTCCGGGCGTCGACCGTTCCAGCTTGATGGCTGTCACGCCCTCAGCGTGGATGGCCCGGTTGTGCAGCGCCTTTACCCGCGTTGGTACTTGGTTCCCGAGGGTGGGTCGCCCAATCCCGTCGTTGCCGCCATTGTTGCGGATTCGGATGTGGCCGACTCACTTCTTTCCCCTTCAAGCGACTCATAAGGTTACGCATGAAAATCCATGAATATCAGGGCAAAGAGCTCCTGAAGAAATTTGGTGTCACGGTTCCGCGTGGCATTCCGGTGTTTTCGGTGGATGAAGCCCTGAAAGCAGCCGAGACTCTTGGTGGTCCGGTATGGGTCGTGAAAGCCCAGATCCACGCGGGTGGCCGCGGCAAGGGTGGTGGCGTCAAGCTGGCCCGCTCGATGGACGAAGTGCGCCAGTTGTCGTCTGAGATCCTGGGCATGCAGCTGGTGACGCATCAAACCGGCCCGGCCGGCCAGAAGGTGAAACGCCTGCTCATCGAGGAAGGCGCTGACATCAAGAAGGAATACTACGTCGGTATCGTCACCGATCGCGGCACCCAGCGCGTCTGCGTGATGGCCTCGAGCGAAGGCGGCATGGACATCGAGGAAGTGGCCCACGCTACGCCCGAGAAAATCCTGAAGGTATTCGTCGATCCGGCCACCGGCCTGACCGACGACGAAGCCGCCAAGCTCGCGCGCGGCATCGGCATTCCCGACGCTTCGGTGCCCAAGGCGGTCGACCAGTTCAAGAAGCTGTACACCGCATACTGGGATACCGACGCTTCGCTGGCCGAGATCAACCCCTTGATCCTGACCGGCAGTGGCGACATCATCGCCCTGGACGCCAAGTTCAACTTCGATTCGAACGCACTGTTCCGCCATGCGGACATCGTCGACTACCGCGACCTGGATGAAGAAGATCCGGCCGAAGTCGAAGCCAGCAAGTTCGACCTCGCCTACATCCAGCTCGAAGGCAATATCGGCTGCCTGGTGAACGGCGCGGGTCTGGCCATGGCAACCATGGACACCATCAAGCTGTTCGGCGGCGAGCCGGCCAACTTCCTGGACGTCGGTGGTGGCGCTACGGCCGAGAAGGTCACCGAGGCCTTCAAGATCATGCTGAAGAACCCGGATGTCAAGGCCATCCTGGTCAACATCTTCGGCGGCATCATGCGTTGCGATGTGATTGCCGAAGGCGTCATTGCTGCCTGCAAGGCGGTCAACCTGGGCGTGCCGCTGGTCGTGCGCATGAAGGGTACCAACGAAGAGCTCGGCAAGAAATTGCTGGCTGATTCCGGTCTGCCCATCATCACCGCCGACACCATGGCCGAAGCCGCCACGAAAGTTGTGGCCGCCGCCAAGTAACCGACAGCAAAGGGATACGCCAAATGTCGATTCTGATCAATAAAGACACCAAAGTCATCACGCAGGGCATCACCGGTAAAACCGGGCAATTCCACACTCGCATGTGCCGCGAGTACGCCAACGGCAAGGCCGCCTTCGTGGCCGGCGTCAACCCCAAGCGCGCTGGCGAAGATTTCGAAGGCGTGCCCATCTACGCCAACGTCAGCGAAGCCAAGAGCGCTACCGGTGCCAATGTGTCGGTTATCTACGTGCCGCCCGCGGGCGCTGCGGCAGCCATCTGGGAGGCCGTCGAGGCCGACCTGGACCTGGTCATCTGCATCACCGAAGGCATCCCGGTTCGCGACATGCTGGAAGTGCGCAACCGCATGAAGGCGCGCAATAGCAAGACCCTGCTGCTGGGTCCGAACTGCCCCGGCCTGATTACTCCCGACGAGCTCAAGATCGGCATCATGCCGGCGCATATCTGCCGCAAGGGCCGTATCGGTGTGGTCAGCCGTTCGGGCACGCTCACATACGAGGCCGTCGCGCAGCTCAGCGAGCTGGGCCTGGGTCAATCCAGCGCCGTCGGTATCGGTGGCGACCCCATCAACGGCCTCAAGCACGTCGATGTGCTGCGCCTGTTCAACGATGATCCCGATACCGACGCTGTCGTCATGATCGGTGAGATCGGTGGTCCGGACGAAGTCGAGGCCGCGATGTGGGCCAAGGACAACATGAAGAAGCCCGTCGTGGGCTTTATCGCTGGCGTTACCGCGCCGGCCGGCAAGCGCATGGGTCACGCTGGCGCCTTGATTTCCGGCGGCGCCGACACGGCCGATGCCAAGCTCGAAGCCATGGAAGCCTGCGGTATCCGCACCACGCGCAATCCTTCCGAAATGGGCAAGCTGCTGAAGTCGGTTTTGTCCTGATGGATTTGGGTCGGGCATAGCGGCAGGGGATCGTTAGACAAGTTTTCCGTCGCCATGCCTCTCGGCGCATGCGAACGCACGCTGCGTCCAATGCGGACGCAGCGTGCGTTTTCGTGCCAGCCCAGCTTTATTTGCGGCCGGGGAGGTCGCGTGATTTTGAAGGGGGATACTAGATGATTGAATTTTTACAGACGATGAGCTGGGCGGCGGTGTTCCAGATCATTCTGATCGACATCCTGCTTGGTGGCGATAACGCAGTGGTGATTGCGCTGGCTTGTCGCAACTTGCCGGCAAAACGACGCTTGCAAGGTATTTTGTGGGGCACCGCCGGCGCCATTATCCTGCGCGTGATCCTGATTTTCTTTGCGGTCGCGCTATTGCAGATTCCGTTCGTGAAGATTGTCGGCGCCATCCTGTTGCTGTGGATAGGTGTGAAGTTGCTGGTGCCCGAGGAAGAAGGGCATGACGGCATCGAGGGCGGCACCACGCTGGTGGCGGCTATCAAGACCATTATCGTGGCCGACTTCGTGATGAGCCTGGACAACGTCATCGCCATTGCCGGTGCCGCGCAAAGCGCCGACGAGGCGCATCAGATGGGCCTGGTGATTTTCGGCCTGCTGGTCAGTGTACCCATCATCATCTGGGGCAGCACGCTGGTGCTCAAGCTGATCGACCGCTTCCCGGTCGTGGTCACGCTGGGTGCGGCCTTGCTGGGCTGGATCGCCGGCGGCATGCTCGTCACCGATGTGTTCGTCAACACGCAGTTTGGCGAAATCTCCGGCATGACCAAGATCATCGCCGAAGTGGTTGGCGCATTGCTGGTGGTCATTCTGGGTAAGGCCTTGATGGCCCGCCGCAAAGGGAGCGCAGCTTGAAACGCAAATCGCAAGTCCGGGGCTTGACGCTCTTGCAGCTGATGTTCGTGCTGGGTGCCCTTGGCATCATTGCCTGGCTGCTGCTTACCTATGTCGTAGCGTAAAGACGCGCTGGCCCGCTTTGGCGGGCCAGGCATCTGCCGCCTGCCGCAACCCCATGGGGTGCGGCAGGTTTTTTTTTGCGCAAAAGCCAGGGTCAGGCCACGACTATCGAAAAGTCGAGGTCGTCAGGATAGTGGAGCGGTGCGGTGCGCCGGGTTGGCAGCCTGGTGAGGGCGCGAAAGGAGCGGCGCTGAAGCGACGATGGAATCCGGTAGCCATGGGCCAAAGCAGGTAGGCCCTTGCTTGAGTCTGGACGCAGGCATCATTTTTGGCAACGCGAAAAGCCTGCTTATAGCAGGCTTTGGCGCTTACTCGAAGTCAACCGGTAGGGGCTGCCCGAGTATCGGGCTGAGCTTTAAGCCGCCAGTGCTTTGATAGCAGCGGACAGACGGCTTTTGTGACGAGCTGCCTTGTTTTTGTGGATGATGTTCTTGTCGGCAACGCGATCGATCACGCTGCTGGCTTTACGAAACACATCGTTGGCAGCGGTTTGGTCGCCGGCTTCGATTGCCTGACGAACGCGCTTGATGGAGGTGCGCAGCATCGAGCGCAGGCTGGAGTTGTGCTTGTTAAGAACAACCGCCTGGCGGGCGCGCTTGCGAGCTTGAGCTGTATTGGCCATGAGTATCCGGTAGCTAAGAGTAAATGCAAAGCCCACGAGTTTATCGCTGTCTTGCCAAAAGGGCAAGCGCAATTTGCCTTTAAAGACGGCTCGAGGGCAGGGTGGGGGGATTTTACGCTAGTCGTTCGATGTTGGGTGGCTGGTACCTGCCTTCCAGTAGTTCGGCCCGGGGCTGGTAGGCGCGCAAGCACAGATAGAACTCGCCTTCGGGGGCCGGCAGCCAGTTGACCCGCCCGTCGGTGGGTGGCTCATGCTGTATGCACAGTTCCAGGCTACCGTCAGGGTCTCGACGCAGGTCGTGGCTGCGGTCGCCGATGGCATAGCGGTCGATGGGGTTGGGCACCAGCATGAAGTCCTGCTTGTTGTACATGGTGATGGACCAGAAGCAGTCGACCGGCGGTAGTTGCCCTGGGCCAAATCGCAGGCGATAGCGGTTGGCGCCGTGCAGGGCTTGGCCCTGGGCGTCATGGTGTGCCATGGGGTACATGGCTTCCGCACTGCAGAGCGCGCCGATATAGCCATGTGCCACGTCGGCGCGCATCTGGTAGTCGTCGCCAAAGGTTTCGCCCAGCATGAAGGGCTGGGCCCATGAAGCCGTGCCAGGCTGATCGAGCTTGTGTCCCAGCTGGCTTCGCGCGTACTCGTAGGCCTGCGCCAGTTCCTGGCGCTGTGTGGGACTCAGGGATTCCAGGTCATCGGCGGCGGCCTGCGGCCCCAGGCCTATGCGGGCAAAGTCCGTCATCAGCGCGGCCTCGGTGGCCGGAGGCGGATTTTCCTGCATGCCGCGGCGCATGGTACGCAAGTATTCCATCACGTCATCGGGCAACTGGCGGTGCGCCATCCAGGTATCAATGATATTGCCCGCGCCATCGCCACCATCCAAGGCGGCCAGTGTGAAGCCGTCCTGCAAGGCATTGACCGGCGCGACATCCTGCGGGCCCTCGACCAGGATGCGGCCTATGACCCAGACCATGGGCGTGGGGCATTCCACACGCTGCATGCCTGCCGGGACCGTACCAGTCCAGCCCGGGCCGGTCAGCAGGAATTGTCCGGCCGCGGTGCCGGTAGTGCGCCGGCCGATATGGCAAAAGGGGTTGGTATAGGCATCCAGGAAACCCAGCACGTAGTACCGGTCTTGCGTATCGGGCACGCTCAAGACCCGGGGCCCTTGCGAGAGATCCAGCCAGGTAGTGGAATACAGCGTGTCGTTGTTGGGTGTCACGACGCGGCTTTCACCGGCCTTGAGCAGACGGCGCGCATGGGTAAAGGTATTGACCCAGCGGCGCATGCCTTGCGTGTCGGCATCGGCAAAGTCGCCCCGCGCATTGCGTCTTGCGGCGGTCATGCCACGCATGCGCAGCATTTCGAAGAGCGGGTAGGTGTAGGTGATGGCTTGCAGGCCAATGCGGTAGGTGTCGCCGGTTTCGACTGACCGGGTAGATTGCATGGTTGGTGTCTCCTGGATGCGGGGGCAAGGCCGGCATGGCGGGTTGCTCGCCATGCCGGGCCTGCTTTGAGGGGGCCTGGTGTTGGTTGACGGGGACTTGCTAGCGCTCTAATCGAGGCTGATGTTGGCAGCCTTGATGATCTGCCCCCAACTGTCGATGTCGTGGGCGATGGTCTGGCGGAACTCTTCCGAGGTCTTGATGGGCGGATCGGGCATATTCATCTGGGTGAAGCGCTCGAGCATCTCCGGCTCCTTGAGCACCAGATTGGCCGCTGTGTTCAACTTCTGGACGATTTCCGGCGCCAGCTTGGCCGGCCCGAACAGGCCATACCAGGCGTCGACGTTATAGGTCACGCCCAGTTCGTTCAGGGTGGGGATGTCCTTGTTCTGGGCGGTGCGGCTCGTGCCGCTGACCGCCAGCGGGATCAGGTCGCCCGCGGCGATCATGGGCAGCGAGGTGGTGACGTCCACGAAGGCGATCTGCAGGCGTCCGCCCTTCAGGTCGATCAGGGTGGGCTGCACGCCTTTGTAGGGCACGTGTTGCAGTGCGATCCCGGTTTGTTGCTTGATGGCTTCCATGGCGATGTGCCCGCCCGACCCCAGGCCCCAGCTGGCATAACTGTATTGGTCGGGATGGGCTTTCACTTCCTTGATGAATTCCGCAAAGGTGCGGGCGGGAAACGAAGGGGTTACCACCAGGAAGTTGCCGCCGGAGCCGACCTGGGCGATGGGCAACAGGTCTTTCTGCACATCATGCGGCAGCTTGGGGTTGAGCCACTTGTTGCCGACCAGGGTGGCGGCGTAGGTGAAGCCCAGCGTATAACCATCGGGGGCGGCCCGCGCCACCGCGTCGTTGCCGATCAGGCCGTTGGCGCCCGGCTTGTTTTCTATGACCAGGGTCTGGCCGATGACCTTGCCCAGCTTGTCGGCGAAGACGCGGGCAAAGGTATCGGTGCCGCCACCGGGTGGCGCCGACACAATCAGCTGGATGGGCCTGGCCTTGGGCCAGGGCTCGGCCGAATGGGCGGCGCTGGCGGCAAGCCAGGCGGCCGTCAAAAGCATGCCTTGTGCGATATGTTTGAGTTGCATGTTTATCTCTACCGGTATTGTTGGTTGGCAGTGAACTTGCAGGGCGCTACGAGATTGACTACATGACGGCTTTTAAAAGGAAAGTCGATTGTGGACTGGGTCCGCGAGGTGGCGGATCATGAAAGCTGGCGGCATCCCGGCGCGTCTGTGGATCCAGGCGCGCCGGCAGACGGTCTTACTCTATTTTGATGTTAGCGGCCTTGATGATCTGCCCCCAGTTCTCGATGTCGCTGGCGATGGTCTGGCGAAACTCCTCCGAAGTCTTGATGGGCGGGTTGGACATGTTCATCTGGGTGAAGCGCTCGAGCATTTCCGGATCCTTGAGCACCTGGTTGACCGCGGTATTCAATTGCAGGGCGATTTCCGGAGCCAGCTTGGCAGGCCCGAACAGGCCATACCAGGCATCGGAGTTGTATTGCACGCCCTGCTCGTTCAGGGTGGGAACGTCTTTATTCAGCGCGGTGCGGCGCGTACCGCTGACCGCCAGCGGGATCAGGTCGCCCGCGGCGATCATGGGCAGCGAACTGCTCGAGTCCACGAAGGCGACCTGCAGGCGTCCGCCCTTCAGGTCGATCAGGACGGGCTGTACGCCCTTGTAGGGTATGTGCTGCAGTGAAGTCCCGGTTTGCTGCTTGATGGCTTCCATGGCGAGCTGGCCGCCCGACCCTTGGCCCCAACTGCCGTAGCTGTACTTGTCGGGATGGGCCTTCACCTCTTTGATGAAGTCCGCGAAATTGCGCGCGGGAAACGAAGGCGTCACCACCAGAAGGCTGCCGCCACCGCCGATCTGGGCGATGGGCAGCAGATCCTTTTGCACGTCATGCGGTATCTTGGGGTTGAACCATTTGTTGCCGACCAGGGCGCCGGCATAGCTGAATCCCAGCGTATAGCCATCGGGCGCGGCTCGCACCACCGCGTCGTTGCCGATCATGCCGTTGGCGCCGGCTTTATTCTCGACAACCAGGGTCTGGCCGATAACCTTGCCCAGCTTGTCGGCGAAGACGCGGGCAAAGGAGTCAGCGCCGCCGCCGGGCGGGGCCGACACGATGAGCTGGATGGGCCTGGCCTTGGGCCAGGGGTCGGCCGAATGGGCAGCGCTGGCGGCCAGCCACGCCGCTGCGATGAACACGCCTTGTGCGATACGTTTGATTTTCATTGTTGTCTCCTCTTGCGGGGTTTATTGATGGTCTTGTAATTTTTTGTTGTGCGGGCTACAGGGCACCCGCAGCCGCTGCCCTGTGGCCCGTCGGGATGCGCCTGGCCTTATTCGATCTGGATGTTGGCGGCCTTGATGATCTGGCCCCAGTTCTCGATGTCGCTGGCGATGGTCTGGCGGAACTCTTCCGAGGTCTTGATGGGCGGATCGGAAGTATTCATCCGGGCGAGCTGTTCGAGCATTTCCGGATCCTTGAGTATCTGGTTGATCGCGGTATTCAACTGTAGGGCGATTTCCGGCGGGAGCTTGGCTGGGCCGAACAGGCCATACCAGGCATCGGAGTTGTATTGCAGGCCCAGTTCATTCAGGGTGGGAACGTCTTTATTCAGCAGGGTGCGGCGCGTGCCACTGATCGCCAGCGGGATCAGGTCGCCCGCGGCGATCATGGGCTGCGGGCTGTTCGAGTCCACGAAGGCGACCTGCAGACGCCCGCCCTTCAGGTCGATCAGGGTGGGCTGCACGCCTTTGTAGGGCACGTGTTGCAGTGCGATCCCGGTTTGCTGCTTGATGGCTTCCATGGCGATATGCCCGCCCGATCCCTGTCCCCAACTGCCATAGTTGTACTTGTCGGGGTGGGCCTTCACCTCTTTGACGAATTCCGCAAAGGTGCGGGCGGGGAACGATGGGGTGACCACCAGGATGCCGCCGCCGCGACTGACCTGGGCGATAGGCAGCAGATCCTTTTGCACGTCATGCGGCATCTTGGGGTTGAACCATTTGTTGCCGACCAGGGCGCCGGCATAGCTGAATCCCAGCGTATAGCCATCGGGTGCGGCCCGCACCACTGCGTCGTTGCCGATCATGCCGTTGGCGCCGGCTTTGTTCTCGACGATCAGGGTCTGGCCGATGGCCTTGCCCAGCTTGTCGGCGATGACACGGGCAAAGGAGTCGCCGCCGCCGCCGGGCGAAGCCGCTACGATGAACTGAATGGGCCTGGCCTTGGGCCAGGGTTCGGCCGAGTGGGCAGCGCTGGCGGCCAGCCATGCTGCTGCGATGAACACGCCTTGTGCGATACGCTGGATTTTCACTGCTGTCTCCCCTTGCAGGGTTTGTTTTTGGTCTTGTAATTTTTTGTGGGACAGGGCGAGCGTTCGCAGCCGCTGCCCTGTGGTCCGCCGGGATCCGTCAGGCCTTATTCGATATGGATGTTGGCGGCCTTGATGATCTGGCCCCAGCTGTCTATGTCGTTGGCAATGGTCTGGCGAAATTCATCAGGGGTCTTGATGGGCGGGTCGATCATATTCATCTGGGCGAAGCGCTCGAGCATTTCCGGATCCTTGAGCACCTGGTTGACCGCTGTATTCAACTTCTGGACGATTTCCGGCGCGAGCTTGGCCGGCCCGAACAGGCCATACCAGGCGTCGACGCTGTATTGCAGGCCCAGTTCGTTCAGGGTGGGAACGTCCTTGTTCAGCGCGGTGCGGCTGGTGCCGCTGATGGCCAGCGGAATCAGGTCGCCCGCGGCGATCATGGGCAGCGAGGTGGTCGAATCCACGAAAGCGACCTGCAGGCGCCCGCCCTTCAGGTCGATCAGGGTGGGCTGCACGCCTTTGTAGGGCACGTGTTGCAGTGCGATCCCGGTTTGCTGCTTGATGGCTTCCATGGCGATGTGCCCGCCCGAGCCCTGCCCCCAACTGCCATAGCTGTATTTGTCGGGGTGGGCCTTTATTTCCTTGATGAAGTCCGCAAAGGTGCGTGCGGGAAACGACGGGGTCACCACCAGGATGTTGCCGCCAGCGCCGATCTGGGCGATGGGCAGCAGGTCTTTTTGCACGTCATGCGGCAGCTTTGGGTTGAGCCATTTGTTGCTGACCAGGGTGGCGGCGTAGGTGAAGCCCAGCGTATAGCCATCGGGTTCGGCCCTGGCGATGGCGTCGTTGCCGATCAGGCCGTTGGCGCCGGGTTTGTTCTCGACGACCAGGGTCTGGCCGATGACCTTGCCCAGCTTGTCGGCGAAAATGCGGGCAAAGGTGTCGGTGCCGCCACCGGCCGCGGACGACACAATCAACTGGATGGGCCTGGCCTTGGGCCAAGGTTCGGCCGAGTGGGCGGCGCTGGTGGCCAGCCAGGCGGCTGCTACGAGTATGCCTTGTGCGATGCGCTTGAGTTGCATGTTTGTCTCCACCGGTATTGTTGGTTGGTAGTGATCTTGCGGGGTGCTACGAGATTGACAGCATGACGGCTTTGTAAAAGGAATGGCGACTGCGGATTCGGTCCGCGACAGGGCGGATCATGAGGGCTGGTGGCATCCGGTGCGCCTGTTGATCAAGGCGCACCGGCAGGCGGTTTTACTCTATGCGGATGTCGGCGGTCTTGATGATCTGCCCCCAACTGTCGATGTCGTCGGCAATGGTCTGGCGGAATTCTTCCGAGGTCTTGATGGGCGGATCGGACATATTCATCTGGGCGAGCCGTTCGAGCATTTCCGGATCCTTGAGCACCTGGTTGACCGCGGTATTCAACTTCTGGACGATTTCCGGCGCCAGCTTGGCCGGCCCGAACAGGCCATACCAAGCGTCGGCGTTATAGGATACGCCCAGCTCGTTCAGGGTGGGAACGTCCTTGTTGATGGCGGCACGGCGCGTGGAACTCAGGGCCAGCGGAATCAGATCGCCCGCCGCGATCATGGGCAGCGAGGTGGTGGCATCCACGAAAGCGATCTGCAGGCGTCCGCCCTTCAGGTCGATCAGGGTGGGCTGCACGCCCTTGTAGGGCACGTGCTGCAGCGCGATTCCGCTTTGCTGCTTGATGGCTTCCATGGCGACATGTCCGCCCGAACCCAGTCCCCAGCTACCATAGTTGTACTTGTCGGGATGGGCTTTCACCTCTTTGACGAATTCCGCAAAAGTGCGGGCGGGAAACGAAGGGGTCACCACCAGGAAGTTGCCCAGGGCTCCGATCTGAGCGATGGGCAGCAGATCCTTTTGCACATCATGCGGCAGATTGGGATTGAGCCACTTGTTGCCGACCAGGGTGGCGGCGTAGGTGAAGCCCAGCGTATAACCATCGGGGGTGGCCCGTGCGATGGCGTCGTTGCCGATCAGGCCGTTGGCGCCGGGTTTGTTCTCGACGACCAGGGTCTGGCCGATGGCCTTGCCCAGCTTGTCGGCGAAGATGCGGGCGAAGGTGTCGGTGCCGCCGCCGGCCGCGGATGACACAATCAACTGTATGGGCCTGGCCTTGGGCCAGGGTTCAGCCGCGTGGGAGGCGCTGGCGGTCAGCCACGCTGCTGTGATGAGCAGGCCTTGTGCGATGCGCTTGAGTTTCATGTTTGTCTCCACCGATATTATTGGTTGGCAGTCTTGCGAGGTACGACCAGGGCGTCCAGGGCCATGGCGTTGTGGCCGGCAGGGCGTGCGAGAAAGGGATTGACGTCTATGGAATCCAGTTCCGTCTGCGCATTCCAGGCCAGTTCCGAAAGCCGCACGATAGCCAGGGCGAGGGCGTCCAGGTCTATGGGTTGGCGGCCCCGGTAGCCATTGAGCAGCGGGTAGGAACGAACTTCGCGGATCATGGCGTGGGCCTGATCCAGCGAGACCGGCGCCAGGCGCAGGCTGACATCCTTGAGCAGCTCGACGTTCACCCCACCCAGGCCAAACATGACGACCGGGCCGAAAACCGGATCGCGCTGGGTGCCAAGAATGCATTCGACGCCATCGCCGACCATGGGGGCCACCAGCACGCCATCGATGCGGGCTTGCGGCATAGCCTTGGCAACGGTGGCAAGCATGTGGGCATAGGCTTCGCGCAATGCGTCGGCATTGGCGATGTTCAGTCGCACCCCGCCTACGTCGCTCTTGTGAGGGATGTCGGGGGACACGATCTTGATGACTACCGGGTAGCCCAGCTCGTCGGCGGCTTGCTGGGCCTGCGCCAGGCTGTCGGCGATGCGGGTCGGCACGATGGGGATGCCGTTGGCGGCCAGCAGCTCGAGCGCTTCGTGCTCGGTGCAGGCGTCGGCAAGGCTCAGGTTGGCGGCGGGCATGGGGGCGGGCGGTGTCTCGGGGACTGGGCCGCCCGCATTGCGGGCAAAGAAGTTCAGTGCCGCGACGCTGCGTATGGCGGTGCCCGGGTCTTCGAACACCGTGATGCCCTGTGCCTGAAATTCGTCGCGATGTTCGGCCGAAAACAGCGAGCTGTACACCAGCGTGCGATCGGGGAAGTCGCGTGTGAGCTCGGTTGCCATGGCCTGAAGATGGGGCCGCATGATCTGTGACAGGCCGCCGGCCGCCAGGAAAATGATCAGGCTGCCATAGCCCTGTTCGAGCATCAGCCTTGCGGTTTGCCCTATCAGTTCGGGCTGCGAGGTGACCTGGCCGGTGATGTCCACCGGGTTGCCTGCCGCGGCGAAAGGTACTTGTTCGCGTATCCAGCGCTGCGCCGGCTCGGGCATGGGGCTGACCTGCAGGCCGGCCAGGCTGGCGTCGTCCGCCATCAGGGCGCCGACGCCGCCCGACACGGTAAGAAGGCCGACCTTGTCGTTGGCCGGCCGGGGGGCTACCGAGAGCGCATAGCCTATGCTGAAGAACTCTTCTATGCTGTGCGCGCGCCAGACGCCGTATTGGCGGAACAGGGCGTCATAAACGGCATCGTCGCCCGCCAGCGAGGCGGTGTGCGAAGCCGCGGCGCTAGCGCCCAGCGACGTGCGGCCCACCTTGACGATGACCACCGGTTTGTTCGCATCGCGGGCCGCGGCCAGCGCCTGCTTGAGCCGCTCGCCATCGCGGCAGCCTTCCAGGTAGGCCAGGATGACCCGGGTAGCCGGGTCGCTGGCGAGCCAGGCGATGCAGTCGGCGACCTGGATATCGGCTTCGTTGCCGGTGGTGGCCCAGTACGACAGGCCCAGCCCGCGCTCGCGCGCCATGGCGTAGGCATAGGCGCCGAAGGCCCCGCTCTGGCTGACGACCGCGATGCCGCCGGCGCGCGCGCGGGCAGCCATCAGCACGGGCGAGAACGTGGCGTAGACGTTCTTGCGCAGGTTCATGAAGCCCAGGCAGTTCGGCCCAAGCATGCGGATGCCGGCCGCACGCGCCCGGGCGACCAGGCGCTCTTGCGCCTCGCGCCCGGCGTCGTCGACCTCGGCATAGCCGGCGGAAAACATCACGATATTGCCGACCTTGGCCTGGATGGCGTCATCCATCGCGGCATCGACCTGGCTGGCCGGTACCGCGAATATGGCCAGGTCTATGGGCTTGCCCACCGCTTGCAGCGTGGGGTAGGCCGGCAGCCCCTGAACCACCTGGCGGCCGGGGTTGATTGGATACAGGGCGCCGTCAAAACCGTGCTGCAGCTGGTAGCTAAGTGGAATGGCGCCTATTTTCATCGGCGTGTCGGACGCGCCGACGATGGCGATGCTGCGGGGCGAAAAGAAACTGTCTAGTGAGGACTGGAACGCTTGCATGGGATCGCTACGAAGTGGTCAGTGGATGCTGAAGTGGCTGGCGCTGTCGTTTTCGAGCATGGTCGCGGCAGCGTGATACAGGCTGCGCGACACGAAGCTGGAGACTTCCTTGGCACGCAAGCGCAGCCATTGGGCCTTGAGCAGCCGGGCCTGTTTCAGTTCGGGGGCGTCGCCATGCGCGGTGGCAAGCAGGTCAATCACATGCAGCGCCAACTGGTATTGGCCGCTGTCGGCCAGTGACTGCGCGCTGGCGATAACCGCCGCCTTGTCGCGGATCGCGTCGGCGATGGCGCGACCAGCCTGCGTGGACTGGGCCGGGTGCAGGCTGGTGGGGTTGCGATCCCACCAGCCGTTTTCCGAGCGGTAGATGTCGCGCGCGATATAGCTTGGATCGCCATAGGTGGGCGCGAGCCAGGGCTTGTCGAAGAGTTCCGGCGGGTATTCCAGGGTGTCGAGGATTTCGCGCTCGCCCAGACCCTGGTTCATGAGCGCTATGACGGCCGCGTGCAGCCAGCGCAGCATTTTGACGGTGTGGTGCAGCACATCCTGCACGGCCGCTTCGCCTTCGATGTTGGCGCCAAATTCGCGTACCACCATGGCGGGCCGCAAGGCCGCCAGCCGCTCCAGGGTGTCGGCCCAGCGCACGGTGTCGCGCATGGTGCGCAAAGGCGTACCGATATTGGGAATCGAGTCGATGATGGCCGGGCCGCCATACAGGACACGGGCGTGCGGCACCCACGCGGCGAGGGCGTCATCGGTTTCCGAGGGTGCCCACAGCAGATGCACGCGCCGCGCGCCCGTGCCCAGCACCAACTGATCGGTGAAGGTTTCATCGGGATCATGGACGGGCAGCTTGCCCTTGAGCGCGTGCGGGGCTGCACGAAACTGGATCTCGGCCATGCGCTCTTGCAGGGGCATGGTGTTGCGATAGCGCGCATAGCGCGCCGGCACGTTGGCATGCGCAATGACGCGGGGGCGCGGCTCGCCTCGTTCTTCGGCATGTTGCAGCCATTTTTGCAGGCCCGCGTTGTAGCCCATGTGCCCGTGGCTATAGACCAGCGCGGCTATCGGGCGCTGACTGGTCTCGCGCAGGCTGGCGATCATGCCGGCGCTGACCCTGCCGCCCGGGCCGGAGTCCACGATGACCAGTCCTTCGTCGATTTCCACGACGAAGGACTGGCCTTGTCCATGCAGGATATGGATGCCGTCGCCCAGGCTGCTGATCCCGGTCTGCGTGATCAGGGCGTGCATCGTGTTGTCGTCCGGCTCTTTCATATTGTCTCCCCTGCTATTTGTTTTAATTCAACCGATTTAAATGCTGCCAGTAATCTAAACCTTTGGATCGAGAAGTCAATACGGGGTTATGCGGTCTTGTCTCCGGCGTCGGGCGGGCGGGTGCGGCGAAATACCGAGAAGCGGCGGGATGCCGGTAGAATCGCCGGTTGCCGATGATTACTATTTCACGAGACACGAAATCAACATGAAAACATTCAAGCTGCACTTGATTGCCGCCGCGCTGGCTGCGGCGCCTGGCCTGTTGCTGGCACAGGACGTTGTGAAGGTTGGCATCGCCAACGATATTTCCGGGCCCTTTGCCGCCCTGGGCGCCGAAGCGCGCGACGGCTTCAATCTGGCGATCAAGACGCTGGATGGCAAGCTCGGCGGTTATCCGGCCGAGTTCATCCAGACCGATATGGGTGGCAACCCCGACCAGGCGCGCCAGTTGGTCAACCGCTATCTGCAGCGCGAGAAAATCGATTTCTTTACCGGCCCTATCGGCTCCAATGTGGCCCTGGCCGTAGCGCCCGCGGTATTTGCCGCCAAGGTACCTTTCCTGTCCAGCAACCCTGGCCCCAGCCAGTTCGCGGGCGCGCAGTGCAATCCCTACTGGTTTGGCACGACCTACCAGAACGACACCTACGACGAGGCGGCCGGCCAGTTCGCCAGCAAGAGCGGTTTCAAGAAGATGGTTCTGATTGCGCCCGACTATCCGGCCGGGCGCGATCACCTGAATGGTTTCAAGAAAACCTATAACGGCGAGGTGGCCGAGGAAATTCTTACGCGACTGGGCCAGCCCGACTATGCCGCCGAACTGGCACGCATCCGGGCTGCCACGCCCGACGCGGTGTTTTTCTTTCTGCCGGGCGGCATGGGCATCAACTTCGTCAAGCAGTTCGAATCAGCCGGCTTGGGCAAGGGCATTGCCTTGGTGGCGCCGGGCTTCTCGGCCGACGAGGATGTAATCCAGGCGGTTGGCGAACCCATGCTGGGCATCTACAACACCGCGCACTGGGCGCACGATCTGGACGTGCCGCAGAATAAGACCTTTGTCGAAGCCTTTCGCAAGGAATACAGCGGCCGCAACCCGTCGGTCTATGCCGCCCAGGCGTACGACGTGGTGATGGCGATGGACGCCGCCGTGCGCGAGGTCCAGGGCAAGGTTGACGACCGCCAGGCTGTGATCGATGCGCTCAAGAAGGCCGATTTCTCGTCCGTGCGCGGCAAGTTCAGCTATGGGGCCAATCACTACCCCATCCAGAATTACTACCTGCGCGTGGTCGAGCGCGATGCAAGCGGGCGCATCACCAACAAGCTGGTGGAAACCATTTTCACCGATCGCCAGGATGCCTACGTGGATCAATGCAAGATGTGATCTGGTCGCGGGCCGGCGTCCCGGCCTGCCGTGCCTGAGCCGCTAGCGCATGGATAGCGGACTGCCCCGCCGCTCGCGTTCCTGTTCGGTCACGCCGCGGTCGAACGCCGGTTGATCCGAAGAGCGGGCGCGGGGCGGGTGGTCCATGTCGGGCGCATCGAACGCGATATCCGGGTGTACGCTGGGCCGTGGCGCGGCCGCCCCGGGGTTGGGGTTTTCAGGCGCGGGATGGCTGCTTGGCGAGCCCGGGCGGGGTGGGGCATACGGCAGTTTCATTTTGCTGCTCCGTTGGTCAGGCGGTGGGGCTGGTCATGCAGCAAACCCCGTGCCGGGCTGCCGTGCCGGGTTCGAGTGCAAAATGCTTGTGTCGAATCCATAGCAAGAAGCCCCGCAATCGTTTGATTTACGGGGCTTCTTGGTGCAACGCCAGGCGTTGCGTTAATATTCGGTGGTGCCCAGAAGAGGACTCGAACCTCCACGCCTCTCGGCGCTAGTACCTGAAACTAGTGCGTCTACCAATTCCGCCATCTGGGCCTTCATTGCATTAACATCTGGTACCTGCTGCCGGGCAGCGGGTGTTGCGTGAGCGACAGGTGTTGCAACGAAAGAACAGTATTTTAAAGAGATTTTTTAATTTTGGCAACTCGATCGAAAAAAAATAATTCCGTGAGTCTTCCCCCCGATTTTGACCCGGATGTGCCGAGTCGGGAGGACATTCTCAAGGCGCTGCGCGAGGCCGGTGCGCCGTTATCGCCCGCCGAGCTGGCCGAACGCATGGGCGTGGTGCGCGAGGCCACCCAGATCGGGTTTGACCGCAGGCTGGGTGCGATGGAACGCGACGGGCAGTTGATGCCCAATCGCAAGGGTGTGCTGCTGCTGGCTTCCAAGCTGGACTTCATCCCCGGGCGTGTCCAGGGGCATCGGGACGGCTTCGGTTTCCTGATTCGCGACGACGGCGGCCCCGATCTGTTCCTGTCGCCGCGTGAAATGCTGAAAGTGCTGCATGGCGATCGCGTGCTGGCCCGCGTGGCGGGTGAATACCGCGGCAAGCCGGATGGCCAGATCGTTGAAGTCATAGAGCGCCGCACCAATCGCCTGGTGGGGCGCTTTCTGCACGAGCGCGGTCTTGATGTGGTGGCGCCCGAAGACCAGCGCATCAAACACGATATCCTGATTGCACCGGCCGACGTGGGCGATGCCAAGCACGGCCAAGTGGTGACGGTCGAAATCATCGCCCAGCCCACCCGGCACACGCAGCCGCAAGGCCGTGTGATCGAAGTGTTGGGGGAGATCGACGATCCCGGCATGGAAATCGAGATCGCGGTGCGCAAGTTCGACGTGCCGCACGAGTTTTCCGAGGCGGCCGTGCGCGAGGCCGACAAATATCCGCCCACCGTGCGCCGCGCCGACCTGGCCGGCCGCGTCGATTTACGCGACGTGCCCTTGATCACCATCGATGGCGCCGATGCCCGCGACTTCGATGACGCGGTGTACTGCGAACCGGTGGATCTGGGTACGGGTTCGCGCAAGCGCCCCGGTTGGCGCCTGCTGGTGGCGATCGCCGACGTCAGCCATTACGTGCGGCCCGGCCAGCCCTTGGACGACGACGCGATCGCGCGCTGCACCAGCGTTTATTTTCCGCGCCGCGTAATTCCCATGTTGCCCGAGGCGCTATCCAATGGCTTGTGCTCGCTGAATCCGGCGGTGGATCGCCTGGTGCTGGTCTGCGACATGGTCATTCCGGCTACCGGCGCCAAAGCCGGTACGATCTCGGCATACCAGTTCTACAACGCGGTCATGCACTCGCATGCGCGCACGACCTACGATCAGATCTGGAATGCCCTGGCCGGCACCGAAGAACTCACGGCGGCGCGTCGGGCCATGCCGGGGGCGCCCGTGCAGCTTGCACCCGAACTGCTGCCGCACGTCAATAACCTGCATCTGCTCTACCAACTGCTGATGCAGGCGCGCCAGGCGCGTGGCGCCATCGATTTCGATACGGTGGAAACCAAGATCGTCTGCAACGAAATGGGGCGTATCGAGCGCATCATTCCGCATGTGCGCAACGATGCGCACAAGCTCATCGAGGAATGCATGCTGGCGGCGAACACCTGCGCGGCCGACTTCATGACGCGCAGCAAGCATGAAGGATTGTTCCGCACGCACGAGGGCCCCACGGTCGAAAAACTCCAGACCCTGCGCCAGTTCCTGAAGACCCTGGGTCTCACGCTGGAAGGTGGCGACGACCCCCAGGGCATGCACTACGGCAAGCTTTTGCAGCAGGTGGCCGGTCGCCCGGACGCCAGCCTGATCCAGACCATGTGCCTGCGCTCGATGCAGCAGGCGGTGTACAGCCCGGACAACGTCGGGCACTTCGGGTTGTCCTATCCCGCCTACAGCCACTTCACCTCGCCGATACGGCGCTATCCGGATCTGCTCACGCATCGCGTGATCAAAGCGCTGATCCAAGCCAAGCGCTATGTGCCCAGGCTGGAAGGCGAGCCCGTGGTGGCAGGGCGCCAGGCCAAGGAACACGAACACGCGGTCTGGGAACAAATGGGTCTGCTGTGCTCGTCGCGTGAGCGCCGCGCCGACGACGCCTCGCGCGACGTCGAAGCCTGGCTCAAGTGCTGGTTCGTCAAAGAGCGGGTGGGCGAGAGCTTCAGCGGCACGGTTACCGGTGTTACCTCATTTGGCGTGTTCGTCACGCTCGACGAACTGTACGTGGAAGGCCTGGTGCATATTTCCGAGCTGGGTACCGAGTACTTCCAGTTCAACGAAGGCCTGCATGAATTGCGTGGCGAACGCACCGGCATGCGCTACCGCCTGACCGACCAGGTTCAGGTGCAGGTGGCCCGGGTCGATCTCGAGGCGCGCCGCATCGAGTTCCGCCTGGAAAAAGGCGTCAGCCACGACACCTTGCGGCGTGCTCCCAAGGCCCACGATGCCCAGTCCGGTGCCGGGCAAGGTTTGACTGCGCCCAGGCGTAGCGCTGCTGAAAAACCGGCGGCGGCACCCAAGGGCCATGCTGCCAAAGCGCGCCACCCCGCAGCCAGCAAGTCTGCTCGCCAGGCCAAGGAAGCACGCAAAACCAAACCCCGTTCGAGCAAGCGCAGCAAGGCCTGAGCGTCTGCGGGCCGCTGCCCCAGGCGGGGGCCCGCCGTATTGCCCTGCGATGGGTTTTCTGCATCGCCTGTCATTTTCTGTTAAGGTTTTCGCTTTCGCGCGTATCTTCGTTGCGAATCAAGTAAGCCGGATTAATCGTCCGGCTTTACTGCGAGCTTTTGCGTTGTGCCAGGCCGGTTATTTCAACTACTCTGCCAGCCTCACCACGTAAACACTCGCGACATCGCCGTATCGGTCTGTATGGCCCGATGCTGCCGCGCTTGCGCGGTATGCCGCGTATGGACACGCTCCATACGCGCGGCAATGCATAACGCCACTGGCGTTTACGCTTGTGTGGGTCGGGCTTCGCGCCCGGTATGCCGGATAGCTGATCCGGGGTTCTCCGCACATCTTCCTTGCTCAAAGTCGGGCGCCTGGTTTTATGGGCTCCTGCACCCAGAACCTGGAGGCATATGCCATGAAATACATCCCTTTCTTCAAGAAAATGACGCTCGCTGCCGCCCTGTTGGCTGCGGTTGGCGCCGCGCCGGCTGCTTTCGCCGCCGAATCCCCCGCATGCGAACTGAACCGCCCTGTGAACTTTGGCGGCATGAACTGGGAATCGAACCTGATCGTGGTCGAGATCGAACGATTCATTGTCGAGAAGGGCTATGGTTGCGACACCTCAGTGGCGCCCACCGAGACCTTGCCGGCCCTGGCCGCGCTGGAACGCGGCGACCTCGATGTCAATTCCGAAATCTGGCTCAATAGCGTGGCCCAGCCCTGGGCCAAAGCCGAGGCCGGCGGCAAGGTCAAGCGAGTGGGCGACCTTTATATGGGCGGCGAAGCCTGGTTCATTCCGCGCTATACCGCCGAGAAATTCCCCGAGTTGAAGTCGGTGGCCGACCTGCCGAAATTCAAGGCGGCGTTCTCGGACCCGGAGCAGCCCGAAAAAGGCCGCTTCTATGGTTGCCCGGCGGGATGGGGCTGCGAAGTGGTCAGCACCAACCTCTTCAATGCCTTTGGCCTGGGCGACAGTTTCACGCTGTTTTCGCCTGGCACGGGCGCGGCCCAGAAGGCGGCGCTGACTTCCGCCTACCGCCGCAAGCAGGATGTGGTCTTCTATTACTGGTACCCCACACCGCTGGTGGGCGCGCTCGATCTGGTCAAGCTGGAGATGCCCGCCTACGATGCGGGCGCCCATCAATGCCTGACGGCCCCGGACTGCGCCGATCCCAAGCCCAGCGCCTACCCGGAAAATCCGGTGTTCACTGCGGTGAATGTCGACTTTGCCAAGTCGGCGCCGGCATTGGCGGATTTCCTGGGCAAGGTCACCTTGCCCAAGCCGGTGGTGGATGCGACTCTGGGTCGTATGGAAGAGACGGGTGACGATGCCGAAGATATTGCTTTGTGGTTTCTTGGCGAGCACAAGGACATCTGGACCCAATGGGTACCGGCCGAAGTGGCTGCGCGCGTGAGCGCCGCGCTGTAAGACGAAACATGGGCCGGGATTCCGGCCCATGTGCTTTCAACGCCTTATGGCAGCGGAGAATTCCATGTTTCCCGAATTGATTCCGGCGCGCGCGGTGCGCGCCTCGATTGACGGTTTCGTCGATCACCTTGTCGACAATTATTCCGATATCTTGCGGCAGTTGGCCGACCCTTTTCTGCAGGCGCTGATCTGGCTCGAGCGCTTGCTGCTGAACTCGCCCTGGTGGGCCATCGTCCTGGCGATAGCCGTGCTGGCATTTGCGGTCAGCCGCCGCCCGCTGTTTGCCCTGGCCATGGGGGCGATGGTGTGGTGCCTGGGCGCCTTGGGCCTGTGGGAAGCCAGCATGCGCACACTGGCGCTGATGGTCATGTCCACCGCCATGGCGGTTTGCCTGGGCATTCCGATGGGCATTGCCATGGCCAGGCTGGACTGGCTGCGCCGTGTAATGCTGCCGGTGCTCGACGTCATGCAAACCATGCCCAGTTTCGTCTACCTGATCCCGGTCGTGATGCTGTTCGGTCTGGGCAAGGTGCCCGCGCTGATTGCAACCGTGATCTATGCCGTGCCGCCGCTGATCCGCCTGACCGATCTGGGCATCCGGCTGGTAGACCGCGAGGTGCTCGAGGCCTCGCGGGCCTTTGGCGCCTCGACACGGCAGCAGTTGTTCGGGGTGCAACTGCCGCTGGCCATGCCCAACATCATGGCGGGGGTGAACCAGACCACCATGCTGGCGCTGTCCATGGTCGTGATCGCTTCGATGATAGGGGCGCGTGGGTTGGGTCACGAAGTGCTGCTGGGCATCAACCGCCTGGAAGTGGGGCGTGGCCTGCTGGCCGGCCTGGCCATCGTCATCCTGGCGGTCCTGTTCGACCGCATCACCCAATCGTACGGCCAGCGCCACACTACCGGAGGTGCGCGATGAGCAAGATCGAGGTGCGCAATATCTACAAGATTTTTGGCCCGCGTCCCGACAAGTGGCTGCCCTTGGCCAAGACGGGGATAAGCAAGGAAGAGCTGATGGCCCAAAGCGGTCACACGCTTGGGCTGCGCGACATCAGCCTGTCGATCGAGGAAGGCAGCATCTTTGTGATCATGGGGCTGTCGGGTTCGGGCAAGTCCACGCTGATCCGGCATTTCAATCGCCTGATCGAGCCCAGCGCGGGCCAGATCGTGGTCGACGGCGAGGATGTGGTCAAGCTCAAGCCGGCCGAACTCGAGCGTTTTCGCCAGCAGAAAATGAGCATGGTGTTCCAGCGGTTTGGTCTTTTCCCGCACTACACCGTGCTGGAAAATGCCGCCTACGGTCTGTTCGTGCAGGGCGTGGGCCGCAAGCAGCGCGAAGAGCGGGCCATGCACTGGCTGGGCCAAGTGGGCTTGAGCGGATTCGAACACCAGCGTCCACACCAGCTTTCGGGCGGCATGCAGCAACGCGTGGGGCTGGCCCGGGCGCTGGCTACCGATGCCGAAATCCTGCTGATGGATGAAGCGTTCTCGGCGCTGGACCCCTTGATTCGCCGCGAGATGCAAGACCATCTTCTGCAGCTTCAAGCGCGCCTGAACAAGACCATCGTGTTCATCACGCACGACCTGGACGAAGCCTTGCGCCTGGGTAACCGCATTGCCATCCTCAAGGACGGCGAGCTGGTGCAGGAAGGAACGCCTGAGGATATCTTGCTGAATCCCGCCACGGACTACGTGCAGGCATTCCTGCAGGACGTGAACCGCAGCAAGGTCTTGAATGCGGCGCATGCCGTGCGCGACGAAGCGCACCTGACCCTGACCATGCGCTCGCGCCCACAGCATGCCCTGGACCGCCTGCGCGCCTTGCGCTTCGATTACGCGCCGGTGCTGGATGGCAAGCGGCTGGCGGGCGTGCTGACGCTGGCATCCGTGCAAAAGGCCTTGCAAGAGGGCTCGCGCGATATTTCGGCGTATGTGGAAGCGATTGCCTCGGTACCGGCCAGCGCCGGACTGGACGAGGTGCTGCGCCACTTGCTGCGTAGCGACCAGCCACTGGCGGTGACCAGCGAGGACGAAGAGTTCGTCGGCTGGCTGTCGCGGCGCAAGGTGATAGAGCTGGTTGCGCCCGCGACCGGCGGCGAGGCGGGTGCGCAGCCGGCGAGTGCGGCCGATCCGGTCGTGGCCTGAATCCAGAGCTTGTTAACGCTCGGGGCGAGAGCGTTAACAAGCGCTAGGCGTCGTCGTAGGCGCTGGCTTCGTTCAGCCGCGTGACGGTTGCCGTATCCAGTTCCAGGCGCGACGCCTGGATCAGTTCCTGCAACTGGCTCAGCGAGGTTGCGCTGGCCAGCGGCGCGCTGATGCCGGGACGCGAAATCTGCCAGGCCAGGGCCACCTGGGCCGGGGTGGCCTTCAGTTGCGCGGCAACCTCGTCCAGCGCGGCCAGTATGCGCAGGCCACGGGCGTTGAGGTATTTTTCGCAGACGCTCTTGCCGCGCTTGCTTTTGACGGCATCGGCGGGCTGGCGGTATTTGCCGGTCAGAAAGCCTGCGGCCAGCGGGTAGAAGGTGATGACCCCCAAATGGTTGGCCCGGGCCAAGGGTTCCAGCTCGGTTTCGTAGCCCTGGCGGTTGTACAGGTTGTATTCCGGCTGCAGGGTTTCATAGCGCGGCAGGTTGTGATCGCAGCTGATGCGCAAGGCCTCGGCCAAGCGCGGGGCCGTGTAGTTCGAGGCGCCGATGGCGCGCACTTTGCCGGCTTCGATCAGCCGGGAGTATTCGCCCAGGGTGTCGGCCAGGGGCACGCTGGCGTCGTCGTCGTGCGACTGATAGAGGTCGATATGGTCGGTTTGCAACCGGCGCAGCGACGCTTCCACGGCCTGGCGGATATAGGCCGGCGACAGTCCCACGCGGCCCTGGCCCATGTCCTTGCCCACCTTGGTGGCAAGCACGACCTTGTCGCGTTTGCCGCTGAGCTTGAACCACTTGCCCAATATGGTTTCCGATTCGCCGCCCTGGTTGCCGGGTACCCAGCGCGAATAGACGTCGGCGGTATCCACCAGGTTCAGTCCCGCGTCGACGAAGGCGTCAAGCAGGGCGAAGGAAGTGGCTTCGTCGGCGGTCCAGCCAAATACGTTGCCGCCAAACGCCAAAGGCGCTACGAGCAGGCCTGACTGCCCCAGTTCGCGGTGTCGTTGCATATTGACTACTCCGTGGTGTTTAGGAAACCTGTTGGTCGATGATAGCCCCGTAATGGGCTGCGTCAAGGCAAGGCATGGCATGCACGGGGGGTATTGGTATCAACACGCGTGGTGCGCCGGCGCACAATGCAGCAGAATGGCGTCTTGCCATATTCGCTATTTTCTTGGGAGACCTTTCAATGCTGCTTAAACCCCGTAAAGTCAGTGCCTTGCTTGCCACGACGCTCCTGGCCGCGGTGTGCGCCATGCCCGCCATGGCGCAGCAGAAATCGGTGGCCGTGCTGGCCATCGTCGAGCACCCGGCGCTTGATGCCGTACGCGACGGCGTTCGGCAAGCGCTGGCCGACGCGGGCTTCGAGGAAGGCAAGAACTTGAAATGGCAATACCAGAGCGCGCAAGGCAACGTGGGCACGGCGGCCCAGATCGCGCGCAAGTTCATCGGCGACGCGCCCGATGTCATCGTGGGCATCGCCACCCCCACGGCGCAGGCGGTCGCCGCGGCCACCCGCAGCGTGCCCCTGGTGTATTCGGCGGTAACCGATCCGGTGGCCGCGCAACTGGTCAAGAGCTGGGAAGCCTCGGGCACCAATGTCACCGGCGTGTCCGACGAGCTTGCCCTAGAGCGCCAGATCGAACTCATCAAGCAAATCCTGCCCAATGCCAAGAAGGTTGGCATGGTGTACAACCCCGGCGAAGCCAATTCCAAGGTCGTGGTCGAGCAGCTCAAGGTATTGATGCCCAAGCACGGCCTGACCCTGGTGGAAGCGGCGGCGCCGCGTACAGTGGATATCAGCGCGGCCGCCGCCCGCCTGGCCGGCCAGGTCGATGTGATCTACACCAGCACCGACAACAATGTGATCTCGGCCTACGAGGCCCTGGTCAAGGTTGGCAATGAAACCGATACGCCGCTGATCGCCGCCGACACCGACAGCGTCAAGCGTGGCGCGCTGGCCGCGTTGGGCTTGAACTACCGTGACCTGGGGCTGCAGACCGGCAAGATCGTCGTGCGCATCCTGAATGGCGAGAAGCCCGGCGACATTCCTTCCGAGCGCAGCGACAAGCTCGATCTTTTCGTCAACCTGAAGGCCGCCGAGGCCCAGGGCGTCACCATTCCCGCTGCGGTGATCGAGGCCGCCGCCGAAGTCATCCGATAAACCGGCTGCGCGCCGGGCCAGCGGCCTGGCGCGCACGGTGCCCTACAATTACCTGTTTTCGCGAGCTATCAGGGGCAGGGTTGCCGCTGCCATGGATTGAGGCCTTATGTCGCTTTTTTCGTTGCTCGGCGCGCTGGAAATCGGCCTGATCTTCAGCCTGGTCGCGCTTGGGGTGTTGATTTCCTTTCGGGTATTGCGCTTTCCCGACCTTACCGTGGACGGCAGCTTTCCGCTGGGCGGGGCGGTTGCTGCCATTCTGATCTCGTCCGGCGTCAATCCCTTTGCAGCTACCGGTGTCGCCGTGCTGGCCGGAGCCATGGCGGGTTTCATCACCGGCTGGCTTAACGTCAAGCTGCGCATCATGGATCTGCTGGCCAGTATCCTGATGATGATTGCGTTGTATTCGGTCAACCTGCGCATCATGGGCGGGCCCAACGTGCCGCTCATCATGGAGCCCACCGTTTTCAACCTGATACTGCCGGGGCTGCTGCCCGATTACGTCGAAAAGCCGCTGCTGCTGGCCCTGGTGGTGCTGGCGGTCAAGCTGCTGCTCGACTGGTTTTTTGCCACCCAGCGCGGCCTGGCCATGCGCGCCACCGGTTCCAACCCGCGCATGGCGCGGGCCCAGGGCGTTGCCACCGGCAAGGCGGTGCTGGGCGGCATGGCCTTGTCCAATGCGCTGGTGGCACTGGCCGGCGCCTTGTTTGCCCAGACCCAGGGTGGCGCCGATATTTCCATGGGCATAGGTACCATCGTCATCGGGCTGGCGGCCGTCATCGTGGGGGAAAGCATCATCCCGGCACGCCGTTTCGTCTGGCTGACGCTCTCGGTGATTGTCGGCGCCATTCTTTACCGCTTCTTCATTGCGCTGGCGCTGAACAGCGATTTCATCGGCCTGCAGGCCCAGGACCTGAACCTGGTCACCGCCGCACTGGTAACCGTGGCGCTGGTGCTGCCCATGCTCAAGGGCAAGCTTTTACGCCGCAAGGAACGCTGACATGTTGCGCGCTGATGATCTGTACATGACTTTCAACGCTGGCACGCCCATTGAAACCCGGGCCTTGCGCGGCATGTCGCTGGAAATCCCCTCGGGCCAGTTCGTCACCGTGATCGGCTCGAATGGCGCGGGCAAGTCCACTTTCCTGAATGCCGTTTCGGGTGATTTGCCCGTCGATAGCGGGCGCCTGGAAATCGACGGTGTCGATGTCACCCGCCAGCCGGTGTGGGTGCGGGCGCAGCGCGTGGCCCGGGTGTTCCAGGACCCGTTGGCGGGTACCTGCGAAGACCTGACCATAGAAGAAAACATGTCGCTGGCATGGTCGCGAGGACAGCGTCGCGGTTTTGGCCGCTCGCTCAACGCCGCCACGCGAGAACTCTTTCGCGAGCGTCTTGGCGTGTTGGGCCTGGGCTTGGAAAACCGCCTTGCCGATCGCATCGGCCTGTTGTCGGGTGGCCAGCGTCAGGCGGTCAGCCTGCTGATGGCCGCGCTGCAGCCGTCACGCATCCTGCTGCTCGACGAGCATACGGCGGCGCTCGACCCCAAAACGGCGGCCTTCGTGCTGGAATTGACCGCGCGCATCGTGGCGGAAAACAAGCTCACCACCATGATGGTGACGCACAGCATGCGCCAGGCGCTGGATGTGGGCGACCGTACGGTCATGTTGCATCAGGGCAGGGTGGTGCTGGACGTGGAGGGGCCGCAGCGCCAGGGGCTGGACGTGCCGGATCTGTTGCGCATGTTCGAGCAGGTGCGCGGGGAAAAGCTTGCGGATGATGCCTTGCTGCTGGGCTAGGGTAGCCGGCGGCTGGAGGCCATTAGTAGGCGAGTTTGCTTCTGATGCGCAGCAACAACTTTATCCGCGACTGGCGCAGAAAGGGTTGTGTCATACCAGGGATGGGTGCCGGAGAACGCCAAAGCATAAAGCCTGGATCCGGTATGGCGCATGCCGCGAGTGTGGCAGGCCTTGAGGATATTGCTGGGTAAGGTGATGCGAACGGGGGGAGACTTTCCCCGTTCGCAACCAGGATTACGAGTAGCGAGCTTCGCCGATGTCGCCCATACGGAAGTTAACTTCGGTGAGCATGCCACGAACGGCGTTGATTGCGTGGCGCGTGCTGCGCGACAGGTCTTGCAGGATCGAGCCGTTGTGCATTTGCTCGCGAGCCATTTCGCGAACCATGCGGCGTTCGAGGTCGTCGGTAAGGCGGAATTCGGTATTGTGTGCCATGTGATGCTCCGTTGTTTGTACTGCGTTTAGGGTTAACCCTAGTATAGGGTAAACCCCATGTGCAGTGCAACATGCAAGAGCATTAATGTTGAGTTCAGGGCCTAATGTTGTTGTTTTTACCCATCGATAAGCCAGGGTGTGTAAAAAAAGGCACGAAAACGTAAAAAAACCCCGCAGATCGATGGATCTGCGGGGTTTTTCAAATCTTACCCGGAAGAAATTCCGGTTGGGGATTAACTACGCTTGCGCCTGGCGATTTCGGCAATCCGCATACGCAGCGCGTTGAGCTTGATGAAGCCGCCGGCATCGGCCTGGTTATAGGCGCCGCCGTCGTCGTCGAACGTGGCGATGTTCTGGTCGAACAGGGTATTGGCCGAATCGCGGGCAACGGTGTAGACATTGCCCTTGTACAGCTTCACCCGCACCCAGCCGTTGACTTCCTGCTGCGTGTGGTCGATGAGCACCTGCAGGGCACGACGCTCGGGAGCCCACCAGTAGCCGTTGTACACCAGGCTGGCGTAACGCGGCATCAGGTCATCCTTGAGGTGGGCCACTTCGCGGTCGAGCGTGATCGATTCGATGGCGCGGTGCGCGCGCAGCATGATGGTGCCGCCCGGGGTTTCGTAGCAACCCCGCGACTTCATGCCGACGAAGCGGTTTTCCACGAGGTCGAGGCGACCGATGCCGTGCTTGCCGCCCAGCTCGTTCAGGCGGGTAAGCACCTGGGCCGGCGACATGCGCACACCATTGAGGGCAACGATGTCGCCTTTTTCGTATTCGATATCGAGGTATTCGGCGGCATCCGGCGCTTCTTCCGGCGAAACCGTCCAGCGCCACATGCTTTCCTCGGCTTCGGCCTTGGGGTCTTCCAGGTGCCGGCCTTCATAGCTGATGTGCAGCAGGTTGGCGTCCATCGAGTAGGGCGCGCCGCCTTGCTTGTGCTTCATGTCGATTTCGATGTCGGCGGCTTCGGCATACGCCAACAGCTTTTCGCGCGACAGCAGATCCCACTCGCGCCAGGGCGCGATCACCTTGATACCCGGTTCGAGCGCGTAGTAGCCCAACTCGAAGCGAACCTGGTCGTTGCCCTTGCCGGTTGCGCCGTGCGACACCGCATCGGCCTTGACTTCGCGTGCGATTTCGATCTGGCGCTTGGCGATCAGCGGGCGGGCAATCGAGGTGCCCAGCAGGTATTCGCCTTCGTAGACGGCATTGGCGCGGAACATCGGGAACACGAAATCGCGCACGAATTCTTCGCGCAGATCATCGATGTAGATGTGTTCCGGCTTGATGCCGAACTTGAGGGCCTTTGCGCGGGCCGGCTCGAGTTCGTCGCCTTGGCCGATATCAGCGGTGAAGGTGACGACCTCGCATTGATAGGTGTCTTGCAGCCATTTCAGAATGACCGACGTGTCGAGCCCGCCCGAGTAGGCGAGGACGACCTTTTTGACTTCGCTCATGGTTGTTCCCACGCAATTAGTTTGTTGCCGTGCGCTGGCGGCACGACAGGATGGATGCCGTCAGGCACCAAAAGGCAATGGCATATTTTACATGCGAGCATACGATGCGCCAGGTCCGGTGGCCGGACCCTGGCGTTGTTGCCGGCAAGGGGCGGCCTACTGGCGTCCGAGCACCAGGAATTCCATCAGCGCCTTTTGCACGTGGAGCCGGTTTTCGGCTTCGTCCCAGACCACGCTTTGCGGGCCGTCGATGACCTCGGCTGTGACTTCCTCGCCCCGGTGCGCCGGCAGGCAGTGCATGAACAGCGCTTGCGCATCGGCAACCGCCATCATGTCGGCATCCACGCACCAGTCGGCAAAGGCAATGCGCCGGGCTTCGTTTTCGTCCTCGTAGCCCATGCTCGTCCAGACGTCGGTGGTGACGAGATGGGCGCCGCGGCAGGCGTCTTCGGGGTTGTCGAAGACCTTGAAGTGCCGGGCATCGACCTGGGCGGTGCGTTCAGGGTCGAGGGCGTAGCCGGCCGGGGCCGAAACATGGACGGTGAAGCCAAGTAACTCGGCCGCCTGCAGCCAGGTATAGGCCATGTTGTTGGCGTCGCCTATCCAGGCCACGACCTTGCCCGCGATGGGGCCGCGGTGCTCGATCCAGGTGAAGATATCGGCCAGGATCTGGCACGGATGGTATTCGTTGGTGAGGCCGTTGATGACCGGCACCCGGGAATGGGCCGCAAAGCGCTCGATGCGGGTTTGCTCGAAGGTGCGGATCATGATCAGGTCGACCATGCGTGAAACCACCCGCGAGGTATCCTCAATGGGTTCGCTGCGGCCGAGCTGGGTGTCGCCCGTGGTCAGGTGGATCACTGAGCCGCCCAACTGGTACATGCCGGCCTCGAACGATACCCGCGTGCGCGTGCTGGCCTTCTCGAAGACCATGGCCAGGGTACGATCGTGCAGGGTATGGTGGGGCTGGTAGCGTTTGAAGCGATCCTTGATCAGCTTCGCGCGCTCCAGCACATACTCGATTTCTTCGCGATTGAAATCACGAAACTGCAGAAAGTGCCGCAACGGGCCGGTTTGGTTGGATGTATTAGCCATATCGTTCTCGCCGCCAGGCGGCTGAGGCCCGCAGGCCCGGGTTCAGGAAGTGCTTGTCGAGAGGAATTGCTTGATCACCGGCACCAGGCGGGCAACGATCTCGTCGGCCTCGGCCTGCTGAAGGATCAGCGGGGGCAGCATGCGCACGATGCTGTCGCGCGTGATGTTGATGAGCAGGCCCGCGTCCAGGCATAGACGGGCAAGCTGGCTGCAGTTGCGGTCCAGCGCTATGCCCAGCATCAGGCCACGGCCACGGACTTCGATCACACCCGGCACGCCGGCCAGTGCGCCGGCCAGTTGCGCCTTGAGGTAGTCGCCCACATGTTCGGCATTGGCCAGCAGATTGTCGTCCTGCATGGTCTGCAGCACGGCAAGCGCGGTATGACAGACCAGGGGGTTGCCGCCAAAGGTGGTGCCATGGTTGCCCGGGCCGAAGACGCCCGCCGCACGGCCGGCCATCACGGTGGCGCCGATGGGTACGCCGCCGCCCAGGCCCTTGGCCAGGGTCATGACGTCGGGGATGATGTCTGCCCATTGGTGGGCAAACCACTTGCCGGTGCGGCCGATGCCGGACTGGACTTCATCTATCATCAGCAGCCAGCCGCGCTCGTCGCACAGGCGGCGTACCGCCTGCAGATAGGCGATATCGGCCGGGCGTATGCCGCCTTCACCCTGCAGCGTTTCGAGCAGGACGGCGTTCACGCGTGGCTCGGCATCGCCGGCGGCCTTGATGGCGTCGACGCTGTTGAAGGCCACTTGCACGAAGCCCGAGGGCAGCGGCTCGAAGCCGGCGCGCGCCTTGGGGTTGCCGGTGGCGGCCAGGGTGGCCAGGGTGCGCCCATGCCAGGACGAATCCATGGTGATGATGTGCGCTTCCGGGTTGCCGTTCTTGTGGCCGTACATGCGGGCCAGCTTCAGGGCGCCTTCATTGGCTTCCGAGCCCGACGAACTGAAAAAGACTTCCTGCATGCCAGAAAGGGCGACGAGGCGCTCGGCCAGCGCGGTTTGCTGGGGCACTTCGTACAGGTTGGAGACGTGGATGACGCGCGCGGCTTGCTCGCTGATCGCGGCCACGACGCGGGGGTGGGCATGGCCCAGTGCCGAGACGCCGATACCGGAGAGTGCGTCCAGGTATTTTCGACCGTGTTCGTCCCACAGCCAGCAACCCTGGCCATGTGTGAACGAAACCGGCAGGCGGGCGAAAATATTGGATAGTGCCGAGGACATGCGTGCGACTCCAGCGCGATGGGTTTGCTTGCGACTGCCTTTGCACGGGACAGCCCCGATGCGCGGGCGAAGCGATAATCATACTTGAGAAAAAGCCTGCAAACCGTATGGCCGGATGTTGCGCGTTACAGAGGCTGCCGTTGCGTTGCAGCGGCTTCGCCGCTCGTTGCAGGATTTTAAAGGCGCGATGTACTAAAATCGCCCCGCTCATGCGGGAAATACATGACTGAAACGGTACGGCAACTCATTATTCAAGGCATCACTGCAAGCGGTGCGCAATTCCGCCCCAGCGATTGGGCTGAACGGTTGGCTGGTGTGATGGCGCGGTTCCGGCCGCCAGGCATGGCGTCCAGCCACCTGAACTACTCGCCCTACGCGTTACCCACGGTGATCGACGGCATCAAGTGCGTGGTGGTCGACGAGAGGCTGCGCGCGCTCGAACCCCTGGCCTGGAAATTCGTGGTCGGCTTCGCCCACGACAACGGCCTGAACACCATCGAGGTCTGCATGCTGCCCGAAGAGCGCTAGCGCGCTCGTTCGGGTCGGCCCGGGCTTGGGCCTTATACCGGCGTCACCACCTTACCGGTATCCAGGAAGGCCTGCAGGTTTTGCAGCACCAGGTCTTCCATGGCGCGCCGGGTCTCGGTCGTGGCGCTGCCAACGTGTGGCATCAGCACCACGTTATTCATGTCCAGCAGGGCTTGCGGCACGGTAGGCTCGTGCTCGAAGACATCCAGGCCGGCGGCACCCAGGCGGCCTTCCTGCAGCGCCTGCACCAATGCTTTTTCATCGACCACCGGGCCGCGCGCGATATTGATCAGCGTTCCCTTGGCGCCCAGTGCGTCCATCACCTCGGCATTGACCAGGTGATGCGTGGGCGCGCCGCCCACGCAAGCCACCACCAGGAAATCCGCCCACCGGGCCAGCTCGATCAGGCTGGCTTCGTATGGCCATGGCGCCTCCGGGCGCTGGCTGCGGTTGTGGTAGCGGATGTCCATGTTGAAACCCGCGCCGCGCTGGGCGATGGCCGCGCCGATGCGGCCCAGGCCCAGGATGCCCAGGCGCTTGCCACTGACCCGCATGCCCAGAGGAAAGGAGCCGTCGTGCGTGGCCTGCCAGTTGCCGCCGCGCACATAGCGTTCGCCCTGGCCGATACGCCTGGCCGTGGCCAGCATCAAGGCCCAGGCCAGGTCGGCCACGCAATCGTTCAGGACGTCGGGGGTGTTGCTTACCTGGATGCCGCGCGCGTGGGCCGCGGCCACATCCAGTTTCTCGTAGCCCACGCCCCAGCTGCAGATTGCCTGCAGCCCAGGCAGGGCGTTGATCAGGTCGGCCGCGCAGCCATGGCTGGCCGAGGTGAGCGCGATGCGCAGCGTGCCGGCATGTTGGGCCAGCGCAGCGGCCGGGTCGGGCTGCTGCCAGAGTGGCAGCACGCCCTGGGCGTGGGCTGCTGCGCCGATGCGTTCGGGCATGGGGCCGATCTGAACGATGGTCGGGGCGTTTGAAGACATGAGTTCGGGTTTCCTTGGCGCTAGCCGGTGTTGCGCAGGCCTGCGGCTACGCCGTTGATCGTGATGTGAATGCCGTTCTGGACGCGGGCGTCGGGTTCGCGCCCGGCGTGCAGGGCGGCGCGGTGGCGGCGCAGCAGTTCGATCTGCAAGTGGTTCAGCGGGTCGATGTAGGCGGTGCGGTCGCGGATCGAGCGCGCGAGCGTGGGGTCGTTTTCCAGGAGCTGCTCTTGCGAGCTTAGCTGCTGGACGGCGGCGATGGTGCGTTCCCACTCTTCGCGGATGGCGCTAAAGATGTGCTCGCGCAGGTCGCGCTCGGGCATGAGCTGGGCGTAGCGCGAGGCGATCGCCAGGTCGGTCTTGGCCAGCACCATTTCAAGGTTGGAGAGCAGGGTGCGGAAAAATGGCCAGTCCCGGGCCATGGCGCGCAAGTGGGCCAGCCGCTGCGGCTGTTGCTGGGGTTGCGCTTGCAGGTACTGCTCGATTGCCGTGCCCACGCCGTACCAGCCCGGCAGCAGCAGCCGGCATTGCCCCCAGGAAAATCCCCAGGGGATCGCGCGCAGGTCTTCGATGCGCGCGCCACCGCTGCGCGTGGCGGGGCGCGAACCGATATTGAGGCCCGCGATTTCCGAGATGGGCGTGGTGGCAAAGAAGTAGTCGGCAAAGCCCGGGGTGTCGTACACCAGTTTGCGATAGGACTGGAAGGCGCTGGCCGACAGCTCGTCCATGGTGGCGCCGTAGCTTTGCATGGCTTCGTCTTCGTCGGCGGTGCTGGCTTCAGACAGGCTGGCTTCAAGCATGGCCGAAGTCAGCAATTCCATGTGCCAGCGCCCGGTGCGGGCTTCCTTGTATTTGCTCTGGATGACCTCGCCCTGTTCGGTCAGGCGGATCTGGCCGGCCACCGTGCCGGGTGGCTGCGACAAAATGGCATCGAAGCTCGAGCCGCCGCCGCGCCCGACGGTACCGCCGCGGCCATGGAACAGGCGCAGCCGGACCTGGCGCTCGGCAAAAACGTCGACCAGGGCGCGCTCGCACAGGTAGAGCGCCCAGTTCGAGGTCAGGATGCCGCCGTCCTTGTTGCTGTCGGAATAGCCCAGCATGACTTCCTGGATGCCGGCGTGTCCGTCGCGCACCAAGGCCCGGATTTCGGGCAGGTCCAGCCAGGCGGCCATGATGCCGGGGCCGTTTTCCAGGTCGGCGATGGTTTCGAACAAGGGGACCACCGCCAGGCCCGCTGTGGCTTGCGGCCCCGGACCCAGTATGAAGAGCCCGGTTTCCTTTTGCAGCACCAGCACTTCCAGCAGATCGGACAGGGTTTCGGTATGCGAGACGATGGATTGCTGCACGATATCGTCGCCGTAGCGCGCGCGCAGTCGGGCAGCACTCTGGAAAATGGCCAGTTCCCGAGTGGTTTCTTCGGAATAGGCGAGCCAGGGAGACGCCAGCGGGCGCGTGTGGGCGAGTTCCTGGCGCAGCACGGCCACGCGCTCGGTCTCGCTCAGCGCCGCATAGTCCGGCACGACGCTGGCCCGGGCAAAGAGCTCGGTCAGGGTGCGCTCATGGACATCCGAGCTCTGGCGCAGATCGACGCTGGCCAGGTGAAAACCAAACACCGCTGCTGCCTGCTGCAGCGCCGCCAGGCGCAGGCGCAATACAGGGGCCGCGCCGTACGCGATCAGCGAATCGGCCAGTATCTGCAGATCGTGGGCGAATGCCTGGGGCGTGTCGTAGGACGGCTGCTTCGACGTTTTGGGGCGCCCCAGAACCAGCCCGGTGAGCTCATGGGCGGTGGCGGCCAGCCGGCCATAGATGCCGATCAGGGCGCGCCGGTAGGGCTCGTCGTGCCGATGCGGGGAATCATCGTGCGACTGGTCGGCCAGGGCCAGCAGTTCGGGCGATGCCTGCCCCAGCAAGGCATTGAGCGAGAGTTCGGCGCCCAGCGCATGAACCTCGTCCAGGTAATGGCCGAATATGGTTGCGGCCTGGTGCAGGGCGGCATGTTCCAGCGTCTGGGCGCTGACATTGGGATTGCCGTCGCGATCCCCGCCTATCCAGCTGCCCATGCGCAGGAACGGGGCCAGCGGTGGTGGGGGCGGCGCAAAAGGCCCTGGCAGCGGCGGCGCCAGCAACTGGCCGAGATGGGCGTATAGATCCGGTATCACGGTCAGGAAGGTGCTGCGGTAGAACGACAAGGCGTTTTCGATCTCGTCGGCCACCGTCAGGCGCGCGTCGCGCAACAGCCGGGTTTGCCACAGGATGGTGATGCGGCCCAGCAAGGTCAGCTCGAGTTCGCGGTTTTCGTCCGGCGTCAGCGCCGAGTCGCGCCGGGGCAGCAGGCGGGCGATCTCGTGGTGGACGTCGAGCGTACTCTTGCGCTGCACCTCGGTGGGGTGTGCGGTCAGTACGGGTACCAGGCACGCCGTTGCCAGGAAGTCGCGTATGGCGTCCGGTGTGTGTCCTCGTGCATGAAGGCGCTCGAGCGTGTCCTGCAAGGTGCCGCGCTGCGGCTTGCCGCCCGCCAGCAGATGGGCGCGCTGCTGGCGTTGCTGGTCGCGGTCTTCGGCGATGTTCGAGAGATGCAGGAAGTAGCTGAAGGCGCGCACCACCGAATTCACTTTTTCCTGGGACAAGTGCTTGAGCAACTGTTCCAGCGTTTCGCCGTCGGCGGTCTGGCCGTCACGGCGAAATTGCACGGCGGTGCGGCGGATGGTTTCCACCGTATCAAAGACCAGGCGGCCCTCGTGGGCGTCGATGACCTCGCCCAGCAGGCGGCCAAGCAGGCGGATGTCGTCGCGGTGTGCGCGGTCGTGCGATGTAGCAGTAGGCATGGCGGGCAAAGGCTGATCCTGGGAGACCTCCATATTACGAGGCTGTGGCCGGCGTCGCCATTCGCTTCTCGCAAGGCTAGCCTTTTTGTGGGCTGTGGGGGGCGGGTGGCCATGCGTCGCGGTCCATCGAACAAAGGCGTTCCGAGGCCGGGCCGACACGGATATACTGGATTGGCCCCCCACCGACGACGGAGCCTTTTCGTGTCTGTTCCTGGCCATACCTTGCCCGCGAGCCCCTCCCGGCAGCCCGCGCCCCAGGTCCAGTCGCCGGCGGGCGACGCCGATGGCATTGCGTCCACGTACTGGCTGCTGCGCAAGAACTGCTCGTTTTCTCCCCGGCAGGTGCTGGCCTTCTACCTGTCTCTTACCCTCGTCTCCTTTGCCATCGCCGGGTTCTTCGCGCTCAAGGGTTTGTGGATGGTGCTGCCTTTTGCCGTGCTGGACAACCTGGTGTTGGCGGCGGCCCTGCTGTACTACGCGCGCCACGCCCTGGACCGCGAATGCATATCGCTGCAGGGCGACGAGCTCTGCGTGGAGCATGTGAACGGCGCGCAGGTCATTCGCCATTGTTTCAACGCCCGCTGGGTGCGGCTGGAATGGCGCGGGCGCGGGGACGACAAGCTATGGCTGTGCCATGCAAGCCAAAGCCTGCCCGTGGGCATCTACCTGACGCCTGCACGGCGGCGCCGCTTTGCGCATGAGCTGCGCAAAGCGATACGGGCGTCGATGCGCCGCTAGCCGGGTTCAGGTATCGGAGCGCCGGCGAAAGTCCCGCATGCGAAAGCCCAGGGCAAACAAAACCGCGAAATAGACCACGGCGCTGGCCCCGACCACGCCCAGCAGCAGCGCCACGCGCAGCATGGGCTGGGACTGCAGTCCCAGCCAGTCGATGTGCTGGTTCACCCACAGCAGGCCGCCCGCGATCACCGCCAGCGCGGCTGCCACTCTTGCCAGGAAGCGTCCCCAGCCGGGCGCGGGCTGATACACCTTGCGCCGACGCAGGCCTATGAGCAGGGCCAGTGCATTGAGGCAGGCCCCCAGGCCTATCGACAGGGCCAGGCCGGCGTGGCCCAGCGTGGGCACGAACGCCACATTGAGGCACTGGGTGGCAATCAGCACCATGATGGCGATTTTGACCGGCGTGCGAATGTCCTGCCTGGCATAGAAGCCCGGCGCCAGGATCTTGACCGCCAGCAAGCCGACCAGGCCGGCCGCGTAGGCCACCACGGCAGTGGTGGTGCGCGCCACGTCGAGTTCGGTGAAGGCGCCGTAGTGGAACAGGGTGGCGACCAGTGCATCCGACATCAGGGCCAGCCCCAGTGCGGCTGGCAAGCCGGCCAGCAGCATCAGGCGCAGGCCCCAGTCCAGCATATTGCTGTAGCCCGACGTATTGCCCGCCGCATGGGCGCGGGAAAGATAAGGCAGCAGTACCGTGCCCAGCGCCACGCCCAGCAGGGCGGTGGGGAACTCCATCAGCCTGTCGGCGAACGAGAGCCAGGTAACGCTGCCCGGCGTCAGCCAGGTGGCGATATTGGTATTGATGATGATGGATATCTGGGCCACCGACACGCCCAGGGTGGCCGGCAGCATCTGGCGCAGGATATGCCTGACGGTGGGGTCGCGCCAGGCGGCTCCCAGCTTCAGCGAGAACCGTGGGACCAGATTCAGGCGGGCCAGGGCGACCCATTGCACGGCCAACTGGGCCACGCCGCCCAGCATCACCCCGACCGCCAGGGCGTAGATGGGCGGCGAAAAACGCGAGGTCAGCCAGATGCTGGCGGCGATCATCGACAGGTTCAAGAGAACCGGGGTAATGGCGGGCACGGCAAAGCGGCGCCAAGTGTTGAGTACGCCCGATGCGAAGGCCACCAGCGACATGCACACGATGTAGGGAAACATCATGCGCGTCATCCAGACGGCGGCGGAAAAATCATCGGCGCGCGCCGCATCGCGCATGCCGGTGGCCATGGCGGTAACCACCCATGGGGCGGCCACAATGCCCAGTACCGTTACCGCCATCAGCGCGGTGGTCAGCAGCAGGGCGACACGGTCGAGCAGAACGCGGATTTCCTCGTCGCTGCGTTCGTGTCGCGCTGAACCGAGGATGGGCACGAAGGCCTGGGCAAATGCGCCTTCGGCAAACAGGCGGCGCAGCAGATTGGGAATCCGGAAAGCCACCCAGAACGCGTCGGTAAGCGGGCCCGCGCCAAATGCCCGGGCGATCAGGACGTCGCGCGCCAGGCCGGTAATGCGCGAGAGCAGAGTCAGCCCACTGATGGTGGCGGTGGATCGAAGCAGGCTCATGGGCTGGGGTGCTGTTGGGTAGGCGCGTGCGCACGCGCTGAAAAAAGCACGCCCGTCGAGACGGGCGCGGGTACCCCGCAATGGGGCTAGTGCAGGTGGCGCGCAGCTTGTGCGCGCCACGGATACTTACTTCGGTGCCATGCGGATGGCGCCATCCAGACGGATGGTTTCGCCGTTGAGCATGTCGTTGGTGATGATCTGGTTGGCCAGCTTGGCGTAGTCCTGCGGCGTGCCCAGACGCGAAGGAAAGGGAATGCTGGCCGCCAGCGAATCCTGTACTTCCTGGGGCATGCCGAACATCATGGGGGTGCCGAAGATGCCAGGAGCAATGGTGCAGCAACGGATGCCGAGCTTGGACAGATCGCGGGCAATGGGCAGGGTCATGCCTACGATGCCGCTCTTGGACGCAGCGTAGGCAGCCTGGCCGATCTGACCGTCGTAGGCGGCCACGGAAGCTGTGTTGATGAGGACGCCCCGTTCGCCCGTGGGCTCGGGGTTGTTTTCGCTCATGGCGGTGGCTGCGAGGCGGATCATGTTGAAGCTGCCCACCAGGTTGACGCTGATGGTCTTCTGGAATAGCTCGAGAGAGTGCGCGCCATTCTTGCCGACCGTGCGCGATGCAGTGGCGATGCCAGCGCAGTTGACCAGGCCGAACAGGGGGCCGAGTTCGGTGGCGCGGGCTACCACGGCCTGGCCGTCGGCTTCCGAGGTGACGTCGCAGTGAACGAAAGTCTGGCCCAGTTCGGTAGCCAGCTTTTGGCCGGCTTCGTCCTGTACGTCGGCGATGACGACCTTGGCGCCGTTCTGGACCAGCATGCGTACGGTGCCTGCACCCAGGCCGGATGCGCCGCCGGTGACTATGAATACCTTATTTGCGATTTCCATCGAGCTCTTCCTTTGGACGTATTTATTTGACGGCTTCGAACAGGCGCGTCTTGATGTCTTCGACGCTGCCCACGCCCGATATGCGGCGATACTTGGGCGCCACGCTGGCATCCTGGGCTGCCCAGTCCTGGTAGTAGTCGATCAGCGGACGCGTTTGGTCGCGATACACCTCGAGGCGCTTGCGCACGGTGTCTTCACGGTCGTCGTCGCGCTGCACCAGCGGCTCGCCGGTTTCGTCGTCGATGCCGGCAACCTTGGGCGGGTTGTGCTTTTCGTGATAGGTGCGGCCGCTGGACAAATGAACACGGCGACCGCTCATGCGTTCGATGATTTCTTCTTCGGGAACGTCGACTTCAATGACGTAGTCGAGCGGCACGCCAGCCTCTTTCATGGCTTCGGCCTGCGGAATGGTGCGCGGGAAGCCGTCGAACAGATAGCCGTTGGCGCAGTCTGGCTGCTTGAGGCGGTCTTTGACCAGGCCAATAATGATGTCGTCCGGCATGAGGCCGCCCGCGTCCATGACCTTTTTGGCCTCGAGCCCGAGAGGAGTGCCGGCCTTGACCGCAGCACGGAGCATGTCGCCGGTGGAGATCTGCGGGATGCCGAAACGTTCGCGCAGGAAAGCGGCTTGGGTGCCTTTGCCGGCCCCGGGGGCGCCAAGAAGGATAAGACGCATAAAATTTTCCTAGCAGTTGCGCGGTGTGATCAAGAACAACAGAGGCAGCCGCGCCTGTCCATTTAATTGTTCAAACTTTCAAGAATTACATGCTACGAAAAAACGGTCAAATAGGGGATATACCTAGTCCGTTTTTCCGCCAGCCCCGATAGCGGCCCGTACACGCTCGAGATCGTCCGGCGTATCGACCCCTCCGGCGGGCGCATGGGGTGTGATATGTACCACGATAGCGTAGCCATGTTCCAGTGCCCGCAACTGCTCGAGCGATTCGAAACGCTCGAGGCTGCCTTGCGGCAGGCTGGGAAAACGTTTCAGGAACGAAGCCCGGTAAGCGTACAGGCCGACATGCTGCAGCGCCGGCAGGCCGGGCGCGAGCGTTTGCCCGCCCTGGGCCAGCGCATCACGCGCCCAGGGTATGGGCGCACGGGAAAAATACAGGGCGCGCCCATCCGTGCCGCACACGACCTTGACGATATTGGGGTTGAACAGGGCTTGAGCCTGCGTGATGGGATGGGCTGCCGTGGCAATGTGCGCATGCGGCGTCTGCTCGAGCAGCCCGGCCACGCTGGCCACCAGTGCCGGATCCATCAGGGGTTCATCGCCCTGGACATTGACCACGATGGTGTCGTCGTCCAGGCCCAGTTGTTGGCAGGCTTCTGCCAGCCTGTCGGTACCCGTCGGGTGCTCGGGCGAGGTCAGCAGGGCCGTAAAGCCGTGCGAGCGTACCACGTCGGCGATAGCCTGGTCGTCGGTGGCCACCACCACCTGCCGCGCGCCGCTGGCAGCGGCGCGCTGGGCCACGCGCACCACCATGGGCAGGCCCGCGATATCGGCCAGGGCCTTGCCGGGCAGCCGCGTCGAGGCCGCGCGCGCCGGCACCATGGCTATCCAGCCGTGTTCCCTCATGCCCTGCGCCACCTCAGGCGTCCTGGTCGGCGCTGGCGCCGGCAGGCGCGTTCAGGTCGCGCGCGGCCGATGCCAGCATCATCGGGATGCCGTCCTGGATGGGGAAGGCCAGTCGGTCTGCTTTGCAGACCAGTTCGTTGCGTTGACGGTCGTGATGCAGGCTGCCCTTGCAAAGCGGGCATACCAGAATGTCAAGCAGGCGTGTGTCCATGTATGGGGGTATCCAGATGGCTGTGGCTGCATGCAAGCAGGCGTGCATGCAGCCAGTCGAAAAAAAACGGATCGGAAAACTGCACCGATACCGGCACGGCCCAAAGGCGTTCGTCGTGCAGATGCGCGCATTTTACGGCGTCTTTTTCGGTAATCAGTATGACCTCGGCCTGAAGTGCTGCAAAGGGCGAGGATGCATAGTCGAAATGATCGGGCAGGGCCAGGGTTCGGCTCAGTTCCAGGCCCGCCTGGCGAAGGCTGTCGAAGTAGCGCTCAGGCTGGCCTATGCCGGCTACGGCGGCGATGCGTTGGCCCGGTTGGGCAAGTTCGGCCAGGGTGCAATGCCGACCGTCGCTTAGCCGGGTGGCGCCGGCGGGACTGACCCGCATCTGCACCAGGGCCGGGCGTGCGTCCTTGGGGGTGTGGCCGGCCTGCAGAGCCTGCGAGCCGACATTCTTCACGATGACGTCCACGCCTTGGCGCCGACTGGCCGATTCGCGCAAGGGGCCGGCGGGCAGCACCAGTCCGTTGCCGATGCCGCGGGCGTCTTCCACCAGGATTTCCAGGTCGCGCGCGAGCGCCAGGTGCTGCAGGCCGTCGTCGGCCAGGATCAGGTCGACTTCGGGATGGCGGGCCCGCAAGGCCTGCGCCGCCAGCGCGCGCCGCGGATGCACGCTGATAGGCACACCGCTTTGCCGCGCGATCAGGCTGGGTTCGTCGCCGAACTCGGCCGCGGCGAGCTCGCCGGTGCCGGTGCGCGGCGCCTGGCCGACGTTGGCACCGTAGCCCCGGCTGACCACGCCCGGGTGCCAGCCGCGCGCGCGCAGCTCGGCCAAGGCTGCCAGCAGGAAAGGCGTCTTGCCGGTGCCGCCCACATACAGGTTGCCCACCACCAGCACGGGTACGTCGCTGCGGTAGGCCGGTTTCCAGCCACGGCGATAGGCCAGTCGTTTGTACGAGGTGATCGCCAGCGCCAGCCACGATAGCGGGCGCAGCAGCCAGGCCACCAGGCCGCGGCGTTGCCAGGCCTGGTGCAGTCTTGCAGACATGCGGGTGGATTGGGGCATCGCGCTATTGCGCAGCCGGCTGCCGCGCAGCAAAGCTGAGTCGGGAAATCCCCGCTTCGCGCGCCGCCTGCATCACGTCGACCACCGCCTGGTGGGTGGCCTGGGCATCGGCATACACCACCAGCAAGGGCGTGTCGTGCCCGGCTGCCGCCGAGCGCAGGGTCTGCACCAGGGTGCCTGCCTGCCCGGTCGCCACGGCCGCGCCGTCCACGGCGTAGCGGCCATCGGCTGTGACTTCGACCGCGATTTCCGCCAGCCGGCTCTCTTGAGCCGCCGCCGTGGGCAAATTCACCGCCAATTCGCTAAAGCGCGTGAAAGTCGTGGTGGCCGTCAGGAAAATCAGCAGCACCAGAAGCACGTCGATCAGCGGGATCAGGTTGATCTCGGGCTCGTCCAGGGCGTGATCGCGTTGAAACCTCATTTCAGCTGCCCTGGCCGGGAAGAGGGCGGATGCTGTCCACCAGTTGCATGCCGGTGTGTTCCATTTCCAGCAGGTGGTCCGCCGCGCGGGCACGGAACAGGCGCTGGAAAATCACCGCCGGGATGGCGACCAGGATGCCCAGCGCCGTGTTGTACAGTGCGATCGAGATGCCGCGCGCCAGTTGGGCCGGATCGCCTCCGGTGGGTGACCAGGCGCCAAAGATTTCTATCATGCCGATGACGGTGCCGAACAGGCCCATCAATGGCGCGATGGCGGCTATGGTGCCCAGGGCGCCCAGGTAGCGGTGCAATTCGTGTGCGCTGACCCGGCCCGCCTCTTCCATGGCGTTGATCAGGTCTGTCCGTTTCAGGTTGCGGTGGCGCAGCCCGGCGCTTAGCACGCGCCCCAGCGGAGCCTGTGCCTCGAGTTTGGCCAGTGCGTCATTCGTCAACTGGGGGCGAACCGCCAGGCTAAGGGCTTCACCCAGCATTTCGGCTGGCAGCACCCGGCTGCGGCGCAGCGCCAGCGTACGCTCGACGATCAACGCAAGGGCAATGAAAGAAGTGGCCAGCAAGGGCCAGATGGGCCAACCGGCATCACGAATAATGGTAAACATGGGGCATCACGAAAAACACGGGCGACGCGCGAAGTGTAGCGGGTACGCGCGGTGGCGTCGCCACTTTCGGGTGCCGCAAGCGCTCTGGCAGGTGTGCAGGCAACTATCCACAGCTCCTGTGGATAATTCTGTGGGCAAATCGGCCTGTATCCCGAATTCGCGGGCTCCTGGGGCGATGGTCAATTTGCAGGCAATTGCACCGTTTTTTAATATTCAATTAAATCAACAACTTAATCAATTAAGTCTTGACAGTGACAGAAAAACTATTTGACACGCCCGTTCGGCGCCGCTGTGGAAAGGTTTTGGGCTGCAAAACCTTATGAATGGGGCATTTGAAGGCAATGATGTGCAGCCCGCGCGGGAACCGCTTAGCGTTTCGCAACTGAACCGTGAGGTGGCCAGCGTGCTCGAGCATGGGGTTCCCCTGCTTTGGGTGCGCGGCGAGGTATCGAATTTCGTGGCGGCGGCGTCCGGGCACTGGTACTTCACCCTGAAGGATGCCCAGGCTTCGGTGCGCTCGGTGATGTTTCGTGGCCGGGCGTCCCAAGTGGGCTTTACGCCACGCGCGGGCGATCGCGTCGAGGTGCGGGCCCGGGTGTCACTGTACGAGCCGCGCGGCGACTACCAGTTGCAGGTGCAGGGCATGCGGCGCGCCGGGCAGGGTGATCTCTTCGAGGCATTCCTGCGCCTCAAGGACAAGCTTGCCGGCGAGGGCCTGCTCGATGCCGAGCGCAAGCGGGTGCCACCGGCCATGCCGCGCGCCATTGGCGTGGTCACCTCGCTGCACGCGGCCGCCCTGCGCGACGTGCTCAGCGCGCTGGCCCGCCGTGCGCCCCACGTGCCGGTGGTGGTGTATCCCGCGCCGGTGCAGGGGGTCGATGCCGCGCCAAGGCTGGTGCAGGCCTTGCAGCAGGCCAACCGCCGCCAGGAGGTCGACGTGGTGTTGCTGGTGCGGGGCGGCGGCAGCATTGAAGACCTCTGGAGCTTTAACGATGAAGCACTGGCCCGCGCCGTCTGTGCCAGTGCGCTGCCGGTGATTTGCGGCGTGGGGCATGAATCCGATTTCACCATTGCGGATTTCGTGGCCGATGTGCGGGCCCCCACGCCCACCGCTGCGGCCGAACTCGCCTGCGTTCCCCGGAACCAGGCATGGCAGCGGGTGCGGCAGGCGGCGTCAGCCATGATGCTGGCTCAGCAGCGCCGGCTCGAGCGCCTGGCCCAGCGGCTGGACCGGGGGGCCGCCCAATTGCTGTCGCCGGCGCAGCGGCTGGCGCGCCAGCGTGAACAGTTGTTGCGCCTGGCCCAGGCCCTGCGGCAGACGCATGCCTGGCAAATGGGGCGCGCGGCGCAACGCTTGCAGGCGGCGTCGGCACAATTGCGGGCCTTGGGCCCGCAGCAAACCCTGGCGCGTGGCTATGCCATCGTGCGCGACACCGAGGGCCGGGTGGTGCGTAGCACCGATACGCTGGTGGCGGGGTCGGCGCTGGCCATCGATTTCGAACGCGGCCGTGCCCTGGCCACCGTGGACGAGATCGACCCACAGGCCAGCCTGTAGGCGATCAAGCCGGGCCTGGCTGCGGCGAGGCCGCTTATTGGCGTGCGGGCAGGCCCTTGATCTGCATGCCGGGCTTGATGCCGTGGCGCGCAAACCAGCCTTCGTTCATTTCCAGCGCGGCTCTTACCGGCTCGCTGGAGCAATGGCTGGTTTCGGTCTGCGGCGCCATGTCTTCGATGTTGACGACGGTGCCGTCATCGCGCAAGAACGCTACCGAGAGCGGCACCAGCGTGTTGCGCATCCACATGCACTGTGTGCCGGCATAAGGAAACAGGAACAGCATGCCGCTTTGCTGGCCCAGTTCCTGGCGAAACATCAGGCCGCGTTGAAGCCCGGCGGGCGTGTCGGCCACTTCCGCATCGATGCGATACATGCCTGCGCTCAGTTGCCGCACGGGCAGGGTGGTTTCAGACGAAAAAGCGGGGAAGGCACTAGCTAGCAGGGTTAAGCCTGCCAGCCATTTCAGAACGGTTTGCTTCATGCTGCAGCGGTGATGTTGAGGGCTTGTTTTCCCTTTGGTCCCTGGATGATTTCGTACGCGACGCGCTGGCCTTCCTTCAGGGTCTTGAAGCCCGTCATCTGGATGGAGGAGAAGTGGGCGAATAAATCTTCGCCGCCGTCATCGGGGGTGATGAATCCGAACCCCTTGGCATCATTGAACCATTTGACTGTGCCCGTAGCTTTTGGTGCGCTTGTCGGGTCGGCGGAGGTGACGCTTGATACATCTGACATGGGCATGCCTTTTTGCTGGTTGCATGAAGCCCGAGCGCTAAGCTCTCGGTGGACGACGGTTCATGATAATCGGGAACTTGCCAATAGGCGTCAAGCTGGGATAACCCGAATAATCTGAAAAGAGAAAATAAACTCTAGAAAAAAACGAAATAATTTTTACACGGCCCGAAAAATTGGTGTATAGTTACGGTCTTGACGGCGCATTAGCTCAGTTGGTTAGAGCGACGGAATCATAATCCGCAGGTCCGGGGTTCGAGTCCCTGATGCGCCACCAAAATATCAAAGCCCTTGTTTCATATTTGAAGCAGGGGCTTTTCACGTTTGCTCCCGTTCAATGCGGCTGGGGTTGCCGTTATCGTCGCTTTCCCTGGGGCGGATCCCCGCCGGGATCGTTACCCCCAGGGTGCGGCCTGGCCGGGACCGCTCTTCTTACGGCCTCTTGCATAATGCCTCCTGTAGGCTGCACGAGTTCACACGACATCAAAAAAACCCCTTCAAGTCAATAGGCTTAGGTATTTAGCCCGGGCTCATTCGCATGAAATATCCCTTGGTAGTGTTTGATTTCGACGGCACGCTGGCCGATACCATGCCGTTCTTTCTTGGCAATTTCGACAGCCTGGCGGATATCCATGGTTTCAGGCGGCTCGAGAAAGGCCAGTTGCAAACGCTGCGCGGCATGAACGTGCAGCAACTGATGGCCCACGTCGGGCTGTCCGCCTGGAAAGTGCCACGGGTGGCGCTGCATTTTCGTCGCCTGATGGCCGAAGGTGTGCACAATATCGGCTTGTTCGATGGCATCGCGCAGATGCTGGCAAGCCTGGCCGAGGGTGGCGTCAAGCTGGGCTTGGTTACCTCGAACAGCCGTGAGAACGCATGCGCAGTATTGGGCGAGGCGGCCCGGCTCTTTAGCTATTTCGAGTGTGGCGCGTCGCTGCTGGGCAAGCGCAATCGCCTGCGCCGGGTGGGCGAGCGCAGCGGGTTCGCTGCGGCGCAAATGCTGTATGTAGGCGACGAACTGCGCGACCTCGAGGCCGCACGTGCCGAACAGATGGCTTTTGCCGCGGTGACCTGGGGCTACGCCTTGCCGTCCGTGCTGTTGGCTGCCCAGCCCGAACTGGTGTTTCGCGAGAGCGCCGATATTGCGCCTGCGCTGCTGGGTTAGGCCGGTTTCCTGCGAAAACTAAAGCCCCTGTGCGGCGGGCATCCGCTGCACAGGGGCTATGTGTGGCCTGCCAGGGCGGGTGTCGGGCGATACCCGCCTTGCTATTCGAGCACGCTGTTCTTAGTGGCTCATCAGCAGCGGTACCGGGCAATCCTTGAGCAGGGCGCTGGTTACGCCACCGAACACCATCTGGCGCAAGCGCGAATGCGCATAGGCTCCCATGACCAGCAGGCCGGCCTTGGTGGAAACCGCGTGCTGCAGCAAGGTTTGGGCGGCGTTGCCGTTCAGGGAAACTTCCCTGGCTTGCGCCGCGACGCCGTGGCGCAACAAGTGCGGCACGATGTCGGCGGCCATGCCGCCTTGGGGCAGTTCCTTGTCACCCATGACATTCACGATATCCACGTTCTTGGCGGCACGCAACAAAGGCAGGGCGTCGGCCAGCGCGCGCGCGGCCGGTACGCTGCCGTCCCAACCGACCACGATCTGGTCCAGGGTGGCGGCGGTGGCCGAAGCCGGAACGATGACGACCGGGCGCGCAGCCTGGAACAGAACGTCGATCAGCAGCTCGCGCTGCATGCTGCTGGCGTCGGGGGCGGCGTCGGCCACGACCACGTCAACCAGGCGCGCACGCGAGGCCAGGGTAGCGCGCACGTCGGGGTAGCTGGCGCTGAGCGTGCCGACGTGGCAATCGATTCCCGCGGCCTGGGCGGCCGAGCGCAGGCTATCGGCCCGGGCTGTGGCGGCGTCGGCAAGCTTGCGGTTTTGTTCTCCGACTACGCTGGATACCAGCGCCGCGCCCATGACATTGGATACCGTATGGTGCTGGGTGGCTACCACAAGGTTCAGGTGAGCTCCAGCCTGGGCTGCCAGGTTAGACGCCCATGCGCAGGCTGCCGAGGCGCGCTCGCCCGTGTCGTCATGATCGAAACGATACGCAAACACGCTTTTGAGCTGGTCTAGTGGCATAGATATGTTTCTCCTGTTGCGAGACCTGTTCATAGAGGAACAGGTAAAAACCACTTATATCAGATGGTCTTTCCAAATCGGGCAGAGCTTGTATGATTTGGTCGGGATTTGCGGGGCTTTGCCGCAGCTGGGCGATGCGCAGGCGCGATGGGTGCGATAATCGGAGCCTCGTTCACTTAACCCGCTTAGCGCGGCGCGAATGCTATGTCTGGCAGCACATTAGGCACTCTATTCTGTGTCACGAATTTCGGCGAATCCCACGGCCCGGCCATAGGTTGTGTGATCGATGGTTGTCCTCCGGGGATGGCGCTTGCCGTTGAGGATATCCAGCAAGAGCTGGACCGTCGCCGGCCCGGTACTTCGCGCCACGTTACCCAGCGCCAGGAACCCGATGCGGTTGAAATCCTGTCCGGCGTCTACGAGGGCGTCACCACGGGCACGCCCATCGCCCTGCTTATCCGCAACCAGGATGCGCGCAGCAAGGATTACAGCAATATCACGCAAACCTTTCGCCCCGGCCATGCCGACTATGCCTATTGGCATAAGTACGGCGTGCGCGATCCGCGCGGGGGCGGGCGTTCCTCGGCCCGGCTGACTGCGCCCACGGTGGCGGCGGGCGCGGTGGCGCGCAAGTGGCTGCTCGAGCGCTACGGCATTTCCATTCGCGGCTGCATGACGCAGCTTGGCAATATCGACATCCCGTTCGAGTCCTGGGATGAAGTCCCCAAGAATCCGTTTTTCGCGCCCAACGCCACCGTCATCGGCCAGCTCGAGTCGTATATGGATCAGTTGCGCCGCGACGGCGATTCCGTGGGCGCGCGTATCTTCGTCACCGCCGAGAACGTGCCGCCAGGCTGGGGCGAGCCTTTGTTCGACCGCCTGGATGCGGATATCGCGCATGCCATGATGGGGCTCAATGCGGTCAAGGGCGTCGAGATCGGTGCGGGCTTGCTCAGCGTGGCCCAGCGCGGCACCGAGCATGGCGACGAAATCACGCCCGAGGGATTTCTCAGCAACAACGCGGGCGGGGTGCTGGGTGGTATATCCAGCGGCCAACCGGTTACCGTCAGCCTGGCCATCAAGCCGACTTCCAGCATCCGCACACCGCGGCGCTCGGTCGACCTGCAAGGCAATCCGGTCATGGTGGAAACCCACGGCCGGCATGACCCCTGCGTCGGCATCCGCGCCACCCCCATTGCCGAAGCACTGCTGGCGCTGGTGCTGGTCGATCATGCGCTGCGCCATCGGGCGCAATGTGGCGATGTCGCCGTGCCGGGACGCGTTCCTGGGGCCGCCTGAATCGCCTTTGTCTGGCAACCGGAGAAAACATGCCGAAAAAAGTTTTATTGATGCTGGCGCCGCTGGTGCTAATCACTGCCGTGGGTTGCGCACCGGTGCAAACGACCAAGGAAGGCGCGGTGGGGGTGGGCCGTACCCAGTACATGAGCGGGCTGGTGTCGCCCCAGCAGGTAGAAGAGGCGGCGGCGCAAACCTATACGCAGACGCTGGCCGACGCCAAGGCCAAGGGTACGCTCAACACCAATAAGGTGGCGTTGCAGCGCGTTACCGTCATTTCGCAGCGCCTGATCGCCCAGGTGCCGCATTTCCGGGCGGATGCCGCCAGTTGGAAATGGCAGGTCAATGTCATCGATAGCGAAGAAGTGAACGCCTGGTGCATGCCCGGCGGGCGCATCGCGGTGTACACCGGCATGCTGGATATCGTGAAGGCCAGCGACGACGAGCTGGCAGCGGTAATCGGCCACGAGATCGCTCACGCCTTGCGCGAGCACACGCGCGAACAAATGGCGCAGCAAATGGCGGCCAATGTGGGCTTGTCGGTGCTGGCGGCGGCCACCGGCAGCACTGCCGCCGCCGATCTGGGCGGCACGCTCAGCCAGGTGATGTTCACATTGCCCAAGAGCCGGCAAGCCGAATCCGAGGCCGATGCCATCGGTGTCGAACTGGCTGCCCGTGCGGGCTACGATCCGCGCGCCGCCATCACCTTGTGGCAGAAAATGGCAGCCATGGGCAACAGCGCGTCGCTCGAGATACTCTCGACGCACCCGTCGCCCGCCACGCGCATTGCCGATCTGGGCCAGAAAGCCGAACTCGTGGTGCCTGTGTACCAGCAGGCGAAAAAACCCTGAATCTACCCCGCCGCCGTCACGGCGGCTTCTTATCCTTTTCATTAAAGGTAATCCGCAATGAGTATCAAGCGTATCGAATCCGGCGCCCGCATGTCCGAAGCCGTGGTTTTCAATGGCATGGTCTATCTGGCTGGCCAGGTTCCCTCGGATGCGTCGCTCGACATCGGTGGCCAGACGCGCCAGGTGCTGGCGGCGATAGACGCGCTGCTGGCCAAGGCCGGTACCGACAAGAGCAAGCTGCTGACGGCGCAGATTTTCCTGGCCGACATGGCTGACTTCCCCGGCATGAACGCCGAGTGGGATGCCTGGGTGTCGCCCGGCAATACGCCTACGCGCGCGACGGTGCAGGCCCTGCTGGCGAATCCCAAGCTCAAGGTTGAAATCGTGGTTACCGCCGCGGCCTGAGCCTGATCGTTCAAGCGCCGGTGCCGCGTGGCGGCTGGCGGCGCTACAGCAGCAGGATGGCGGCCAGGGTGCCGCCCATCTCTTCACATTGCGCCCGCACGTCGGGCGCAATGTGTTTGGGTGCCAGGATGGCCTCAGGGGTTTGGGCGCCATTGCGCGCGACAATCGCCGACGCGATGGCGCGCAGGCGCCAGCCCGTGGCGATGCGCTCGATCTGGCGCTGGGCGCCGGTGCCGTCGGTGCCGGCGGCAATCATCAGACCGTAGGGGCGCCCGGCGATGGCATCCAGGACCGCATAGTAGTTGCGATCGAAAAAGGCTTTCATCTCGCCGCTGACGGTTCCCAGGTTTTCCGGTGCGCAGAAAAGGTAGCCCGCCGCAGCCTTGATCATGGCCGCGTCGGCATCATCGGCGGCGCAGACCTTCACCGTGAGCCGGGTGTCGTCGAGCTCGCCCGCAATCCGGCGTGCGCCGTCGGCCGCGGCATACGCCATCTGCCGGGCGGCGCCCGTGCGCGAGTGCCACACAATCAGAAGGGTTGGGTCGGTAGGCATGGATAATTTTTGTACGTGCGGCGAAACAGGTCCTAAACTCCAGGGTTTCGATGATGGCTGATCCGCAATGAAGATGTGGCAAGGATGGTATCAGACAGCGCGCTTGCGCCGTGATCTTGCGGCGTGGCACGAGTGCGGCGCATTGGATGCGCGCGGGCTGGATTACGGCAGGCAGTTGTGCGCGACCCCCATCACGTCTGGCGACTGGCTGGCTTTCTGGCGCCAGCTTTGCGCCTGGCTGGGCTGCGTTCTGCTGGGCTCGGCCGTGATCTGCCTGGTGGCGGCAAATTGGTCGCAACTTGGCAAGTTCTCGCGCCTGGCCGGCCTGCAGGGCTTGCTGGTGTTGGCGGTGCTGGTCGCTATGCGGCCTGGCGTATCGCCGCTTGCGCGTACCGCGTCACTGCTGCTGGCCAGTATGTTGCTGGGTGGCCTGCTGGCATTGGTAGGCCAGACCTACCAGACGGGGGCTGATCCCTGGCAGTTGTTTGCTGGCTGGGCCGTGCTGATGCTGCCCTGGACGCTGGCGGCCCGCAGCGTGGCGCTCTGGCTGGTCTGGGCCATGGTGGCCAATGTGGCATTGGGGTTGTGGGCCAACGAAGGGGGCGACGAGCGCATCTCTGCGGCGGTGGCTGTCTTTTCCTTGTTCAACGGTTTGTTGCTGGCAGGCTGGGAAGCCGGCTGGCGGCGGCTGGCCTGGCTGCGCCGGCCTTTGGGGCCGCGCCTGCTGGCAAGCTGGCTGCTGGGTGTGCTGGCCTGGTACGCCATCATCCGTTCGATCGAGCTGGGGTCGGGCTTTGCACAGTCGCAGTGGATCGTAGCCATGTCCTGGTGGGCGCTGGTGGCTGTGGGTATCGGGGTGTTCTATCGCTACGGCAGACGTGATATCGCCATGATGGCGTTGGTGCTGGTGACGCTGATCGCAGTGTTTACCACCCAGGTCGTGGCGCGTATCGACAACTGGTGGGACGATTCTGGCGGCCCGCTCTGGTTCGGCTTGCTGGCCATCCTGGTGTTGGTGCAGGCGGCTTTGGCCGCCGCATGGCTGCGCCGCCTCGCCTCGGAGCACGCGTCATGACGATGGATGTCGATACCTTGCAGGCGCAGTTGCGGGCGCAGGGCCTGTGGCGAGACACCCAGGGCCAGGGCTTGCAATCCACTCCCTGGTATGTCCGGGCTGTGCTGGGTTTTTCCGCTTGGCTGGCGGCCTGCCTGCTGCTGCCCCTGGTAGGCGTTTTGTTGCTGGATGCGGTCCGGGATTCGCCGTTTGCGGTATGGGTTGCGGCACTGGCCTGCTGCGCGCTGGCCGTTCCCTTGCTGCGGGCCAGCCAGGGCGATTTCCTGCCGCAACTGGGCAGTGCGCTAAGTCTTGCCGGGCTGATGCTGGTGGTGATTGAAGGGGTTTTTTCCAATGACTCGGGCTGGCTTGCCATCGGCCTGCTGGCCGGCGTCATGTATGCGGTGGGCCCGGTGTTGATACACCGCTACCTGTCAGCCTCGGTGCTTGCCGTGGCCCTGGTCACAGGCCTGGACAACCCCTTTGCCGGCGGCGACTGGCCCGACAGCGGAGTCGCCGGGGTCGTGATGGCATGGCTGGCGGCGCTGTATTGGTGTGTGCTGTTGCGCTGGGATCAGGCCCGCCTGCGCGTACTTGACCCGCTGGCCTGGGTATTTACCCTGGTGGCCCTGGTGCTGGCCTGGGACATGCCCGCCGCCACTGTCAGCCTCTGGATCCGCCCTGACGCGGCTGCGATGCGCTTGGCGTCGCTGGTGCCGACTTTGCTATGTGCCATCCTGCCTGCGGCGGTGTGGGGCTGGAGCAGCCGTCGCGTGCGTGCTGACGCCCACGCCTGGCTGGCATACCGAACGGGAATCGCCCTGGTGCTGCTGGGCCTGGTTCCCGTGTGGCTGGCGGCTCCCGGCATTGCCCTGGGGTTGGCCTGGCTCATCCTGGGTTTTGCGCTGGCGCGGCCGGCCTTGCTGGGGCTGGGCGTGGTCGCCATACTGTTCTATTTGGCCGGATACTACTACCAGCTTGACACCACGCTGCTGCAAAAGGCGCTATGGCTTGCCGTGGCGGGCCTGGTGCTGGTGGCTTGCGGGAAGTTCCTGGGTGCCTTGCATGGGCGGTCGCGATGAAACGTAGCCTTTTGATCCTGGCGGGCTTACTGCTCGTTTTGCTGGCGGTGAACCTGTCGGTGCTGCGCTACGAGCGTATTTTGCGTGACGGCGACACCGTGTTGCTCGAGCTCGCACCGGTCGACCCACGCTCGCTGATGCAGGGCGACTACATGCGCCTGCGCTTTGCCTTGGCCAGTGAGCTCGATACGCCCTTGCGCGATGGGGCGCCCGGGGTGGCCGATGGCTATGCCGTCTTGGCGCTCGGCCCGCAGCGGGTGGCCAGCCTGGTGCGCATACAGCCCGAGGCGCAGCCGCGAACGGACGATGAAATCGCCCTGCGCTATCGCATACGCGATGGGCGGGTGCTGATCGTCACTGACGCTTTTTTCTTCGAGGAAGGACAAGCCGAGCACTTTGCCGCCGCTCGTTATGGCGAACTGCGGGTGGCGTCCGATGGCACTGCGCTTTTGACGGCGCTGCGCGACGCCGATCTCGCCAAGCTATAAAATCAGGCACTGTTGGCGCCGCACACGGTGCCGCGGCGCACCGTCGAAATCGATTCCTGGAGTTACCCCGTGAAGCAAATTACCGCCATCATCAAGCCGTTCAAGCTGGACGAAGTGCGCGAAGCCTTGGCCGAAGTTGGTGTCAATGGCCTCACCGTTACCGAAGTCAAGGGTTTCGGGCGCCAGAAGGGGCATACCGAGCTTTACCGTGGCGCCGAATACGTCGTCGACTTCCTGCCCAAGATCCGCATCGAACTGGTCATTTCCGACGGCATGGTCGAGCAGGCATGCGAAGCCATCATCCGCTCGGCGCATACAGGCAAGATCGGTGATGGCAAGATTTTTGTCTCGCCTGTCGAGCAGGTGATCCGTATCCGCACCGGCGAAACCGGCGACGAAGCCGTCTGATTCATCTTCATCCGGACGGGTGGGCTGCGTCGTGCCGCCCACCCGGCCCCTTCAGCGGCCAGAGCCCTTGAGCAGGGCCAGCACCACGCCCGAGCCGCCATCGTCAGGCCGGGCCTCTACAAACGCCAGCACCTCATCTTTCTGGGTCAGCCAGCGGCGCACCTTTTCCTTCAGGACCGGCACGCGGTTGGTCGAGCCCAATCCCTTGCCGTGGATGATGCGTACGCAGCGGCGCTGCTGCCTGACGCATTCGCGCAGGAAGTCGGCCACCACCGTGCGGGCCTCGTCGACCCGCAAGCCGTGCAGGTCGAGCTGGGCCGAGACGCTCCAGTGCCCGCGCCGCAGCTTGCGCACCACATCCTGGCCCAGGCCTGCACGCCGATACGATAGCGTCTCGTCGGATTCGAGCAGCCATTCGGCGCCATAGTCGTCGGATACCGATTCGCGCAGTACGGCATCGTCGTCAGCCCAGCGCTGGAAGGGCAGGGGGCGGGGCGGCGCCTGTGCAGGTTCGATACGCCCGTCGGTCTTGAGTGGGGTCACCCGACCGACCAGGCGCCGGAACGATTCGGTATCGCGCCGAACCTGCCGCTGGTCCCGCTGTTGGCGGGCCAGTTCCTCGGCCTGGGCTTGCTGGTTTTCCAGCAGCTTGCGGTGCAGCGCCTTGAGCCCGGCGAGTTGCGGGCTGGGCTCGCGCCTGGGCTCCGCAGACTCACGATGAGATGCGCCGTGGCGTTTACGCGCCTTCTTCATTCTCCAACCAGCGTTGCGCGTCGAGTGCGGCCATGCAGCCGGTGCCCGCGCTGGTGATGGCCTGGCGATAGACGTGGTCCTGTACGTCGCCCGCGGCGAATACGCCGGGCAGGGAAGTCATGGTGGCCATGCCGTTGAGACCGCTGCGTGTGACGATGTAGTTGTCGACCATGTCCACCTGGCCCTGGAACAGGTCGGTGTTGGGGGCGTGGCCGATGGCGATGAAAACGCCGGTCACCGCCAAATCTTCCGTCTTGCCGGTATCACGATGGCGAATGCGTGCGCCAGTGACGCCCGACTTGTCGCCCAGCACTTCGTCAAGCTCGTGGAAGTACTTGAGCTCGACCTTGCCTTCTTCCACCTTGGACATGAGGCGATCCACCAGGATGGGTTCGGCGCGGAACTGGTCGCGGCGATGGACCAGCGTCACCTTGCGGCAGATATTGGTCAGGTAGAGGGCCTCTTCGACCGCCGTATTGCCACCGCCCACCACGGCCACGTCCTGGCCCCGATAGAAGAAACCGTCGCAAGTGGCGCAACCCGACACGCCTTTGCCCATGAAGGCCTGTTCCGAAGGCAGGCCCAGGTACTTGGCCGATGCGCCGGTCGCGATGATCAGCGCGTCGCAGGTGTAGGTGCCCGAGTCGCCCACCAGCCTGAACGGACGCGAGCCCAGATCGGCGGTGTGGATGTGGTCGAACACTATGTCGGTTTCAAAGCGCTCGGCATGCTGCTGAAAGCGCTGCATCAGCTCGGGCCCCTGTACGCCGGCGAAATCGGCAGGCCAGTTGTCCACGTCGGTGGTGGTCATCAGTTGCCCGCCTTGCGCCACGCCGGTGATCAGGACGGGTTTGAGGTTGGCGCGGGCGGCATATACCGCGGCAGAGTAGCCGGCGGGCCCCGAACCGAGGATCAAAACCTTTGCATGTTTGGCTGTCGTCATGAATGAATAACCTTTGGGCGTATCAATATGCGGCATTATAGGTAGAGCCGTGTTAATTTTGCGGGTTATCCCTGAAGCGGCGCGGGTGATTGCGCTGTAACCAGGTTTTACGCCGCCGTTCGTGCGACCAGCCCATGTTTCACCACTTATAATCCGCGTCATGGCACGACCCGCAGCAACGTCTTCACGCACCTCTCGCAATACCCGTAATGCTTCTTCGGCATCCACGGTATTGCCGTCCCGTCTCTCAGCCTTGTTGCGCGAAGCGCGCTGGCTGGTGTTCGCCACCCTGGCCGCCTGGCTGGCGCTGGTGTTGGCCAGCTACAACCCGCTAGACCCGGGGTGGTCGCATGCGACGGCCGTCTCGCAGATCCACAACCATGGTGGCAGCCTGGGGGCCTGGATGTCCGACATGCTGCTGTACCTGTTCGGCATGTCTGCATGGTGGTGGGTGGTCTTGCTGCTGCATCGGGTGCGCGCCGGCTATCAGCGCCTGGCCGAATTGCTGCGCCATCCCAGCCAACCCGAGGTTCTGCCCCGGGTGCGCTGGGAACAAGGCGTGGGTTTTGCGCTGTTGTTGCTGGGGTCGGTGGGCATGGAAGCTCTGCGCCTGGCTTCGCTGGGCGAGAACCTGCCCGCCGGCAGCGGCGGCGTCATCGGCAATGCCCTGGCCGACTACGGCCGGCAAACCGTTGGTCTGCCTGGCGGCACGCTGGCCCTGGTCGTCATGATCGCAGTGGGGCTCAGTCTCTTTTTTGGCTTTTCCTGGCTGAACCTGGCCGAGCGCGTGGGTCGGGGCGTTGAACGTATCGGGCACCACATCAGCCTGGCCTACGATGCCTGGCAAGACAGGCGCATGGGCGCTGTGGCCCAGGCCGAACGCACCGAGCAGGTCGTGGTCAAGCAGGAAAAACTCACGCACGAGCAGCCCGTGCGCATCGAGCCGGCCATGCTGGTAGAGCCCGCCATCATCATGGAGCCCCCCGCTGCCGATCCGGTGCAGGTGCCGCGCCAGAAAAAAGAAAAGCCGCGCGAACGCCAGCCTGATTTTGCCGCCGGCGTCGTGGAAAACGGCGACTTGCCGGCACTGAGCCTGCTCGATGCCGCGCCCGCCACGGTAGAGTCCATCCCGGCCGAGACGCTGGAATTCACCTCGCGCCTGATCGAAAAGAAACTGGCCGACTTCGGCGTGGAAGTGACCGTGGTCGCAGCCCAGCCGGGCCCCGTCATTACGCGCTACGAGATCGAGCCCGCCGTGGGCGTCAAGGGCAGCCAGGTGGTCAACCTGGCAAAAGACCTGGCCCGCGCCCTGAGCCTGGTCAGCATCCGGGTGGTGGAAACGATACCAGGCAAGAACCTGATGGGCCTGGAATTGCCCAACCCGCGCCGGCAAACGGTTCGGCTGTCCGAGATCCTGGGCTCGCAGACCTATCATGCCAGCCAATCGCTGCTGACCATGGCGCTGGGCAAGGATATCGCCGGCAATCCGGCGGTGGCCGACCTGGCCAAGATGCCTCACCTGCTGGTGGCCGGCACCACCGGTTCGGGAAAGTCGGTGGGTATCAACGCGATGATTCTGTCGCTGCTGTACAAGGCCGATCCCAGCCAGGTGCGCCTGATCATGATCGACCCCAAGATGCTGGAAATGAGTGTCTACGAAGGCATTCCGCATCTGCTGGCGCCGGTGGTTACCGATATGCGCCAGGCGGCCAACGCGTTGAACTGGTGCGTGGCCGAAATGGAGAAACGCTACAAGCTGATGAGTAAGCTGGGCGTGCGCAACCTGGCCGGCTACAACGCCAAGATCACCGACGCCATCGAGCGTGAAGAGCCCATCCCGCATCCCTTCTCGCTGACGCCGGATGCCCCCGAGCCGCTGTCCACACTGCCCATGATCGTGGTGGTGATCGACGAGCTGGCCGACCTGATGATGGTGGTGGGCAAGAAGATCGAAGAGCTGATCGCCCGCCTGGCCCAGAAGGCGCGCGCCGCCGGCATCCACCTGATCCTGGCCACGCAGCGGCCCAGCGTCGATGTGATCACGGGCCTGATCAAGGCCAACATCCCGACGCGAATCGCATTCCAGGTGTCGTCCAAGATCGATTCGCGCACCATCCTGGATCAGCAGGGTGCGGAAACCCTGCTGGGCCAGGGCGATATGCTCTACATGCCGTCGGGTTCGGGCCTGCCTCTGCGGGTGCATGGCGCTTTTGTCTCCGACGAGGAAGTGCATCGTGTCGTCGAAAGCCTGAAAATCGAAGGGGCCGAGCCCAACTACATCGAAGGCATCCTGGATGCCGCCGAGGGCGAGGCCGGCGAGGGCGGCGCCGGGGGGCTTGCCGATGCCGAAGCCGACCCCATGTATGACCAGGCCGTGGAAGTGGTGCTCAAGAATCGCCGGGCCTCTATTTCGCTGGTGCAGCGGCACTTGCGCATAGGCTACAACCGGGCCGCGCGCCTGCTCGAGCAAATGGAACAATCCGGTCTGGTGTCTTCCATGCAGACCAACGGCAATCGGGAAATTCTTGCGCCCAACAATAGTCGCGAAGAATGATTTTCATGTTTTCCGGAGCAAACCATGCGCGATGATCTGTCTTCTGCCGTATTCGCGCCACGCCGCGCCGCGCTGGCCAGGCTGGCCGGCGTGCTGGCCCTGACGGGCGGCTTGTGCCTGGCCGGGCTGGCGCCCGCATTGGCCCTGGCGGCCGACGCGCAAACCCAACTGCACGCCTTCGTCGGCAATGTGCGCTCGGCTTCCGGCACCTTTACCCAGTCCACAAAAAGTTCGCAGGGCCAGCAGGCGCCGGCGCAAAGCGGAAGCTTCGCCTTCCAGCGGCCGGGCAAGTTTCGCTGGGCGGTAGAAAAACCTTACGAACAACTGGTCTTGTCCGACGGCCAGAAACTGTATCAGTACGACCCCGATCTGGCGCAGGTCAGTGTGCGCTCGGTGGGCCCGGCCATAGGCAATGCGCCGGCCCAGGTCCTGTTCGGCGATGGATCCCTGGACAAGTCCTTCGAGGTCAAGCCGCTGCCGGCCAAGGAAGGCCTGCAATGGTTGCGCGCCACCCCGCGTACAGCCGAAGCGGGCTTCGCGTACATGGATCTTGGCTTTGACAACAATCTGCCTGTGCGTATCGATATTCTCGATGCCTTTGGCCAGACCACCCGGGTTGAGTTCACTACCATCGTGCCCAACCCCAAGGTGCCAGCCAGCCAGTTCTCCTTCGTCGCTCCCAAGGGAGTGGACGTGGTGAATATGGAATGAGCGGGCGCCACGGCAGTTATCCAACGGGTAAGGCAAGTGTCTGATCTGTTTTCCGGCGCAGGGGCCAGCGGGCAATATGCTCCGCTGGCAGAGCGCTTGCGCCCGCGTACGCTGGACGATGTCGTAGGCCAGACGCACCTGCTGGGCCAGGGCAAGCCCTTGCGTGTGGCCTTCCAGTCCGGGCGGCCGCACTCCATGATCTTCTGGGGCCCGCCAGGCGTTGGCAAGACCACGCTGGCCCGCCTGATGGCCGACGGTTTCGATGCGCAGTTCATCGCCATGTCGGCCGTGCTGGGGGGCGTAAAGGACATCCGCGACGCGGTCCTGGCCGCGCAGCTGGCACAGGGCAAGGGTCGTCGCACCATTCTTTTCGTCGACGAGGTGCACCGCTTTAACAAAGCCCAGCAGGACGCCTTCCTGCCCTATGTGGAAAGCGGCTTGTTCACCTTCATTGGCGCCACCACCGAGAATCCCTCGTTCGAGGTGAACTCGGCCTTGCTGTCGCGCGCCCGGGTATACGTTCTACAGCCCCTGTCGGCCGATGAACTGCGCCAGCTCGTGGATCGCGCCGTCACCCTGTACAACCAGGGCGCAGGCGAAGAGGGCGGGCTGGTTTTCGAAGATGCCGCATGCGCCCAACTGGCGGCCTGGGCCGATGGCGATGCGCGGCGCGTGATCAATGCCGTGGAAGTCGTGGCCGAAGCTGCCCAGGGGGCAGGGCGCGATCGCGTGGATAGCGACTGGCTGGAAACCGCGCTATCGCAGAACCTGCGCCGCTTCGACAAAGGGGGCGACGCCTTCTATGACCAGATCAGCGCCTTGCACAAGGCGGTGCGCGGGTCCGACCCCGATGCCGCCCTGTACTGGTTCAGCCGCATGCTCGATGGCGGCGCGGACCCACGCTATCTGTCGCGTCGGCTGGTGCGCATGGCGGTCGAGGATATCGGCCTGGCCGATCCGCGCGCGCTGGATATCACCATGGCCGGCGCCGAAGTGTACGAGCGCCTGGGTTCGCCCGAAGGCGAGCTGGCCCTGGCGCAAGGCGTGGTCTACCTGGCTTGCGCAGCCAAATCCAATGCCGTCTATACCGCCTACAAGGCGGCCCGCCAGTTTGCCGAACAGCATGGCAGCGCACCGGTGCCGGTGCATCTGCGCAATGCTCCCACCAAGCTCATGAAGCAGTTGGGCTATGGGCGCGAGTATCGCTACGCGCACGACGAGCCGCATGGCTACGTGGCTGACGAGCAATATTTTCCGGATGGCCTGAAAGCCCGGTTCTACCGACCCACCGATCGCGGCCTGGAAGGCAAGATTTCGCAAAAATTGGCTTTTCTCGACGAGCTGGACCGCGAGGCCCGCAAGACCAGGCGCAAGGAATAGCCATAGTGCGGCCCGCTTGGTCACGCCATGGCGCGGCTCTGGCGCCTGCGGCTAAAATGGCGGTTTCGTACACCCGAATGTTGCCTATCTTATGCTTGATCTGAATCTCTTGCGCAAGGATGTCGCCAGCGTAGCTGCTCGTCTGCAAGCCCGGGGCTTTGCCTTTGACGCCGAACAATTCCATGCGCTCGAGGCCGAGCGTAAAGCCGTGCAGGTCGAAACCGAAACCCTGCAGGCGCGTCGCAACGCACTGGCCAAGCAAATAGGCCAGCTCAAGTCCAAGGGCGAAGACGCATCCGAAGTGATGGCCGAATCGCAAGCCATTCCGGCTCGCCTGAAGAACCTGGAAGAAGTGCTGGCCAGCCTGCATCACAAGCTTGACGACATGCTGCTGAACGTGCCTAACCTGCCGCACGAAAGCGTGCCGGTGGGCGACTCGGCCGACCAGAACGTCGAGGTGCGGCGCTGGTTGCCGGGCGCCGCAGCGCCCAATGGCGAACCCGCGCCGCTGGCGTTTGCGCCGCGCGACCACGTCGACCTGGGCGAGCCCCTGGGGTTGGATTTCGCCACTGCAGCCAAGCTGTCAGGCTCGCGTTTCAGCTTCATGCGCGGCCCGGTTGCGCGCTTGCATCGTGCGCTGGCGCAAATGATGCTCGACCTGCAAACCGGCGAGCACGGCTATACCGAGTGCTACACGCCCTACATCGTGAATGCCTCTACCCTGGTGGGTACCGGCCAGTTGCCCAAGTTCAAGGACGACATGTTTGCCGTCAGCAAAGGCGGCGAAGAGGGCGCAAGCGAGGACACCTATCTGATCTCCACATCGGAAATCACCCTGACCAGCACCGTGCGCGACAGCATCGTGCCGGCGGAATCCCTGCCCATCAAGCTGACCGCGCATACGCCGTGCTTTCGTTCGGAAGCCGGCTCGGGCGGGCGCGACATGCAGGGCATGATCCGCCAGCACCAGTTCGACAAGGTCGAAATGGTGCAGATCGTGCATCCGGATCAGTCGTACAGCACGCTGGAAGACATGGTCGGCCATGCCGAAAAAGTGCTGCAGCTGCTGGAATTGCCGTATCGCGTCGTGCTGCTGTGCACCGGCGACATGGGCTTTGGCGCGACCAAAACCTACGATCTGGAAGTCTGGCTGCCGGCGCAGAACACCTGGCGCGAGATTTCCTCGGTGTCCAACTGCGAGGCCTTCCAGGCGCGCCGCATGCAAGCACGCTTTCGCAATGCACAGGGCAAGCCCGAGCCGCTGCATACGCTCAACGGGTCGGGCCTGGCGGTAGGCCGCGCCCTGGTGGCCGTGCTGGAAAACCATCAGCAGGCCGACGGCAGCATCAAGGTGCCGGCCGTCTTGCAACCCTACCTGGGCGGTGCAAGCGTGCTGGGAGCCGCAAAGGCTGTCTGAAGGCGCAGGGGCGGGAGGCAGTCGGGAATGCCTCCTGTCTAAAAGTGGATTGGTCTTGGCGTTGTGACTCGACAATTGCTAAAAAATGCTGATATAATCTTTGTCTTACCTCGCTGCAGTATGTTTTTACCGGAAGGGTGGCAGAGAGGTCGAATGCGCCAGACTCGAAATCTGGTTTACGGTTCTTCCGTAACGTGGGTTCGAATCCCACCTCTT
>JBEBVZ010000008.1:0-103439 GCA_040392445.1 Verticiella sediminum
TACTTGGCCAAAGGCTTGTAGCGGATGCGACGGGGCTTGGCGCCCTCCTCGCCCAGGCGCTTCTTCTTGTCGGCTTCGTATTCCTGGTAGTTACCGTCAAAGAACACGATTTGCGAATCGCCTTCGAATGCCAGGATGTGGGTGGCGATGCGGTCGAGGAACCAGCGATCGTGGCTGATGACCATCACGCTGCCGGCGAACTCCAGCAAGGCATCTTCCAGGGCCCGCAGGGTTTCCACGTCCAGGTCGTTGGACGGCTCATCGAGCAGCAGCAGGTTGCCGCCCGCGGACAGGGTCTTGGCCAAATGCAGGCGGCCACGCTCGCCGCCGGACAACTGCCCCGCCAGCTTGTTCTGGTCGCCGCCCTTGAAGTTGAAACGGCCCAGGTAGGCGCGCGAGGGCATTTCAAAGCGGCCAACGGTCAGGATATCTGCGCCATCGGCCACGATGTCGAACACCGACTTGTTGGCATCGAGCGCATCGCGCGCCTGGTCCACAAAGGCCAGTTGCACGGTGGAACCCAGCGTGACGCTGCCCGAATCGGGCGTGTCCTGGCCGACGATCATCCGGAACAAGGTGGACTTACCGGCGCCGTTAGGCCCGATGACGCCCACGATGGCGCCTGGCGGCACCTTGAAGCTGAGGTCGTCGATCAGCAGGCGATCGCCAAAGGCCTTGCTGACATTGTTGAATTCCAGCACTTCATTGCCCAGGCGCTCGGCCACCGGAATGAAGATTTCCTGGGTTTCGTTGCGCTTCTGGTATTCGTGCGAGCTGAGCTCTTCGAAACGGGACAGGCGCGCGCGCGACTTGGCCTGGCGGCCCTTGGGGTTCTGGCGCACCCATTCCAGTTCTTTGCGTATGGTCTTCTGGCGCGCGGATTCGCTGGACTCTTCCTGCTTGAGACGGTCTTCCTTTTGCTCGAGCCAGGAACTGTAGTTGCCCTTCCAGGGAATGCCATGGCCACGGTCCAGTTCCAATATCCACTCGGCCGCGTTGTCCAGGAAGTAGCGATCGTGGGTAACCGCGACCACGGTGCCAGGGAACTTCTGCAGGAACTGCTCGAGCCAATCGACGCTCTCGGCATCCAGGTGGTTGGTGGGTTCGTCCAGCAGCAGCATGTCGGGCTTGGACAGCAGCAGGCGGCATAGCGCCACGCGGCGCTTCTCGCCACCCGATAGATTGCCGATGACAGCATCCCAGGGCGGCAGGCGCAGGGCGTCGGCGGCGATTTCCAGCTGGTGGTCGGCATCGCCACCGCTGGCACCGGCCGCAATCACGGCTTCAAGTTCGGCCTGCTCGTTGGCCAGGGCATCGAAATCGGCATCGGGCTCGGCATACGCGGCATACACCTCGTCCAGCCTCTTGCGGGCGGCAAACACGTCGCCCATGCCCTCTTCCACCGACTCGCGCACCGAGTGCTCCGGGTTCAGCTGGGGTTCCTGCGGCAGGTAGCCGATACGGATGTTGGGCATGGCCTGGGCCGTGCCTTCGATGTCGGTGTCGACGCCGGCCATGATCTTGAGCACGGTGGACTTGCCGGCGCCGTTCAGGCCCAGCACGCCGATCTTGGCGCCCGGGAAGAATGACAGGGAGATGTCGCGCAGAATCTGCCGTTTGGGCGGCACGATCTTGCCAACGCGATGCATGGTGTAAACGAATTGGGCCATAGTTCCAGGAAAAGAAAATGGGGACAGAACGGGCCGCTGGTTGCGGCGCACTCGTCGATGGCCGTTGCGTTGGGGTTTGGATAACTCTCGCCACGGCCATTGTTATAGTTGTTTGGCAGCGAGTATAGGGCGCGGGCGCTTGCGGCGCCACTCCGCCCCGGTCAGCCTGTCTATAAGTTCCCCACAAGTCGGCGTGCGGGTAACCAGGCAGCCTAAAGGACCTTGGTCTGGGTAGCGCGCAGCACCGTTTCCCATTTTTTGATTTCGGCTTCGATGAAGGCCGCGAATTCAGCCGGCGTGGTTGCCCGCACATTGGTGCCAAGCTGCTCGAAGCGCGATCGCACGGCTTGCGTATCCAGGGCCTTCACCGTCTCTGCATTCAATTTCGCGACGACTTCGGACGGCGTCCCCGCGGGCGCCGTCAAGCCATTCCAGGCCGTGACCTCGTAGCCTGCCAGGCCCGCCTCGCTGACGGTTGGCACGTCTGGCAAAAGCGCGGAGCGCTGCGCCCCGGTGACCGCCAGAGCGCGCAGCTTGCCGGACTGGATATGAGGCAAGGCCGACAGCATGGTGTCAAAACTCATCTGGCAGACCCCGGCGATCGTGTCGCCGATGGCGGGCGCGCTGCCACGGTAGGGCACATGGGTCATTTTCACGTCGGCCATCATGGCGAACAGTTCTCCCGCCATATGAGTGGAGTTGCCGGTGCCCGAGCTGGCGTAGTTCAACACACCCGGGTTCGCTTTCGCATAGGCAATCAGTTCGGTCACCGATGCCAGCGGCGTGGCCGCGTTCACCACCAGGACCAAAGGACCTTCCTGGATAAGGGCAACCGGCGAAAAATCGCGCCCCAGCACATAGCCCGGCTTTTCGAACAAGGTCGTGTTGATGGCATGCGCGGTGGTGACGATGCCCAGCGTGTAGCCATCGTTTTCGGCACGGGCAACGGCCTCGATGCCGATATTGCCGCCGGCCCCGGATTTGTTCTCGATGACGAACACCTGGTCCAGCGCGGTTCCCAGCGAATTGGCGATCACTCGCGCGGCGATATCGGTCGAACCGCCAGGGGTAAAGGGCACGACCAGCCGCACAGGCCGGGTAGGCCAGGAACTCGTGGCGGATGGCGCGGCCAGCACGCCACGCCAACTTGCCGCGGCTACACCCGCAGCGGCCACGGCACCCAGGAATTGCCTGCGATTCGTCATATTCTTTATCTCCTCGTTCTGGATTTATTATTTAATGAAATTTAATTTTACTTAAATGAAATTATAATATTAAATAAAAGCAGAAATTCATCAACAAAACAAAGCAAGCCCGCTACCCTCACTTCCCAGGAGACAGATATGAGCATCCACTACGGCAGCCGCACTCCCACGCAACCGGATCTGATCGCCGCCTTCGACGGCTTGGCCACCAGCACCATCGGCAACGTGCTGGACGATCTTGGACTGGGTGGCATCATGCTCAATCTGCGTCCGCTGGCGCCCGGCATGCGCTTTGTCGGCGCGGCCCTGACCGTGAAGGAAGTAACCGGTGTGCAGCACACCTACAAACCCGAGGAATTCGGGCTGGGTGCGGTGATCGATGGCGCAACCGCGCTTGATGTGGTGGTGATAGACAACGGCGGCCAACAAGTCTCTACCTGGGGCGGCGTGGCATCGGTGGCCGCCAAGCAGAATGGCGTCAGCGGCCTGGTGGTTGACGGCGGCATCCGCGATGCGGATGAAATCCTGGACTTGGGATTTCCCGCGTTCTCTCGCCACGTCGTGCCGCTGTCCGGCAAAACGCGGGTCAAGGTCATAGAAATCAATACCACAGTCAAAATCGACGGGGTCGCAGTCCGGCCGGGCGACATCCTGATCGGCGACGCAACGGGTATTGTGCGCGTGCCCCTGGAACGTGCCGCCGAAGTGGCACAGGCCGCGCGCCGCCTGGAAGAACAAGACCGCCAGGCTTCGGAAGAAATCCGCGCAGGCCTGAGCTTTACCGAAGCCTTGCGTAAATTCGCCAAGCTGTAGGTCTGGCATGGGGGATGGTTTAATATCCCGTCCCTTGCCACAACATCCGTCCTCGACGGGTCACCACCGTAGCTATGCCAGAACCCTCCTCGCGCGTTAACGCAGTCCCCTTGGCGGAAGACCGTTATACCGACCAGAATCCGGCGTTGCCTACCGGCACTCTGATGCGAGGCCTGGCCATACTGGACGTGTTGATTCCGGCTGGCCAGCCCTTGTCGCTGGCGGAAATCGCCGGTGCGGCCAATCTCGACCAGAGCACCGTCCTGCGCCTGCTGCGCACGCTTGAAGAAGCACGCCAGGTGCTGCGCATCGGCGACGGCAAACGTTATATTGCGTCGCCCAAGGCACTGCGTCCGCTGCCTTTGCTGCATCCGCTGGAACAGCTGCGCCGCGAAGCCAATTCGATACTTCGCCAGTTGGCGGCCAAAGTGGGCAATACCGTGGTGCTGGTGGCCTACCTGGGCAACGAGCGCCTGGTGGTGGACGTGATGCTGGCGCCCAATTCGCTGACGCCCTACTACGCGACCTGGCTGCATGGCCCGCTGCATGCCTCGGGCCCCGGCAAGGCCTTTCTGCTGTCCCAGGACGAAAGCCAGCGCCGCAGCCTGCTCGGCCCCGAGCCCTATGCCGCCCCGACGGCGGGCACGCTAACGTCCTGGAAGGCCCTGGACCAGGACATGCGCCAATCCGCCGAGCGCGGCTACGTTCTCGTGCGCGACGAGTTCTACGAAGGGCTGACGGCCATCGCCGCCAACTTCACCACCTGGACGGGCCGCGCCGTCGGCTGTATTGCCATCACCGGACGCAGCGCCGACCTGGACGATGACGCCGTCAAGGCCAGCGCCGCCGAACTGCTGAACTGCACCCGGCTGATGCCACTGCAGGTCACCTCGCTGAATTGGCTCGAGCAGCTGGGCGGCAAGTACTAGGCCAGCCCGGCATGCAGGACAAGGCCGGGTGGCCCTATCCCTGCTGGCCCTGTCCTGCGCAAACCCCCACTTTTGCCGACTCAATCCAGGGTGATGTTGGCGCCATGGATGATCGCGGCCCAGTGCGGCAGGTCCTGCTGCATGATTTTCGCCAGCTCGTCCGGCGTCGTGCCTACCGGCTGGATGCCGGCGGCGCGTAGCGTCTCGATCACTTCGGGCCGGCGCAGCACGTCGGCAATCGCAAGCGACACTTTGTCCACGACCGCGCGCGGGGTGTTCCGTGGGAAGTAGGCGCTGTACCAGCCGGTGCTTTCAAAGCCCGGGAAGCCGGCCTCGACGAATGTAGGCAGGTTGGGCAGCAGCGAAGCGCGCTCGGTACCTGTCACGCCCAGCAGCACAATGCGGTCGCTCGATGCATGGGGCGCGATGCTGGCCACATCGATGAAACAGCCATCGATCTCGCCCGCCAGCAACGCCTGCAGCAAGGGGCCAGCTCCTCGATAGGGGATGTGGACCATGTCCAGGCCCAGTTGCTTTTTCATCAGTTCGCCATACAGGTGCGAAACCGTGCCGGTACCAAATGACCCATAACTGAGCTTGCCCGGATTGGCCTTGGCCTGCTCCACGAACTGGGCAAACGACTTCACACCCAGCCGTTGCGGTACGACAAACACGTTGGCAACCCGGCCGACCAAGGATACCGGCTCGAAATCCTTGACGGTATCGATGGGCAGGGTCTTGTGCAGGGCCGGCAATTGCACCATGGCGGTGATGCCCAGCATCATGGTGTAGCCGTCGGCTGGCGACCTGGCGACCGACTCCATGCCGATGATGCCGCTCGCGCCGGTCTTGTTCTCGATCACGAAGGGCTGGCCCAGCGATTCCGTCAGGTGCTTGCCCACGAGGCGAGCCAGCAGATCGGTGCTGCCGCCGGCCGGGTAAGGCACCACGAAGCGCACCGCGCGGTCCGGATAGGACGTGGCGCCGACCGTGTTCGCCACCCCCGCAAGCGGCAAGGCACCCATGGCAAGCAGGGCGCCCGCCTGGATCATCCATTCTCTTCTGTCCTGGTTCATTTCTGTCTCCTCTTGTTGTACTTGCCGTCCTGCCTGAGGGTTCAGGCAGGCACGGTGGCCGACGGCCCGGTTCGGGCTACGCCCCCGGCCGCGATGTGGCTGGCCGGAATTTCATTGATCAGGATGCGCACCGCCTCGCGCGGGGCGTTCAAGCTGCGGTGTATGGCCTCGGTCACTTCGTGGAACATGGCCTGCTTTTGCGCATCGGTACGGCCTTCGATGAGCGTGATATTGACGATGGGCATAAATCCTCTTCTGTCAGCCTGGATGAAATATCGCACTATTATGATTAATTAATTTTGATATATGCAATCAAAATATCATATAAACTTAGATTTCATTCATCAGGAGATAGGCATGGAGCACGTCATACAAGTCAGTGAAACCGGCGGACCGCAGGTTCTGCGCTATGTACCCGCCGAGCCTGGCGAACCCGGCCCCGGCCAGGTGCTGCTACGCCAACATGCAATAGGCTTGAATTTCCTGGACGTGTATTACCGCTCTGGCCTGTACCCTCATCCGCTGCCGCTCGTGCCCGGCGTCGAAGCCGCCGGCGAGGTGCTGGCGGTGGGCGATGGCGTCCACGATTTCAAGCCGGGCGACAGGGTCGCCTATGCCTCGCGCGTGCTGGGCTCCTACGCAACCGCCAGGATCATCGCGGCCAGCGAACTGGTGCCGCTGGCCGACGAGGTCACGTTCGAGACCGCCGCCGGCGTCATGCTGCAGGGGCTTACCGCCCAGTACCTGCTGCGCCAGACCTATACGGTGAAACCGGGCGACACGATACTTTTCCATGCCGTCGCGGGCGGCCTGGGGCTGTTTGCCTGCCAATGGGCCAAGGCCCTGGGCGCCACCGTCATCGGCACCGTCAGCTCCGACGAAAAGGCCGCCATTGCCCGCCAGCACGGTTGCGACCATGCCATCGTGTACACGCGCGATAAGGTCGTGGACGCGGTGCGCGACATCACCCACGGCGAAGGCGTGCCGGTGGTGTACGACTCGGTAGGCAAGGACACCTATGAGATTTCCCTGGACTGCCTGCGTCCACAAGGCCTGTTCGTCAGCTGCGGCAACGCGTCGGGGCCGATTCCCCTGATCGATTCGCGCGACTTCATGAAGCGCGGTTCGCTGTTCTTCACCCGGCCCGGCGTGTTCAGCTATACCGCCAAGCGGGAAAACTACCTGCGCATGGCGGCAGACGTGTTCGACATCGTGAAGTCGGGCGCCGTCCAGCCGCAGATCAACCAGCGCTACGCCCTGAGCCAAGCCAGCCAGGCGCACACCGACCTGGAAGCCCGAAAGACCACCGGCAAAACGATATTGCTGCCGGCCTGACCCCGGAAAAATGGCCGACTAAAAGCCGGCCATCGCAAGCCCGCACTGCGCGGGCGAATTGCGCAAGCGGATCAGCCGCAAGCCACCTGCAGGACAGCCCGGTCACGATCCGCCCCGTGTTCAGCCGAATAGGCGCTGTACCGGAAGGCGTGGTCGTGCACCAGCCAGTCTGGCGACAAGGCGCCGATATCCGAACAACCCAGCAAAGCCAGGTTGCGATCGATCTCGGTGCGAAGAATGTCGATGACCCGGCTTACGCCCTGCGTACCGGCCACGGCCGCGCCATACAGCATGGGGCGTCCCATGAACACCAGCCGGGCACCCAGCGCGATGGCCTTGAGCACATCGGTACCACGCCGAAAACCGCTGTCTATCATCACCGGGAAATCGGGCGGCACCACGCTCTTGACGTCGGCCAGGGCCTGCAGGGCCGAGATCGCCCCATCCAGTTGGCGCCCGCCATGGTTGGAAACGATGACGCCATCCATGCCGTGCTTCACAGCCAGCCTGGCATCCTCGGGGTGCACCAGGCCCTTGACCAGGAGCTTGCCGCGCCAGTTGTCGCGCATCCAGCGCAGATGTTCCCAGGTCAGCAAGTCGCGCCCTTGCCGGAACCCGCCCGAGGGCTCTTCGGTGATCCGGAAACCCTGCGGATCGGCCAGAACATTGGTGAAGCGCGGAATGCCGCCATTCATCAGCGTGCGACCAAACACCGACGCCGACCAGGCAGGATGCAAGATGCCGTCCAGCACCAGGCGCGGCGATATCTTGAACGGAATGGTGAAACCCGCCCGCTCGTTGTTTTCCCGGTTGGCCCCCACGGCGGTATCGATAGTCACCACCAGCACCTTGATGTGCGCGGCCTCAAGCCGCTTCATCAGGCTGCCGATGCGCTGGATGTCGCCCGGGATATAGCCCTGGTACCAGATGCCCGGAGCCGCGGCCTGCACCTTTTCCATGGGCACTGTGGAGAGCCCGCTAAGAATGAAAGGAATCTGCTGGCGGTGCGCGGCGCTGGCCAGCGCCACATCGCATTCATGGTGGCAAATGGCGGTGACGCCCATGGGTGCGATGCCAATGGGGCTGGCATATTCCCGCCCCCACAGCTCCACTTTCTGGGTACGCCCGGCCACCCCTGTCAGGCCGCGCGGACGAAACACCACATGATCAAACGCCGCGCGGTTGGCCCGCAGCGTATGGCAATCCTCGGTGCCGCCCTCGACATAGCCCAGGACAGCCTTAGGCAGGCGACGGCGCGCGGCCTTTTCAAAATCGGCAACCGACAGCAAGCGATCAAGTTTCATTTAAGTGGGATATTCGCAGTGGTGATCAGGTTTTTCCAGAAGTCTCGTTCTTGCCCGATGCGCTCGCGAAACGCCGCGGACGAGGTCGGGGTAATTTCAAAGCCAGCCGACTGCATCTGTTCGGAAAACGATGCCGACGCTTTAACCGTCTTGATCGCCGACTCGAGCTTGGCCAGGATATCGGGCGGCAAATTCCCCGGCGCGATCATCCCGTACCAACCTTCGACGACCACGTCGGGAAAACCGCTTTCGGCCATGGTGGGAAGATCAGGAAAGATGGGATTGCGCTTGCTGGCCGTGATGCCTAACGGCCTGAGTCTACCTGATTGCGTATAGCTGACCGCAGAGCTGGGCATATCGAAAACGAAGGAAATACGCCCGCCCATGACATCGGTGGCCGCCGGAGCATTTCCCTTGTAGGGCACGTGCAGCATGGGCGCGCCGGTGGCGTGCGACAGCAATTCCCCCGCAAGATGGTTGGTGCCGCCGATACCCGACGAGCCATAGCTGACCGCGGTGGGATTCTGCTTGGCGTATTGAACCAGCTCGGGCAGTGTCTGTACGGGCACGTGCTCGCCGGCCAGCAGCACCAGCGAATAATTGACGATATCCGTGACGGGCGTGAACGATGTCACCACGTCGTACCCGAAGCTGGGCTGCGTCAGCGGCGCGATCGCCGTGGTGGGTGTTGCAAACACGCCAAGCGTGTAGCCATCCGCGGCCGACCGGGCAAGCGCTGCCAGCGCCACCAGCCCCCCTGCTCCGGTCCGGTTTTCCACCAGCACGGACTGGCCCAGTTCCTTGGACAGCCCGGCCGCCAGTTGCCTGGCCATGACGTCCGTGGGGCCACCCGCGCTGTACGGCACCATCATGGTGATGGGACGCGAGGGATAGGCCGCGTCCTGCGCATGGCTGGCAAATGGCGCTGCCAACACCAGCGCCGCGCCCAGCAGGGCCTTGCATGAAAAATTCTTGTTGTTCATATGTTGTCTCCTTTTCTTAACCTGCCGAGGTGTATGCCGTCTTCACCACGGTATAGAACTCGGCTGCGTAGCGGCCCTGCTCGCGCGGGCCATAGGACGATGCCTTGCGTCCGCCGAACGGCAGGTGATAATCCAGGCCGCTGGTGGACTGGTTGACCTTGACGATGCCAGCCTGCGAATTGCGCTTGAAGTCGGTCGCGTATTTCAGGCTGCTGGTGCAAATGCCGCTGGCCAGGCCGAACTCGGTATCGTTGGCGACGGCCAGTGCCTCGTCGTAATCCTTCACCTGCACGACGGCGGCCACCGGGCCGAAGATCTCTTCGCGCGAAATGCGCATGGCCGGCGTCACGTCGGTAAACAGTGCGGGCTGCAGGAAGTAGCCAGGCGTGGCGCGTTGCAGGCGCTCGCCGCCCCAGCGCAGGGTGGCGCCCTCTTCGCGCCCGATAGCGATGTAGGACATATCGGTTTCAAGCTGGCGGGCATCGACCACCGGCCCGATATGGGTGGACGCATCCAGTGCGTGGCCTACCTTCAGGGCCTGCAGGCGGTTCACGACCGCATCCACGAAGCGCTGGTGTATGCCTTGCGTGACGATCAAGCGCGACGACGCGGTGCAGCGCTGGCCCGTACTGAAATAGGCGCCGTTCACGGCAGCTTCGACGGCGACATCCAGGTCGGCGTCGTCCAGTATCACCAGTGGATTCTTGCCTCCCATCTCGAGCTGCATACGCTTCATTCTTGCGCCGCTCACACAGTCGGCCGCAATCCGCCTGCCGGTGGGCACCGAGCCGGTAAAGCTGATGGCATCGACTTCGGGATGCGAGGTCAGCACCGCGCCAATCTCGCTGCCGCGACCCATCACCAGATTCAACACGCCCGGCGGCAAGCCCGCACGCTGCAGGATGGCAACCAATTCCCAGGCCGAACCGGGGACCAGGTCGGCCGGCTTGAAGACCACGCAGTTGCCATAGGCCAGCGCGGGCGCGATCTTCCAGGCCGGAATCGCGCTGGGAAAATTCCAGGGCGAAATAATGCCCACCACCCCCAGCGGTTCGCGGGTAATTTCCGCGTCGCTGCCGGCGATCAGGCCGGCCAGACGTTCACCGCCCAGGCGCAGGGCCTCGCCCGCCATGAAGGCCATGACCTGGCCGGCGCGGCTGACTTCGCCTATGCCTTCGGCCAGAGTCTTGCCTTCCTCGCGCGCCAGCAGCCGGCCCAGCTCTTCACGTCGGGCGTGGATTTCCTGCGCGGCGCGCGCCAGGATGTCGTGCCGGGTTTGTACCGTGGTGCGCGACCACTGCGCGAACGCGGCGCGCGCGGCCAGAATGGCGTTTTCGGCGTCGGCCGCGCTGGCGCGGGCGTATTCGCCGATGACGTCATTGGTGTCCGACGGGTTCACATTCGCGCAAAAATCGTCGCTGGCCTTCCACTCGCCGTCGATCAAATTGCCATAGCGTTCAGTCATGAAGTGCTCCGGTTCAATTCCTGGATCCGCCCTTAGCGGCCGGCGGCAATCGCGGCCTCGCGCACCGCGCTCAGCGTGGTGGCCGGGCTGATGGCCTCGGGATCGATCAGGCAGTGCAGAATCGCCGGCTTGTTGGACTGGCGCGCGCGCTCGAAAGCCGCGGCGAATTCCTCGGTGCTTTCCACTCTTTCGCCATGGCCGCCAAATGCGCGGGCATAAGCGGCAAAGTCAGGGTTCTTCAACTGGGTTGCGCTGACGCGCCCGGGGTATTCGCGTTCCTGGTGCATGCGGATAGTGCCGAACATGCTGTTGTCCACCACGATCACGATGACTGGCAGCTCGTATTGCACCGCCGTGGCGAATTCCTGGCCGTTCATCAAAAAGCAGCCGTCGCCCGCGAACGCCACCACAGTGCGCTCGGGCATCACGCGCTTGGCGCCCACCGCGGCCGGTACGCCATACCCCATGGAACCGGAAGTGGGCGCCAGTTGCGTGCCAAATCCGCTGAAGCGGTGAAAGCGATGCACCCAGGTGGCGTAGTTGCCCGCGCCGTTGCAGATGATGGCGTCGGCCGGCAACACCTCATCCAGGTGGCGCATGACCTCGGCCATCTGCAGCCGGCCCGGCGTGCGGATGCTGCTGGAATCGCTCCAGGCCAGGTAGTCGCGGCGCGCCTGTTCCAGGTAAGCACGGCGCGGCGCCGATTCGGGCAAGCTAACGTTCTGCAAGGCCTGCACGAACGCCTCGGGCGTGGCCGCGATCGCCAGGTTGGCGCGATACACGCGACCCAGCTCGCTGGCGTCAGGGTAGACATGGATCAGGGTCTGCTTGGGCACGGGGATGTCCAGCAGCTGATAACCCTGGCTGGGCACCTCGGACATCCGGCTGCCGATCAGCAATACCAGGTCGGCAGCCTTCACATGCTCGACCAGCGCCGGGTTGGGGCCAAAGCCCAGGTCGCCCACAAAGCATGGGTGGTCGGTGGAAAACAGCATCTGGCGGCGCAGCGAAACCGTCACCGGCACACCCCAGGCGCGGGCCACGTCCTCAAAGGCCCTGACCGACTCGTGCGACCAGCGCGAGCCGCCCAGCACCACCAGCGGACGCTGGGCGCCGGCCAGCAGCTCGCGCAAAGCTTCGATCTGCCCCGCTCCCGGATGCGCTTCGGCGGGGATGGCCGGCAAGCCGTCGGCCACCACCACGGTTTCCACCAGCATGTCTTCCGGCAAGGCGATCACGACCGGTCCCGGACGCCCCGAAGTTGCGGTATGCATCGCCCGCGACACGATTTCCGGGATACGCGTCACATCGTCGATTTCGGTAGTCCACTTGGTGATGGGGCCGTAGACCGCGCGGTAATCCAGTTCTTGCAGCGCCCCGCGCTCGCGCACCTTGCGCTCGATCTGGCCGACAAACACCAGCAGCGGCGTGGAATCATGCTCGGCAATGTGAATGCCCGGGGTGGCGTTGGTCGCGCCCGGCCCACGCGTCACGAAGCAGGCGGCCGGACGCCCGGTCAGTTTGCCGTGCGCCTCGGCCATCATGGCCGCGCCGCCTTCCTGGCGGCAGACGGTGACCTTGATATCGGCGTCGTACAAAGCGTCCAGCACTGCCAGATAGCTTTCCCCCGGCACGCAAAAGACGTGATCCACCCCGTGGATACGAAGCTGGTCGACAAGGATTTGCCCGCCTGTGCGCGCAATGCTGGAAGATGTTGCGGATGTCATGTGCACTCTCTATCAAAGTTCATGGCTAAATTTGATCATTTAATTTTGATATGTGCAATTAAAAATACTTCAGATGAAATATTGCATTTGATTCTGCGCGAAAAATTCAGCATCATTACGTCAACACATGGGAAGGAGACAGGCAATGGACTTGGGACTGCGTGGCAAGACAGCGCTGGTATGCGGCGCCAGCAAGGGCCTGGGCCGGGCATGCGCCGCGGCGCTGGCCAATGAAGGAGTCAATGTCGTGCTGGTGGCCCGGGGGGTCGAGGCGCTGCAGGCCACGGCCGCCGCCCTGCAGGCGGATAGCGGCTCAAGCGTGCTGGCTGTGGCAGCCGACATCACCACCGAGGCCGGCCGCCATCAGGCCCTGGCCGCGGCGGCGCAGCTGGGCTACGGCGCCGCGGGCGCATTCGATATCGTGGTCACCAACGCCGGCGGGCCGCCACCCGGCAACTTCCGCGACTGGAGCGTGGAAACCTGGCAGCAGGCCCTGAACGCCAATATGCTGACCTCGATAGAACTGATGCGGGCCACAGTGGATGGCATGATCGGCCGCGGCTGGGGACGCGTCATCAACATCACCAGCAGCACCGTCAAGGCCCCCAGCAGCTACCTGGGGCTATCCAACGGCGCGCGCGCCGGCCTGACCGGTTTCGTGGCCGGTCTGGCCCGCGAAGTGGCGCCCCACGGCGTCACCATCAACAACCTGCTGCCGGGCACCTTCGCCACCGACCGCCTGAACAACAACCTGCTTGCCGGCGCGGCCCAGGCCGGTGTCGAGCATGACGCCTACGTGCAAGCCCGGCGCCTGTCCGTTCCCGCCAAGCGTTTTGGCGACCCCGCCGAATTCGGCGCGGCCTGCGCCTTCCTGTGCAGCACGCACGCCGGCTACATCACGGGCCAGAACCTGCTGATCGACGGCGGCGCCTACCCAGGTACTTTCTAGATCCAATACGAGGAGACAAACCCCATGAAGCGCAGAATCTTCATCACCACCGCCATCGCCGCCCTGCTGGGCCTGTCGGCATTGCCCGCCGCCGCTCAGACCTATCCCACCAAGCCCATCCGCCTGATCATTCCCTTTGCCCCGGGCGGCGTCACCGACATGGTCTCGCGCATCGTTGCCCAAGGCTTGTCGGCCGAACTGGGGCAGCCGGTGGTCGCCGAGAACCGTGCCGGCGCCAGCGGCATCCCCGGGGCCGACGTGGCGGCCAATGCCGACCCCGACGGCTACACCATCATGATGGGCAATATCTCGACCCTGGCGATCAACGCCGCCGTGTTTGCCAAGCTGCCCTACGACCCGCAAAAGAGTTTCGACGCGGTCTCGATGGTGGCCCAACAGCCTCTGGTCCTGGCCGTGAACCCCGAAGTACCCGCCAACACACTGCAGGAATTGGTGCAGTTGGCCCGTAACAAGCCCGACACCCTGAACTACGGCACGGCCGGCGCATCACTGGAGCTGGCTACCGCCTCATTCAACCAGGCTGCAGATGTGCAAATGACACACGTGCCATACAAAGGCAGCGGCCCGGCCATTACCGACCTGATCGCGGGCCACATTCAGGTGATGTTCGATCCCTTCTCATCGCTGTATCCCTTCATCAAGGATAAGCGTGTACGGGGCCTGGCGATCACCTCGGCCCAGCGCTCGGCCCTTGCGCCGGAACTGCCCACCTTGGCAGAACTGGGCTTTCCCAACGTCGAAGTGACATCCTGGCAAGGCATCGTGGCGCCGGCCGGCACGCCGCCCGACGTCATCGCCCGCTTGAACCAGGCCATCAATACCGTGCTGGCTTCGCCCGCTATCAAAGAACAGTTGCTGGCGCGCGGCGTGGAAGCCTCGCCCTCCACGCCGCAGGAACTGGCCGACTTCGCACGACAGGAAATGCTGCGCTGGAAGGATGTGGCGCAAAAGGCGGGGATCAAGCCGGAATAAGCCGGGTTCTACCCAGGCAGTCGGGTTTCGATCTGCTTCACCAGGGTGTTGCGAGACCGGTTGTGCTCGATGGCTTGGGCGGCATACCAGCCGTGCTCTTCTTGGCTGGGATGCCGCCCAGCAATGCCAGTTGGCGATACCAGGCCAATTGTGCAAGCCCCGCTTGCACAAATTCGGCATCCGGCCAGGGCCTTGAGCACATGGCGCGCGCAGGAAAGCTAGCAAACTGGCAACCCTCTGGCGGCACCTGACGCCACGTAGCGACTTATGCAAATAAGTAATATGTAGAGAACTATTTATTCCTTTTGGTTTTTTCCCGGGGAATATATTCTCAAGCCATCTTGGACGTCATGACCGGGCGTCCCTTTCGACATCATCGCCGTACCCGAGCTGCGAAGAGCCCCAGCTCCCGGCCTGCATATTTCAGCCCGCTGCCGAAGTTGCCGAATACCCATTAAGTTGTAACCCTGGTTTCTTATGTCAGCCACACCGCTACCCACATCATCGCTCCAGAGCCCTGGCATTCCCGTTCGCTGGATTCCGCTTGCTGCCGCCCTCCTGCTCTGGACCGTAGGCGCGGTACATCTGTTCAATGCCGTCAGTCGCGAGCAGGCCCTGCTCTGGGGTGTGGGCGCGCTGCTTGGCGTGTCGCTCTATCAATCGTCGTTCGGTTTCACCTACGCCTGGCGGGTATTCACGTCCGATCGCCAGGCCGCCGGGATTCGCGCCCAAATGCTGATGCTATCGGTCGGCGTGATCCTGTTCTTCCCCGTTCTCGACGCGGGGACGCTGGCTGGCAACCCTGTGCGCGGCTTGACTGCGCCCCTCGGGGTTTCCCTGATTTTCGGCGCCTTCCTGTTTGGTGTCGGCATGCAGTTGGGCGGAGGATGCGCCTCGGGCACGCTGTACACCGCCGGGGGCGGCAACACGCGCATGCTGGTGACCTTGCTGTTTTTCATTCTCGGCTCGGTCTGGGCCACGGCGAACTTCGACTGGTGGATGGCATTGCCAAGCCTTGCGCCAGTTCTGCTGCTCGACGAGTGGGGGCTGTGGCCCACGCTGCTCGCCCATCTGGCGGTATTTGGCCTGATCGCCTATGGCGCGACGCAGCTCGAGCGACGCCGTCATGGCCGTATCGTTTCCTTCGCCTCGCGTTCGCCCCAGCCGGCTTCTTTCCTGCGCGGTCCCTGGCCCCTGCTGTGGGGCGGCCTGGCCCTGGTGATCCTGAATTTCCTGACCCTCTGGCTCTCCGGAAAACCGTGGGGCATTACGTCCGCGCTGGCGCTCTGGGGCGCCAAAGGGTTGGCCGTCGTCGGTGTCGACGTCGCCGCATGGGATTACTGGAGCGTTCGCCTCGACAGCCTTGACGCCCCCATCACCGAGGATGTCACGTCCGTCATGAACCTGGGCATCGTACTGGGTGCACTGGCCGCAGCCTCGCTGGCCGGCAAGTTTTCCCCGGTATGGCAGATACCGACACGCTCGCTGATAGCGGCGGTGCTCGGAGGACTGCTGATGGGCTACGGCGCCCGACTGGCCTTCGGCTGCAACATCGGGGCCTATTTCAGCGGCATGTTGTCGGGCAGCCTACACGCCTGGTTGTGGCTTCCCGCGGCTTTTGCGGGTAGCGCGATCGGGGTGCGACTGCGGCCCGCCTTTGGCCTGAGTGTCGAGAAGCTGGCCGCTCGCGGCTGTTGAACGCAGTTCATCAATCAAGTTTCGGTACGCGATACCCGCTGCCTGTCACACGGCGCAGGATCGTCATTTCAAGGAAAAGGAAGTCATGAAGAATTTGGTCAAGAAAGCCACCGTGGTGTCCGTGCTGGCCTTGTCCTGCACGGCTGCGTTTGCTGCTGAATCGCTCACGGCCAAGGTGCTGGCAGTGGATGAAGGTCAGGTTGCCCTGGAGACCGGCGCCCAGGTGCCTGGCTGGGTAAGCGAGGGCGCAACAGTGCAGGCCCTGGGCTGGCAAACCAAGGTGGTATCGGTGGACGGCTCGAAGATCGTGATCTCGCTGTCCAAATCCAAGGCTTCCAAGGTCAAGCTCGATAGCGAAGTTGTGGTCCGGGAAGTCTCGCAGCAGCAGAAGTTCGGCTGTTGAGACTGGTCTCGCTGTCCTCTGCATCGACTCACAACATCATGATCACGCACGTAACGGAAACAACATGTTGAAGACACTGAAAACCTGGGGGCTCGCACTCGCTGCCACGGCAACCCTATCGCTGGTCGCCGGCGGAGCCTCGGCGCAAAGCGGAAACCTGGTCAGCGCCGAATGGCTGAAGAAAAACCTGGGCAATCCCGATATCCTGCTGCTGGATGCCCAGCCCACCAAGCTCTATCAGGCTGGCCACGTGCCCGGCGCGCAAAGCGTCTCCTTCTCGCCGGAAGAGGCCTCGTCGCTGGGCGTAAGCCTGTCGTATGGCGGTGGTGTGGACTACTTCACCGACACCAATGCCGAAGTTCCTTTCCAGGAACTGCCGCCCGAACAAATGCAGGCCGTGTTCCAGCAATGGGGCGCCAGCCCGGATCGTACGGTCGTCATCTATGACCAAGGCGCCAGCATGTTCGCCACGCGCCTGTTCTATTCCTTCTTCTACCACGGCTTTCCCACTGACAAGTTGTTCGTGCTGGACGGCGGCCTGGCCAAGTGGAAGGAGCTCGGCCTGGATGTCACCACCGAAGTGCCACCCCCGGAAAAAAAAGGCAGCTTCAAAGTGACCGAAATCAGGGAAGAATCCAAGGCCGACGTCTCGGAAGTGGTGACCGCCTCTGGCGACCCTAAGCGCAATGCGCTGGTGGAAGGCCTGGGGGCCGACTGGCACTTCGGCGAAGCGCTGAACTATGACCGCCGCGGCCATATCCCGCACGCCAAGATGATGCCTTACGGTAGCTTCTATAACGACGACAAGACCTTCAAGTCGCCCGAAGAGTTGCGCCAACTGCTGACCCTGCTGGATATCAAGGACGATCAGAACATCTACACCCACTGCGGCGGCGGTATCGCGGGCAGCGTGCCCTTCTTCGCCATCAAGTTCCTGGCCGGCTACGACAACGTCAAGCACTTCCCGGAATCCCAGCTGGGCTGGCTGCGCGACGATCGCGAACTGCCGTTCTGGACCTACGACGCTCCCTACATACTGCGCGACAGCCAATGGCTGCAATGGTGGGGCGGCCAACGTACCCGCACGCTGGGCAGCATTCACGTCAGCATCGTCGACGTACGCAATCCGGATGAATACAAGGAAGGCCACGTCCCGTTTGCCTTGAACGTCCCCGCTGAAACCTTCCGCAAGAACCTGGGCAAACCCGAGGCGCTGTCTGCCCTGCTCGGCCCCGCCGGCGTGAACCCGGCCCACGAAGCCGTCATCGTGTCGGACAATGGCCTGGACAAAAACGCTGCCCTGGCTTTCGTCGCCCTCGAAGCGCTGGGCCAACGCAAGGTCTCCATCCTGACTGACGATCTCAGCGCCTGGGCAAACCTGGGCTTCCCGCTGAAGGAAGAACCCACCGTCGTCGGTGAAAAGAAAGTCCGTCACGACCTGATCGTGCCTGTGGTCGAGTACAAGGCCGAACCGCGCAGCAATGTTCTGTTCGACCCCAAGGCGAAGACGGCCGCCCTGGCCGACTTCCCGCGTGTCTATGTTGCCTCCGGCGACAAGCTGCCCGCCAAGGCTCTGGACGGCAAGGTCGCGCACGTGCCCTATCACACCCTGGTCGATGCCAATGGCAAGCCCAAGGCCGCCAATGAAATCTGGGATATCCTGCAAAAAGCGGGCGTACCGCGCTTTGCCGAACTGGTTCCGGTATCGGATGATGCTGGCGAGGCGGCCGTGAACTACACCGTTCTGAAGCTCATGGGTTATCCCAGCGTGCGACTGCAGACTCTGTGATTGCTGATGTAAACGCGAGGATGCCGGCCTGAACCTCAGCGGCACCAGAGGGGAGCCCAAGAGCTCCCCTTCTTTCTTTTTGGGGTGATGCGAATGGATGTTGATGATGGCGATGACACCCGGGCCGACCTGGAGCAGACGCTGCACCGGATCACACAGCTTACCGATCACGTTTGCAACCCCGGCCATGCGGCGCTGGCACAGGCAGCCCAACTGCTCGACGGCTTTATCTCACGGCATCGTCACGAGTTGACGTTCGAGAACTTCCCCCTGCCTGCGGGCAGCGATGAAGCGCTGTGTTCCTACGAATTGCATGGCGACGCCCGTTCGGGACTGACGCTTTGGCTGCAGGCCATGAATGCAGGCGTGGACAGCCTTGTCCATGACCACGGCACCTGGGCGGTCATCGTGGCCGTTATCGGACAGGAAAGAAACCGCATTTACGATAGGGCGGACAACGGATCGATCGCCGATCGCGCCACACTGGCCCTGCAACGCGAGGTGGTCGTAAGCCCCGGGCAGCCGCTGGTGCTGGACCCGGGCCTATTTCACAGCATTCATACCGCGGCGGGCGAACCGACCCTGCAACTGCACCTGTATGGCCGCAACCCGGATACGGTGGAAAACCGAAGGGTTGTTGATCTGGCGAGCGGGCGGCTGGTTTATCTCGGCGTAGACCCGTCTTCGGTATAACCGCCCCAGTCTATTTCGGATGTTGCGAGACCAGTTGTGCTCGATGGCTTGGGCGGCGTACCAGCCACGCTCTTCTTGGCTGTTTAGCTTGTCCAGGTCAGTCCTGCGACCTTCGGCCGGTAGCGCCGAGGCATAGTCGTGCCCTTTAAATCCTGCGACTGGAAGCCCTTGGCCCCCCTTCACTTCCCAATACAAAACCGCGAAAAGATCACCCCCAGCAAATCATCGCTAGTGAATTGCCCGGTGATCTGGCACAGCGCCAAGTGCGCCAGGCGCAGCTCTTCGGCAAACAGATCCAAGACCCGATCATCCTGCGCTGCATGCGCGGCGGCCATCTCCAGGTGTTCATCCGCAGCCGCCAGCGCAGCCAAATGCCGCTCGCGCGCCAGGTAGGGAGATTCGCTGCCGGGGTTCCAACCCGCGATGCGCAGCAACTCGGCGCGCAACTCTGACAGCCCCGCCCCGGTCTTGGCGGAAATCGCGATGCCGTCCATCGGGGTCTGGCCTGGCGGCAGCAGGTCGATCTTGTTCGTTACCGTCACCACCGGCGTGCGGGCCGGCAGGCGGGCGGCGATGCCGGCATCGAGTTCCAGTTCGGTTTCGGGCGCGGTGGCGTCGCGCAGATGCAGGATCACATCGGCGCGGGTGATTTCATCCCAGGTGCGCTCGATGCCGATGCGCTCTACGGTGTCGTCGGTTTCGCGCAAGCCCGCGGTGTCCACGATGTGCAGGGGTACGCCATCCAGGTTCAGTTGCTGCACCACCTTGTCGCGGGTGGTGCCCGCCACCGGGGTGACGATGGCGGCTTCGAAGCCGGCCAGGGCATTCAACAGGCTGGATTTGCCCACGTTGGGCTGACCGGCCAGCACCACGTGCAGGCCTTCGCGCAGGATCGCACCCTGGCGGGCCTGTTCGCGCAGCGTGGCCAGGGCATCGCGTATGCCTTGCAGGGTTGCCCGGGCCTGGTACTTTTCCAGGAAGTCGATTTCCTCTTCGGGAAAGTCCAGGGTGGCTTCCACCAGCATGCGCAACTGCACGATGCGCTCGGACAAGCCATTGACCGCCTGCGAAAAAGCCCCTTGCAGGGAAGCGGCGGCGCCGCGCGCGGCGGCCTCGCTGGCGGCATCGATCAGGTCGGCCACGGCTTCGGCCTGGGCCAGGTCCATGCGGTCGTTCAGGAAGGCGCGCTGGGTGAACTCGCCGGGCTCGGCCAGCCGCAGGCCGATGTCGCGACCGGCCTGCAAGCAGCGCGCCAACAGGCGGCGCAGCACCACCGGCCCGCCATGGCCTTGCAGCTCGAGCACGGTTTCGCCGGTGTAGGAATGCGGGGCCGGGAAGAACAACGCCAGGCCCTCGTCCATGGTGCTGCCGTCGGCATCCAGGAAAGGCAGGTAGTGGGCGTGTCGCGGCGTCAGTTCTTCGCGCCCCAGCAGGGCCACGATCACGGGCTGAAGGTTGGCGCCAGACACGCGCACGACACCAATCCCGCCCCGGCCGGGTGCGGTAGCGATGGCGGCTATCGGATCACGGGTTGACTGCACATGCACTCCTGTATGGATTGCCCCAAACGACATCGCCGGCGACACAGCCCTTTTGCAAGGACTGTGCCGCCGGCGACCGGCTCAAGGCATATCAGACTACGGTCAGGCCTTGACCTTGGCCGGCTCGTTGCTGATTTTGCGGGTGATGTACCACTGCTGGGCGATGGACAGGATGTTGTTGACCACCCAGTACAGCACCAGGCCGGACGGGAAGAAGAACATCATCCCGCCGAACACCAGCGGCATCAGCATCATGACCTTGGCCTGCATAGGATCGGGCGGCGTCGGGTTCAGCTTGATCTGCAGGAACATCGTGGCCATCATGATGGCGGGCAGGATGAACCAGGGATCGCGTACCGACAAGTCGGTAATCCAGCCTATCCACGGCGCGCCGCGCATCTCCACGCTGGCCAGCAGTACCCAGTACAGCGAGATGAACACCGGAATCTGCACCGCGATCGGCAAGCAGCCGCCCAGCGGGTTGATTTTCTCGGTGCGGTACATCTCCATCATGGCCGCGTTCAGCTTTTGCTTGTCGTCGCCGAACTTTTCACGCAGGGCGCTAAGGCGCGGCGCGACTTGCTTCATGCGCGCCATCGAACGATAGCTCGCGGCCGACAAGGGGAAGAACACCAGCTTGATGATCACGGTCAGCGCCACGATCGTCCAGCCCCAGTTGCCCAGGATGCCATGCAGCCAGTTCATCAGGCCGGCCAGCGGCTTGGCGATCACGGTCAGCCAGCCGTAGTCCACGACCAGGTCCAGGCCAGGCGCAACCTTGGTCAGCGCGTCCTGGTCTTGGGGGCCTACCCACAGTTGGGCCACCACCGAACGCGATTCGCTGGGCGCCAGGGTGCCTACCGGGGTGATGCTGCGCACGGCGAACAGGTTGTTGCCCAGGGCCACCATGTCGTTGGTGCGCTGGGTGCCTTCAGGCGGAACCCAGGCCGACACGAAGTAGTGCTGGATCATGGCGATCCAGCCGTTGTCGGCGCTCTTGGCGTAGTTGGCCTTGTTTTTTTCGATATCCGAGAAGTCCACCTTCTGGAACTTGTCGGCTTCGGTATACAGGGCCGGGCCGGTGAAGGTCTTGTAGAAGCTGGATTCACCCGCGGGCTTGTTGCCGTCGCGCGTCAGTTGCAGGTACAGCGACACCGACTTGGGCTCTTCACCCAGGTTGGTCAGCTCGTGGCGCACGTCGATGTCGTAGCGGCCGCGGCGCAGCGTGTAGGTTTTCACCAGCTTCATGTTGCCGGACGTGGCCTCGAAGCTGACGTCGATGGCGTCACCCGAGAGGTCGCGTGCGGCCGTCGTCACCTGGAAGGGCGTGCGGTGCGTGGGGAAGGAGGCTCCCTGCGAACCGATGGCGCCGGATTCCGCCAGATAGACCAGGCCCGCGCTGTTGTCGAGCAGCACCACGGGTTGGCGTGCGTCGTCCACCGAGCCGAACTTCAGGAGCTCGGCCTTGATCAGGCGCGCGCCCATGGGGTCGAAAGTAAGGCGCAGGACGTCGGTGGTGATGACCACCGGCTGCGCCTGGCTTTGCGCGGCTGGCTGCGCTTCGCCCGGCACCGCGCCAGGCGCGGGCATGGCCATGTCGGCGGCAACCGGCACGCTGCCTGCATCGGCTGTGGCGGTCGACGGCTGATCCGCTGCCTGTTGCTGCTGTGCGCTGGTGCCGCCAAAGAGCGACGGCTTGCCATTGTGCACTTGCCAATTGTTCCAGAGGAACAGCAGCGAGAAGGAGAAGATCATCCAGAGGATGGTGCGTCGTGTATCCATGAACGAGGCGTAACCCGGCAAGAGAATCGTGAATGAAGGCGCAAGGCCTTTGCAACCGGCATAGCGTGATGAATGCCATGCCACAAAGTGCGCAAGTTTAGCTGTTAATCGCTACCGGGGTTAGACCTACCCCCCGGATGCGCCACGGCCGGCGGAACCGGATCATGCCCACCAGGCGCCCACGGATGACATCGGCACAGCCTGCGCGCGGCAAGATAACTGCCGTAGGCGGGGCCGTGGGTTTCGATGGCTTGCTGCGCGTAGGCCGAACACGTAGGTGTAAACCGGCACGACGGTGGCAACCAGGGGCTGATGAAATAACTGTAGAACCGGATGGGCAGCGTCAGCAGGCGCTTGAGCAGCGGGCGCAGGATAGTCATGCACCACCTCCGGGGGTCGGCGTTTTGACGGCCGGAACCCTGGCCGCTCGGGCGAAATGCGCGTCAACTTCGACACGCACCTGCCGCTTGAGTTCCGTCAGCGACAGCTGGCCGATACGCGAATGCAGACGCACGGCGTAGTCGGCTGCCGGCAGGGCTGCCTGCCGATGGCGAAAGGATTCGCGGATGACCCGCTTGATGGCCGCGCGACTGACTGACAGTGGCGCGAACCGCTTGCCTATCACCAGGCCCAGGCGAGCTCTTTGTACATCGTTGGCAGCGCTCGCATGCAGCATGAACAACGAGCCACGCGCTACCCGTCGCCCCTTAAGGGCAACGCCAAACTGAGCGGGCAGCAGCAAACGCGCCGCGCGCGGGAATGCCGCGCCAGTCGAGCTCATGTAGAAATTTCCACCGTGCCCCGCCACCCATAACCACCAGGCGCAAGAAAGCCACCCAGGCAGGGTACAGGACTACGAACCGAACTCGCCAAGCAATGCGCCACCTTGCAGCCATGCTGGCAGCGGCGCGATGTGTGCATGCGTTATACGGCCAGGCGCTTGCGGCCTTTAGCGCGGCGGGCATTGATGACGGCACGGCCACCGCGCGTTTTCATGCGAACGCGAAAACCGTGCGTGCGCTTGCGGCGGGCTACTGAGGGCTGATAAGTGCGTTTCATGACAGACTCGGCAATAAGGGTGTTATATGCGCAAAACTTCGCAAAGCCATCCATTTCATCAGACTCTGCGAAGGGTGTCAATAAGAACCCAACAACTCGTACAAACACGGGCCGCCACGGCGGCCCGCTTTCCACTATCGCTGGCCCGGCGTTGCGGCCCAGCCACACCATCTTACCGGCACCGGCGCGGTTTCAGTCGTCAAACACCAGCGACCACACCAGGCGCAAGCCGTTGACGGTACCGCCTTGCAGCGATGCCGACAGCGTGTTCGAGATGCGGTAGCTTGTGCGCACGACGCTTTCCCGACCCGACAGCGCTTGCTCGAATGTCAGGTACAGCGCATCCGACAGACGCTTGCCCACCACCAGGAACTCCGTACCGGATTCGAAGGTGCCGGTGTTGTTGATGCTGTTCACCACGGTCTGCTCGGGCAAGATCCCTCGCACGCTGCCGCTTTCGCCCGAGCGCAGCCCCAGCTCGTCCAGGCCCAACTGGCGATAGATGGGTTCGCTGCCTTCACTGCTCAGCAGCGAGGCCGCCGCCGACAGCAACATGCCGGCGTCCGCGCCGCTGGCATCCGGGCCCCGGCCCAGCAGCAGCCACGACAGCTTTTCCACTTCCGGCACGTCTGGGTAGGACACCAGCGTAATGACGGGATTGCGTGCCGTGCCGCGCACCTGCACCCCGGCTTCTATGCGCAGATTGGGCCGCACGGCGATGATGTCGAGCAAAGGATCGTCGAGCAGGCCTTCGAACGTGACCGCGCCGCGCCGCACCACCAGGGTCTGGCCATAAATGCTGAAGCGCCCCTCGTGCGCCGTGACCTGGCCGTTGGCGCGCAAGCCCGAACGCAGATTGCGCACATTGATGCTGCCGCGCAAGCCGGTATCCAGGCCCATGCCGCGCAGGTAGAAGCTCTCGCCAAGATTGACGCTCAGGTTAAGCCGCAAGGGCAGCGCCGGGCTGCGCTCGCTGGCGTCGCCGGCACGCACGATCACCACATCGCTGGACAGCGACGGCAGGTCGGAAGCGCCTTCCAGGCTGATCCAACCGACATCCGCCGTCAGGTTGCCTTCGATCTGCAGCCGCGTGGGCGAGGCTTCGATATTGACGGTACCCGAGCCCGCAATAAACCGGTCGGCGCGCTGCATCACGGGGAAACGAGTGAGCGTGACCCGGGCGTTTCCGCTGGCATCGGCCAGCGACCACGACCCCGAAGCTTCGACCGACCCCCCGCTGCCGTGGCTCTTCAGCCAGGACTGGATACGGAAGTCCCGCGGCGCGCTGCGGATGACTGCCGGGAAGAACAGGCGGTCGACCACGATACGGCCGTTGGCCAGCCGTGCACTGAGGGTGCCGTCGAGCAGGCGCACGCCGTCATCCAGGCGCACGACGCGCAGCCCCGAGCCGCTGAGCTGGCCGTTGGCATCCCAGACGCCCCGTGTTCGCGTAATCCTCACATCGCCAGACAGCGCGCCACCGATGTCGTTGGCGTCGCCCGCGAAAGCCGACACCCACGATAAGTCCTTGATCGCCAGGCTGGTATCTATCTGTATGGGCTGTTGCGCCGAGACCTCGGGGATGCCATTGCGCACCGTTGCCACCGTGGTGCCGCGCGCCGAGATCCGGCCCAGGCGCGAGCCCACGATTTCGGCGTCGAGGACGATATTGCTGGTGGTGCCATTGGCGGGTTGGGCCTGTACCTGCAGGCGCAGGGTTTGCAAGCCCAGGGCCAGCGGCGGCTCGCCCGGCAACATCAGGTCGCCGCTACGGCGGCGCAGGTTGACCTGACCCTGCAGGGTGCTGGTCATGGCCATGTCCCAATCCACATCCACTTGCAGCGGATTCTTGGAACGCGGCAGCTGGGCCACCAGCCACGCCGGCACCAGGCCGTCCACCCGACCGGCCGAGCGCCATTGGGCATCCCGGTTGCTCGATTCGATGTGATTCAGGGTAAAGCTGCGCCGCTGCGGCAGGTTCACGCGCACAGCGGTTCTGCCCACCATCCATTGCAGCGGCCGGCCTTCAGCACCCGGCACCACACTGATGGCCAATGGCGAGCCCAGCACGACGCTGGCCTGCGGGTTGCGAACCTCGAGCCGGCTGACTGCACCGCGCCAGCCCGGCAGGCCAACGCCCAACTGGCCATTGGCGCCACGGCGCCAGCCGCCAGCGACCGCCAGACGGGCATTCACCGGACCCTGCGTCAGTATCGAGGGCAGGTCCAGCGCCGCGCCGCCGCCGTCATCGACCACCACGTTCTGGCCGGCAGCCACGGTCTCGATCTGCGGGCCCGGCTTGCTGGCGGCACGGGTGCGCAGCGAGGCGGGCAGGTCGATACGCGCGGTCAGCGCCAGTTCGTGCTGCTCTATCGTGCCGCTCAGGGTTCCTTCCAGGTTACCGCCACCGCTCAGGCTCGGCCAGATCGCGGCCGGCTGGGGAATGTTCAGGCGAAAAGCCAGTTGGTCCCTGGCGCCGGCCAGCGATCCCGTGATCCTGACGGTATTCCTGCCCAGGGCCAGGTCCACCTGTACCTGCGGCAAGCGCGCATTTTCCAGGCGCGCGTCCACCGTGCCCCGCAAGGCCTGCCGCTGCCAAAGGCTGCCCTCGTCTATCGTTACCTTCAACACCGCCTTCAGGTTCTCCAGGCGCGTGATCAGGTCGGCATCCACCCCGGCCGCAGCGTGAAGCCCTGCGCCTGGCGTTGCGACACCGGGTGCGGCAGGGCTGGGGGCCGCCGTCGGCGGTGCTGGGACGGTATCCGGCGACGGCGGCACGCCCGGCACGGGCCCAGCGCCGGCGGTCTCGGCGGCGACGGGCGCAAACAAGGCGCCGTCCAGCTTGAGGCTGGCCGTAAGGTTGAGCAGCGCCGGCGGCATATCCGGCACCCAGGCGCCGGGATTGAACCCACGCAGGCTGGCAGTCAGCTCTGTCAGCGGCAAGGTGGCCGAAAACGGCGCCAGGCGGGCCTGTGCATCGACCTTCATGCCCTCGCCCTCGCCCACCACGGATACCGCCAGGTCTTCCAGCGTGCCCTGGGCGTCAAGGTTCAGCACCGCTTGGTATTCGCCCTGGGTGACATCCAGCTTGAAGGCGGCGTCCACCGCAATGGGGGCTTGCGCACCCAGCTGCAGCGTACCGCTGACCAGCGCCAGGGCATCCGGCCCCTGCACCTTCAGCGTATCCAGTTCCAGCCGGGCCTGCTGTGCGTCGCCAGCCAGGCGCGCCGACAAGTCCGCCACCTGCACCGGCACCGCCACCCCATCCTGCGTCAGGCTGAATTCGCCCAGGTGCAACTTCTGCACTTCGAATGAAAGCGGCAACTCGGGCCATGCCGGCTGGGTGAGCGGCCCCGGCTCTTCCACCGTCTCGGGATCCTTGCGCAAGTCCAGGTGCAGGGCATCGGCACTGATCTCTTTGACCAGCAGTTGTCCATGCTTCAGTTGCGGCCAATCCACCGCCAGCCGAAGATTGCTGCCATGGACATCCAGGCGCGGATGCTCGTAATCCAACTGGGCTATCTGCAAACCGCCCCAGAGCGACCCCTGCACGCCGCTGGCCTGCCCCGCGCCGGTCAAGCCTATGGCCAGCCGCAGGCCCGCGGCCGCGCCGCTGCTGGTGCCGACCACCCACAGCACGCCGGCCACCGCCATCATCAGCAGCACCAGCAAAATCACCACGAAGCCCCGTTGGCGACCCAAGGCGCGAGGCGCCGACTCACAATGCTTACCGACCGACCGTCTCAAAACGCGATACCCAACGAGAAATTCAGACGCAGGCGCTTGTCGCGCTCCGCATACGCCACATCAACGAAAATGGGGCCGGCGGGCGTACGCACCCGCAAGCCGGTGCCCACGCTCACGGCGATATCCATGTCGCCAAAGCTGCTGGCGGCATCGCCGGCATCCACGAAGACGCCCATACCCAAAACATCGGTGAAGAAATGCTGGTATTCGACGCTGGCCACTGCCAGCGCCGGCGCGCCGACCGTGGCATCGCCGTCCTGTACGCCCAGGCTTAGATAGCGATAGCCACGTATCGTTCGCGCGCCGCCCGTGCGAAAACCGAAATCGCTGGGTATGCGTACGTCGTCGCGCGACCACACTTTGCCGACTTCGCCGCGTACGGTAAGCAGATCGCGTTTGCCGATGGGCCACCAGTACTGGCCACGGGCCTGCAGGCGCGTATATGGATCCATGGAATTGAGCGCGCTACCCACGCCGAAGCCCAGGTCGATCAAATTGCCTTCGCGCGGGTTGAACCGGTTGTCGACATCGCGCCTGAGCCATTGGTAGGTCGCCGTCAGCGACGGCAACGTGTAGGACTCCCCGCCGTCGCGACGCACATCGTCATAGGCGGCAACCAAGCCAGTCCGGGTTTCGAATACGACGCGGCTATCACCCGCGGCGTTGCGGGTGCGCTCGCGCAGCCCGCCCGCCGCGACCCGGCTAACACGTTCACCCCGGATATCCTGCTGCTCGGCCAGCAAGCCGAACTTGTCCCGATAGCCGCTAGGGCTGGGCGGCAGGTAGAAGTCCATATAGGCGCGCTGGCGGTCAGGGTCCAGGCCCAGGCCAGTGCGCATTTCCAGCGGCAGGCCCAGCACCATGTTCTGCTCGTACACGGTTTCAAACTTGGGACCAACGTCGCTGTCCACCCCCAGGGCAATGCCAACGCGACGCGCCGGCGCCTCTGTCACTTCCACCTTCACCGGAACCGTCAGTTGCTCGCGGCGCATCAGGGCCGCAAAGCGCGACCCGCGCGCGCCCTGCGCTTCCTCGACCCTGACGGCATCCCTGGCGTCGGCCTGTGCGGTCGTCTCGCCGCCCGATGGCGCCTGCGCAGTGCCCTCCCCGCTATCCGGTAACGCCGGCTTTACCGCTCTCACATCGCCCGCCCCGGCCGCCTGCACCGCCTGGTCAGCCGCCTGCATGGGAGTCGTGCTGGCGCCAAACCCGGGGGTATCCAGATCGACATCCACGCTGGAAAAAAACACGGTGGACTGCATGTCCTGCTGCCATTGAATCATCTGGCGGCGGTTATACGGCGTCTTGCCGGGCGTAAAGGTCACATAGCGCCGGATCAGGCTTTCAGGCACACGCCGCAGGCCTTCGACTTCCAGCTCGCCCAGGATCACCTGCGGTCCGCTCGCCACCTTCACGGTCAGCGCCACCGTGGCAGCATCCGCGTCCACCCTGGCCTCGGACATCTCGACCCGGGCCAGCGCAAAGTCGGTTTCATTGACGTTGCCGATCAGGTCACGCTTGGCCGTTTCCCACTGGGCGTTGCGAAATGGCTGTCCTTGTTCCAGGCCCCATTTGGCACGAATATTTTCCACCCGCGAGGCGAACTGGGGCAACATGATGGCGCCCGTGAAGGCCAGGCTCACCGACTCGACGACTGCACGCTTGCCGGGCACGATGGTGATGTCCCAGGTCTCGCCGGCCACATCGCTTCCAACGTCCAGCGTCACGGTAGGTGAAAAATAGCCTTCGGTAGCCAGCGCCGTAATGGTCACATCGCGCGCGCGCCGGCGCAGGCGGCCCACTTCGCTGGCGTCCTGGTCTTGCGACAGGGAAACGATATGGTTTACCGACGCGGTCACCACTTGCAGCACGGAAGGCGGCACATCGCCCGGATCGATGGTGACCTCGGGCCGTGATGCCGCCTGCCCATAGGCGGCATGTGCAAAAAGATACAAAATAGGAACGAACAGGAAGCGGAAAGATTTGGCCACGCGAGGCTCTTTCGTATACAACGGTCAGGTATTTCTGGATATTCGGGGATAGCTTGCCGGCACTACCGGCAATTCAGCTCAGGCCACTTCAGGCTTGATATTCACAAATTCTGCCCCCATGTTCTATATGGCCTGCCAAAACAAGGCACATAGAGCGCCTCGCCGCAGGATGGAACCAGACGCCAGATGCGGTGTCCAACCCACATGTTGAGCACTCATCAGCGCAGTCCGGATCACGCAATGCCCAAAGCATAGCGGATAGAAAGCGCCTAGCGGGCGCTGCAAACTCCTGTAACTCATCAGGTGCCATGCACCGAGGTACACTAAAACGATGAACTTTCTCTCGAATCTGTTGCGCAACGTACTGGTGCTGATCCTGGCCTTGGCCGGAATCGCCATGGCGTTGGTATTCATGGTCTCCACGGCCATCGCGCTGGGCGTGCTGTATGTGGTGGCCCGTGTGCGTGGCAAGCCATTTGCACCGGCTGCATTCTGGCAAGCGCGTCGCAGCGGCATGCAGTGGCAGTTTGTGCGGCCCGGCGCCGCCCCTGGCGCCCCTGCCGGTGCCGCTGCCGGCCAACCGCAGCAACCCCAGGCTGCCCCACGCGCCCGACCCCAGCGCCTGCACCGCGACGTCATCGACGTCGAAGCGCGCGACATCAGCTAATTCGCTTCAACCCTCGCCAGCGTCTTTATTACGACCGGCGCACGGATAAATCCGCGCGCCGGTTTCTGTGCTTGCCCGCCACCGCCTACAATCGGGTTTTGCTCATCTGCCTCTCCTAACATCGCCATGTCACGTACCCTGTTCGTTACTACCGCTTTGCCGTACGCCAACGGTTCATTCCATATCGGCCACATCATGGAATACATCCAGGCCGACATCTGGGTGCGGTTCATGCGATCCCAGGGGCATACCGTGCACTTTGTGGGCGCCGACGACGTGCATGGCGCGCCCATCATGCTCAAGGCCGAAAGCGAGGGCATGACGCCCCAGCAGTTGGTGGCGCGCTACGCCAACGAGCGCCCGCAGTACCTGAACGGCTTTCACATCGGCTTCGATCACTGGCACAGTACCGACTCGGCCGAAAACGTGGCCCTGTCGCAAGACATCTACCGCAGCCTGCGCGACGCGGGCCTGATCGAAACCCGGGTCATCGAACAGTTCTACGACCCCGTCAAGAACATGTTCCTGCCCGACCGCTATATCAAGGGCGGCTGCCCCAAGTGTGGCGCGGCCGATCAATACGGCGATGCGTGCGAAGTCTGCGGCGCGGTCTATTCGCCCACCGACCTGAACAATCCCTATTCCACCCTCAGCGGCGCGGCGCCGGTGCTCAAGACCTCCGAGCACTTCTTCTTCAAGCTGTCCGACCCGCGCTGCGTGGCCTTCCTGCAGGAATGGACGGCCGGTCGCACCACCCACGACAAGCCGCGCCTGCAATCCGAAGTCTTTGCCAAGACCCGCGAGTGGCTGGGTGAAGATGGCAAGCTCGCCGACTGGGACATTTCCCGCGACGCACCCTACTTCGGCATTGAAATTCCCGACGCGCCCGGCAAGTACTTTTACGTCTGGCTCGATGCGCCCGTGGGCTACCTGGCTTCGCTCAAGTCGTATTGCGAAAAAACCGGCATGGATTTCGAAGCCCTGCTCGATCCGGCCGGCAACACCGAGCAGATCCACTTCATCGGCAAGGACATCGTCTACTTCCACGCCCTGTTCTGGCCCGCCATGCTGCACTTTGCCGGCCGCAAAACGCCGGACAGCCTGCACGTGCACGGCTTCATCACGATCAGCGGCGCCAAGATGTCGAAAAGCCGCGGTACCGGTATCTCGCCGCTGCGCTATCTGCAAATCGGCATGAATGCCGAATGGCTGCGCTACTACATCGCGGCCAAGCTCAATGCCCACGTGGAAGACCTGGACTTCAACCCGGATGATTTCGTCGCGCGCGTCAATAGCGACCTGGTCGGCAAATACGTCAACATCGCCAGCCGCGCGGCCAACTTCATCGGCAAGCATTTCGACGGCGAACTGGCCGGGCCCGACGAGGCCTTCATGGCCGAAATCCAGGTCGTAGCCGATTCCGTGGCCGGCGCCTACGAGGCGCGTGAATATGGCCGCGCCATCCGTGAAATCATGGCCCTTGCCGACCGCATCAACCAGGTGTTCGATACCGCCCAGCCCTGGGTCATGGCACGCAGCGCAGCGGCCGACGCCACCCAGCGCGCCGCACTGCAACTGGTGTGCTCGCAGGCCATCGCGGGCTTCAAGGCCTTGTCTGTCATGCTGTCCCCGGTATTGCCGGTGCTTGCCCAGCGCGTGGCGCGCGAACTGTTCCAGATGGATCGCGATTTCGTCTGGGCCGATGTCACCCAGCCCTCGCAGCGCATTGCCGCCTACCAGCACCTCATGCAGCGGGTCGATCCCAAGCTGCTCGACGCCCTGTTCGATGCCCCGGCCACGGGCAAGGATGCTGTCCTGGCCGCCGATGCCGCCGCTGCCGTGCCGGCCAATGCCGCCGGAGCCGCCTCGGTCGCACCAGCCGCGGCGCTGGCTACAGCTGCGGCCCCGGCCAACGCCGACGGCGTGCTGCCAGGCGGCGAAGCCATTGCCCCCATCATCACCATCGACGATTTCGCCAAGATCGACCTGCGCATCGCGCGCATCGTCGAATGCGCCTATGTGGAAGGCGCCAAGAAGCTGTTGCGCCTTACCCTGGACGCGGGTGAAGGCCGCCACCGCAATGTGTTCTCGGGTATACGCTCGGCGTACGAACCGTCGCAGCTGGTGGGCAAGCTGACGGTACTGGTGGCCAACCTGGCGCCGCGCACCATGAAGTTCGGCGTCTCGGAAGGCATGGTCCTGGCCGCCAGCCACGCCGATGAAAAAGCCGAACCCGGCATCTACGTGCTCGAGCCCTTCCCCGGCGCCCAGCCCGGCATGCGCGTACGCTGATAACAGCTCGGGGCTGCCGCGGCCTGAAGATCCAGGCCGTGGCAGCCCCGATATTTATCCCGACACGCCAGAACAGCGAGTGAAAGCCGGCCCATGCCGCCATGGGCCTGGGCTCAATGCCTCAATGCCTCAATGCCCCCAGCGCCTGCGCGCCTGGGCGGCAATATCCAATGTCGCCTGCAAGCGCTGGCCGTCGCCTTCGCGCAGGGCCGCTGCCATGCCGTCCAGCACCGCCCGCACCTCGTCCAGCTCATGCAATACCGCGTCGCGGTTGGACAGGAAGATATCGCGCCACATTTCCGACGAACTGCCCGCAATGCGGGAAAAATCACGAAAGCCGCTGCCCGCGTTGTCCAGGCGTACAGCGGCATCGGGCGCGCCCACGACCTGCGCCATATAGGCAAAGGCCAGGAAATGCGGTAAATGGCTGACCGATGCCAGCACCGCATCATGCTGATCGGCGGACATCTGGCTGACCTTTGCGCCGCAGGCTTCCCAGGCCGCCCGGATCAGGGCGACATCGGCGGCCAAGTTTTCCGGCAAGGGTGTCAGGATGACGTTGCGGCCCTGATAGAGATCGGCATATGCCGCCTGGGGGCCGCTCTGCTCGCTGCCGGCGATGGGATGGCCGGGCACGAAACGGTCGATGCGCTCGCCCAGTCCGGCGCGCGCCGCGGCAATGACATCCTGCTTGGTGCTGCCGCCATCGGTAATCACCGCATGCGCCTGCAAGTGCGGCGCGATACTGGCCAGCAGGGCCGGCATCGCGCCAACCGGCGTGGACAGCATCATGACATCGGCCGCCGCCGCCGCCTGGGCTACCGGCATGACCTCGTCGATGAGACCCAGCTCGCGGGCCTGCGCCAGCGTCGCCGCGTTCCTGCCCACGCCTATCACCTTGCCAACCAGACCGGCGCGGCGCAGCGCGGCACTGAACGAGCCGCCAATCAGGCCAACCCCAACAATGGCCAACACGGGGATTAAAGTTTTGTTTTTCAAGGACTAGGGCGCCAAAGACTGGATCCGGCGTACCGTATTCCGGCATGCCGCACAGACAGGAGAGCGCAACACAGGCAGGTGCTGCCGAGGTAAACCCTTATTGCCATGTTGTGGACAACTCCTGATACTCAAGAGGCCATACTGTTTCATGCGCAGCAAGGCCGGCAGATTGTACCCGGCGGTGCCTGGGCAGTACTGTCATCCGTCCCCCGGGATTACCCAATCCAGAGACAAGTATGAAACCAGCATGCCTGCTGCCGGCGCCTGGCCTTGCCCTCTCGCCAGGCCGTTTGCCGGCACCGGCCCCTGCATTCGCCTGGTCAAGAAGAGCCTAGGAGCCCTCATGAAGTGCTATTGCGTCGTCAATTTCCGCGAACCGCTGTTGCCCCAAGACATTCCCACCCCCGAACCGCAAGGCACCCAAGTGCTGCTGCAGGTGCGCGCCGCGGGCGTGTGCCATAGCGACATCCATATCTGGGAAGGCGGCTACGATCTTGGCCATGGCCGCACGCTAAGCTTCAAAGACCGCGGCATGACGCTGCCCCTGACCATGGGTCATGAAACCGTGGGTACCGTGCAAGCGCTGGGGCCGGACGCCACCGGCGTGGAACCGGGGCGTAACTATCTGGTGTACCCGTGGATAGGCTGCGGCCAATGCCAGGTGTGCCTGGACGGCGCGGAAAACCTCTGCATGGCGCCGCAATGCCTGGGCGTGCACCGATCGGGCGGTTATGCCGATCACATCGTCGTGCCGCATCCGCGCTACCTCATCGATATCGGCGATCTCGACCCGGCGCTGGTGGCCCCCTACGCCTGCTCGGGCCTGACAACCTATTCCGCCCTCAACAAGATCGGCGCGGCGTCCTACCAGGCAGACCCTGTCGTCATTTTCGGTGCCGGCGGCCTGGGCCTGATGTGCCTGGAACTGATCAAGACACTGGGCGGCGCCGGCGCCATCGTGGTCGACCTCGATCCCGTCAAGCGCCAGGCTGCGCTCGATGCCGGCGCGCTGGCGGCGATCGATGGCAACGCGCCCGATGTCGCGCAGCAAATCATGCAGGCCCTGGGCGGCAAGGCGGCCCGCTCGGTCATCGACCTGGTGGGTGCGCCGTCCACCACGGCCGCAGGATTCGACTGCCTGGGCAAGGGCGGCAAGCTGATCATCGTGGGGCTGTTCGGCGGCGCTACGTCCTGGCCGATTACGCTCATCCCCGTCAAGGCGGTCAGCATACTGGGCAGCTACGTGGGCAACCTGGGCGAGCTGCGCGAGCTCATGGGGCTGGTGAAAGCCGGACGCGTCAAACCGATACCGGTGCAACGCTATCCGCTGGCAGAGGTCGATGCCGTGCTGACTGAACTGCGCGGCGGCAAGATCACAGGCCGTGCTGTCCTGACGGCCTGATCAAGCAAAACCAGGGTCAGACCACGGTTTCCCCCGACGGCCTCTGCGACGGACTCGAGATCGCCCAGAGGCCGTCGAACATGGCCGCATACAGATTGGCAAAGTCGTGGCTCTGGATAATCAGGCCATAGTTCTCGCGCCGGGACGAAAGCATGACGACCTTGTCGTCGTACACATAGGTGCTCACATTCAGCGTAATGTGTTCCGGCGCATAGCGTACTTCGCGCAACTCTTCGTCCTGATCGGGCCATAAGGTGTCCCGGTCTTGCGAGACAGAACGCAGGGCCTGCAACCGGATGCCCAGCTCGACGCGCTTGCTGGCGTATTCCAGCATGGTGTCCCGTCCTATCGATTCGAGAAGATGAGCGGTCGACAGCACCCCGCGCAAGCGCCCGGATTGCGCGGTCAAGGTATCCCACAACACATTCCTGACCGCATTCTCGCCCTCGTAGAAGCGGATTTCCGGCTTCGTGCGTGAGCTGTTGTACAGAGAACACAGCTGCGGCATCAGATTGGTCAGGGTGCGCTGGCGCTTCTCCATCTTATCGAACAGCACATGTGGATCCTCTGGTACGACCAGACGTTTTTCGTCGCGCGTCACGAAACGGATCAGCCCCTCCTCCTCCAATCGCTCCAGCACACTGTAAGCCGTCGTTCGACCGAGTTCGGCGCGTACTGCAATCTGATTGACGCTGGCTTCTCCCAATTCAAGCGCTGCCATGTAGGCACTATAGGTTTTGCCCCGAATGCCAAGTTCCTGCATGGCGAGCTCGATATCCATATTTAACGTCCATAAAAAAAGACAATATTTGTTTTAAATCCAAAATATCATTATAAATCAATGAATTGCATTGTCCATAAATAATGACACATAGGTTGACAAGATCATAGCCCGAAAGGCATACTGCGCCCCACAACAGGATACGGTCGCTGCGCGCGGCACAAAGCGCCACTCAATGCCCGCGGCAAGCAAGGCTGCATCCTAAATACAAATGGCCCAAGCCAACGGAGACCCCTCATGACTGCCCCATCGGTTAGCAACCCTTTCTAAGCAAGACCAGCATTCCCCATTTTTTACCCATGCCCGATTCCGTTGCCACGGATTGGCAGGGCGTTCCGTTGCCGGATTTCCAAGCGGCTTACCTTATCAGTTGGAGTGCATATGCAGCATAAGACGAGTTTGTGGAGCTTGGTCGAAGATCGGTCTAGTCAGGCTCCCGACCAAACCGCCTTTATCGAGGACACACGGCGGATCAGCCATGCCGAGTTCCGTCGCCTGTGCAACCAAACTACCGAATGGCTGCTGGCTCAGGGCGTACAACCAGGGGACCGGGTCGCGGTCTGGCTGGTCAACCGCATTGAATGGCTGGCGTTGCTTTTCGCGCTTGCGCGTCTCGGCGGCGTTCTGGTGTCGGTCAATACCCGCTACCGCAGCGAGGAAGTCACCCACATCCTCAAGACCAGCGGCGCCCGTATGCTGATTCTTCAGCCCAGTTTCCGCAAAATAGACTTCCCGGCCATCCTGGCCGACATGCAGGCCCACGATCTGCCGCAACTGGAGAGGATCGCGGTGCTCGATGAAAGCCAGCCCGCATCCATCCTGGGCCGGCCCACGACGTCCTTCGATATTGCTGCGCAAGCCGGCGCCGACGCCCAAGACCTATCGGACCCAAGCGCATGCGCGATTCTGTTTACCACCTCGGGCACGACCAAAGGCCCCAAGCTCGTCATGCATCCGCAACAAACGCTGGCCGGCCACGCCCGGCGTTGCGCGGCATTCTATGAATTGGATAAATCCGGCGCAGCACTGCTGGCCATGCTCCCGTTCTGCGGCGTTTTCGGCTTGAACGGAGTGTTGGCCGCCTATTGCGCCGGGGCGCCGGTAGTGCTGATGGACACCTTCGACGGCCCAGAGGCTGCCAGACTCATGCGCGAACACGCAATCAGCCATACCTTCGGCAGCGACGAAATGTACCGCCGCCTGGCCGAGAGCGCACCGGGCGAGCGGCCCTTCCCGAATGCCCGGTGCTTCGGCTTCGGTGCATTCACTTCCAGCTTCAATGAATGCGCGCTGGCGCTATGGTCACGCGGCATTCCACTGTATGGGCTCTACGGCTCCAGCGAAGTGCTGGCGCTGTTCTCCGCACAACGCGAACACCATACCGTGCAGGAGCGTATCGAGGGTGGCGGGGTTGCCGTGGCCGGTAGCCAGGCCATCATCCGTATCCGGGACATCCATACCAATGCCCTGCTGGGCCCCGGCCAGTCCGGAGAAATCGAAATCTCGGCGCCCAGCAACTTCATGGGCTATTTCAACAATCCTGAAGCCACCGGCGAAGCCGTCCTGCCCGACGGTTTCTTTCGCACCGGCGACCTCGGCCATCTGCGCCAGGATGGCTCATTCGTTTACGAAACCCGAATGGGGGACGCTATCCGACTGGGCGGCTTCCTGGTCAACCCGGTAGAGATCGAAGACGTGCTCAAGCGTTTCGAGGGGGTCGCTGAAGCCCAGGTCGTCGCGGTCGAGTTGCAAGGACAGACTCGCGTCGTGGCCTTCATCAAACCGGATGAAGATCGTTCCCCCAGCGTCGTCCACTTGCTATCCCAGGCAAGCGCGTCAATGGCGGCATTCAAGGTGCCGGCGCGCATTTGGTTCGTGGACTCCTACCCCGTCACACAAAGTTCGAACGGCGTGAAAACACAGCGCAACAAGCTGCGCGCTCAGGCCCATGCGCTTCTCGCGCAGGAAAAAGCAGCTTGACCCCTGGCCGCAGGCAGCGGCCAAAGATCACACAGATAAAAGCATCGGAGACACAATGAACAAGATCACTACGCTGGCCCTGGCCTTGGCCCTGACAGCATCCACAGCCACCATCGCCGCCCCCGCCTATCCCGACAAACCGGTTTCCATCGTCGTGCCCTATTCGGCAGGCGGGCCCGTGGACAATTTCATGCGGGCACTGGGACAGGATCTATCCGCCAAATGGAAGCAGCCCGTGCTGATCGTCAATAAACCCGGCGCGAACGAAATCATCGGCGCCGATACGGTTGCCAAGAGCGATCCGGACGGCTACACCCTGTTCGCGGGTACCGAGGCGGCACTGACGATGAACCCACATCTATATAAGTCGCTGTCGTATAACGTCGAGAAGGATTTCGTGCCGATTTCCCGCCTGGTGGCATTGCCACTGGTCCTCTTCGTGCCGAAAAGCTCGCCAGCCAACAACCTGAAAGAACTCATCCAGCTAGCCAAGAGCAGCGGCCAGCCGCTTACCTACGGCTCCTCCGGCACGGGCGGCATCGCCCATCTGCCCATGGCCATGTTCGTCAAGCAAGAAAATATCGATATGCTGCATGTGCCTTACAAAGGCGCCGCCCCCCTGATTCCCGACGTCATTGCCAATCGCATCGATGCCGCGGTCCTGGGCGTTTCAGTCATCGAACAGCACATCAAAGCGGGCACCCTGAAAGCGCTCGCGCTATCTGCCGACGAGCGCAGCACCATCTTGCCGGATGTGCCGACATTCAAGGAACAAGGGGTGCAGGACATCAACGCTGTATTCAATATCGGCCTGCTGGCGCCCGCCGGCACACCGGATGCCCTGGTCCAGAAGATCGCCAGCGACGCTCGGGAAGTAATGCTGCAGCCCAACTTCCGGGCCAAGAACATCGATGCCTACTCGTATGTCGCCGTGGCTTCGTCGCCCGAAGAATTCAAGCAATTCCTGGCTGACGACCTGAAGATACAGGGCGAACGCGTCAAGACTTCCGGCGCCAGCCTGGACTGACCCCCATTGCACTTTCCGGTCGACGGGCATCGCTTTCGCCTGTCGATCTTCTCCAGGATTCGAACATGTCCGACCTCAACCATTTGCCTCTCGTCCTGCGAAACCTTGCCTTGCCGGTCATCGCTTCTCCGATGTTTACCGTGAGCTATCCCGAGCTCGTGCTGGCCCAGTGCAAAGCGGGCATCGTTGGGTCGTTTCCCGCGCTGAATGCGCGCCAGCCGGAACTGCTGGACGATTGGCTCACGATGATGAAGCGGGAGCTGGACGACTACCGCAAAAAACACCCCCAAGCCGTCGTCGGACCCATAGCCGTCAACCAGATCGCACACAGCTCGAACTTGCGCCTGGAGCGCGACGTGCGAACCTGCGTCGACCATCAGGTGCCAATCTTCATTACGTCTTTACGCGCGCCGGCGCCCGAGATCGTCGACGCCGTGCACGCATACGGCGGCATCATTTTCCACGACGTCATCAACGTCAAGCATGCGAAAAAGGCGCTGGATGCCGGCGTGGACGGGCTGATCGTGGTCGCGGCGGGCGCGGGTGGACACGCCGGAACCCTGTCGCCCCTGGCCCTGGTCGGTGAGGTAAGGCAGTTCTTCAGGGGCCCCTTGGCCTTGTCCGGCGCCATCGGCTCAGGTGACGCCATTCTGGCGGCCCTGGCCATGGGAGCCGATTTCGCCTACATGGGCACCCGGTTCATTGCCAGCCAGGAAGCCAATGCCACCGTACCCTACAAGAACTCCCTGCTAAAGTCCGGTGCATCGGACATCATCTACAGCAACCTGTTCTCGGGGGTACATGGCAACTATGTCCGCGAAAGCATCGAGCTGGCCGGACTGGATCCCGACAACCTCAGCGTCGCCGATAAAAGCATCATGAGCTTCGCCGACGGCCGCTCGAAGGCGAAAGCCTGGAAGGATATCTGGGGGGCTGGCCACGGGGTGGGCCAAATCCATGACCTGCCGCCGACCGCAGAGATCGTCGCCCGTCTGAAACGGGAATACGCCGCCGCCCGGCAGCGCCTCGGCACCTTGCCATACTAAAGCGGGTCAGACCGCCAATTCCGCACAGCGGAAAATCGTGGTCTGACCCGCTTCGGGCACTGCACTAACGGCCTGAACCCCAGGCTTGCCTGATCCTGCGCAAATCAGCCTTTCACGATTTCGCGCAGGGCCGCCAGGAAGCGCTCGTTTTCGGGCGCCACGCCTACCGACACCCGTAGCCATTCCGGCAACCCGTCGCCGGCGACGGGACGCACGATGACACCGCGCTTGAGCAATTCAAGATTGACCCGCGCCGCTTCGCCAACCTTCACCAGCACGAAGTTGCCGTAGCTGGGCACGTATTCCAGCCCCAGGGCTTCGATGCCCTGCACCAGCTGGGCCAGGCCGTCCCGGTTGCATTCGAAACTGCGCTGCAGGAAGTCGGCGTCAGCCAGCGCGGCGATGGCCGCAGCCTGGGCCGGCACGCTGACATTGAATGGCTGGCGCACCCGGTTCAGCATATCGATGATGGCGGGCTGTGCAATCGCAAAACCCACGCGCAGGCCCGCCAGGCCATAGGCCTTCGAGAAGGTGCGCGACACCAGCAGGTTGGGATAGCGCCGCACCAGGGCCGCGCTGTCAAAGCGCAGTTCAGGCGCCAGATACTCGTTATAGGCTTCGTCCAACACCACCACCACCCGGTTGCCATGCGCCGCATGCACGGCGGCCACGAAACGCTCGATGGCGTCGCCTGGGGCAAAGGTGCCGGTGGGATTATTGGGGTTGGCGATGAACACCATGCGCGTATCAGGGGCGATCGCAGCCAGCATAGCGTCAAGATCGTGGCCATAGCCCACCGCGGGCACCATGATGTGGCGCGCCCCGGCGGCCTGCGTGGCCAGGCGGTACACGGTAAACGCATACTGCGAATAGACCGACGAAGCACCCGGCGACAGGAAGGCGTCGGCAGCGATTTCCAGGATATCGTTCGAGCCGTTGCCCAGGATCAGCCATTCAACCGGAACATCGTAGCGCTTGGCCAATGCCTGTTTCAGATAGAAGCCGTTGGAATCCGGATAGCGCGCGCTGTTGCTGACGGCATCAATCACCGCCTGGCGCGCCGCCTGGGACATGCCCAAGGGGTTCTCATTGGATGCCAGCTTGACGATGCTGGCCGGATCAAGGCCAAACTCGCGTGCCAGCTCTTCTATCGGTTTGCCCGCCTGGTACGGCGCAATCGCGCGCACGTACTCGGGAGCCGGCAAGACATTGGCGGTCATGGAAAACTCCGGAAAAACTCGTTTATGGCTGGATGGGGTAAGACCCAAGCACCTTGAAAAATGCGGTCTGTGCCTGAAGATCTGCCAGCGCCTGGGCCACGGCGGGCTCGGTGCGGTGACCTTCGATGTCCACGTAGAAGTAGTATTCCCACTGCCCCGTGCGAGCCGGGCGCGACTCGAAACGCGTCATCGAGACACCATTTTGCGACAGCGGCATCAACATCTGCACGACCGCGCCGGCGCGGTTGGGTACAGCCAGGATCAGGCTGGTCTTGTCGCGTCCGGACGGCAGGGTGTCCTGATGGCCGATAGCAACAAAACGCGTGCGATTGTGCGGGTCATCCTGGATGCCGGCTGCCACCAACTGCAGGTTCCAGTCGGAAGCCGTGGATTCCGAGGCAATGGCGGCGATGGTCGGGTCCAGCGATGCCAGGCGCGCGGCCTCGGCGTTGCTGCTGGCCACTTCGCGCGGCAGGCCCCCGGCATGCTGGGTCAGCCAGCCCTGGCACTGGGCCAGCGCCTGCGGATGAGCCATCACACGGGTAATGCCTTGCATCGTGCCCGATTGCGTCATCAGACAATGGCGCACCAGCAGCGAACTTTCGCCCAGGATGCGCAGCGGCGAGGCGAGCAGCAGGTCTAGCGTGCGATTGACCGCGCCTTCGGTGGAATTTTCCACCGGCACGATACCGACATCGGCACGATTGGCTTCCACGGCACGGAACACCTCGTCGAAGGTGTTACACGGCATGGTGGTGATGGCGTGGCCGAAATGCGCCAGCGCCGCGTGCTCGGAATACGTGCCTGCCGGGCCCAGATAGGCCACGGTCAGCCCGCGCTCCAACCCACGGCAGGCCGAAATGATTTCAGTCCACACCGCCTTGACGGTGCTGCCCGACAGCGGACCCTGGTTGCGTTCCTGCAGGCGACGTATCACCTGCGCTTCGCGCTCGGGACGCAACACGGTGCCGTCGACGCCACCTGCGCGATGCTTGACTTCGCCCACCTGCATCGCCAGCTTTGCACGCTGGGTGATCAGATCGAGGATGGAGGCATCGAGCGCATCGATGCCCTCGCGCAGCGGCGCGAGCTGTTTCAGAACTTCATCATCCATGACGCTTCTCGAACGCCTTCATGTAGTCGACCAGGGCCTGCACGCCTTCCAGCGGCATGGCGTTATAGATGGAGGCACGCATGCCGCCCACACTCTTATGGCCCTTGAGAGCCAACAGGCGGGCCTCGGCCGCACCCTTCAGGAAAGCATCGTTGAGCGATTCATCATTCAGCAGGAACGGCACATTCATGCGCGAACGTACCGGCGCATGAATAGTGTTGCGGTAGAAACCGCTTTGGTCCAGGTAGCCGTACAACAGGTCGGCCTTGGCCCGGTTGGCGGCTTCCATGCCTTGCACGCCACCATTGGCCAGCACCCATTTGAAGACCAGGCCGGCAACATAGATGGCATAGGTGGGCGGCGTGTTGAAGCGCGACGATTCCTTGGCCACGTTGGCATAGTCGAATGCCGTCGGGCACGCCGGCATGGCATGGCCCAATAGATCGCGCCGCACCAGAACCACCGTGACGCCCGCCGGGCCGGCGTTTTTCTGCGCGCCGGCGTAGATCAGGCCCGTGCTGGCGACATCGAAGGGCCGCGACAAAAAGTGCGACGAGGCGTCCACCACCAAGGGCACGTCGGACGCGCCCAGGGCCGTGGCATCGGGCCAGTCCATGAACTCGATGCCATCTATGGTTTCGTTGCTGCAGAAATGCACATAGCTGGACTCGGGCCGCACATTCCAGGTATCAACCGGGGGCACCCAGGTAAACGGCGCCTGCCGGCGACCGTCAAGTTCGGCATCGTGGTCGGCCGAAGCCGCAATGCGCACGTCGCCGTAGCGGGTGGCTTCCTTGTACGACTTCTTGGACCACGCACCGGTCAGGACGTAATCGGCCGTCTGTGCCGGCTTGCGCGCCAGCAGGTTCAACGGAATGATCGCGTTCTCGGCGGTCGCGCCGCCCTGCATGAACAGGATGGCGTAGTCGTCGGGTACCGACAGCAGGGTGCGCAGGTCGGCTTCGGCTTCGTCGCAGATCTGCACGAACTCCTTGCCGCGATGGCTCATTTCCATCACCGACGTACCGCTGCCGCGCCAATCGAGCATTTCCTCGGCGGCTTGCCGCAATACACTTTCCGGCAGCACTGCCGGCCCAGCGGAAAAATTAAACGGTCGGCTCATCGTTACCCTCGACATCTGCGCCCTCGACATCTGCGCCATCGGCATCTGCATCCGCATCTGCGTCCAATACATCGCTTTCGGCCACGCGCTGAACGCCCGACAGCCTGCTGCCATCATCCACGCTGATCAGCGTGACGCCCTGCGTGGCGCGTCCCATCTCGCGAATCTCGGAAACCCGGGTGCGCACCAGCACGCCGCCATCGGTAATCAACATGATCTGATCCGACGGCATCACCAGTACCGCACCCACGACCTTGCCATTGCGCTCGCTGGTCTGGATGGCGATCATGCCCTTGGTGCCTCGGCCATGGCGCGTGTATTCGCCTATTGGCGTGCGCTTGCCGTAGCCGTTCTCGGTGGCGGTCAGCACGGTTTGCGTTTCGTTCTCGGCCACCAGCAGCGCGATCACGCTCTGGCCTTCTTCCAGCGCCATACCGCGCACGCCGCGGGCATTGCGGCCCATGGCGCGCACGTCGTTCTCGTCAAAGCGCACAGCCTTGCCACCGTCGGAGAACAGCATCACGTCGTGCGAACCGGACGTAAGCCCGGCGCCGATCAGGTAGTCGCCCTCGTCGAGGTCGACCGCGATAATGCCGGCCTTGCGGGGGTTGGAGAAGTCAGACAGCGCTGTCTTCTTGACCGTACCGCGCGACGTTGCCATGAAGACGTACTGGTCTTCGGCAAACGCCTTCACCGGCAGCACCACCGTGATCTTCTCGCCGTCGGTCAGCGGGAACATGTTCACCAGCGGCCGGCCGCGCGAGTTGCGCGAGCCCTGCGGCACTTCCCAGACCTTGAGCCAGTACACGCGGCCGCGGTTGCTGAAGCACAGGATGAAATCGTGCGTGTTGGCGATGAAGAGCTGGTCGACCCAGTCGTCTTCCTTGGTTGCCGTCGCCTGCTTGCCACGCCCGCCACGCTTCTGTGCCCGGTATTCGGACAAGGGCTGGCTCTTGATATAGCCACTATGCGACAAGGTAACGACCATGTCGGTAGGCGTGATCAGGTCTTCGGTATCGAGCTCGGTAGCGTTGTGCTCGATACGCGAACGACGCGTGTCCTTGGCATTGGTGGAAAACTCGGTTTTCACGGCAGTCAGCTCGTCGCTGATGATGACCGTGACGCGCTCGGGCTTGGCCAGGATATCCAGCAGGTCGGCGATGTTGGACATGACATCCTTGTACTCGCCAACGATCTTGTCCTGTTCCAGGCCGGTCAGGCGCTGCAGGCGCATGTTCAGGATTTCCTGCGCCTGCGTATCGCTCAGGCGATACTGGCCGTCCAGCTGCAGGCCGAAGCTTGCCGCCAGGCCATCCGGCCGGTAGGCAGCGCTGCCGCCCGGGGTGTCGTCCTGCGCGCGTTCGAGCATGTCGCGCACCAGCGAGGAATCCCAGTTGCGCGCCATCAACTCTTCGCGTGCCACCGGTGGCGACGGGGCCGCCTTGATGATGGCGATGAAGTCGTCGATGTTGGCCAGGGCCACTGCCAGGCCTTCGAGCACATGGCCGCGCTCGCGCGCGCGCCGCAGCTGATACACCGTGCGGCGTGTCACCACTTCGCGACGGTGCAGCAGGAAGTACTCGACCATCTGCTTGAGGTTGAGCAAGCGCGGCTGGCCATCGACCAGCGACACGAAGTTCATCCCGAAGGTATCTTGCAGCTGCGTGTGCTTATATAGATTGTTAAGCACCACTTCCGGCACTTCGCCGCGCTTGAGCTCGATCACCAGGCGCATGCCGTCCTTGTCCGACTCGTCGCGGATGTCGGCAATGCCTTCGATCTTTTTCTCGTTGACCAGTTCGGCCATGCGCTCCTGCAGCGTCTTCTTATTGACCTGGTAGGGGATCTCGTCGACGACGATAGCCTGGCGCCCGGCGCGCTCCATGTCCTCGAAGTGGGTATTGGCACGCATCACCACCCGGCCGCGACCGGTGCGATAACCTTCGCGCACGCCAGACATGCCGTAGATGGTGGCGCCGGTAGGAAAATCGGGCGCGGGGATGCGCTCGATCAGGTCGTCTACCGTGCAATCGGGATTGCGCAACAAATACAGGCAGCCATCCACCACCTCGGCGAGGTTGTGCGGCGGAATGTTGGTAGCCATACCCACGGCAATACCCGAGCTGCCGTTCACCAGCAGGTTGGGCAGGCGCGCCGGCAACAGCAGCGGCTCTTTTTCGCTGCCATCGTAGTTGGGACCGAAGTCGACCGTTTCCTGGTCGATATCGGCCAGCATCTCGTGGGCGATCTTGGACAGGCGGATTTCGGTATAGCGCATGGCAGCCGGACTATCGCCGTCTACCGAGCCGAAGTTGCCCTGACCGTCTACCAGCATATAGCGCAGGGAAAAATCCTGCGCCATACGGACGATGGTGTCGTAGACGGCTTGGTCGCCGTGAGGGTGGTATTTACCGATGACATCGCCAACGATACGCGCCGACTTCTTGTAGGCGCGGTTCCAGTCGTTGTTGAGCTCATGCATGGCGAACAGCACGCGTCTATGCACGGGCTTGAGGCCATCACGTACATCGGGGAGTGCGCGGCCTACGATCACGCTCATGGCGTAATCGAGATAACTGCGACGCATCTCTTCTTCCAGGGATACTGGAAGAGTTTCCTTTGCAAAGGAATCCATAGGGAATTAGCAGTACAAAGCGGTTTCAGGCCAAGCTGACAAGTTTACCATTGCCCCCCCGCTGTGGCACCCGACTGCGCGCTTTACAGACCAGATCACCTGTAAATGACGACACAAAACGACATTTATCGTTGCATCGCCCTACGTCTGGCGCAACATCCAGCCGTCTGCCGATTGGACGCCCGCACGATGCCGCTCACGCGGCCAGGATGTATTGTTGGAAAAAACCAACACCTCCAGAGACCAAGCCAGGGCTTTTCTTGCGCCAGCTCGTAAGCACATTCCACAATGAAGACACGGGCTTAGCCTGGCATTGCCATCAATCCTACGCAGCTCAAACCGCCCGCCCCACCGCTCGGGAACTTTATGAAAATTCTTTGAAACACATAGCCTCATTGATATACTGGCCCTCGTTATGTCCCGTTTTTACTGGGCGCCAATATTTACCTTCTGCGGCGGGGGTTCGCTGCGAAACTCAAATTTCTGCTTCAAGCTCACGAGGAGAAACATGAACAAGCCCTCAAAAATCGCCCTGGCGCTCGCGTTCGCCGCCACCACGATTACTGGCGTAGCCTCTGCCCAGCAAGTGCGTGCGGTGGCTGATCCGGCCGTCATTGCTCAAAACATCGGCAACGGTCAAGACAACTGGGTCAACGTCAGTGGTCTTCCCTGGATGAACGGCTCCAACGAGCTGTGCTGGCGCGATGCGTTCTGGACGCCCGAAACCGGCCTGCCCGGCTGCGACGGCACCTACATCGCTGAAGCTCCTGCTGCCCCGACGGCTGCTCCCGTGTACGACAAAGTCGTCTACGACGCCAACACCTTCTTCGACTTCGACAAGTCCGTCCTCAAGCCCGACGGTCGCAAGATGCTCGACGAGCTGGTTCGCCGCGTAGGCCAAATGGAACTTGAAGTGATCCTGGCTGTTGGTCACACCGATTCCATCGGCACCGAGAAGTACAACCAAGGCCTGTCCGAGCGCCGTGCCGCTGCGGTCAAGACCTACCTGGTCAGCCAAGGCGTCGACGCCAACCGCGTCTACACCGAAGGCAAGGGCGAACTGCAACCCATCGCCACCAACAGCACCGCTGCAGGCCGCGCACAAAACCGTCGCGTGGAAATCGAAGTGGTTGGTACCCGTACGAAGTAATTCTGCATAGCTTTACCGAACGGCCTGCGGGCCGTTCGGGTGCAATACAACTCCGAGTGGGTAAAATGAAGACCTGGCAAATTTATTGCCAGGTTTTTTTTTGTCGCCGGGCCGCCCCCAGGCAAAAAAGCCCTCTGTTGTGGGGGGTAGCGCCGCCGCGTCGCGGCGAGCGTGGGGGCCTTTTTTTTGCGAGCTGCCATGACTTCCACCACTAGCCCCGTCAATGCCGATTCTGCGGAACTGGCCAAGTTCAGCGCTCTGGCGTCGCGCTGGTGGGATCCTTCCAGCGAATTCAAACCGCTGCACGCCATCAACCCCCTGCGCCTGGGCTGGATCGAAGAAATCGCCGGGCCTCTTGCGGACAGGCGGATACTCGACGTGGGCTGCGGCGGCGGCATCCTGGCGGAAAGCATGGCGCAAAAGAATGCCGAGGTCACCGGCATCGACCTGGCGGAAAAACCGCTTACCGTCGCGCGCCTGCACAGCCTGGAATCCGGTGTCAAAGTCGACTACCGGTGCATAGCCGTCGAGGACCTTGCCGCCCAGCAACCCGGCAGCTTCGATGTGGTCACCTGCATGGAAATGCTTGAACACGTCCCTGACCCGGCCTCGGTCGTGCGCGCCTGCGCCACCCTGGTCAAACCCGGGGGCCATGTGTTTCTGTCCACGCTCAATCGCAACCTGAAATCCTTCCTGCAGGCCATCGTGGCGGCCGAGTTCGTTCTGCGCCTGCTGCCGCGCGGCACGCACGACTACGAAAACTTCATCCGTCCCAGCGAACTGGCCCTGGCCTGCCGCCAGGCCGGGCTCGAGGTCACGCACACCAACGGGCTTACCTATAACCCACTGGCCGATACCTATAGCCTGACGCCCAACACCGACGTTAACTACATGCTGGCCACGCTGCGGCCCGCGCTGACCTGAGCCGCTCCATGTCCATCCTGGTTTTATTTGACTTTGACGGCACCCTGGCCGACACCGCCCCCGATCTGGTCGCAGCCGCCAACCTGCAGCGTACCGCCCAGGGACTAGCCCCTCTGCCCTACGAAACACTGCGTCCGCTCGCCTCGCAAGGCGCCCGCGGCCTCTTGCGTGTGGCGCTGGGCCTGGCGCCCGAAGACGCAGCCTTCCCCGCAGCCCGCGACCGTTTCCTGCAAGACTATGCGCGCGCCATGTACGAGCAGACCACGCTGTTTTCCGGCGTGCCCGAACTGCTGGCCGCCATCGAAGCCAGTGGCATGTCCTGGGGCATCGTCACCAATAAGGTGGGCTATCTGGCCGAGCCCCTGATAGCCAGCCTGCCGCTGCAACCGGCCGTCGTGGTGTGCGGCGACACCACCCCGCATGCCAAGCCCCACCCCGAACCCCTGCTGCATGCCGCCAGGCAGGCCGGCTTCGCCCCAGAAAACTGCATTTATATAGGCGACGACCTGCGCGACATCCAGGCCGGCAAGGCCGCTGGCATGCCAACGGTGGCCGCCGCCTGGGGCTATTGCGGCGACATCGACCCGGTCGACACCTGGGCCGCAGACCATATCTGCGCCCAACCTTCGCACACCTGGCCTGCCATCCAGGCGCTCTGCAGCACCATGCAGGCCGGACAATAAGCCGGCCAGGAACCGAAAACCCGCCAAACTCGGCCAAGAACCCGACAAAACAACAGCACAGGCCTTGAAAGTTTGGTCGAGCATCCCATATAGGGGTAGAATGCAGTAACTGGGGCCGATCCGGATTCGACGTGGGTCGCGAAACAGCGCAGGGCATGTCGAGCACCAGTTCGCTCGTAAAACCACTGGAAACGCAATTAAACGCCAACGATGAGCGTTTTGCTATTGCCGCTTAATAACCGGTAATGCTCGCTGCACTGGTTTGCCTTTGGGCCAGGTGGGGTTAAACCCACAGCAGCGTCATATACAAAGGATCGGAACTTTGGCGGGTCACACGTCGGAGTCTTAAAACTACGTGAATCGCTGTAAGTCGGCCTGTTGGCTGGCCAAACTTACGGTTAAATTCAAATAAGCCGACTAAACATGTAGAACTGCCTGCGGAGGGCTTGCGGACGGGGGTTCAATTCCCCCCGGCTCCACCAAGTCATAGAATCCCAGCCTTAACCGGCTGGGATTTTTTTTGATTCATCGAAGAATTCCCCGTGGAGCGACTTTGCGCTTTGCCTCGTAAGCGGCAGGGCGCGATATAGCCTGCCTATCGACTGCCCTGGCCTTTCTGTTTTTCTCCGATGACCTCGCGAGCGTTCTCGAGGCAGTAGTTATTTTTACCCGGCTAAAACCTACGTTGAATTTTTAATAAAAGACGCATAATGTAGTTAGGGAGTATACGGAGTGCCCGCTTGGGCTTGCCTAGATCAGATACCGCCCGTCCCCGAAAAACCGACGTTCTGCCGCGGTAGCGGGCTGATCGCCTTGAAGACATTGTCTTGTGGCCCGCAGCGTGGGCGCGCCCTGCAAATACTCACCGAATCGGTCTAATGGCCGATTTCTGCGTGCGGATTTTAGGAGCCACATCATGGCCTTAGCTGACGCGCGAGGGCTTGCGACCTCGACCACCAACGCAGCATCACTCGAGCGCTATGAGCGCTCCCTTACGCTACTGCATGGATACTACGGCGACCCGTTGTCCATCATTGATGAAGCCATCGAAGAAGACCCAGAGTTCATACTCGGACACGCGTTGCGTGCCGCATTGTTGATAACCGCCGGCGACAACTATGTCGAGCCTCTGTTGCGCGATTCCGTTGAAAAAGGCGAAAAACTTGCCGGCATAGCAACAGATCGAGAACGTCGCCATCTCTTTGCCGCACGGGCGTGGCTGCAGCGCGATTTCGATAAGTCGATCCGCGCATACGGAGACATCGCCGTGGATTATCCACGCGATATCCTTGCACTGCAGGTTGCTCATATCGGCGACTTTTTACTTGGGCAGTCGGCCATGCTGCGTGATCGGATTGCGCGCGCGTTGCCAGCGTGGGGCGAAGAGGATCCGGAATTCAGTTATCTACTCGGCATGTATTCCTTCGGCCTTGAGGAGACGAACCTGTTCGAGGCCGCCGAAGAACAGGGGCGACGTGCACTTGACCTGAATCGAAGGGACCCGTGGGCCGTACACGCTGTTGCTCATGTCATGGAAATGCAGGGGCGTCAGAACGATGGCATTCAGTGGTTGACGGCCCGCCAGCACGACTGGGCCCCAGACAACATGTTCGCTATCCATAACTGGTGGCACCTGGCCCTGTTTCATCTTGACGAGGACTCGATCGATGGAGTCTTGCGACTATACGATCAGCACATTCGTGCCGACAAATCCGACATGGCGCTCAATTTGATAGACGCGTCGGCCTTACTATGGCGCCTGCACTTGCGCGGGGTGGACAGCGGACATCGATGGGAGGAACTGGCAGACACATGGGAACAAAGGAGGGCCGACGGCTACTATGCATTCAACGATGTGCACGCCTTGATGGCCTATCTCGGCGCAGGCAGATACACGCTCGGAAACGAACTTATAGCGACCTTGGAGGCTGCGGCTCAAGGCTCGGGCGTTAATGCCATGATGACCGACGAGGTCGGCTTGCCCATGGCGCGAGGCTTCATGGCATTCGAGCGCGGCCATTACGATGAAGCCGTGTCTCAACTGCTGGAGCTACGACTTAAGGCTCATCGTTTCGGCGGTAGCCACGCTCAGCGCGACATTATCGACCTGACGCTCATAGAGGCCGCGTTTCGGGGGCGATCCATCAACTTGGTGCGCGCATTGACGGCCGAACGATTTGCCTTGAAACCGAAAAGCAATGCCAATCGCTACTTGTCCGAACGCGCCACTGCGTTATAGGTGCATGTGGTCCGGACCTCGAAACGGTCATAGAATCCCAGCCTTAACCGGCTGGGATTTTTTTTGCCTGGAAAGCCGGCTTTGGCGCAATTTCAAAGACTTGCTGCCAGCGGTGGTCATTCTTCGAGGCGATCTACACGGACACATTGCCGACCAGACGACGGAACCCGGGATTGCTGCTTGGCAAATCCTGGCGGCTACCGACTGGTCGACTCCACAGTTGCTACCCATCTGCAGGCATTGCCTTGAAGCACGGGTGGCGCAGCCGTGTCTTTAGGCCGGCGGCAGTGCGGCGGGGGGCATGGCGCCCAAGCCTGCGATCAGCGCACCTGCCTGGGTGAGTCTCTCGGCCACGAGCAGCTTTTGCATGTCGGCCTGGCTCATGATGCCCAGCTCTTCGGCGGTGATGGCGATGGTTTTGCCGCTGGCCATGGCGCTCTTGGCGATCAGCGCGGCTTTTTCGTAGCCGATCAGCGGATTCAGTGCGGTCACCAGGGTGATGGATTCGGCAATGCGCTGTGCCAGCAGGGCATGGTTGGCCTCGATGCCTTCGACACAGTTCACCTGCAGCGTACGGCAGGCCCGGGTCAGGTGCTTGAGGCTCTTGTGCAGCGCCCAGCCGATCAGAGGCTCGAAGGCGTTGAGCTGGAGCTGGCCGGCTTCCGAGGCCATGGTGATGGCCATATCGTTGCCGATGACTTCAAACGCCACCTGGTTCATCACTTCCGGGATCACCGGATTGACCTTGCCCGGCATGATGGACGAACCGGCCTGGCGCGCAGGCAACCTGATGTCGTAGACACCGGCCTGGGGGCCCGACGAGAGCAGGCGCAGGTCGTTACTGATTTTCGAGAGCTTGGCGGCGATGCGCTTGAGGATGCCCGAGATATCGACGAACGCCCCGGTGTCGGAGGTGGCGGCGATCAGGTTGGCGGCCTTGGTGACGGGCACTCCCGACAGCGCGGCAAGTTCCGGGATGACGACATCCACATAGCCCACGGGCGCATTGATGCCGGTACCGATGGCGGTGCCGCCCAGGTTCACTTCGGTCATCAGGAAGGCGGAGTCGCGTAGGCGCGTTTCATCGTCGCCCACCATGCTGGCGAAGGCGGCGAATTCCTGGCCCAGGGTCATGGGCACGGCGTCTTGCAACTGCGTGCGGCCTATCTTCAGGACAGACGAGAACTCGACGGCCTTGGCTTCGAATGCGCCACGCAGCTGAGCCAGAGCGCTGAGCAGTTCCTGGATGCCGAACCAGGTCGCGAGCTTGAGCGCGGTGGGGTAGGCATCGTTGGTGCTTTGGGACGCGTTGACGTGATCGTTGGGGTGCAGCACTTCGTAGCGGCCCTTGGGCAGCCCCAGGTGCTCGAGGGCGCGGTTGGCGATCACTTCGTTGGCGTTCATGTTCGTGGACGTGCCCGCGCCGCCCTGGATGACGTCGACAACGAACTGGTCGTGCAAATGGCCCGCAATCAGGTCATCGCATGCATGGTCGATGGCGCCGGCCTGGGTGCTGCTGATGAAGCCCATCTGCAGGTTGGCATGCGCGGCGGCCTTCTTGACGAAGGCAAAGGCGCGAATCAGTTCCGGCATATCCGCCACGGTGTGGCCGGTGATCGGAAAGTTTTCCACCGCACGGGCGGTGTGAACCCCCCAGTACACGTCCGGAGGTATGGTTTTGACACCGAGAAAGTCTTTTTCTTGACGCATGTAAGGCTCTACAAAGCTATGAAGTAAAAATCGGGGGCCGACACGGAACGATTTCGCCCACAAGTACGAATGCCCTGCCCAGGAACGCGCTTATGCCAGTTCCTGGTGCAGAGCAGATAACGCATTATGTCGCCCCAGCGCATGCATTCCAAGCGAATCTGCACAAAAATGGGGCATTTTTGTCGTTTTTAGTGCGCCAACCCGCTTCAAAGTAGTGCAGAACAGTGTAGCTGCATGCGGATGGCGCCCATGCGAACCCCTGGCGCTTGCACGACGTTGCCCGGCAAAGCGGGCACCCAACCCCTTATAGCCGGGATTCCTGACTCGGCCAAGCCAGCCTATTCGTCAAACAGGTCGGGCCCAAACACTTCATAGTGGATACGCGCCTCGGGAACGCCCAGGTTCTCGAGCGCATCATGCTGCATCCGCATGAATGGGATGGGGCCGCAGATGTAGTAATCGGCGTCAGGCAGCAATATGTGCTTGCTGATCAGTTTAACGTCCACCAGGCCCGGGTAATCGAAATCCCGGCCCTGGACATCGTCCGCAAGCGGTTCGTTGTAGAACACGATCAATTCGAAGTTGTCGTTTTCCCGGGCTGCGTCACGCAGGCGATCGCGCATGGCCTGCACCGCGCTGTTGCGCGCGCCATGGACGAACACCACCTGCCGCGGCGGATCCTGCAAGGCTTTTTTAAGCATGCTGATCATGGGGGTCAGGCCAACGCCGCCGCTGATCAGCACAATGGGTGTCGTGGCCTGTACATCGATATAGAAATTGCCATATGGCGCGGCCAGCCTGACCTCGTCGCCCACATTGACGTGGTCATGCAACAGACAGGACACATAACCCGGCGGCGGCTGCGTGCCGCCGTCCTCACGCTTGACCGAGATTCGGTAGCTGCGCCCGTTGGGCACGTCCGACAGGCTGTACTGGCGGATCTGCTGCAAGCCCAGCGCCGGCACCTGCACGGCAATGCCAAGATACTGGCCGGGTTCGAAGTTCGCCACGGGCTTGCCATCGACCGGCTCGAGAATGAAAGAGGTGATGACATCGCTTTCGGGCCGCTTTTCGCGCACGACAAAGCTGCGCCAGCCCGTCCAGCCGCCGGGCTGGTCTGCGGAACGCTCGTAGAGTTCGCTTTCCATGCCCATCAGGATGTCGGCCAGGTTGCCGTAGGCCTGCGCCCAGGCGGAAATGATTTCTTCGCTGGCGGCGGCGCCCAGGACTTCCTTGATGGCGCCCAGCAGGTGCTCGCCGACGATAGGGTATTGCTCGGGCCGCACGCCCAGGCTGGCATGCTTGTTGGCAATATTCTTGAGCACGGCCACCAGGCTCTGGGGATCGTCGATATTGGCGGCGTAGGAATAGACCGCACGTGCCAGCGCCTGTTGCTGCTGGCCTTGTTCCTGGTGCGCCATATTGAACACGTTCTTCAATTCGGGGTGGGCGCTGAGCAGGCTCTTGTAAAAGTGCTGGATGATGGCATAGCCCTGCTCGGCCAGCACCGGCGCTGTGGCCTTGACGATGTCCCGGGTTTTCTGTGTCAGCATTTCCCGCTCCTTTTACAAGATGCGCAACCTGCACCAGTCCAAGGTAGACCCAATCGTGCAGATTGCGCAAGCGCGAAAGCCGCCGCCTACGCCTGCCGCACCCGCTGGATTTCTTCTTCCACGTCACGCAACTGGTCTTTGCCAAAGAACATCTCGTCACCGACAAAGAAGGTGGGCGAGCCGAAAGCGCCGCGCTCGGAAGCTTCCTGCGTGTTCGCCATCAGCTTTTGCTTGACCTCGGGGTCTTCTATGCTCGCCTTGAAGCCGGCCCCATCCAGGCCGGCGCTGGTCAGCGCCGTCTGGATGACGTCGAGCTCATCCATCTTCAGTGCCTGTTCCCATATGGCGGCGAAAACCGCGTCGACATAGGGCATGAAAGTGCCGGCCTTCTGAGCGGCAACCGCCCCGCGCATGACCTGCAGGGTATTGACGGGGAAAAAGGGATTGAATCGGTAGGCGGTCAGGTTGTGCTTCTGGATGAAGCGGCGCATTTCCAGCTGCGCGAACTCACGCTTGTTCTTGATGCCCGCAAAGGCTTCGGCGGGCGAGCGGTTGCTCGTGAGCTTGAACAGGCCGCCCAACAGCACCGGCACATACTCGAACTTGACCCCCTGCCTTTGCTCGATCTGCGGAATCACTTTGTGGCTGAGGTAGGCATTGGGGCTGCCAAAATCGAAGAGGAACTGAATCTTGACGTCGTTCATACGGTCTCCTTTATGTACTGCTTGGGGTAATCGATTCTGTCGAAACCGCCGAACATGGCGCGGCGGCTTGCCGGAATACGGCTGGCGCTGGCCTGGAACGCCGGCGGATGCGCCTCAATCTTGTGAACGCCCCTGCCCCAGGCTGGCCTGGACTTTGCGCACGGTTTCGATCAATCTGGGCCGGATATCGTTCAGCAGGTGCTCGGCGGGAAAATACTGCGCCGCGCCAGCCACACCTATCGTCATCATCGGCAAGCCGCCGCCGGGGCTGAAAGGCACGGCAATGCCATGGACTTCCTTCACCCAGTCGCCAGCAGAAGAGCAGCATCCGATCTGCCTGTATTCGTCAATCGCCTTCACGATACCCAGTTCCATGGCGGGCCAGTTCGTTTCGTCCTCGGCACGGATACGTTCCATCAGTTCGGCGCGCTCGCAGGATGGCAGCCCGGCCAGATGGGCGCGCCCCAGCGCCGTGTTGCCCAACGGGATGCGCGAGCCCACGTCCAGGCTCAAGGTCACGATAGAGCTGCCGCGGCAATTTTCCAGATATAGCATGCACAGCCTGTCGCGCGTTGCCAGCGACACCATGGACCGGGTTTCGATCGCCAGTTCCTGCATCAGGGGCCGCGCCACTTCCCGTACGTCCAGCTTGGTCAGCATCGCGCTGCCCAGCGCTATCGTGGCGGTGCCTATCCGGTACTTGCCGCTGTCGGGCATCAGATGCAGGTAGCCCAGCCTGGTCAGGGTATGGGTCAGTCGGGTGATCGTTGACTTGGGCAGCCCGCAGCGCTCGGCGATTTCGTGGTTTGCCAGAAAGCTCTCGCCACTTCGAAAGCAGCTCAGTACCTCCAGCCCGCGCGCCAGCGCCGTCACAAAGTGGCGGTCTGCACCGCCTTGTCCACCCGCCTGCCCGTCTTCCAGGCCTGCATCCGGAAAGCTCACCTCTGCGTGAGCGTCCTGCGTGTTCCTAGCCATTGCTTTCTTCCACTTCAGCCTGATGTCGTTGTGAGTCGGGTTCGCTGGCCTGCGCCGCGAGATCCTTCAGCACGTTCTTGAGTATTTTGCCGGTAGGCGCGGCGGGCAATTGTTCCATGAGACGGGGTAGGCATTGAACCCGGAACGGCATAGTTGTTCTGTAGCACTATCCCCAGGGCTTGCTGTACTTCGCATTTCAGTTCCGGCGTCAAAGATGAACCCGCCACCCCCGCAATGCGCAGTTGGTGGCCGCTGATATCCATTCCGGTTTCGCGGCACCACTCCAGCAGCTTGGCGAACATGGCAGGCACCCCGATCAGGATGGTGAGGCCGTCATCCAGCAACGCCCTGACCAGCCCTTCCGGCGTATAGCGCGCCGCGAGCACAACCGAACTGCCACAAGCCAGCGAGCCCACCAGCAGGGACGACAGCCCCACCACATGGGAGATGGGCAGGACGCCGTAAACCGTGTCTTGCGGTCCCGGCCCGCGAAGTTCTTGCAACACGCAGGCGATGTGCAGCAGGTTCGCATGGGTAAGCATGACAGCCTTCGGGTTGCCGGATGTTTCCGAGGTGTAGATCATGGCTGCCACCTGCACTTCGGGATCCTCGCTTGTCGCTTCGGCCACCGCAGATGCATTGATCGGGCTGATCCCCAGGCTTCCAATGATCGGCCATGACTGGACCACAGCCCTATGGCGCTGCGCATGGGTATGCGCTTGCGCCGAGATATCGCAGGTATAGAAAACCCGGCGCGCACCCGCGTGCTCGATGAGGTTGTCGATTTCCTGTTCCGACAGACGAGCGTTGACCACTACCGCCAAGCCGTCCAGGGCGGTAACCGCAAACACCAGCACCCCCAGCGCAACGCAGTTTTCACCAACCAGCAAGACCCGGTCGCCGGGACGCACCTCCAACATGAGCAGGCGATCCTTTGCATCTTCAATGACGCTTGCCAATTCGCTGTAAGTGAGCCGGCAATGTTCGTCCTGCAGAGCAATGGTGTCCGGAAACCCGCTTGCCCACGGCGCAATGACTTGGTGAATGCGCGTAGAAGATGCGGCTGGCTTGCGTGTCTCGTCCATGACCTATGTCTCTCGTCATCGTTTTATCGGGTTTCCTGGCGGCATCTTGCTTGCCATGATGAAACCGCTATGCAACCCAATGTACCGCCTTGCAGTTCTACCATCAAGGCCATTGCAGCCATACCCCTGATGGTATCCAGGTTGACTTGACATTATCACCATCACATAATCATTTTCAATTTCGGTCTTATGTTCCGCTGTGCAGGCCAAATGAAGCAAACCGCAATACCACCAAGGAGACACCCATGGCAGAAAAGAAGGCTGTGCTTGTAATAGGAGCCGGCGACGCGACCGGCAGCGCTATCGCCAGGCGCTTTGCACGCGAGGGCTATATTGCCTGCGTGGTTCGCCGCAATGCCGACAAGCTCGAGCCGCTGGTGGCGCAAATCCAGGCCGAAGGCGGGGTGGCGCATGCCTTTGGCACCGACGCCCGCAAAGAGGACGAGATGACCGCCCTCATCCAGGAAATCGAGACCAACATCGCCCCTATCGAGGTCGCCATCTTCAATATCGGCGCCAACGTGCGCTTCGATATCACCGAGACCACCTCGCGCGTCTACTTCAAAGTCTGGGAAATGGCTTGCTTTGCGGGCTTTCTGATGGGGCGCGAAACCGCCAAGGCCATGCTGCCGCGCGGGCGCGGCTCGATCTTTTTCACCGGAGCCACCGCCAGCCTGCGTGGCCGCGCAGGCTTCTCGGCCTTCTCGGGTGCCAAGCATGCCCTGCGCGCGCTGGCCCAATCCATGGCCAGGGAACTCGGCCCCAAGGGCATACACGTGGGCCAGATCATTGTCGATGGCCCTATCGACACCGCGTTCATCCGGGACAACTTCCCCGAGCGCTACCAATTGAAGGAACAGGACGGCATCCTCAATCCCGAGCACATCGCCGACACCTACTGGATGCTGCACCAGCAGCCACGCGACGCCTGGACCCATGAACTGGACCTGCGCCCCTGGATGGAAAACTGGTAGCTTGCAAGCGATCGCCAGTATTTTTCCAGCGCTTACGGTCAGCGTCACGGCGCGGGCCAGCGGCAGAACGATAGCGGCCATCACCGACCTGCGGATTGGGTGGCCGCACTGAAATTGCGGCTCGGGCTGGCACAATACTGCCTTTGCGGTGCCCCCTATCGATACATGCCTTGGCGGGGCACCGGTACCTCGACCAAGGAAGAATGAATGAGCGAACCGATACGGATAGGCATTGCTGGCTACGGCAACCTGGGGCGCGGCGTGGAAGCCGCCATTGCCAAGAATCCCGATATGCGCATGGTGGGTATTTTCACGCGGCGCGCGCCGGCCGACTTGGTGCCGCTGCATGCGGGGGCACCCGTATTCGGCATGGACGCACTGGACACCAAAACCGGCGACATCGATGTGCTGATCCTGTGCGGTGGCTCCAAGGAAGACCTGCCCCGGCAGGGTCCGGCGCTGGCCGCGCAATTCAACACCGTGGACAGCTTTGACACCCACGCGCGCATTCCTGAATACTTTGCCGCGGTGGATGCCCCGGCCCGGGCCAACCAGAAAACCGCCTTGATTTCCGGCGGCTGGGATCCTGGCCTGTTCTCCATCAATCGCCTGTACGGCGAAGCGCTGCTGCCCGATGGCGCCACCTATACGTTCTGGGGACGCGGCCTGAGCCAGGGCCACTCCGACGCCATTCGCCGCGTACCGGGCGTGGCCGCTGGCGTGCAATACACCCTGCCTTCGCAAGCGGCCATCGACCAGGTGCGCACCGGCGCCCGGCCGCAGTTGAGCACCCGCCAGAAGCACACCCGCGAATGCTTCGTCGTGCTGCAGGACGGCGTCGATGCCAACGTGGTGAAAGAAGCCATCGTGACCATGCCGCACTACTTTGACGAGTACGACACTACGGTGAACTTCATCACCGCGGAAGAACTGCGCCGCGATCACGGCGCCATGCCGCATGGCGGCTTCGTGATCCGCAGTGGCAACACCACCGCCGAACACGCGCAGGTGATCGAGTACGGCCTGAAGCTCGAGAGCAACCCCGAATTCACCGCCAGTGTGCTGGTCGCCTACGCCCGCGCAGTGCACCGCATGAGCCAGCAGGGCCAGTTCGGCGCCAAGTCGGTGCTGGACGTGCCTCCCGGCCTGCTGTCGCCCAAGACCCCGGAACAATTGCGCGCCGAACTGCTGTAACGCCAACAGCCGTCCTGGCAGCAGACCGGGCTGGCGCCTCGTCGATAAGCAAGCGCCAGCCCGGGTTCACAAGCCGCTAGGCCACCAGCCAGTCGGCGGCGGGCTCGACAAGTTCGGCCTGCCCTGGCGAGCCAATGCTATCGGCATTCCCGGCTTGCGCGTATGCCCCCTGTTCGCCAGCGACGGCGACGCTGTAGGTCGGGTCGCTGGTGGACAACCCATCCCAGACGACGGAAGCCTTTTCGCCACCACCATAGGCCTTGCCGGTGTGCTGGCCATCCAGGAAGGTTACGCCGGCGCCGGCCGGCGCAGTGGTAATGATGGTGCCATCGCTGGCCAGCACGCTGTCGGTGTCGTAGTTGAATGCCGTGGCGACGTAGCCACCACCGTCAAACACCACCACCGCATCCTGCTTGCCCAGTCCCGGGCCATCCACCGCCACCACCTGGCTATCGGCCGGCAGATTCCATGCGGCCTTGAAGACGTCCAGTTCGGCCTGGTCCTGCACCAGGGCCACCACCAGCTTTTGCCCGGCAGCCAGCACGGTGCCGTCGGGAAAGCCCACGCCCGAAGCAAAACTCGCGGCCTCATCGTTCAGTCTCCAGCCACTCATATCGATGGCCGTGTCGCCATGGTTGAAGAGTTCGAAGAAGTCGCCGGCGGCGGCGTTGGAGTTCACTTCGGTAATCAGCAGGCTGTAGCTGGGCGGCAAAGCCGTGGTGAACGTGATCGCGGCGGAATCGTCGATGCCGGCAAAGGCATTGCCCGCCTGGTCGGTAAACGCCGTGGCGTCGATTTGCACGGCGTAGGACTTGCCCGCCTCGAGCAGGGACACGGGATCGATGGTGACAGTCGCGCCCGCGATTTTGACTTCGCTGCTGCTCACGTCGACCACGACATCATCGGCTCCATCCAGGGCTTTGAGCGTGATGCTGCCACTGCCTTTTTGCACCGTTTCATCAAAGCTGAGAACCAGGTCGGCAAACCTTGCGACGCCCTGCGCATCCTGCTCCGGCGTGATGCCGACCAGTGATGGCGCCACGCCATCGGGGGAAGCGTTGATGAGCAGGTGATCCTGGAAGCTCGCGGCATCGCTGCCGTTGACCAGCTGGATCGCAGCCGTATCGTCGTTGGCGCTGGGGTCGGTATAGCCCAGGGTGACGACATCGCCCCCCACCACCGGCTGGGCCAGCGTCAGGATCAGCGTGTCGCCGCTCGTGACGGCCACGGTGTCCACGGCCACCGCCTTGCCATTCACACTGACCGTGAATGCACCCACAGCAGGCAGGTTGACGGCATCCAGCGCCTGGTTCCAGCCCAGGGTGATGGTGCCGGCGTCGATGCGCGCATCGCTTAGCAGCGGTGCGCCAAAGAAACCGCCGTCCGTCAGCGGGAATCCAGGCGCCTTGCTGTAGTTGGCTTCCCAGTTGCCCATGTCCTTGATGCGCGCGGCCAGCGCCTCGGGGTCGCTGGCATCCAGCGAACCCGTGTAGCGCGCGTTGGTCTGGTTGGCCGGATCAACGGTGAAGGAAAATGCGCTGCCGGCCGCACTCAGTTCGGCTGGGATATCGCCCGCGGCACCGCCCAGGGTAAGGCTGGCCAGAAAGGTGCCAATGCCGGTGATCTCGCCGGCGGCGCCGTCGCCCAGCCCGGCTATCGTGGCACCCTGCATGGCGTAATAGGTTTCGCTCTTGCCCAATCCGCCGCCGCCGCCCACCGCCATGCCGATATCGGCAATCGGGTTGCCTGCGGTATCGGTCTGGATGGTGACCACGGTGCCGGCCTTCAGGTTCTGGCCAGCTGTCCAGACAAAGGCGACTTCGTTGGTGATGCCGGCAAAGCCCGTGGTGGCGCTGTAGTCGCGGTCGGTGAAGGTGATGCGCGTGCCACCGGTAATGTCCTTGAGCAGGATGAACCCGATCGCATCGGGCGCCTCGGCGTTGCCCCCAACAAACAGAATATCGCCGGCGGCCAAGGTGGTCGGCGCGCCCGAGGTGGTGACGTTGAGCGGATCGGCTTCGTCAAAGCCTGTGAAGGCGTTGCCGAAATGGTCGGTGATCGCGCCCGTGTCCATGGTCAGCGTATAGCCGGCTTCGAACGCCAGATCGGCGCTGGGACGCACGGTGACAACGTTGTAGTTGAAGGTCAACTGGCTGCTGGTGGCAACGTCGAAGGTTTCGACGATGCCACCCTGTGCGTCGCGCAGCACCATGGCGCCACTGCCGCGCGCCACGCCTTCATCGAAGGTAAATACAAAGGGGCTATCCACCGCGATGCCCTGTGCATCGTCGCCGGGCGTCGCGCCAGCCAGTTGCGGCCCCGTCGTGTCGTCAACGCCGTTGCCCAGGACAAGGAAATTGCCCTTGAACGCCTGGTCAGCGGGGTCAAGATCCTTGGAGACCTCGCTTTCGCCCGGCCAGACGGTGTCGCCGTTATCCTGCAGCAACTGAATGGCCGTGCCGGGCTTGATGCTGGACGGGGAAACCAGGGTCTCGAAGCTGCCGCCGGTGGCAGCCAGCAGAGCATCCAGGTCGTTGTCCAGCTCAAGCGGCGCCGACTCGGCCTTGCCATCCCAGGTGAAGAGACGGAAATCATGGCTTACCGCGGAGCTGGCCGAGCCTGCGGGGCCGGCGATGATCAGGTAGCCGCTGCCGTCGGCCGCCTTTTCTATCGAACGTATGCCGCGGCCGCCCAGGTTCAACTCGATAGGGGTGCCAAAGCTGGGCGCAACGCCATCCGCGCCGAGCAGCTCGGCAACGTTTTCCAGCGGTACGATCAAGGCCTTGTCACGCGTGCCGGTATCGGTTTGCGGAGCGCGAAAGGCCAGCCACAGGGCGCCGTCGTCCGGCGACGTCGCCATCCCCTCGATGGCAAAGCCCGAGGTCTGCTCCGGGCTCACGGCATCGGCCGATGATGCCGCCAGGCCAAAGTAGCCCGCCCCCAGGCCATGCGCATTGCTGCTGTCCCAGGCGACCAGGTCGGTTTCAAGGCCCGAATATTTGCCTGTGAAGCTGAAGCTGGTGTCGGCACCCGTGCCGCTGACTTCGACACTGAACAGGAACTCGCGATTGTCGGCGTCGGAACCATCCTTCTTGTTGCCATGCGAGCCGACCAGGTACAGGGTATTGCCCACCATGGCGCTGGCTTCAAGATCGAGTTCGCCGCCGTTGCCCAGCACCGAGGCATAGCTCCATTCCAGCACGGCTTGGCCGCCCTCGCGATCGTATACGCGCAGCACATTGGCTTCGTCGTCGCCAACCACCATGAACCGCTCGTCCAGCGCTACCGCGGTGGACGCATCGGACGAACCCGCCGCGGTGTTGGCGGGCGGCGTGTAGATCGCGTCGGGCTGGGGCCCGGGCTGCTCAGGTTCGGGTTCCTCGGGGCCGGGTTGTTCGGGTTCGGGCTGCTCCGGAATGGCACCGGACAAGATATCCTCGGCCAAGGACTGGATAATGTCCGCGACCGTATTGTTTTCCTGATCCTGCAGCGCGTTCTCGATTTCCTGCAAGGTGGGCGAACGTTCGAGCAAGCCCTGGTAGGTCAGCACGACCTGAGTCGTCACAGCGCTATGGGCGATGCTTTCCGCCGAATTCGAGATCTGGGCCAGTACGGCATTGCGATTGCCGCCAAGGGCAATCTGGTTCATCCAGTAGGCAAGGCCATCGTCCTCGGCATCCCGGCCAAGCACGTTGCGATAAACCGCGCTCACGAATTCCAGGTCGGAGAGTTCCATACCGTAAAGAGCAGCGAACTCCTGCGAGCCGGCAAAGCCGGCGGCAATGTCTTCCAGGGACATCCCGCCCTGCACCTGATCCACCCAATACTCCAGCCCTTCGGAATCGGGTGCGCGATTGAACGCGGAAAAATACAGGCGGACGACCGGAGCCACATCCCGCTGGGCCTCGCCCGATGCCGCCATCGTGGCAACAACCTGGGCCATCGACAGACTGCCGCTTTCAACAGCGTCGACCCAATATTCCAGCCCCTTTGCATCGGACTCGCGTCCCAACAGATTCTTGTAGAGGCCGGTGATGACTTCGGCATTGGTAGCCATGCTGAGTTTTCCTAAACATTGTGAGGTGCCCGGAAACTAGCATGCTGATACGATCAGTAATATGACAGCGCACGGGGCGCGGACAAGAAAAACAACCCCTGGATCAGAAGAAACCGCCGGAGTCAGACGCGGCGTCGGCGTCGGCGAAAACACCACAGCTGCGCGCCTGGCGGGCCAGGCAAACGCACGCGAGCCAATGCACCGGCAACTCTGGCCATACAATTACGAACATCCCAACATGGCACTCGGCGTGCATTACGCCAAACCGGCAATCAGCCCTCGTGGCATAGGCTCTACTTTTTGGCAACCGCTAAAAATGGGCGGATTACCAAACCAAGGTCTATCTAAGTAATGATTATCCTCAAGAATGTGACCTTGCGTCGCAGCAGCAAGGTATTGCTCGACAATACCTCCGTCACACTCAATCCCGGTGAAAAAATAGGTCTGGTCGGGCGCAACGGCGCGGGCAAGTCATCCCTGTTCGCCATGCTCAACGGCACCCTGCATGAAGACAGCGGCGACTTCTCGATTCCGGCGCAATGGCGCATGGCCCAGGTGGCCCAGGACATGCCTGAAACCGAGCAAAGCGCGACGACTTTCGTGATCGAGGGCGACACCGCCCTGCTGGCCGCGCAAACCGAGGTGGCCGCCGCCGAAGCCAGCGACGATGGCATGCGCATGGCGCACGCCTACATGGCCCTGTATGACGCCGGCGCCCACGATGCGCCGGCCCGGGCGCAAGCGTTGATCCTGGGCCTGGGTTTCAGCGTCACCGAACTCGACAAGCCGGTGAACAGCTTTTCCGGCGGCTGGCGCATGCGCCTGCAACTGGCGCGGGCCTTGATGTGCCCATCCGAACTGCTCTTGCTGGACGAGCCCACCAACCACTTGGACCTGGATGCCCTGGTCTGGCTGGAAGCCTGGCTCAAGAACTACGCCGGCACCATGGTGGTGATCAGCCATGACCGCGAATTCCTGGATGCGGTCACCGGCGTGACCCTGCATATCGATGCCGGCAAGCTGGTGCGCTATGGCGGCAACTACAGCAAGTTTGAAGACATGCGCGCCGAACAGATGCTGCTGCAGCAAGGCGCCCAGGCCAAGCAGCAGGAAAAAATCGCGCATCTGCAAAAATTCATCAATCGCTTCAAGGCGCAGGCCAGCAAGGCCAAGCAGGCGCAAAGCCGCGTCAAGGCCCTGGAGCGCATGGAAAAAATTGCGCCCGTCCTGGCCGAAGCCGACTTCCAGTTCGAGTTCAAGGAACCCTTGAGCCTGCCCAACCCCATGCTGTCGATGTCCACCGCCAGTTTCGGCTACCCAGCGCCCGACGACGCCGTGACGGGCACGCCGCCCACGGTCATCGTGCAAAAGGTCAACCGTTCGGTCCTGGCGGGCCAGCGCATCGGCATCCTGGGCGCCAACGGCCAGGGCAAATCCACGCTGGTGAAAACCATCGCCGGCGCGCTGGCGCCGATCAGCGGCGAGATCATCACCGGCAAGGGCCTGAACATCGGCTACTTCTCGCAGCAGGAACTCGACGTGCTGCGTTTGGGCGACAACCCGCTGGAACACATGATCCGCCTGGCGCGCGATACACCGGCCGCCATCCGTCCCAGCGCCATGGATTGCCGCGAACAGGGCCTGCGCAACTTCCTGGGCACGTTCAACTTCAGTGGCGATATGGTCAAGCAAAGCGTGGGCAGCATGAGCGGCGGCGAAAAAGCCCGCCTGGTGCTGTGCATGATCGTGTGGCAGCGCCCCAACCTGCTGCTGCTTGACGAGCCCACCAACCACCTGGACCTGGCCACCCGCGAGGCGCTGAGCGTGGCGCTGAACGAGTTCGAAGGTTCGGTCATGCTGGTCAGCCACGACCGGGCCTTGCTGCGCTCGGTGTGCGACGAGTTCTGGCTGGTGTCGCGCGGCGGCGTCACCGACTTCACGGGCGACCTGGACGACTATCAGGTCTACCTGCTGGACGAAGCACGGCGCCGGCGCGAAAGCGCGGCAGCCGCGTTGGCGCAAAACTAAGCCGCGCCATAACCCTGTTGCCAGGGCGGGTTCGCAAGTATTCTCATGGGCTCACAAAAAACAGCCGACCCCGCCCCATGTTGATGACCCGCACCCACACCCTTGTTGCAGCCTCGTTGGTGCTCATTGCCCTGCTGGCCCTATCCGGCATCCAGCCATACGACCGCGTTACCTGGATGCTGGAGATCCTGCCGGTGCTGATCGTCTTGCCGCTGCTGGCGGCCAGCTATCGCCGCTACCCGCTGACCAATCTGCTGTATGCGTGCATCTTTCTGCATTGCCTGGTGCTGATGCTGGGAGGCGCCTACAGCTATGCGCGGGTTCCGCTGGGTTTTCACCTTGCCGAACTCTTGCACCTTGACCGCAACCCCTACGACAAGATCGGCCACTTCTTCCAGGGTTTTGTGCCCGCCCTGGCCGCGCGCGAGATCCTGATACGCGGCAGCTACATACGCGGCAGGAAAATGCTGGCCTTCCTGGTCGTGTGCATCGTGCTCGCGATCAGCGCAAGCTACGAACTACTGGAATGGGCGGCGGCCATTGCGCTGGGCCAGGGCGCCGACGAGTTCCTCGGTACCCAGGGAGACCCCTGGGATACGCAATCCGATATGTTCCTGGCGCTCATCGGCGCGGTGTCGTCGCTGCTGTTGCTGTCACGCTGGCATGATCGCCAGTTGCGCACGCTCTAGCAGCCGGCGGCATCAGAAGCTGTGACGCATGCCTACGCCAAACTGTTGCGAGTCGGAATCCTTGCTGAACGAATACAGATCGCCATCGTGATAGCTGAGCATGGCATACAGGCTGGTGCGCTTGGACAGCTTGTAGTTGTAGCCAAGGTTATAGACCTTGACGTCTTCGCCATCCGGAAAGGCGCTGCGGGAAGGATCAACCAGTTGGAACGATGCCAGCAACTCGCTTGAACCGAAAGGCACGCTCACGCCCAGCAGGTAGGCGTTGACCTTGCCATCGAAGTAGGCCGACGCGCCCAGATTGTTGTTGGGATTGACGGTGGCGCCTTCCGCGCTCTTGATCCAGCCATCCTTCTGTTGCGACCAGCCCGCATACAGCTTGGCCATCTTGAAGTCGTAGCTACCGCCCAGCTGGATCGCGGAAGGATCGCGGCCATCGGCATTGGGATCCAGATCGCTCGTCGCCAGCCGATCGTAGGTCAGCGCCAGGTAGATCGGGCCCGCCGAATAGCGCCCCGCCAGGCTGTAGGCGGAAGTCCGATCGTCGCTGGACGCCACGCCCCCGCGCGTATTGAACGAGTAGCTACCGGCCAACTGCAGGCCGCCTGCGATCTTGGGGGAATAATACGCAATGCTGTTGTCAAAGCGCGGCGAATCCGATGCGCGGAAACCGCCCTTGCCTATCGCCGCATTCGACCAGTTGGTGCCAAACGGGCTGACGTTGCCGAAATAGGTTACGGCGGCGGTTTGCTGCCGGCCCAGGCGCACCTCACCAAAACCACCGCTCAGGCCACCCCAGGCGGCGCGGCCAAACAGGCGGTTGTTCTGGCCGCTCTGGCCGTTGGTTGCATCGAACCCGCTTTCCAGCTGGAAGTTGGCCTTGAGCCCGTTGCCCAACTCTTCGCTGCCCCGCACGCCCCAGCGCGAACTGGATTGGCCGCCGCTGGTCAGGCCGTATGCTGTGCTGTCGCGCACGCCATCAACCTTGCTGCGCTCGCCAAAAATACCGACGTCGACCACGCCATACAAGGTAACGTCACTGGCGAGAGCATAAGAGGGCAAAGCGAAAGCAGCCAGAATGGCTGCGCTGGTCAGGGCACGCTGCATGGTATTCATCCTTGAAATGGAACGAGACTTGCCGTGACGGCAAATCCGGAAAAAGCGTAACTATCCATTTCCAAGGTGACGTGGGCATGACAAGCAGCCCAGCTCTTGCTGACGCGCAACGTTATCTACCGTTGGCCGTCGATGCCGCCCCATTCCGCGACAAAGGTATCCCGATAGGCACGTAGCCAATCCAGGCGGGCCTGGCCCAGCCGTCGGCCCGCGGCGGTTTGCATGCTGGCCGGCAACTTGGCCAGCTTGAGTTCGATATGGTCCAGCGCGTACGCCTGATCGTCCAGCGGGCGGTGCAAGGCCAGAGGGTCGGCCGGATGCGCGAATGCCGATCCCATCCGGCCGGCGGTGTAGTACAGCCTGGCCAGCCCGACCGCACCCAGCGCATCCAGGCGATCCGCGTCCTGCACGATCTTGGCCTCTATCGTGGTGGGCGCAATGGCGGCGGAAAAGCTGTGCGCTTCGATCGCGTGGGCGACCCCGTCGAGCTTGTCGGCGGGAAATCCGGCCTGGGCCAATTGGCTGCACGCCAGCCTGGCGGCCTGGCGCGAAGCCTGGGAACGTTGCGGATGGTTCTTGGGCAGGTTGACCAGGTCGTGCAGGTAGCTGGCGGCCTGCACGACCATGACGTCGGCTTGCGGGTAGTGCGCCAGCAGGGTCCGGGCAAGATGCCAGACCCGGTTCAAGTGGTTGATGTCGTGAGCGCCGTCATCATGCTGGTCGGCGCTTGCCAGTGCGATAAGGCGAGGGCCCCAATAATCCGTCATGTCCTGCATCGTCAACAAACCTTCATTCCTTGAGTACGCCCGAGCGGCGCGCCACCCATGCCGCGACGAAATCCATCAGGGCAGGCGACAGACAATCATACGGCTCCAGGCCCAGCGCCTTGAGCCGCGCCCGGATGCCATCCATGCGCGACGGATGCACGCCGGACTCGATGATCGACGAGACAAATGCCGCGAAGGTCGGGGCGGCGTAGCCATCCTCTTCGAATCTTTCGGGATGGATGAAGTCCAGGCCCTTGAAGGCGTGGTCGCGCTCGACCGGACCATACATATGCACGCCGCACCCTTTGCAGGCATGGCGTTGTATCAGCGCACTTGGATCCACCACGGCCAGCTTGTCGGCGTTTTCCAGCACGGTCAGGTTTTCATGGGGAACCACCGCCGCCATGGACAGAATGGCGCCCTGCGGCTTCCAGCACTTGGTGCAGCCACACATGTGGTTATGGGCGATCTGCCCCGTGATGGCCACCCTGACGGCCCTGTGGGGACAGGCGCAAACCAGGGTGCCTCCGGAAAAATATGCCGATCCGGTTTTGACACCATTATCAACTGCCGGATGGATAGACAATGCATCTGACATGGTCTTGCTCCCTTGGCCGGCCTTTGCGGCCAGTATGGCCAGCCACTGCAGCATGTTTTGTACCGTCAGGCCGCGGCATCGACGTGCTGGACTTCCTGGGCCGCAACTGATGGCGGCCACCCCGCTACGACTCGTGCCCGGGCTCTACAAGCCTTTTTCCACCATGTCCAGCAGGCGCTGCCCCACTTCCTGCAGATGCTCCGGGGTGAAGCTGCGCAGGGGGCCGTCGATGGCCAGCATGGCCAAGCCATGCACGGCGGACCACGCCAGGTATTCCGCGCCGGGACGGCGCTCTGGCGGCAAGGCGCCAGAGCGTACCAGCCGGTCCAGGGCGGCGCCCAGCAGCTGAAAAGGGTTGAGGCCGCTATGGCCGGCCTTGGCCGGGTCGACCACGTCTTCCACGCTTTCGGTAAACGCGAAGGCGGTACGAAAAAGCCCGCTTTCAGCCTGCGCAAAACGTAGGTAGCCGATACCCACCGCGCGCACGCTCGCCCGCGCGTACTCGACCGAATAGGGATTGCCCTGCAGCGCATCGAGCTCGGCTTCCATGGCTACCGCCACCGCCGAGAGCGACGCCGCTCGCACCGCTTCCAGCAGTTGCTGGCGGCTGGCGAAGTGTCGATAGGCCGCATTGGGCACCACCCCCGCACGCCGGGTGGCTTCGCGCAGAACCACGGCATCGGGCCCCCCCGCCCTGGCCAGTTCCAGGCCCGCCTGCAGCAAGGCCCGGTGCAGATCGCCATGACGGTAGGTACTGCGCTTGGACAAAGGGACTGGCGTGCTGCTCATGCATTCTCCATGTGGACACCGTCCATTATCTCTGATAATGTTTGTGAACAGTGTCCACAATTGTCGAGCTGGTTTTCTGGTCAAGAAAAGCAGCCCGCTTTCACCCGCCCAGGAGACGAAAATGCAATTACAGCCTTATCTGTTTTTCGATGGCCGCTGCGAAGAGGCAATCGAGTTCTACCGCAAGAATCTCGGCGCCGAAGTGACCATGCTCATGCGTTTCAAGGAAGCGCCCCCGTCCGAAGGTGAAGCAGGTTGCGAAGGCGGCCCCCCTCCCGGCAGCGAAGAAAAAATCATGCACATGAGCATGAAGATCGGCGATACCACCGTCATGGCATCCGACGGCATGTGCCAGGGCAAACCAAGCTTCCAGGGATTTTCGCTGGCGCTTACCGTGGCCAACGATGCCGAAGCCCAACGCCTGTTCGGCTTGCTGGCCGACGGCGGCGCAGTGCAGCAGCCCCTGGTAAAAACCTTCTTCAGCTCCAGCTTCGGCATGGTGGCCGACCGCTTTGGGGTGTCGTGGATGATAGTCGTGGAATCGACCTGAACAGCACCTGGCCCACTAGGGCCTGTCAACGCTACGAAAGGAATCAGCCATGCGATTCATGTTGTTGATGATCCCCAAGGGATATGAAAGCGCTGCCCCGGGAACCATGCCCGAAGCCAAGGCGGTGGCCGCGATGATGAAGTACAACCAGGCCCTGCAGGACGCAGGCGTGCTGCAAAGCCTGGAAGCCCTGCACCCACCGTCCATGGGCGCGCGCGTCACGTTTTCCCAGGGCAAGCCCACGGTCGCCCCGGGCCCTTTTGCCAACACCCCCGAGGTCTTGGGCGGCTACTGGATCATCCAGGTGAAGTCCAGGGACGAAGCCATATCCTGGGCATCGCGCTGCCCGGCCTCCGACAACGAAATCATCGAAGTTCGCCAGTTGCAGGAATTTGACGATTTTCCAGCCGACGTCCAGGAGGCCGCCGCCGGGTTCAAGGAAATGCAGGACAAAGCGGCATCCGGCAAGCGCGGCTGAACGGCGCTGCCGGACAGCGCCTGGCACCCCGAGGCCAGTTCAGGCCAGGGTGCCCAGGATGACGCTGGAGGCCTTGAAGATCGCGACCACACGCTTGCCGTTTTCCAGCCCCAGCGATTCTGCGCTGGGGTTGGTGACGATTGCCGCCATGCTGACGCCGCCGTCCAGCGTTACCACCACTTCGGTGTTGACCGCCCCCGGGTTGACTGTGGCCACGGTGCCCGCAAGCTGGTTGCGAGCCGACAATCTGGCGCCTTCGAGATCGCTGGCCAGGATGACCGACGACGCCTTGACCAAGGCAAATGCCTGGCTGCCGACACGCAGCCCCAGGGATTCGGTGCTGTCTCGCGTCACCACCGCCACGATCCGGGTGTCCTGGCCGACGGTCAATTCGATTTCATCATTCACTGCACCGGTTTTCACCGCACTGACCACACCGGCAAACTGATTACGCGCACTGGTTTTCATATTCAGGGTTCTCAAGAGGTCAAGATCGGATGTAAGGTCTATCGCCTCGTCGCTCAGCATTTGCACGAAACGTCTGTGAGCGGCTTCTATCTGGCTGAAACGCTGTATCAGTTGCAGCCCTCTGGCCGTCAACTGGGTGGAACCGCCCCCCCTTCCACCGCTGCTGCGCTCGACCAGGGGCTGATCCGCCAGATTGTTCATTGTATCCACCGCATCCCAGGCGGCCTTGTAGCTCATGCCCATGGACTTTGCCGCCTGCGCGATCGAGCCTTTTTCGGCGATGGCACGCAGCAGGCCCATGCGGCCACGGCCGCCCAGGCTGCGTTCTCCGACTTTCATCCAGAGCGCGCCTTCGAGGTGGATCGAACTGTCGTCGCGGCTGCTATCGTCTGCTTTACTCATTGCTGTCTCAAATAATGGGCAAGGGCGGCCCGCGCCTAGTGGCACAAAGACGTGCTTCAGGCTGCCAGCTCGTCCTGCCCTGCGGCATGCGCAAGAGCCCGGCCGTGCCGAATATGGATGACCGCATCGGCAAAGTACTCGACATCCGCCTCGTCATGGGTGATCAGCAGCATCGGGATGCCAAGCTGCAGCTGAAGCTCGTTCAGTTCCTGGCGCAAATGTTCGCGCAGGGAACGGTCCAGCGCGGCGAAGGGTTCATCCAGCAACAAGGCGCGCGGCTCGGCGACCAGCGCCCGGGCCAATGCGGCGCGCTGGCGCTGTCCACCCGACAACTGTTCGGGATAAAGATGCGCCACAGGTTCCAGGCGAAAGGCTTCCAGCCAGCGGTTCACCGCCTCGTGCCGCGCATTGCGCCTGGGATTGACCAAGCCCGGGTACAGGGCAAATGCAATGTTCTGCAGCACAGTCAGGTGCGGAAACAAGGCGTATTCCTGAAAGACATAGGCCAGCCCGCGCCGCTGCGGCGGCATGTTGACCCCGCCGTTGTGGTCGAACAGCGTCTGCCCCTGGAGCCGGACGTGGCCAAGATCGGGGGTGCTGAGACCGGCGATGATTTTCAGCGTCTGGCTTTTGCCCGCCCCGGATGGCCCGAACAGCACCAGGCGGCGCGCGTCGCTGCGAAAGCGCAGGTCCAGGCTGAAGCTGCGCTTGCCGCTGGCAAAACGCTTGCGGACATCGATATCCCAGATCATGGTGTGCTCATGGTTGGCCTGCGATGCGCCCTGGCGCGAGCTTGCCGGCGGACAGCAGCACCGCAATGCAGGTGACCGAAGTCACCAACACGAGGAAATTCGCCGCGCTGTCCTGGCCAGCCTGGACGGCTTCGTAAACGGCAATCGACAAGGTCTGGGTTTTGCCGGGGATGCTGCCGGCCACCATCAGCGTGGCGCCGAACTCGCCGGTGGCGCGGGCAAAGGCCAGCAGCACGCCGGCCAGGATGCCGCGCCAGGCCAGCGGCAGGGTGACCCTGAAAAACAGGGCGAGCTCGCCTATGCGCAACACCCTGGCGGCCTGCTCGTACTGCGGGTCTACCGCTTCGAATGCGGCGCGCGCCGACTTGAAAACCAGCGGAAAGGCCACGATGGTGGCGGCCACCACCGCGCCTTGCCAGGTAAAGATCAGGTTGATGCCGAAATGGCTTTCCAGCCAGCCGCCTACGGCGCCATGGCGACCCAGCACCACCAGCAGGTAGTAGCCAAGCACGGTGGGCGGCATGACCATGGGCAGCGTCAGCAAGGCGTCGAGCAGGTCGCGGCCGGGAAAGCGCTTGCGCGCCAGCAAAAACCCCACCCCCACCCCCAGGACGAGGTTGATCGCGGTAGCCCAGCCGGCCACCTTCAGGGTAAGTCGAAGGGCGATCCAGGCGCTTTCCATCAGGGGTCAAGGTTGGCCAAAGCCATAGCTGGCCAGCACGGCCTGGGCCGGGGCGGTAGACAGGAAGGCCACGAAATCTTGCGCGGTGGCGTGATTGGCGCTGGCCGCTACCGGCGCCACCGGATAGCGTATCGGCGTAGTCGTGGGAACGTTGAAAGCGACTTTGACCTTGTCGGGCATGATGGCCGCATCGGTGGCATAGACAAAGCCCGCATCGACCTCGGCGCGGGCCACGTAATCCAGCGCCTGGCGCACACTTTGCGCGGCGATCGTCTTGGGCATTATTGCCGGCCAGATGCCAGCCTGCTCAAGCACCGTCTTGGTGTAGCGCCCCACCGGCACGCTGGCCGGCTGCCCGATGGCGATGCGCGCGTAAGCCGGTTGCGCCAGATCGGCCAAGGCCGACGGCTGCTGGTTGGCTGCCAGGGGCACGATCACGACCAGCGCATTCGACACGAAATCGTGGCGCTCGCCGGCTTTGACCAACCCCTGTTCCTGGGCCTGGTCCATGGTGAGCTGATCGGCGCTGGCAAAGACATCGGCAGGGGCACCCTTGGCGATCTGCTGCAGCAAGGCCCCTGAAGCGCCAAAATTGAATTGCACATGAACGCCCGGGTGTTGCGACTCGAAGAGCGGCGCCAAATCGCGGAAAGCGTTCGTCAGGCTGGCCGCCGCCGACACGATAATGTCGGCGGCAAGCACCTGCCCGCTAAGGCATAGACCGGCCAGCGTGAAGAGTAGACCTTTGAAGGGGCGCATTCATGGCATCCAAAAACCGTAATATACAAGTGTATATAACGCTTGTCACGGTAGGGGATATCTCTCGTGGCACAGGGCGTTGCGGATACGATGACACCGGGAAGCAGACAACATAAGGACAGTACCCATGAGCAGAATCCAGGCGTTTGAAAAAATGCTGGCTGGCGGCAAGGACGGGCATTTGCTGCGCTACGGGCTGGGCAGCGAATACCTGGAGGCCGACCAGCCCGATGCAGCCATCGTCCACCTGGATGCGTGCATCAGGCTGGCCCCGACGTATTCAGCCGCGTGGAAGCTGCTGGGCAAGGCCTACCAGGCGAACGGCCAGTTGGAACAGGCGGCAAGCGCCTGGGAAAGCGGCATCCAGGTGGCCCAGGAAAACGGCGACAAGCAGGCCGAAAAGGAAATGACGATTTTCCTGAAGCGGCTGCGCAAGAACGCATGACCCGCATCAACTGCGTTCCGGTAGAAGAGCTGAGCGGGCCGCACCTGGTCGCCGAATACCGCGAACTGCCACGCGTTTTCAACCTGGCAAGAAAAGCCTTCGCGCGCCAGGCGATCCGGCCCACGCAAACCTATACGCTGGGCCAGGGCCATCTGTTGTTCTTCTACACCCGCCTGGGCTATCTTGCGCAACGCCACGCCCAACTGGTGCAAGAGATGCTGCGGCGCGGCTACAAGCCTGCGTTCACCACGCCGCTTGCACATGCGCATGCCGACATTCCAGCTGTGCTGTGGGGCGACTGGACCCCTGACGAACCAGCCCTGGCCATCAACCGTCAACGGATTGCCGAGCGCAACCCGGCACGCATCGTCACGACCGGTTCCTGAAACCAGGCGGGCTGGGGCTCCGCACTCGACGCCCCTGCTCGTTCAGGGCGCACTCGCGCTCCGCTTGGTATTTAGGACTTCGAGCGCGGTGGTGACGAGTTCCTGTGCTCGGGAAGCCAACGGCGACAGGTAAGTCCCACTCCTTTGGATAATTCCGATTTCCCTAGGGTGCGAGAAATCGCGAATGAAAATACTAGTTAACCCTTGGCCAATGCCGATCTGTTGATCAACCATCCAGTCTGGCGCAAAAGCCACGCAATCCGAGCTTTTTAGCGCATCTATCGTTACCTCGAACGAATTCGACTCGAGTGCTCTGAGGGGACCCGAAAATCCTGACTGAATGAAGAGCTCGTCGAGAGCCGCTCCCGATAGGACGTGACGATTAGCGCCTACCCACGGATACAGCACTAAGTCTTTCACCGCTAGCTTCGGCTTCAGTGTGAGCGGATGACCTTGGCGAACCACAGGCAATAGTCGGTCTTGAAGCAAGGGCCTCGCAACTAATTCTTGAGAAAGATCCCTAGGGATAACACATACCGCAAAATCATATTCACCGTTTTGCAATCGAGAGAATATTTGATCATTGAACCACGCATCAAGCTGTAAACGTGTCGCCGGGCGCTCCATCTGAAGCCGCGGTACGAGAGCTCGGGTGACAGGACTTGATACGGTGTGTCCTACTGCGACCCTAACCAACCCCTTCCTCGCTTTTGCGAGATCGCTCATCTCGGCTTGCGCTTCCTGCAAATGGCGATCTGCCAACCGAAGACGTGCAACCAGTCTGCTGCCAGCATCAGTCAACTGAACGCCGCGAGCAGTGCGCTCAAGCAGAGCTGTAGAAAAGCGTAACTCCAGTCGCTGCACGGCGCGGCTAAGTGTCGATTGCGATACACCTAGTTCTTCGGCAGCACTCGCCAGCGAGTGGCAAGTCGATATCTGGATCAAATAGCGCAGATCAGCTTCCAGCAAAACCGTCCCTCTCGTATGCATCATGTGCATAGCTTTATGCGGAAGATGCATCGCCAGCCATGTACCAATGCCTTGAAAATAATAGCGTGACGAAACAACAAGGAGACAGCATGTCCAAACCCTTGGACCGCATGCGAATTATAGACCTCACCCATATGCTCGCCGGTCCGTTTGCGACAAACCAGTTGCATCTGATGGGCGCGGAAGTGGTGAAGGTAGAGCCGCTTGGTCGCGGTGACGCAGTCCGGTGGGAAAAATCGGGCCCCAAGCTTGGCATGGCTGCCAACTTCGTTGCGATCAACGCTGGAAAGAAGTCAGTTTGCGTAGACTTGAAAACCATTCAGGGTCGTCAGGTCGTCATGGATCTATGCAAAACCGCTGACGCTCTGGTAGAGAACTTCCGTCCCGGCAAGATGGCCCAGCTCGGCCTGGACTATGAAGCGTTGTCTGCCATCAATCCGACAATTGTCTATTGTTCTATATCGGGGTATGGCCAAGAAGGGCCACATCGATCACGCCCGGCATACGATCACGTCGTCCAGGCAATTACCGGCATGGCAGGCATGAATGGCGATCCTGATCGCGACAATCCGATAAAGGTGGGTTTCCCTGCAGTTGATACTGCGACGGGGATGTCCGCATCCATGGCGATTGTGTCAGCACTTCTTCGCCGCGAGCGCACCGGCAAAGGTCAGTTCATCGATGTATCCATGCTGGATTCCGCCGCGTTGCTTATGTACACCATGGTGACATCCTATCTAGCGACCGGAAGCGAGCCGCCGCGCACCGGCAACCGAGGCTTCACCGGAAGCCCTGGTTGCGACACCTTCAACACCGCGGAAGGATTCGTTGCAATCGGCGCGAACACGCCCGATCAGTTCAGACGGCTATGCGATGTACTGGGTGTCTCGGAAGTGATGCACGACAGCACCTTGGTCGACCCCGCCATGGCGAACGGTTCTATTCAGGGATTTGCGCGAGCATCCAATCCGATCGCCTTGCGAAACAAGCTGTCGGATGCCTTTCTCAACAAGACGGCGTCGGAATGGGAACATGACCTGAACAAAGCGGATGTCCCTGCTGCGCGAGTTCGTTCTGTCGGTGAGTTCTCTGAAGAGTTTTTGGGAACCATGGATAACAGCATAGTTCACCTTCCCGAAATGCCCGGCCACTCCACTGGTGCGCGGACATTGAATGCCGGCTTTCGAACGCGTTTTGATTCTCCGGGAACAGATTTGCCAGCACCTCTGCTCGGACAACATACGCTGGAGGTACTTACAGAACTGGGATACTCGCAAGCCCTGATATCCAGCCTGGTGGAGCAGCGTGTCGTAGATACGCCATCAGCCAAAGATGATTATCAAACGGTACGCTGAACCTTCAACGAGTAGCAAAAATGAAAAATCGATTAATGCTATGGCAGAACCGCATGGTCGGGATGCCCGTACTCGCAGTTAGCCTAACGATGTTTGCTTCGCACGCGTTCGCCCAAACTGCGTCGAATCATGACTGGCCAGAAAAAACCATCACCATGCTCGTCGGATTTCCGCCCGGTCAAGCTACAGACAATACGGCACGTTTGATTTCCGACGTTCTTTCTCGAAAGTTGGGACAATCAGTAATCGTCGAAAACCGGCCTGGCCAGTCAGGAAGTATTGCTGGATCGATGCTTAAGCGAGCACCGGCAGACGGATACACCATGGCCCTCATGGCTACAGCCGCCCTGACAACTAATACGCATCTGTATAAATCGATCGGCTACGACCCATTAAAGGACTTCACCCCCATATCAAAAATTTCAGCCGGATCACTTATTCTTGCGGCGACATCCGATGCGCCATTTTCGTCTGTTCAAGAATTCGTATCCTATGCCAAGGCGAATCCTGGCAAGCTGAATTACTGCTCTACAGGAAAAGGGACGATTTCACATCTTGCAATGGAATCCTTCCAGCACCTTGCAGGAATTTCCATGATGCATATCCCGTATCCCGGTAGCGCCAAAGCGATGGGTGACCTGGCGGCTGGCCGCGTCTCAGTATGTTTTGACACGACCGCCGGGATGCTGCCGTACCTGAGCTCCGGGAAAGTCAAAGCACTCGCTATAGCGAGCCCTACGCGCTCCCCTGTCTACCCGGATATTCCAACTGTCTCCGAATCAGGGTTTCCAGGCTTCGAAGCTTCTCCTTATATCGGCCTGCTGTATCCCGCCGGAACACCAGCGGCGATTGTGGAACGGATGTCCAAGGAGCTGCAGGAGATTAGGTCGTCGCCCGATGTCCGTAAAAAAATTGAGAGCACCGGAACGACCATGGTAATCAACATGCCGGCAGAGTTCGCATCGCAGATAAAGTCAGATTACGAAAAATGGGGCACCATCATCCATGAAATGGGCCTAACACCAGATTGACCGAGGGGAAATGACTATGCAGTCGTTGGAAGAAGCGTTAAGACCTGGATCTGTATCAACCGGCTCGCTCACAGTTACCGAAACACACATCGTCATTGGGGCCGGTCTAATCGGGGGCTTTCAGGCCGCGCACGTGGATCATTCATACGCACGTAAATCAGGATTGAAAGGACCTATTTTGCATGGCTCTTTGACGGCTGCAATTATGTCGTCAGTTATCGGACGTTACCTACCCGCAGGCGGCTGGAATTTTCTTGAGCAATCAACGAGATACCGTGCGCCAGTGCATGCAGGAGACACTCTCACGAGCGAGTGGATAGTCGTTGAGCATCTCGCAAAAGCATCGCTGAATGGCGTCATTGTCGAATTCAGTGGCAACTGCATAAACCAAAGCGGTTCACGCGTCGCCGAAGCGACTGCGCGAATACTTTGGAAGCACCGTAATGTGCCTCTTGCCTCTTCGGAAGCACCGTGACAGGGTGAGCTTATGTCCGTAGAGTCCTCGACCATCATTCGCCGGTTTCCGGCACTTCTCCAAGTGACCGCTAATGCATAACACCATGGATTTCAGCAAGGCTGCAAGTGAACACCACTCCGCCGATTACATTGCCCTTGATCGGCTGTTTTCAGAGCGACACAGCTGCCGCGCATACCTGCCAGACTTGGTGCCTCGCCTGATTCTTGAACGTATTGTGACCATGGCACAACGTACAGCATCCTGGTGTAATTCCCAAGCATGGCAGGTTCTTATCACCAGTGGCGCCGCAACCGACCGCTTCCGTAAAGAACTCCTTAAGACTGCTACGGCAAACCCTCCCGCCTCCGATATTGCATTTCCTCGCGCCTACGAAAACGTGTACCTGGACCGAAGACGAAAATGCGGCTTTCAACTCTACGACAGCGTAGGCATTTCGAAGGATGACAAAGCAGCTTCTTCGCGCCAAATGCTCGAAAACTTCAGACTGTTTGGAGCACCACATGTAGCCATCATTACGGCACCGGAGGCACTTGGCGCCTACGGCGCGGTTGATTGTGGAGCGTACGTTGCCAACTTCCTGCTAGCCGCCAAGAGTTGCGGGGTTGCCAGTATTGCCCAGGCAGCGATCGCATCGCAGTCGGCATTTGTTCGTCATTACTTCGATATACCGAAAGACCGGCATATCGTTTGCGGCATCTCCTTCGGTTACCCAGATAAAAATAGCCCCGTGAACGCTTTTCGGACTGAACGGGCGTCCATTTCAGACTCAGTGACGTGGATAGACGCCTGAGAACCGGGATGTATCGGGATCCTTGCATTCAGGGCGCACCGAACCCGCCCCCGCCCGGGGTCTGGATCACGAACACATCGCCGGCCGCCAGCTCGGTCTTGGCCTGCGGCCCCAAGGGCTGGATGCTGCCATCCACGCGTTCCACCCAGTTGCTGCCCAGTTCTCCCGGCTGGCCGCCCTGCAGGCCAAACGGTGCATACACACGGTTGTTCGACAAGATCGATGCCGTCATCGCCTCGAGAAAACGGATGCGGCGCGTTCCGCCGTTGCCGCCGTGCCAGCGGCCGGCCCCGCCGGAATTGGCGCGGATTTCGTAGGATTCCAGGCGCACGGGATAGCGCAGCTCGAGCACTTCGGGGTCGGTAAGGCGTGAATTGGTCATGTGGGATTGCACCACCGACGTTCCGTCAAAGCCCTGGGCCTGTTCTACCGGAAGATCGAGCTCGACGATACCGGCGCCGGTGCCGCCCGCAATCGTTTCGTAGTACTGGTAGCGGGCATTGCCGAAGGTGAAGTTGTTCATGGTGCCCTGGCTGGATGCCAGCACCCCCAGCGCGCCGTACAGCGCATTGACCACGCACATCGAGGTTTCCACGTTGCCCGCCACCACCGCGGCGGGTGGGCGCGGGCGCAGCATCGAGCCCTCGGGAATGATGATCTCTATGGGCTTGAGGCAACCCGCATTCAACGGGATCTCGTCATCGACCAGGGTACGGAAAACATACAGCACAGCCGCCACGCTGATCGCGCCCGGAGCATTGAAGTTGTTGTTCAACTGGGCGGACGTGCCGGTGAAGTCGACAACAGCGGTGCGCGCCTGGCGGTTGGCCGTGATCTTCACTCGTATCACCGCGCCATTGTCCAGCGGATACGTGAACTCGCCATCGCGCAGCACCGAGATCACGCGGCGCACCGCTTCTTCGGCATTGTCCTGCACATGCCCCATATAAGCCTTGACCACGTCCAGGCCGAAATGATCACACATGCGCAGCAGTTCCTGCACGCCCTTCTCGTTGGCGGCGATCTGGGCATGCAGATCGGCGATGTTCTGGTCCGGGTTGCGCGCAGGCCAGCTGGCGCCGCCCTGGCCCGCCAGAATCGCGCGTGCCTCGGCTTCGCGAAATTCTCCATGGCGCACCAGCTGGAAGTTCGTGAACAGCACGCCTTCGTCGTCCACCGTGGTCGAGTCGGGCGGCATGGACCCGGGGGTCGAGCCACCAATATCGGCGTGGTGGCCACGAGATCCGACATAGAACAGAACCTGACCGCCGTCGCGCTCGAACACCGGCGTCATGACCGTGACATCCGGCAGGTGGGTGCCGCCGTGATAGGGGTCGTTGATGACATAGGCGTCGCCCGGGCGCATGGTGGTGTGGCCATAGTCGTCGCGGTTTTCGTGGATGACGGTCTTGATCGACTCGCTCATCGAGCCCAGGTGCACCGGCATATGCGGGGCATTGGCGATCAGGTTGCCCTCGGCGTCGAAGATCGCGCAGGAAAAATCCAGGCGCTCTTTGATGTTGACCGAGTAGGCGGTGTTCTGCAGCCGGTAGCCCATCTGCTCGGCTATCGACATGAACAGGTTGTTGAATACTTCCAGCATGACCGGGTCGGCCGTGGTGCCCAAGGCGCGCCGTTGCGGCCGGGCGAGCACGCGGCGCAACACCAGGTGATCGAGCGCGCTCACTTCGGCCTGCCAGCCGATCTCGACCACCGTGGTCTGGTTCTTTTCCGAGATGATCGCCGGGCCCGCCACACAGTCGCCGGGAATCAGCGTCTCGCGCACATACAAGGGCGTGTCGTGCCAGGCGCCGCCGCTGAACATCCTGACAGTTGCCGACGCGCGCAGGGGCCCGTCGCGCCGGCGATCCGGTACGGGTTCCTCGACCTGCTCGCCGCCACCCACGGCTTCGACGGAAACCGCCTCGACCACCAGGGCTCGACCCGGCATCAGGAAGGAATAGCGCAGGCGATAGGCGGCTTCGAAGTCGGCGCTCATGCGCTCCAAGGTGTCGGCCTCGATCAGCAAGGCGGTATCAGTGCCTTCGTACTTCAGGTGCACGCGGCGACGGGTGCGTATGGCCTGGGCCGCCAAACCCTGGCGCACCAGCTCGGACGCCGCTTGACCCGCCAGTTGATCGAGCGCGCTTTGCACCCTGGCCAGGCTTTGCGCCGTCAGGCGCTCTTCCATGGTCCGCTCGCGCAGCTCGGCCTGATCGGCCAGCCCCATGCCATAGGCCGACAGCACGCCGCCCAGGGGGTGGGCGAACACGCTGGTCATGCCCAACGCATCGGCCACCATGCAGGCATGCTGGCCGCCCGCCCCGCCAAACGTCGTCAAGGTGTACTCGGTGACATCATGCCCGCGCTGCACGGAAATTCGCTTGATGGCCTCGGCCATCGCACCCACCGCGATTTCGATATAGCCCTCGGCGACCTGTTCCGGGCTCATTTCCCGGCCGGTATCCTGGCCTATGCGCTGCGCCAGATCGGTAAACAAGGCCACCACCCGGTCACGGTCCAGCAGCTGGTCCGCCCCGGGGCCGAAAACCCGGGGAAAGAAATCCGGCTGGATCTTGCCCAGCATGACATTGCAGTCGGTAACGGCCAGGGGGCCGCCCCGGCGGTAGCAGGCCGGCCCCGGGTTGGCGCCGGCCGAGTCCGGCCCCACGCGCAGGCGCGCACCGTCAAAGTGCAATATCGAGCCGCCGCCGGCAGCCACGGTATGGATACTCATCATGGGCGCGCGCATGCGCACACCCGCCACCCGGGTTTCGAACTCGCGCTCGAACTCGCCCGCGTAGTGCGACACATCGGTGGACGTGCCACCCATATCGAAACCGATGACCTGGCCGAAACCGGCCAACTGGCTGGTACGCGCCATCCCGACGATACCGCCGGCCGGCCCGGACAGGATCGCATCCTTGCCGCGAAAGGCATGCGCGTCGGTCAGGCCGCCACTCGATTGCATGAACATCAGCCGTATGCCGGGCAACTCGCTCGCCACCTGATCGACATAGCGCTTGAGGATGGGCGACAAATAGGCATCGACCACGGTGGTATCGCCACGCGACACGAACTTGATCAGGGGGCTGACCTCGTGCGATGCCGAGATCTGCGTAAACCCGATCTCGCGGGCGATCTGGGCCGCCCGCGCCTCGTGCGCGGGAAAACGCCAGGCGTGCATGAAAACGATGGCAGCGGCCCGAATGCCCTGCCCGTATGCCGCCTGCAACTGCGTGCGCAAAGCGGCCTCATCCAGCGGCGCCACCAAGGCGCCATCGGCACCAACTCTTTCCTGGGCCTCTACGACCATTTCATACAGCAGCTCGGGCAACTGCACATTGCGCTCGAACAGCTTGGGCCGGTTCTGGTAGGCAATGCGCAAGGCGTCGCGAAAGCCGCGCGTCGTCACCAGCACCGTGCGGTCGCCCTTGCGTTCGAGCAAGGCATTGGTGGCCACGGTCGTGCCCATCTTCACGCACTCGACCCATTGCGCCGGAACGCTGTGCCCCGCCGCGATCCCCAGCACCTGCCGGATGCCCGCGACCGCCGCATCGCGATACTGTTCGGGATTCTCGGACAAGAGCTTGGCGGTCGTGAAGCCGCCGTCGGGCCGGCGTGCCACGATATCGGTGAAAGTGCCGCCGCGGTCTATCCAGAACTGCCAGCGGGCAAGTTTGGCGGGGGACACAGGCGTTGCGCTGGAAGCGGACATGGACTCGAATTCTCCTTGGCAAGCACTCACAAGAACGCGAGTAGGCTACCAGGCGCAATATATTGGGAAACGGCCATTGCCGCCATGAGGGCGCGTCATGCGCCCTGCTGATCAGGACAAAGCCCGTAAATCGGCCCGGATCCTATCGGCGCCGGACTCACCGAGCCGCTCTTCGAGCTGGGCTTGCGTGCTTTCCCAGGCCGGCAAGCATGCGGTCAGCAAGACGCGGCCGGCCGGCGTCAGCGACATCAGCCGGCTACGCTTGTCGGCAGCATCCACCATCACCTGCACCAGGCCACGGCGCTCCAGCGGCTTGAGATTGGCGGTCAGCGTCGTGCGGTCCATGGCCAGCAGCGCGGCCACGCTTCCCATGCTGGGGGGCTCGGGACGATTGAGCGACATCAGCAGGGAAAATTGCCCGTTGGTCAGCGCGAACGGCCGCAAGGCTTCGTCGTAGCGCCGAGCCAAGGCCCTGGCCGCACGTTGCAGGTGCAGGCACAAACAACTGTCGCGCACAGTGCGCGTGGTCTCGAAGGCAAGCTCTGCGGGTGGCATGACTCTTGATAGGTTGACATCAACAAAGCAACTATGTTGATATCAACGTTAAATGTCAAGCATCGCCTCCATGGCATGGCTGCGGCGCCACGACGAATACAGCTGATCACGCATCTCATGAGTTTTTCACCCACCCTGTCAGGAGAACCAGCATGGCCCACTATGTCGATGGATTCGTTGTACCCGTTCCCACGAAAAACCTGGATGCGTATCTCAGTATGGCGCAGAAGGCCGGCGCCATCTGGCGCGAACATGGCGCCCTGCAATACTGGGAATGCGTGGCCGACGATGTCAAACCCGGCAAAGTCACCTCGTTTCCCCAAAGCGTCAACCTGAAAGAAGACGAAACCGTGGTGTTTTCCTGGATCCTGTACGAATCGCGTGAACAACGCGACAGCATCAACGCCAAGGTCATGGCCGACCCGCGCCTGGCCGATATGATGGATCCCAAGGATATGCCCTTCGATGGCATGCGCATGTTCTGGGGCGGGTTCAAAACCATCGTCGAGCTTTGATCGCGCACGGCACCCGCTTATCCAGCAGTTTCCTGCCCCGGCACACGCGAGCCTTCCGGTGCCACTCGCTGCCGGGGCCGGGCGCCAAGACTCGCCAGCGGCCCATGCGCCGCACCCCGGCTGCCTAAGCCTGGAATAGCCGGTCGGTTTTGGCTGCCATGATGAAATCGTTCTCGTGCAGCCCCTTGATTTTCTTGGTTTTCCAGGAAATCGTGGCTGTACCCCAGCCGAAACGGATATCGGGGTGATGCTTCTGGGCCTCGGCCAGTTCGCCGACCGCCACCACGAAATCCAGGGCTTCGCGAAAATTCCTGAAGCTGAAGCTGCGCTCCAGGCGGTGGCCTTCGTCCACCAACGCCCACTCCGGCACCTGGGCCAGAAAGCCTTGCGCCTCGTCATGGGTCAAGGGGGCAATCCCGCCCTGGCAAGGCACACAGGTCTGGGACAAGAGATCGTCGCTCACGGGGCATGCTCCCTGAAATCCGGCCCGACTGGCCGCAGCTGGAAACCGTATCACGAAAACCAGCGCAGAAAGGCCGCCGCCGACAGTGCGATGACCGCCAGGCCCAGCAGGAAATGCCAGGCGACACGGCACCCGGCTTGGCTCCAGGCCGCGCCAAAACGCAAATATGCCGCGGCCAGCACGATACCCGCAGTGGCACAGGCCATTTTCACCATCAGGGCTGCCACGGCGATGCCATGCAGGTCGGGGAAGCGGCCGTAGTAGAAATAGCTGACGGCGCCAAAGGTGGCACCGCTGGCCGCCTGCGCGGCCCAGCCTCCCAGCGCAGTCCAGGCCAGCGCGCGCAACAGCACCGAAGCTGGCGGCGCCAGCCAAAGCGCCGCCGCGGCGCTGCCGACTACCGCGACAGCCCCGAAATTGTGAACAAGCTGCACCAGCGCATACGCCAGGTTTTGCGGATCCACAGCCAGGTCATCTCCTTACTGCGCGCTGACCTTCACGCATTTCTCGACCCCGATAGGGGTATGGCTTTTGTTCACCACCTTGATACACAAATCATGCATGCCGGGCGCGAGCGTGCCCAGCGCATGCGTGCCTTTCAACTGACGCAGCACCGCAATTTCCTTGCCGTCCACGTACAAATGGGTGTGATCGCCACGCGGGCCGGGCGTGACATCGAAGGCGATTTCGTTTTTTGCCTTGCCGTCCAGGCTGGCGCCATCTGCCGGCGACAGTATCGTTACCGAAGCATCCTGGGCAAACGCGGTGAAAGACAATCCAGCACAGACAAACAATACGTTGCGTAGCGTTCTCATGCCGTTCTCCATCCACAAGGTCGGGAGCACCGGATTTCAATATAGCACTCCGGTGCGCAGGAAAACGGCAGATTTCTTCATGGCGCAGCACGCCGACAGGCGGGCATGCGCGCGCTGCCTCAGGCTTTCATGCGATACCAGGCAAGACCGTCCTGGCCGATTTCCATCACCGCCTCGTCGCGTTGCAACAGATAGTTCAGGTGGGCAATGCTCTCGCCGGTTGCCATGCCCAGCAGGCCGGGCGAGTCGCCGATGGGACGGGAAAACAATTCCGCGAACACATCCACCGCACGCTTGGGCGTGACCAGCGCCTGGCGCAGGCGATCCAGCGCCTGGTGCTGGCTGCTCGACAGGTAGTCGATACGCGCATGCAGGCCCCGAAAGGGTTCGTTGTGCGCCGGCAGCACCAGCACATCGTCCGGCACTTCCCGGCGCAGCTTGTCGAGCGAAGCCAGCCATTCCCCCATGGGATCGGCATCGGGCTCGGTGGGGAATACCGATACGTTGGACGAGATGCGCGGCAGGATCTGGTCCCCGCTGATCAAGACCTTCAAGTCCTCGCAATAGAAACAGGCGTGCTCGGGCGAATGCCCATTGCCGACCACGACCCGCCACTGGTGCTTGCCTATGGTCAGGAGTTCGCCGTCGTGCAGGCGTCGATAGCTGTCCGGCAAGGCGTGCAACATCTTGCCGAACCCGCCAAACCGGGCACGATAGGTTTCGATCGAATCTTCACTCCAGCCCGCCTGACGATAGAAACGCACCCCATCGTCCGGCGCCTCACGGCCGGTATCCGCGGCCAGCACCCGGCAGGTCAGGTATTCCAGGCGAGTCATCCATAAGCGGCAGCCGAACTTGCGGGTCAGCCAGCCCGCCATGCCCACATGGTCGGGATGCATGTGCGTGATCATCAGCCGGGTCATTCCGCTCTCGAGCGCGCCTCCCGGCGCGAATAGATCCTGCCAGGCGGTGGCGGTGTCGCTGGTCTGCAGGCCGGCATCGAACACGGCCCAGCCATCACCATCGCGGGCGGCCCACAGATTGATGTGGTTCAAGGTAAACGTCAGCGGCATTCGTATCCAGAGCAAGCCCGGCGCGATCTCGCGTACGCTGCCCGCCGCGGGCGCATCGCCGCAGGGATACTCAAGGACTGGCTTGCCATCAGGGGTCGTGGAGGGAGTGCCGTTGCTCATGTTTGTCTCTTCAGTGTCATTTCTACTACCCAACACTGTAACGCCATTACACCTGTCACACCGCCACCAAATCATCGACAGCGGCGCCGGACTAGCGCCTGTTTACAGGCGCTAAGCCTGCAACTCCTTTTCCTGCAGTTCGCGCCAGTCTATCTTCCCCGTGGCCGAGCGCGGCAGGCTTTCGACGAGTTCGATGATGCGCGGCGCTTTGTAAACCGCCATATGCTCGCGGCACCAGGCCAGGAGTTCGCTCGTGCCGATCTCCTCATGACCCGGCTTGAGCGCAATGACCGCCTTGACGGTTTCTCCGCGCTGCGTATCGCGCACGGCGATCACGCAGGCTTCCTGGATCGCCGCATGTGTATGCAGCGACGCTTCGACTTCGGCCGGCCACACCTTGTACCCGGAAACATTGATCATGCGCTTGAGCCGGTCGCGCATCACGAAATAACCGTCCTCGTCGATGCTGGCCAGATCGCCGGTGCGAAAGAAGCGCTTGCCATCGATCTCGAGAAAGCTTTCCTCGTTGGCACGCGGCTGGTTCCAGTAGCCCAGCATCACCTGGGCGCCGTGCAGGACGATCTCGCCGACTTCGCCACGCGGCACCTCGACCAGCGTGACGGGGTCCAGTACGCGGGCATCCACACCGTAGGTCGGGATCCCAAGGCAGCCGGATTTTGGACGATACAGCGGATTATGCAGGACGAACGCAGCGGTCTCGGTCAGCCCGTAGCCTTCGACGAACCGCAGGCCATAGCGCTCGAGCATCAGCTTGGCCGTGCTTTCGGGCATTGCCGCGCCACCGCCCGCCAGCAAGGTCAAGCTGCTGAGATCGCGCGTCTCGATATCGGGTTGCGAGAAAACGTCTACCAGCATCGCGGGCAAGGCGGCGCAACACGTCACGCGATGGCGCTCGATCATGTCGAGCGCAACCCGCGCATCCCAGCGTGGCAACAAGACGATCGTGCCGCCCATGTAGATGGGCGAGTTGATACCGTTTTGCAGGCCCAGCAAGTGGAAGTACGGCGCGGGGGCCAGATAGACGGATTCCGGGTGCGAGCCGCGCCAGACTTGCGAGCCCGCCACCGAAGTCATGACACTGCGGTGGGTATGCATGCAGGCCTTGGGCTTGCCCGTGGTGCCCGAGGTATACGGCAGCATGCAAAGATCGTCCGCGCGCGCATCGTGAGCCCGTGGCTGGCATGCCCGGTTCAGCGCCTGCTGCCAGTCGTGCGCACCCGCAAACCGATGCGCATGGCTGGCGCGCACACGGACCCACTCGGGCGCCTGTTCGGCGCTATCGTCGTCGGCCAGCGCATCGCCATAGGCATGCACCACGATATGCGCCAGCGAGGTCTGTTCCAGCAGGGGCGCCAGTTTGTCCACCAGTTCCTGCGCGGCAAACCCGGCCACGGCGCCGCTGTCGGTCACGATGTGCTTGAGCTCGTCCTGCAGCAACATCGCGTTCACCGGCACCACGACGGCATCGGCACGCAAAATGGCGAAATACGCCGCAATGAACTGCGGGCAGTTCTGGCTAAACAGCAGAACACGGTCGCCGCGCCGCACGCCGCATTCCTGCTGCAAATAGCCTGCCAGGCGCGTGGCGTCCTCCAGCAGCTGTCGATACGAGATGGCGCTGCCGTAGAACTGGATCGCGGTCTTGTCCGGGAACCGCCGCGCCGACAGCTCGAGGTTTTCGAACAAGGTAGTTTCGGGGACATTCACGCGGTCCGGCAGACCCTCACGCGCAAAAGCCCGGTCCAGCAACAGCGGATTCACCGGGCGCTGCACGAGCGACTCGCTTGCATGGGAAGAAATACTCATTGCCTGCTCCTGTACTGATTTCTTGGGATCCAGCCGCCCGCTTCATCGCCATGGCCGGCCCGGGTCAACCTTTGATGCCAGTAGACCAGCGCCGCCAACCGCATGGGCCACCCGCCTCGGGGGGGATAGAGACAGGGGGCCAACCATGACTTGGCGGCGCACAGCCCCCCATCTCGGGTGGTGATCGAATCTCCTCCCGGCCTCACGATTCCATGTCCCCTTGCGCATCGGCCGCTTGCCGCGCCCTACCCAGCAAGGGCCCCCCTTCCCCGTTTTAGGACTCATCCATGCAAATCTCTCGTACTGTCTATCGCGACGATCATGAAATGTTCCGCACCACGGTGCGCCGCTTCTTCGAGCGCGAATGCGCTCCTCGCCAGGAACAATGGGACGAGGCCGGCTGCGTGGATCGCGAGACCTGGCTCAAGGCCGGCCGCGAGGGTCTGCTTTGCGTGACGCTTCCCACCGAGTACGGCGGCGGCGGCGGTGACTTCGGGCACTCCGCAGTGATGGCCGAGGAATATTCGCAGGTCGGCCTGAGCGGCCTCACTTTCGGCATGCACTCGGACATCATCGCCCCCTACATCGCACGCATCGGCAGCGAAGAGCAAAAACAGAAATGGCTGCCTGGCGCCTGCTCGGGTGAAATCATCCTGGCCATCGCCATGACCGAGCCCGGCACCGGCAGCGACTTGAAGGCGGTGCGCACTACCGCCGTGCGCGAAGGCGACGAATACGTCATCAACGGCAGCAAGACCTTCATCAGCAACGGCCTGAGCGCCGACCTGATCATCGTGGTGTGCAAAACCGACACCAGCGCCGGCGCCAAGGGCATCAGCCTGATCGCGGTCGAAGCCGATCGCGCGGGCTTTCGCCGCGGCCGCAAGCTCAAGAAAGTGGGCCAGTACGCCCAGGACACCGCCGAACTCTTCTTTGACAACGTCCGGGTCCCGGTCGGCAACCGGCTGGGCGAGGAAGGCAAGGGCTTTGGCTACCTGATGGCCGAATTGCCGCAAGAGCGCTTCATCATCGCGGTGTCGGCGGCAGCACGCATGGAAGCCGCGCTCGAGCACACGATTGCCTATGTGAAAGAGCGCAAGGCTTTCAACCAGACCGTCTGGGATTTCCAGAACACCAAGTTCAAGCTCGCCGACATCAAGGCCCAGGCCGTGGCTGCGCGCGTGATGATCGACCACTACCTGGGCGAACACATGCGCCGCCGGCTGACCCTGGAAGAGTCCGCCATCGCCAAGCTGTTTACGACCGAAGCCCTGGGCAAGGCCCTGGACGAGATGGTTCAGTTGCACGGAGGCTACGGCTACATGCTGGAATACCCGGTTGCCCGCGCTTTCGTCGACATGCGCGTTACCCGCATCTACGGTGGCACCAGCGAAGTCATGCGTGAACTCATCTCGCGCAAGCTTTGATCGCGTTCGATACCTGACCCTAAACAAGGAAACGCGATCTTCTGATCGCCGGCGCTGGCGTGGCTCTCTTCAAGAAGCCGGGTGCCACGCGCCATCTACGACGCGAGATGGGTTCGCAAAGCACCATCCGCGTCGGACCTTACCGGGTTCTGGCGCGGGCGGGCGGTTCGTGGGGACTGCCCCATTCGATGTCGCGCACCCGCGCGACGGCTTCGTCCCGGCCCGACACACCCAGCTTGCCGTAGATATTGCTCAGATGCCATTTGACGGTCTCGGGCGACAGGCCCAGGGCACGGGCAATTTTCTTGTTGGGCAGCGCCTCGGCCAGATGCCGGACGACGTCGATCTCGCGCTCGCTCAGCAGTTCGGTGCCGGCCGCGCCGCGCTTGAGCTTAGGCGACGCTTTGGGCTCCACCAGGGCGCTGGCCGCCTGGTGGCGCAGTTCAAGCTGCTCGACATAGAAAACCAGCATGGGGTCCAGCGCCCTATCCCTTGCCACCTCGACGATCAGATCCCAGGCGCCAGGATCGGCATCGAGCAGGCTGCGCACCAGGCCAAGCCGGTGTCCCAGCCATAAAGCCTCTTCGACGCTGGCATACGCGGCATCCCGCTGCCCCAGCTGCATCTGAACGATGCCGCGCTGCAGGATCAGATGCGCAACAAGGCGTTGGCGGCCCCGCGCCTGGTACAGGGCGATCAGCCGCTCGAGCCAGGCCGCGGCATCTTCGTAGCGGCCGCGCGCCATGCACCAACGCACCCGGGCGCGCTGCACCGTCAGGGCTATCGTTCCTCGCGAGCTCTGGTCGGCATGGGGGTAACGCGCCTCGAGGGCTTCCAATCGCGCCATCTCCACCTGCGCCTCATTAAATTGTTCCAACAATATATGTCGATGCAGCTTTTCGACCAGGCTATGCGCCAGCAAGCGATCCAGGCCCAATTGCAGCGCGTAGTCCTCCAGGCGATCGAGATAGGCGAAGGCCTCGAGCCGATGGCCGGCCAGCCACCGTGTCTTGGACAGCATCAGCAATACCCGCAACACTGAATCGGGAATCGAAACACGCTCGAGCACATCGACACGGCTTTCGAGCAGTTCACGTGCGGCATCGGTTTCACCAAGCTCGTATAGAACCTCGGCCAGCAGCGCCGCAGCCAGGTAGCCCGGCTCGGCGCAGGCCTTGCCCTTGAGTTCGGCCTCGTGCAGGACGGCACGATAGACCCGCTCGGCCTGCCGGACTTTTCCCTCCAGCGCATAGCTCAAGCCAACCAGGCATCGGCCCTGCAAGAGCCCGGCCGATGTGCCAATCAAGGGTACGCCATGGATCATGAGCTTGGGCGCATCCAGCTGCAGCTGGCGGGCCCGATCGTATTCGCCGCGATGCATGTACAGCCAGGACAGGATATTGACGGCGCCGCCAAGAGCGATCGGATCTGCGCCCTCGGGCGGATGCAGTAACTGCGGCAGGATCGCCAGCGCACTATCGGTGTCGTCGCGCTGGACGGCGAGAGAAGCGCGCAGCAGCGTCAGCTTGAAACGATCAACGACATCGCTCAAAGGAACATCGGCTTCCAGCTGCGCGATGCTGGCGGCGCATGCGTCCAGTTCCCGAGCGAACAACTGCACCCTGACCATCCAGATACGCAGCTCGATGCGGGACTGCCATTGAGCCTCTGGCAATTGCCGCACCAGCCCGACGAGCTTGCGCAGCTCGCCCTTGGCAAACAGCTGCTGCGCGGATTGCTCGAGCAAGTGCGCCGCCAGTTCGGACTCTCCGGCGTGCACCGCATGATGTACGGCTTCATCCAGATGACCGCGATCACGGAACCAGACCCATGCCCGCGCATGCACCTCGTGCCGTACTGCCGGATCGAAATTCTTGAAGCGATCCAGCAAGATCTCGCGCAAGAGCGGATGCAGCCGGTACCAGGTTTCGCTCTCGCTACGATCTATCGGCACGATGAAAAGATTGTCGCTTTCCAAGCGAGCCAGCAGGGCCTGTGTATCTGCCACGCCGGCCTGCCCCTGCAAGGCGGCGCACAGCGATGCGCAAAAGCGACTGCATGCCGCCGCGCGCACCAGCAGGTGCAGCTCGTCGGCCGAGAGCCGTGACAAGACCTCGCGCTCGAAATAACCCACGAATGTACGATCATCCAGCAGGTGCACGCGCACAAAATCATCCAGGGATTTGATCGAGTCCGAACGCTGCCGGCGCTTGTTCCATTCCACCGACAACAATTGCAGGCCCGCGACCCAACCGTCGGTCAGTTCGTGCAGCCGCTGTGCCGTTTTTTTATCGATGTCGCCCAATTGCAGTTTCAGGAACTGCTCGGACTCGGCAAGCGTAAAACGCAGGTCGCTCACCGCCAGTTCCAGTGTCATCGCCTGCGAGCGCAACCGGGCCAGCGACAGAGGCAAGGCAACACGCGAGACGAACACCAGATGCAGGTTGGCGGGCGCATAATCGAGCAGCCACTGCAAGGCATCGTGTATGCCCGGGTCGGTGATGCAATGGAAATCATCGAGTACCACCACCAGTTCGCGTCGATGCCGCGCAATGGCGCGCACCAGCGCGATCATCGTGCGCTCGACCGCTTCCCGATCGACACCGCGGCCATCCAGCATATTGGCTTCGCGCGAAATGTCCGGGTCCACCTGCGCCACGCTGGCCAGCAGATAGTCCAGGCAGTGCGCCAGATCGTTGTCGTCCTGGGTCAGGGACAGCCAGGCCACGTCAAACCCCAGCGGCCGCAAGGCCTCGCACCATTCCACCAGGGTCGTTGTCTTGCCATAGCCGGCCGACCCCTGAATCAGCAGGCAGCGCAGGTGCCGCGCCTGCAGCAACTGCTCGAGCAAACGATCGCGCGGCACCAGGCGACCCAGCCCCCTGGGCGGAACAAGCTTGGTGCTGACGATAGGCTGGAGTGCCGCGTTGTGGGACGTATGAGTCCCCCGGGCCGGGAAGGTTTTTGACATGCAGGACTCGCTACTTCGCCTACGCAGGAACAAGCTCGCAAAAGGCGTGCGGCCAGCAGGCGAAGACCATCCGAAGATTCTACACGAGCGGTTTGCGCGCAATACTCGCTGGAAAGTGCTTGCCTGAAAACCAGAAAGCATCTGCGCCAACCCTGAAGGATGGGCGCAGATGCTTGCATATAACTGGTGCCGGCTGGGTTGGAAGAATCGAATTCCTGCCCTTCGCATGACAAGTGCGCTGCTCTACCAAAGAGCTGAACTGGCGAACGCAACCTTCTACAAGGTATTGGATGTTTCCACCAATCCGATCTATAGGCGAGCGGCATCTCGCAGCTTGGCGATCAGCGTTTCCGCCAATTCGGGATCCTCGAAGTTGGACGCCGGCCGTGCGTCGGTGCGGGCGGCCGTCTTGAGGGCTTTGTCCTGCAGCTTCTTCTCATCCAGCGCAAGCGGCTTGCCCTGGCATTCGATCAGACGTTGCGAAGGCGTTGTGCCCAGCAGGTAGTTCATCACCGTGAGGTCAACGCACTCGGTTTGATAGACCATCAGGCCGTGCGCGCCTTCGTTCTGGATGCGAACCATGTTGGCGGCTGGAAGCTTTTCAAATGTCTCCATGGCGCCGCTCAAGGGTGTGGGAACGTCGAACTCGCTTTGCAACATCAGCAAGGGCGCGTCTTTCAGACTATCCATCGAAGGTTTGGCGATGCCCTCTTGCCGGTTCCAGTAAAGGCAAGGCTGGTTGGCAATGCCGTTGCCGGCGATCGGCAGGCTTTTGGCCATATCAAAGCCGGTATCGACCCAGAACGTCTGATCTTTGTTCTGCAGAGGTTCATCATTGCAAACCACCGTATTCCAGACGGACGTGGAATTGTCGAGCGAGAAGTATTCGGGTTCGGTATAAGCGCGTGGATCTTCCAGGTACCTGAGGTTTTGAACCATGGACGCAGCCTGTTGCTTAAAGATCTGGTCGATGGCCTCATCCCCCATATGCTTGCCATTGCTTAGAATGCTTTCCATCTCGTCGAGCGTCTTGCCCTGATCGATGAGTTTCTGCGTTTCAACCGCTGCCTTGATAGCGGAAAGGTAGGCGGGAATTCCCTCCCGTTCGGCCCTGAAGCTCCCGCCGATGTTGAGCAGGGCCTGGTTGGTCTTGTGGCCGATGGCGTTCAGGTCGTTAACGATGGATTCGACGCTTGTGCCCATGCCAAGGATAGTGTCGTGCCTGGCGGCATACGGCGCTATATATTCCAGGAATGTGTGAATCTGCCCATTTGTATAGCGGATGGCGGCGCTATGAATCGACTGGTTGAAGTTCATGTTGCTGTCCAGCACCATGGGGCCGATTCTTTCGGGAAACATCCCTGCATACCAGAAGCCCAGCCAGGTGCCATACGATGTTCCATAGTAATGGAGCTTTTCATCGCCCAGCAGATGGCGCATCAAATCCATGTCGCGCGCCGTGGCATCGGTATGGATATAACCGGAAACCGGGTTTTTTTGGCAGTTGGTGGCGGTGTAACGTGCGGTATCCGTTATTTTCCGGATGTTCTGGGCATTTTCACCCCACTTGGTGCCATCTATTTCGTAAATAAGCTCGTTGCCGGCGCAAGTAATCCGGGTGCTGGCACCGACTCCGCGCGGTGAAAAACCAACGAAGTTATACGAATCGCTTACTTCTTTGTATTTTTTACCCAGGGCGGAATCCTCGTTTCCATGTGACAGCAGCATGGAGAACAGGAGGGAGGAAGTCTGGCCGTCTTCGCCTGGTCCGCCAGGATTGAAGAACAGGTTGGGTTTTGCTTCGGGGGATTCCACAGCCCTGACACGCAGCATGGACAGGGATATCTGGAGACCATCCGGATTCTGGTAATCCAGGGGAGCCTTGATATCTGCGCACTGTACGCGATCTCCCAGTTTCGCCCGGTAGTTCGAAGCCTCGGTGGATGATCCGGTTTCAAAGAAGTATTGATTGCAGCTGCCCCACTGGACCGTTTGGTCTTTATAGGCGGCCAGGGGGTCCGGCGGAGCGGGCGGCGGCGGCGGTTCTGAGCTGCCGCCACCTCCGTCGCAACCGGCGATGGCAAATGCAGCAGCGAGCAAAAGGGGAATTCTTGATATGGCCATGGAAGTAACTAAAAAAGAACATTTATGTCAAAGAGTACTCTGCCGTTTTCCATGGCGAAAAGCTCGGGTTTTCCCTAAACCCCGCGCCCACCCTACGCGGGTGGGTGTACAGGCCGCCTCGCGGTGTTCTACTCAAGAATGCGGGAATGCGTGCTGAATGGCAGCAGGCATTCCCGCATTCCTCCAATTTCCCCGGGACGCGGGCAAGCGTCCCGCAAGCCAGCCAAAGAGGTAGCAAATGGGTGTACTGAGCGGCATTCGCGTTTTGGAGTTCGAGGCAATCGGGCCTGCCCCTTTCGGGACCATGTTGCTTGCGGATATGGGCGCCGACGTCGTGCGCATCGATAGGCCGACCGCCCCGGCAGACCTGGGGCCCAAGAGTGAAGGCGACAAAAAGGTCGACATCATGGGACGCGGCAAGCGCTCGCTCACCCTCGACCTGAAACAGCCGCAAGCCAAGAACGCGGCGCTTGATCTGATCGAGCGCGCGGACGTGGTCATCGAAGGCTTTCGGCCCGGCACCATGGAGCGCCTGGGGCTGGGCCCGGACGTGGCGCTAGCGCGCAATCCACGCCTGGTCTATGGCCGCATGACGGGCTGGGGGCAAACCGGCCCGCTGGCTGCGCGCGCCGGCCACGACCTGAACTACATCGCCCTGTCGGGCGTGTTGTCCGGCATAGGCCGGGCCGATGCGCCGCCGGTGCCGCCCCTGAACCTGGTCGGCGACTACGGCGGCGGTGGCATGCTGCTGGCGCTGGGAGTGGTTTCCGCCCTGCTCAACGTACAGCGCGGCGGCAAGGGGCAAGTGGTGGATGCGGCCATGATAGAAGGCGCGGCCCAGTTGGGCGCAGTGGTCTGGGGCTTGATGGCATCGGGCAACTGGCGCGAAGAACGCTCGAGCAACCTGCTGGACGGCGGCACCCCCTGGTACGACAGCTACCGCACCCGCGACGGCCAGTACATGTCGGTGGGCGCGGTCGAATCGCGTTTCTATGCCGAACTGCTGGACAAGCTCGGCCTGGCGAACGCTGGACTGCCCGGGCAGCACGAGCGCAGCGGCTGGCCGGTGCTGCGCCAGCGCTTCGAAGAGGTTTTCCTGACTCGCACACGCGACGAGTGGAGCGCGATTTTCGAAGGCAGCGACGCCTGTGTGGCCCCCGTGCTGAGCTTTAGCGAAGCGCCGGAACACCCGCAGAACCAGGCGCGGGGCAATTTCATCACGGTGGATGGCGTGGTGCAGCCAGGGCCCGCGCCTCGGTTTCTCGGCACGCCTTCCGCAGTTCCCGGCAGTGCGCCCGAGCGTGGCCAGCATGGCGCGGCCGCCTTGCGCGACTGGGGTTACGATGCCGCGGGACTGGCCCGGCTGCAGGAACAGGGACTCGGATTTCAGGCCTGACGCAAAGGGGTTGGCTCGCATTCGGGAGTGCAGCGGCGCCTAGCCTGGCCGGGCCAGGCCTGCCTTGGCTTATGCTCCGGCTTCACACTTGGACGCGCGGGCCGGCTTTTCAAGCCAGCGGCCGGCTGCGCGAGCAGCACGCAAGCCGGAATCGATGCAGACACTTTCCCACTCCAACCCCCGGAACCTGCACAAACTGATCTGGGCGATCGCCCTGCCAGCCATGCTGGCCAACCTGGCGACGGCGCTATTCGGCATTGCTGACATGTGGGTCATCGGCAGGCTGGGCGATGCCGCGGCGCAAGGTGCGGTCGAGCTTGGCGCCAAGCTGCTGATCGGCCTGATGGCCGTCTTCACCTTCCTGCGCACCGGCACGGTGGCCCTGACCGCACAGGCCATCGGCAAGCAGGACGACTGCGGACAATGGGCGGTGCTCCTGCGCGCCCTGGCCGCGGCCCTGGCGATAGGCCTGGCCCTGCTGCTGGCCAAGCCCTGGGTCATTGCGCCCGCTCTCGATCTGTTTGGCGCGGGCCAGGCGGTCGACGCCAACGCCACCCGCTATCTGTCCATCCGGTATTGGTCCGTACCCGCGTGGCTATTGGGCGCGGTGCTGAGCGGCTGGCTGATCGGACATCGGCGCCTGTTGGCCATCCTGTTGGTCGAAGTCGGCGCCAACCTCGTTCACGTAGCGCTGGATCTGTACTTTGTCCTGACCCTGGGCTGGGGCGTCAGCGGGGTCGCCTACGCCACCCTGGTGTCGGAATGGGCAAAACTGCTGGCCCTGGCCTGGATCGTGGCAAGCCACGGCGCCTTGCCCCAACTTGCCAGGCTGACGTGGCAGGCGCAGACCTGGCGAGCGCACGCGCTGCTTACGCTGCTGCGCATCAATCGCGACCTGTTCCTGCGCTCGTTGCTGCTGACCGCCAGCATCCTGATGCTGACCCGCGGCGGCGCCCTCGCCGGGGCAAACACCCTGGCCGCCAACGGCATCATCTTCCAGCTCTTTGTGGTCGCCACCCTGATACTGGACGGTTTCGAGAGCCCCGCCCAGGTCCTTTGCGGCAATGCGGTCGGCTCGGTCAACGCCCAGCACTTTCGCCGCCTGATCCGCGCGCTGCTGGGCTGGGGACTCGCCACGGGCCTGGCCGTGGCGCTGGGATTCCATGTCTTTGGCCCCAGCCTGGCCGCCACCTTCAGCACGAACCCGGAAGTCATCGCCAGTACCCGCTCCTACGCGGTGTGGCTGGTCGTCCTGCCCGTGCTTGGCGCGGCGTCGTTTGTACTGGACGGCATTTTCATCGGCGCCACCTGGACCCGGGCCATGCTGGCGACCGTGGGCCTGGGTTTCGCGGCATACGGCCTGGCTCTCTATGCGTTCACGCCACTGGGCAACCATGGGCTCTGGCTGGCATACGCCATCCTGCTGGCGGTGCGTGCAGCGGGCCAGCTGGCCGTTCTGCCCAGGCTGATTCGCAACACCTTCCGGATCCGGCCGCTGGCAGACCACCCAGGCCCGGACTAGCTCTGCAGGTGTATCGCCAGCCAGACCGTGGGGCCGGCCGGATCCGTGGATTCGACGCGGTGCCGAACGCCGGCCGGAATCAACAAATGATCGCCCACGGCCAGCCGCACCGGCTGGGGATCAGGTTCCAGGCGTAGCTCGGCCTGGCCGGCCAGCACCAGCACCCACTCATCCCAATCCTGGTCGTACCAGAACCCGGGCGCACTGGCCTGCCCCATGGAGACGATGCGCTCTACCCGGCAACCCGGCACGCGAAGAAAATCGTCAAACCGCTCGGCCAGCGTGGCGTCGGGCAAAGGGTCGAAAAAATTCCCAAAACGATACATTTCGTCTTACCCAAGTAAATTTTTGTCCTAATATAAGACAGATAAGAGGGTCCACTTTCACGACTCAATAGGTTAAAGACCACGATAGGGCGATATGCGCTTTAGCTTTTCCTCCGTCAGCCTGCGCACACGCCTGATACTCCTGGTTGCAGCATCGGTAATACCCGCCTTGGCAGTGCTGGTGTTCCAGGGCATACAGGAATATGACACGGCGCGGCTCAACCTTGCCAAGGAAGCCGAGAACGTCACATACCGGTTTGCGGCATTTTCCAAGGAAGTCCTGCCCGAGCCGCGTGAATACCTGGCGCACTTGGCGGCGGTTGCCGAAGTCCAGCAAGAAGGCGCCGAATGCCAGGCCTTTCTTGCCGCTACCCTGAAAACCACGTATTACCTGGACAACCTGCTGGTCATTCGCCCTACGGGCGAAGTGGTCTGCGCAGGCGCCCCACAACCTGCCGGGCTGAACCTGTCGGATACGACGTACTTCCGGCGGGCGCTACAGAGCAAGACTTTCGCCATCGGCGATTTCCAGCCCGATACGCAAAACCGCAAACCGATACTGGTATTCGCTTCGCCCACCCTGGATGCCGAAGGCAAGGTCACCCGGGTCATTGCGCTGGCGGTAAACCTATCCTGGTTTGGCCAGGCGATTTCCCGGGCCCTGGCCAATACCCCCCATGCCAGTGGCGTGGCCGCGGCGGCGGCCGACAACGCCGGCGTGCTGGTTGCTGCAGCACCGCAGCATGGGTTCGTGAACAAAAACATAGAAGACTGGGAATACATACGCGCCCAGCTCGAGCAGAAAAGCGCCTACACCCGCAGTGAAACCTGGCGCGACGGCATGGTTCGCACCACCGCCTACGTCCCCCTGTACACCTCCACCACCGCACGCATGTACCTGCGCGTGGGCATCCCCCGCAAAGGGCCGCTGGCCGAGGTCTGGCAGGACACCGCCAGGAACTCGCTGATCGTGCTGCTGACCACGCTGCTGGCGATCGCCGCGGCCTGGCTACTTAGCAGTTGGTTGATACTCAGGCCGATCGGCGCGCTTACCCGCACCGCCGCCCGCCTGGGCGAAGGCGTCATGAGCGCGCGCACCGGCCTGGCCAGAAGCGGAGGCGAGATCGGCGAACTCGCCAGGCGATTCGACGATATGGCGGAACAACTGCAGCTCCAGCACGAGGCCTTGCTGCGTGTCAGCCGTGTGCAGGCCGTACGCGGAGCCACCAACAGCGCCCTGGTGCGCGCGGCAAGCGAGGACGATCTGCTGGGCGAAATATGCAAGGTCATCCGCCAGATCGGCGGCTATCACCTGGCCTGTGTCGGCTATGCGCAGCGTAACACTCCCGCGGCTATCCAGATCCGGGCGCACGACGGTACCGACGAACTCCTTGAGGCCCTGTCCAATCCCGGCGGACTGCTTTCCAGAAACGAAATGGGGCCCTTGGCTTCGGCTATCAGCTCAGGCCGGGTGATGGTTTTCCATGACCTGGCAACGAGCACCAGCATGGCGGCCTGGCGGCGCAAGGCCGCCAGTTGCGGTTGCGCCTGCGCCATAGGCCTGCCCCTGAAGGTAGAAGGCGAGGTGATCGGGGCATTGGGCATTTTTTCGGTCGACCCGAGCGCCCTGGGGCCCGAGGAAATCCAGCTCCTGACCGAAACCGCCAACGACGTCGCCCTGGGGATCTCGGCCCTGCGCAGTGCGCTCGAATTGCGGCGCAGCCGTGAATTCTTCAAGAAGAACAATGAACAGCTGATCTACCTGGCCACCCATGATGTACTGACCGGGCTGGCCAATAGAAGCCTGCTGATGGACAAGCTTTCGCAGGCCTGGACTCGCGCGCAGCACAGCCAAGACAGGCTGGCTGTCCTCTACATAGACCTGGACGGCTTCAAGGAAATCAACGATACGCTGGGCCACATGACCGGCGACGACGTCCTGAAGGAAGTCGCCAAACGCCTGCGGGTAACCATGCGCAACGTGGATACGATCGCGCGCGTGGGCGGCGACGAGTTCGTCGTCCTGATCGAGACCGTATCCGACCTGACCAACATCACGGCCATCGCAGAACGCATCAAGAGCCACCTGGCCACACCGCTCAATATCGCGGGGCGCGAAATTTTCATCAGTTCCAGCATCGGCATCAGCGTCTTCCCCGGCGAGGTGCAGGATTATGAAGCGCTCTTGCGCACCGCGGATATCGCCATGTACCACGCCAAATCCGAGGGCCGCAACACCCATGCCTACTATTCGCCCGACATGGACGCCCTGGCCACAGAGAGACTGGACATGCGTAACCTGTTGCGCCATGCGCTCGAACGAGACGAGCTGATCCTGCACTACCAGCCGAAGATTTCGATCAGTACCGGGAGGATCGTTGGCGCCGAGGCGTTGGTACGCTGGAACAGCGGCGAACTGGGCTGGGTCGCGCCCAATGAGTTCATTCCCCTGGCCGAGCAAAGCGGCCTGATCGTGCCCATCGGAGACTGGGTTCTGCAAACTGCCTGTGCCCAGGCCAGGCAATGGCAGGACCAGGGCCTGCCACCCATTGTTCTGGCGGTGAACCTCTCGCCCCGCCAGTTTCGCCAAGCCGAGCTTGCGCGCAACATCATCCAGACGCTTTCCCTGACGGGCCTGGCTCCCGGCTATCTCGAACTGGAGGTAACCGAAGGCACCATCATGGACAAGACCGAAAGCGCCATTGCCCTGCTCGGCGACATTCACCGCGCGGGCATACGGCTGGCGGTCGATGACTTTGGCACCGGGTATTCCAGTCTGGAGTATCTCAAGCGCTTGCCGGTCAATTCGCTGAAGATAGACAGATCGTTTGTGCAGGGCCTGACCTCCGGGCGCAACGATGCTGCTATCGTTACGGCAGTCATCGCCATGGCGAAATCGCTGAACCTCACGGTTACAGCTGAAGGTGTCGAAACCGCCGAGCAGCTCGAGGTTCTGAAGACGCTGGGATGCGATGAGTACCAGGGTTTCCTGTTTTGCCAGCCAGTGACCGCCGATGCATTCGGCAGCCTATTGGAAGAAATGTTATCCGGCTCATGAATATCACTACTGCAATCGGCTCCGGCCTGGCCCCCTGGCACCCTGGTGCCGGCGGGCCAGGCCACCGGGCATACCCCGTGCGGCGCCCAGGCGCGCCAGCATGACCGCATCGTACAAACCTCGCATCGGCCTTGCGCTGGGCAGTGGTTCGGCACGAGGGTGGGCACATATCGGCGTCATCCAGGCACTGGAAGAGGCCGGCATCCACGCCGATGTGGTCTGTGGCACCTCGATAGGCGCGCTGGTGGGAGCTTCCTACGCTGCCGGCGAACTCGATCAGCTCGAAAAATGGGTGCTCGGCCTGAAGATGAAGGATGTGGTCGCGTTCATGGATTTCGGCCTGAACAGCGGCATGCTGAAGGGCACCCGGCTGATGAATTTTTTCCGCAGCACCTTTAGCGATCAAGCCATAGAAGATCTGCCCCTGCCCTTTGCCGCGGTGGCCACCGCGCTGCATACCGGCACCGAGATCTGGTTGCGCAGCGGCTCCGCCATCGACGCCGTACGCGCATCCATCGCCCTGCCGGGCCTGTTCACGCCGGTCATGCGCGAAGGCCGGCTGCTGGTTGATGGCGGCCTGGTGAATCCGGTGCCGGTATCGCTGGCGCGCGCCATGGAAGCCGATATGGTCATCGCGGTCGACCTGAACGCCGATCTTCTTGGCCGCCATTTGCGCCAGCCGCCCGAACCCAAGCCGCGCCCGGCCAGCAGCAACGAATGGCGACGCCGCGTGCAGCAGAACCTGGGCGGGCTGCTGCCGGCGCCAACGCCTGCCGGGGTGCGCATGCCGTCAACCCTGAATATCGTGGCGAGCAGCCTGAACATCATGCAGGCGCGCATCACCCGCAGCCGCATGGCCGGCGACCCGCCCGACGCCACGATTGCGCCCCGTTTGTCCCACCTGGGCCTGCTGGACTTCCATCGTGCCGGCGAAGCCATCGAAGCCGGCCGGCGCGCGGTTCAAGCCGCCCTACCCGGCCTGCGGGAAAATGGCGTGCTGCTACCGGCTGCCAGCCCGCCATGATCGCCCCAATGCCCACCCACGTCGCCGCCACAGGATAGCCATGCCGCGTTTTTCATTTTTGCTGCGCCTGCCGGTGGTCCTGCTGCTGGCCCACGCCTATGTGGCGCTACGCCTGGCAGTCGCCGCCACCCCGGCAGCGCACTGGTTCATCCCGGCGCTGCTGTTGTTGGTCTACGTCCTGATACTCGGCGGCTTTCTGACGCGCCGCGCCGCGGGCCGGCCCGCGGGCGATACCCTGGCCTGGATCGGCTTCCTGTCACTGGGCCTGTTTTCCTGGCTGTTCGTGCTGACCGTACTGCGCGACATACTGCTGCTGGCCCTGGCCGCCGCCAATGCCATCAGCGGCGGCGGCATCGATCCTTCGCTCATGACAAGCGCGGTGAAGGCCACTGCCCTCGCCGTACCGCTGGCCAGCGCGGTAGCCGTGCTGCTGGGCCTGGTCAACGCCAGGCGGCTGGCCCGCGTGGTGGATGTCAGCGTAACCGTGCCCGGCCTTCCGCCGGCACTGCAAGGCTTCACCATCGTGCAGATCAGCGATGTCCACGTCGGCCCCACCATCAAGCGCGGCTATGTCGGCGCCATCGTCGATGCGGTCAATGCGCTCGCGCCGGATGCCATCGCCGTGACCGGCGATATCGTGGACGGCAACGTGGCCAGCCTGGGCGAACACACCCGGCCCCTGGCACGCCTCAAAGCCCGGCATGGCGTCTACGTTGTCACGGGCAACCACGAATACTACTCAGGCGCCGCGCAATGGGTGACCGAGTTCCGCCGGCTGGGCCTGACCGTGCTGATGAACCAGCACCAGACCCTGACGCACCAGGGTGCGGAACTGGTTATCGCGGGCATTACCGACTTCAGCGCGCAGCACTTCGACCAGGCCCAGGCCAGCGACCCGGTGGCGGCCCTGCGCGGCGCGCCGCCCCAGGCCGTGAAGGTTCTGCTGGCGCACCAGCCTCGCAGCGCGCCGGCCGCCGAAGCCGCCGGTTTTGATCTCCAGCTATCCGGCCATACCCATGGCGGCCAGTTCTGGCCCTGGAAGTTTTTCGTGCCATTGCAGCAGCCCTTTGTCGCCGGGCTGCACCGCCAGGGCCGGCTACAGGTCTACGTCAGCCGGGGTACAGGCTACTGGGGGCCGCCGATGCGGCTGGGCGCACGCTCGGAAATCACACGCATCCGCCTGGTGGCCCAGCCAGCCTAGCCGGCATATGGCTGCCAGCCGGCCTGCGCCGAACCCAGCGCGCTGGCCGGCAAGATCCAATGCATGGGCGTGCCGTCTATTTCGACTGGCGGCTTCAGGCGCCGGGCCGGCCCCCAGGTGGTCGTCTCGATACCCTGCGCGAGGTCTTGCGGCGTTTCCTGCGCCAGGGGACGCGCCGGGTCGACCATGCCCTGGTCGCTCAGCCACTTCGCGGTGCGGGCCAGCGACAGCCTGGCCTCCAGGCCATGGCCGTGGTCCAGACGCCGGGCCAGGCCGCGCACGACAGTCGCGGCCATCAGGTAGCCGGTGGCATGATCCAGCGCCTGCACGGGCAGCGGCAGTGGCCTGTCCGCCCCTTCCGAGTGCTGGCCCGCCTGGGCAATGCCGCAGCTCATCTGCACCAGGCTGTCAAAGCCCCTCCGGTTCGCCCAGGGCCCGCTCCAGCCATAGGCGTTCAGGCAGACATCGATCAGCCCTGGGTTGAGTTGGCGGCGCGCGGCAGCGCCGTAGCCCAACCGCTCGAGCGCATCCGTGCGGTAGCCGCTCAGCAAGACATCGGCCTGCGCCAGCAGCGTTTCAAATACCTGGCGCCCCTGCTTGTCATGCAAATCCAGCCGGGCGCAGCGCTTGCCCAGCGTGACCTCGGGTTCAACGCCGGGCTCTTGCCAGCCGGGCGGATCGATACGCAGCACATCGGCGCCGTAGCCGGCCAGAAAGCGGCTGGCCGTCGGGCCCGCCAGGATGCGCGTCAGGTCCAGCACCCGTATGCCATTCAAAGGATGCGCGCCCGGAACCGGCCAGTGCACCGGTGGGCTGGCGACGGTGATCCGGCTATGCACCAGCGGTTCGGCCTCGAGCGCCAAACCCTGGGGATGCGCATGCCATTGCGCCAAGGAACGCATTTGCGCCGCGCAGCCGCCCGAATCGACGATGGCGGCTTCAAGCTCGCCCTTGCCCCAATGCGCAACCGCCTGGGCCACCGTTTCCCGGCTGTCGGCGCACGCCAATACGCGCTGGGCGGCCGCGCGATGATGCGCGGCGTTGGCATGCACGCGGATCCAGCCG